>JAGAJP010000068.1 GCA_017626045.1 Muribaculaceae bacterium | reverse complement strand
CCAACGAAATGCTCATGGTCGCGGCGGTTGTGATTACCCTACGCAAACTCACTTCCGTTAACAATCGTTTTTAAACAACCTCTAAACACTTGGCTCCTCGGAGCCGTTAACAAACTCTCAAAAAATAACCGAAGTATTGATAAAGAACTTCTCAATAAAATATCAGCATGACTCAAAAGATTTTTTGTTACGGCTCAAATGTCTTTTGAGTAAATTCAGTCTTGAATTACGCCTTAGATTATTATTTGACATAAAGGACGAATTGACAACAGAATCAATTCCCCGGATTATATCACTGCTTGACTGGATGTTCTATATCCGTAGAGTCCATGAACTCAAATCTGAGATTGATGATTTAGAGACACATTTATCTCAACTTAATGCCGAGGCCTTAATGAAGTCCCTGACTGAAAGTTCAATGACAGTCCTTAAAGCGTCTTTATCCCAACGATATAAGAAGGAACGGCCAATCATAGATTCTGTTAAGGATTTATTCGACAATGGGGAATCTGTATTAGCCGATTATCCGATTATTCTTAGTACCACATTCTCGTCCAGGACCTGCTTCAATAGTGACACCCTTTTTGACTATGTTATTATGGACGAGGCTTCACAGGTTTCCGTTGAAACAGGTCTGCTGGCTCTTACATGCGCACGGAATGCTGTCATTGTTGGAGATACTATGCAACTACCGAATGTTATTACCGAAGATGATAGAGTAAAATTGGAAGAGATTAGGAAATCAACAAATATCCCCGAATCATACGATGCCTCCAATCACAGTTTCTTAAGTTCTGTATTAGCGACAATTCCTAATGTTCCGGAGACACTGCTTCGTGAACATTATCGTTGTCATCCCGACATAATCAACTTTTGCAATCAGAAGTTTTATGGCGGGAATCTGCTCATCATGACAAAGCGGAACGATGTCGAGAAACATCTGTTAGTCCTCACGACTGCTCCCGGACAACATTGCAGAGGACATTATAACCAACGTGAAATTGACGCTGTAAAAATTGAGTTGAAGCCGTTGCTTGACAATTTCGAGGAGACTGGCATTATCGCCCCATATAATAGTCAGGTAAATCAATTTCGCTCTCAGATTCCCGAAATAGAGGTCGCTACAGTACATAAATATCAAGGGCGGGAAAAAGAGACCATCATAATGAGCATTACAGATGATTTGATTACCGAATTTGTTGATAATGCCAATCTTCTGAATGTTGCAGTATCTCGGGCAAAAAACAAATTTTGCCTTGTAGTTTCCGGCAATCCACAGGATCTCAACGGCAATATACATGATTTAATCAATTATATTAAATATCAGCAAGGGATTGTTATCAAGAGTAAACTGCGTTCAATCTTCGATTATCTTTTTTCTCAAATTCATGCTTACAATAACGATAACAAACCCGTATCTGAATACGATTCAGAGAATTTGACATTTGATTTAATTGAAAATATACGAGTAAATTATCCTCATCTGTCCCACATCAAAGCTCTTTGTCATTACCCTATGCGATATCTTATAAATGATACACAGGGATTATCAGCACGGGAGAGAAGCTACGCACTGCATCCAGCAACGCATATTGACTTTTTGATTATCAACCGAGTCACAAAAGAACCTCTTCTTGCGATTGAAACAGACGGCTATAGTTACCATAATGAAATGACAGAACAATTTCAAAGAGACCGTATGAAAGACAAAATCCTTGAATTATACGGACTGCAATTATTGCGCCTTTCAACGGTCGGATATGGAGAGGAATCCAAGATTGTCGATGCGCTGAACAAACAAGTCAAACAATAACATTATCGGTATAGTAACACAAAATCATTATGGAAAAGTTCGGAGGCACAAGGTATAACTCTCGATGGGATGGCTCTACATGGTTCATCTTGGGGCTGGTTGCGGTTTGTTGTGTTACGCCTTGTTTCATGGATGACGGGATATGGCCGACGATTATCTGTCTTGTGATGTTGGCGTTTGTCATGGTAACATTTCTCAGTATATATTACCGCATTGACGGGGATAAGCTCGTGGTGTACACATTCTTTATCCCGACCGCCTACCCGATTGACAAGATTAAAGAAATCAAACCGACAAAGAGCGTGTTATCATCTCCGGCGACCTCGCTGACTCACCGCTTGGCAACCACTTTCACTGACCGGAAGATTCTGAAAAGCTCTATCCCGCTTATCATCTCGCCAGTGCGTCAGGATGAATTTATCCGACAACTGCTCTCCATCAATCCAAAAATCAAGCATTAGACATACACGAATTGGATCAAAATCGGCGATTGTTCACAGCTCAACATATCATATAATAAATATTTTTACTATCTTTGCAGCATTATATGAAGTCATAGGTCAGAGTGACGAGGGACTAAGTAAGTCATAAGTCAGAGTGACGGATTACTAAGTTTTTAAGTTAGAAAATGAAAGAGAGTGCGTTGAAAACCAAGAGTAAAGCTTTTGCTCTCAGGATAATTAAGATGTATAATTATCTTTGTGAGCAGAAGAAAGAATATGTCATGTCAAAACAAGTCTTGCGTAGCGGGACAAGTATAGGCGCCAATGTCGCTGAAGCGTTCTTTGCGCAAAGCAATGCTGATTTCATTGCTAAATTATATATCTCACGCAAGGAGGCTGGCGAAACAATATATTGGATAGAGTTATTGAAGGAATCATCATACTTAGGTTGTGATGAAGCCGACTCCATGATTAAAGATTGTGATGAACTCCTTAAAATATTGACTTCATCTATCAAAACGATGAAGAACAAGCAATCACCTCGTAACTCATAACTCTGACCTATGACCTCTATTTTTGTTTATGCCGATTTTGATTGGCTGGAAACACCTCTGCTGATTGGCGAGCTTTCCTGTGACTCGGTGCGTGGCAGCGACACATACGGATTTTCGTATGATAAAGAATGGCTTGCCAAATATGGCGATGTTTTTCTCAGCGAGGATTTGCAGAATTATACCAGCATACGACATTAACCCGACCCTCGCCGATAATCAGAGCTTGCTTATCAATCGCGCCACAAGCGAATCAGACCTCAATATCCTATTGGCATCCGCCGGAGATTATATGCTTTCAGCGGAGAAAGCCAAGGGCATTATCACCGAGGTAAAAAACGCCATGAAATCATGGCGCACAGAAGCCCGCAGACTCGGACTGCCCCAGCGCGACATCGACATGTTCGCCCCCCGATTCGATAAATGGCTTGAGTAGACAATTCTGTAATTATGATAATTAGGAGTCGTTCGTCAGGCTTGGTATAACACCGTATTAATAAAATCGCGCCAAAGACCCCAAAATTAAGCAAGAAATCACGACAACCTGTCGCGATTATTCAAGAATTTTTACTAAATTTGTCGCGGTTAACGATATTGATATGACAACAGAAATCGAAATACTACAGTTCTTACACTATAAACCGCTCTCAAAGCGGGCGGATATTCTCCCCTCCTTATCCAAGGAGATTAGCGACAGGACTCTTATGCGTATGATCGCCGATGGCGTCTCCAAAGGCCACATAGAGGTTGTCGGTCGAGGGCCGGCTACGCGCTATAGGCTCACTCCGCAAGCTCATGTTACTATGGAGCTGAATCTCGACACATACTTCGACAAGGATGTGGATGAACGTATCGTGCAGGAGACATTCAATTTTAAGCTTATCAATGAAATTCTTCCGAAAGTGGATTTATTCACCCATGAAGAGTTACAGCAGCTGGATGACGCTCAGGGACTCTTTCGTCAGCATCTGTCGGATATGTCAGATTTGGAATACCGAAAAGAGATGGAGCGGCTGGGCATTGACCTTTCCTGGAAATCATCCCAAATAGAGGGCAACACATATTCCTTGCTGGAGACCGAGAGATTGCTGAAAGAGAAACAGACGGCAAGCGGCAAGACAAAAGAAGAAGCTGTGATGCTCCTCAACCATAAGGATGCGCTCGACTTTATTCTTGATGTGCCGGACTATCTTAAGAATCTGACTGTAGCCCGTATTGAGGAGATTCATGCGTTGCTTACAAAAGAGTTAGGCGTTGAGAAAAACATACGTCATCGTCGCGTCGGCATAACCGGGACAAACTACACTCCGCTCGACAATGAATTCCAGATACGCGAAGCACTTGAAGATACAGTTCAGCTCATCAACGGAAAGAGCAATATCTTCGAGAAAGCCCTGCTTGCTCTTGTTTTACTCAGCTACATTCAGGCATTCACCGACGGCAACAAGCGCACCTCCAGAATCGTGAGCAACGGTATCCTAATCGCCAACAGTTACTGCCCCATTTCGTTCCGTACCGTCGATTCTATCGACTACAAAAAGGCGATGCTGATGTTTTACGAACAGAACAATATAGCCACCTTCAAGCGCATCTTCATTGACCAATTCCTTTTCGCCGTCAAAACCTATTTTTAGGCAATGAAGTTGTTTCTACTTATTTGTACCCCGGTAATCTATCTCTCTTTCAAATTTGTTTTAATGACAACATAACTCCTTATCATGGCAAAGAAAAAATCCAAGAATAAAGGCAAAGGGCAACAGCAGCCCGCTCTCTCACCACATCGATTCATGCGCGAAAAAGCGCGAACTCTACCCATTGGAAAATGCTACATCGCTCCTCCCAACTGGCAGGAATCCGGCATGGCACATGTCATAGTCACGCGAGTGCGTCCAAGCGGCAATCTGGTTATGGCTACCTTTCTTGTCGATACGTTCTGCCTTGGAGTAAAGGATGCCGGCTACTACGAAAATATGACTCCCTCTGTTTTTGAAGAGTACCTGGACAACTGTAAGAAAGGAATGGGACTTGAAGAAATCAGTTACAACGAAGCCCACAACATCATCTACGGAGCAATTGCATTCGCAGAGGAAGGTGGCATCAAGCCTGCAAAAGATTTTGACCCTGCCGGATATATACTGGAGGAAGACACAGACGATATACCTCTGATTGAATATGATTTCGGCAAAGACGGGAAACATTTACTTATAGTCAATCCCGACAGAAAGGAAATGCCATACTATCATATTCTAAAGAAAAATCTTGGCGATGATTTTGAATTTATCATGCCATACGGAGAACCGGTCGAGGAAGAGAACTATGATGAAGATGAAGATGAAGACTAATACGAAGACGATAACGAAGGTTCCCATTTATCCAAAATTACAATAAATGACTTAAAAAGAGCATTTGAGGGTATTCTCAAAATGAAGGAGGAATCATATCGATGTCCAGATGAAAAATACACATACCAATACCCTGACTATCCTCAGACGCTATCCGTCACGAATCAGTTCATAGCCGACGAGCTTCTTTCGCCTGACAATTACATACAGTTGTCTGTCCCACGAAGTCATAGACCGGATTCTCGCACTTCCTAAAGACGAGGCCGCACAAGACATAAGCAATATCATACTCTATTCCATCGGCAAAACATACAAGGGCATCAACGATGACACGACCGAAAGCTGGGACAACAGCGCCATAATGCACTCGCTCATACTACTCGCCCAACTTCAAAGCGACAAAGGTCTTGATGCAGTCCTTGAGATTATGCGTCAGACCGGCGATTTTGCCGAATATCATCTTGGCGACCTGGCTCAGGAACTCATCCATCCGGCACTATATGCATGCGGCAAAGATAAGATACCAGCAATCGAATACTATCTGAACCAGCCGGGATTGGATTCATATCTCCGTTCCAACGCTCCTAAAGCTTTGGCGATGATTGTTTTCAATCAACCTGAAAGACGCGAGGAGATTATTGCTGTATTCCGGCGCCTTCTAAACAGCATGGTTTCCAACCTACCTGTTCAGAAAGCTTGCGACGGCTCTTTCGCCGGCTCCCTGATGTCCTATCTGATTGACATAAACGCAAAAGAACTGATACCCGAAATCAAAGACATATTCGCAACCGATTGTGTAAACAAGGCCATTGCCGGAGATTGCAAAGATGTCATCAAAGATCTTGAGCGCGGTCTCGGCGCAATCGACAAAGACCAGTATGTGATTCCAGACATATACGCGCAATATGACGACTTCAAGAAATTCATAACGAAACCGGAATAAAGAGCATCTGCATGTCAATATATATTCCGAGAATACTTAACATGCATTATTCATTATGGATAGCTTCGGTGTCGCGCCCGGAGGTCGCACCCTCCACACATCGATGCGCGAAAACCACCGAGTTGAGCCCAATTATGCATTATGGAATATGAATTATGCATTGTCTCGGCATCGCGACTGGAGGTCTGGTTATGAATTAATCATTGGCTGAGTTCATGGATTTTAGCGAATGTGATTCAACTTGCGACACAGGATTTCTGCGACCGCTTTGTTGATTACCGAATGGATCCGGGACGTCGTCTTTACGACCAGATGGTGATGGCTGCAAGATGCGGTATTGCCAATATTGCCGAAGGCTCGGCACGACATTCTACTTCCGTAGAGACGGAGATGCGTCTGCTCGATGTGGCAAGAGCAAGTTTTGACGAGCTTCAAGGCGACATTTTCAATTTTCTGCTACGTAGAAACGGCAATGTTTGGGCTGTCGGGAATTCCGATCGTGAGGCAATCCATGACCACCGAGCGACTGGGAGCCCGCAAGACAGAAGCAAGAGAAAGTGGAGCCCCGACCTGTCCCAAATGCGGGAAACCCATGTTCAAACGAACTCAGAAGAAAGGCCAACAGCAGGGCCGCGAATTCTGGGGCTGCAGCGACTATCCAAATTGCAACGGTACCCGACCGCTCGATCTGCCGGGCACTTCGGGAATATCGAGGTAATGGAGAAACTCGAGAATCGCGATAAACTCGAGAAGCCCGGAAGATCGCTGACGTTATTCAGGGAACAGTTGCGTTCTATCATCGGCCGAACTGAGAGGATATTGATACAAGTATCGCCTGAGCGAGATAAGGAAATAATTTGAAACAACTTCAATGTAAAATCTAAAAAAATTATGTAAATTTGTAAGTTCAATATAACAAAATTATTATGGCTACAAATAAGACAAATAGATGCTTGTTCAAATCTGATTTCAAATCGTTTATTGAAGACGATCCGTATTCAATTTTAGGACATCTTCATGATTCTTATCATGGTCAAGCATTGACAACTACCGACGAAGCATGGTTTGGAGAAATACGACTTTTACAGGAAACCCTTTTGCCATGGAAAGATGAAGAATCAGAAATAATATTTGAGTATGATATACCTCGTTTAGGTAAACGTATCGATGTCGTTTTGTTATTAAGAGGAATAATATTCTGCCTTGAATTTAAAGTTGGCCAGAAGGATGCCTTACAATCCGACGTAGAACAAGTAATGGACTATGCTCTTGACTTAAAGAATTTTCATCTTTATAGCCACGACAGAATTATAGTACCCATTCTAATACCAACCAAACATAGATCAACATTAAATTCTTTTATTCCATCAGTCTATAATGACTCAATATTTAATCCTCTTATTACTGGAGCTGGTGGATTGCCGAATCTTATCAAAGAAACTCTGCGACATGCGAAAGCGTATACACCCGGCTCAATAAAGGATTGGATTATTAGTCCATATACTCCAACTCCAACAATAATTGAAGCAGCTCGGTCATTATATGAAAATCATTCAGTAGAAGATATAACCAGACATGAAGCAGACAAAGTAACAACGGATGCCACTATCGCGTATATCCTTGAAGTAATCAACAATGCCAAGAGAAATCGCGAAAAATGTATATGCTTCGTAACCGGTGTTCCCGGAGCCGGTAAAACATTGGTCGGACTTGATGTTGCCGTCAAACAATCATATCAAGAAGACGGTACTTTCAATGAGGACGATGGAGCGGTATACTTGTCCGGTAATGGTCCTCTTGTTGCGGTCTTAACAGAAGCTCTTGCACGCGATAATTACAAAAAATCAAAAGAACGTAAAGAAAACAAAAAACTTACAGATTCTCGCCGTGAAGTGAGCAAATTCATTCAAATTATCCACCGCTATAGGGATAATATGCTCGCAAAGATAAAAAATCCGGTAGTAGACGGCAAGCTTGAGATTGATCCGGAAAAAGCTGTAAAACTTCAACAAAGCGGATATGGAGAAGTTGAGCATGTTGCAATATTTGATGAAGCACAACGAGCATGGACTCATAAACGTATAGCTGATTATCTTAAACGAGGAGGCACATACGGGAATAAGCTTAAAGTTGCAAATTTCCCTATGTCTGAGGCAGCTTTTCTGATTTGGTCTTTAGACCAGCGAGAAGATTGGGCTACAATCGTATGTCTTATTGGGGGTGGCCAAGAAATAAATACAGGAGAAGCAGGAATATCAGAATGGATTAATGCTCTCAATAATAATTTCCCACACTGGAAAGTTTATATATCCGATAAACTAAGTGAACCTGAATATGCTGAAGGAAAAGTAAATCAGCTGCTTGAGTGCAACCCAAATGTTGTTTATTCTGATAAATTACATCTTGGAGTAAGCCTACGTTCATTTAGAGCTGAAAGACTATCGGGATTCGTGCATTCTTTATTATCGTTTAATCAGGATGCAACTGATTTATATAAGAATGTCGTTAACCATGGCTACCCAGTAGTGTTAACGCGTAGCATGGACAAAGCTCGTCAGTGGCTTAGACAACAAGCACGAGGCTCCCAACAAACCGGAATACTTATTTCGAAAGTTTCTGCCCGTTTTAAGCCATTGGCTGTACATGTCTTACCTCAGAGTGAAGAGAATGCAGTCCATTGGTTTCTCGAGGATAAAACGGACGTAAGATCTTCAAATTTCCTTGAGGAAGCAGCTACAGAAATACAAGTTCAAGGCTTGGAAGTTGATTTTGCATGTGTGCTTTGGGATGCAGATATGCGTTATGATAATGGATTATGGACATTCTGGAAATTTAACGGTAAGACTCAATGGATTGCCGAGAAGAATATTGAATCTCAGAAATACATGTTAAATGCCTATCGAGTGCTTCTAACCCGCGCTCGTCAAGGAATGGTAATATGTGTTCCGGAGGGCAATAATAAAACTACACCAGAAGGATTCCCCGAAGATCCAACACGCCTACCTGAATATTATAACCAAACTTTTGAATACTTCAAAAATCTTGGTATAAAAGAGATATAAGGAGTTTAAGCAAATGTAATAAATCGCCGGTCATTTCTTTTGGTGGAGGTGGCGGAGGAGTTCGCCGAGGAGGAGGACTGGGGAGGTGCCGGCTATGATGATTAGCCAGTCAAGGGGCTTGAGAGGCTCTACGTTGAAGAAGTCGCCGCCTATGGTCACTATCAGGATCTGGCCGAAGAGGATACAGAGGGCTATGAGCACGAAGCCTCCGCAATTCTTCAGGTGGAACGCCGAGCGACCGGTTTCGAAGGCGCGGGCGTTGAACATGTTCCAGAACTGCAGGAAGACGAAGATGGTGAAGAAGAGGGATAGCTCATAGTCGCTGAGTCCGGTGTTGGCACCCATGCTGACTTTCCCGATCTGTGTTAGGCTCATGATGTCGGTATGCTCGAAGTAATAGAGAAGTCCGAGAAGGAAAAGGAAGAATATGCCGCCAACGCCTACTATTGACTTCCACATCGATCGGTTGATGATGAAAGCATTCCTCGAGCGCGGTTTATCTTTCATAACTGATTCCGAAGGGGGCAGAGAGGCAAGAGCCATCGCCGCGAAAGTGTCCATGATGAGATTTACCCACAGCATCTGTGTTACGGTAAGCGGTGACTGCATGCCCATAAAAGAACCGAATAGCACTATGAGGCTTGCCGCCACATTCACGGTGAGTTGGAAGAGGATGAACCGCTGGATATTCTGGTATAGAGAGCGTCCCCACATAACCGCCCTGCCGATAGAGGTGAAGGAGTTGTCGATGATGGTGATGTCCGAAGCCTCCTTCGCCACAGACGTGCCGTCGCCCATCGAGAGGCCGACATGAGCCGCCTTCAGTGCCGGGGCGTCGTTTGTTCCGTCACCGGTTACCGCCACCACCTCATTGCGCGACTGCAGAGCCTCCACGAGCCGTTTCTTGTCCATCGGACGCGCCCTGGCAATAATCTTGAGGTCCGCAACCCTTTCCCTGATTCGGTCGTCGGGGATTTCAGCAAACTCAGGACCTGTAATGATATTATCATCGCCATCGTCGCTGTCATTCCATAATCCGATCTGGCGACCTATCTCTTTGGCGGTGCCGGGAGTGTCGCCGGTCACCACCTTTATCTCGATTCCCGCATCCATAACCTCCTTCACGGCAGCCGGCACATCGGGACGCACCGGATCAGAGATGGCAGCAATGCCCATGAACGTAAGGTTTGGAGCCACTACCCTATCGTTTTCTATCGCTATCTCGCCGTCAAAGAGTTCCTGATACGCGAATCCGAGAGTGCGCATCGCCTGACCCTGATAATCAAGAAGCTGTTTCTCTACCTGCCCGGAGGTCACACCCGGAGTGTTGCGGCACAGCCCGAAAACAATCTCCGGAGCCCCCTTCACATAGACAATCTTCTTTCCGGAAGCTGACTTGACAACAGTCGCCATATATTTCCGCTCGGTGGAAAACGGAAGTTCAGCGACAACGCCCGCCTCGTTCCTGACATTCTCATAATCCACTCCCCTCCCGCACAGCCAGAGCAGAAGCGCACCCTCGGTGGGATTGCCGAGCACCTCCGTTTTGCCACCAGACAGGTCGAGCCTTGCAGTAGAATTCACGGCAATTCCCTCCTCCACAATATCTTTGGAAGGATTGCCATAAAAGACGGTGTCAGCCACCTGCATACGGTTTTGCGTCAACGTGCCGGTCTTGTCGGTACAGATTACGGTAGTCGCTCCCATGGTCTCGCAGGCATGAAGCTTACGCACGAGATTGTTGGTGTGTAGCATCCTCCGCATCGAGTAGGCGAGCGAAAGCGTCACCGCCATGGGAAGACCTTCCGGCACCGACACCACCACAAGTGTGACCGCTATCATGAGAGTCTGGAGCAGATACGCAAGGAAGGGAACAAGGTCGAATGAAGGCATATTGATGAAATACATCAGTATGCGCCCCGCTATGATCGCCGCCGCGAAGCAGTATGCCACTTTTGTAATCAGTTTGCCGAGCCCGTCAAGTTGCTCATTGAGCGGCGTCCTGACACTATCGTCTATTCTCGCAGCCTCGAACACCTTTCCGTTTTCCGTTCTGTCACCGACGGCAAACACACGCATCAATCCATGACCCTCCATAATCTTGGTTCCGCGCAAGGCATGGTTTGTGGGGAAAGTGGCGTCGCTGTCGAAATCGGCGTGGTCTGCGGACTTATGGCAAATCGGTTCGCCGGTCAGGGATGACTCGTCGATATTAAGAAGCACCGTCTCAAGCAGTTCCCCGTCGGCAGGCACTTCCTCGCCTGTGTTTAGAATCACAATATCGCCCACTACGACGTCTTTTCTTGCAATCTGCATGGCATTTCCGTTACGGATAACCTGGACCGGCTCGTCATCGTTTACCTGGTTGAGGACAGCAAACTCTCTCTCAGCCTTCAGTTCGAACAGGAATGCGAGCCCCGTGGCAAGGAAGATTGCGATGAAGATGCCGACTGGCTCGAAAAAGACACCAGCGCCGAGATTCAGCCCCCAATATTCATAACATGAAATCCCTACCGACAGAATGCCGGCAATCATAAGAATTATGATAAGCGGGTCACGGAATTTTACGAGGAACTGTTTCCATAGGGGAATCTTTTCGGGTGGAGTCAGTATGTTTATGCCGTTTAGCCTTCTGCTTTCCGCCACTTCAGCGTCGCTTAGGCCGAAAAATTCAGATTTCATATTTTAGAATTGAAAATTGAGAATTTAGTATTTAGAATTTAGATTCTGGAGAGACACTAAAAAATTAACGAGGAGAAGAGGGGGATATTGCAGAGGTGGGCAAAAAGGATGGGAATGGAATTAAAAATGGGATTTAAGAGGAGGAAAATGACGAGATTTTTGGTTGTGTGAGTAAAAATTAGTAATTTTGCAGATATAACCAACGGAATAAAAAAATTGGATACTGACCCTTTACCTGCACATAGTATTTGGGCGCTTTGCCAGCAAACGACAAGCGCCATCACTTTTACGGAACCCCAGAACTGGACTTCGTGGATTATCATCGTATGCATAGCACTCATCTGCCTATGCCTGTCGGCGTTCGTATCGGGCAGCGAGATATCGTATTTCGGTCTTAAGCAGCCGGATATCGACGCGCTCAAAGAAGACGAGTCGGGCAATGCATCAAAAGCGCTTGCCCTAATCAAGAATCCCGAGAAACTGCTTGCCACGATATTGATAGCTAACAACCTTGTGAACATCACGATGGTAGTGCTACTGACCTTCGCCATCAACCAGGCTGTCAAGTTCCACTCCGACATCGTGGGATTCCTTCTTCAGACCGTGTTGCTGACCTTCCTTCTGCTGCTCTTCGGAGAGATATTTCCGAAACTTGTGGCGCGAGGCAGAAGCCTTAAATGGGCACTATGGGCGGCTCCCGGCATCGGGCTTTTCTCGAAGATCTTCACCCCCCTTTCGTCACTTCTGGTGAAGTCATCCGTCATCATCAACAAGGTTGTGGCAAAGAAACAGGAAAACCTGACCACCGACGAACTGGAAAAAGCGCTTGAAATCTCCGACCTTCAGGAAGGAGAGGACAAGGAGATGCTTGAAGGCATACTTACTTTTGGCGACAAGGAGGCGAGCGAGATAATGATCTCGCGGGTCGATGTCACCGACATCGAGTATCACTCGGAATTCTCGGAGGTGATCGATGTGATAGTGAAGTCCGGCTTCAGCCGGATTCCGGTCTACGACCGGTCGCAAGACACCATCAAGGGAATAATCTACTCCAAAGACCTTCTGCCCCACATCGGCACCACCGATCCGAAATTCAGATGGCAGGCTCTGATACGCGACGCTTACTTCGTGCCGGAATCCCGATCGCTCAACGACCTGCTGGAAGACTTCCGCACCAAGAAGATGCACATAGCCATAGTGATTGACGAATATGGCGACACCCAGGGCATCGTGACACTTGAAGACGTGATAGAAGAGATAGTCGGAGAAATCAACGACGAGTATGACGACAACACGGACCTCTACCGCAAACTGTCGCAAGACACTTATATTTTCGACGCGAAGATACCTATCGGAGATTTCTGCAGAGTGACCGACACAGAAGAGGAGGCGCTTGGCGACATCGGAGATGCCGAGACACTTGCCGGACTAATGCTGGAGATAAAGGGGGACTTCCCTGAAAACAAGGAATCGCTGCAGCGCGGGCCTTTCAGGTTCCTCATCATGCAGATTGAGAAACACCGGATTACTAAGATACGGGTTTCTAAGATTAATGCTTAATTCATAATTCATAATTGGCTTCGCGACTCGGAGGAAATTCGGAGAACTCTGAGGGCTCTGAGAACTCTGAAGACTCGGAGAACTCTGAGAGAGGGAGATTGGATTGAAAGATCAATATTGAATGATGGAAGATTTTATATATGAGAGAGAGACGGCTCCTTGCGGAGTGGAGGTCGAGACTATATATGGGGCGGATAATAAGTCTGCCAAAGTTTGGAAGATGTTTGCGATGCAGATATTCTCCGAGTCCGGTAGCGACTACCGCCAGATAGACCATACAGAGAGTGGCGCGCCGCTGCTCGACGGAATCGCACGCCGTATATCGGTGACCCACACGTCACACTTCCTTCAGGTGGCGTCACTTCCCAAGACCCCGGAGACAGACCTGTCGGATGTATGCCCGCGCACTGCGATGGGCATCGATGCAGAAACTGCAGACCGAAGCCAGGTACTGAAGATACAGGATAAATTTCTCAACAGCGGCGAGAAGGGACTGCTACCCGCTGCCGATGATCCGGAGAAGGCGACAGCAGAGGATGTAGCCGCCTATATCCTCGCATGGACCTGCAAGGAAGCACTCTACAAGGCAGATCTCGGAAAAGCGGCTGACTGGAAGGAAGACTACAGAATTATCGCTCTTCCCGCAATAGCCGAAGACATGAGGCACGCCACACAGGAGAAATACGGCAAAGGTCTGGTAAAAGACCCGTTGCTCGGCGACATCGAGATGATTCTGACATCATGGAAAAGCCGAGGCCACATCGTAACGATAGCCTTCTCTCCCAAGATCGCCAAGTTTTCGGGAAAATGATAATGGTTCCGGCAATAGACTTTCCGGCACCGGACTTCCATGCAAATGGGTTTTCCGGTAAAGCCAGTCAATAACCAACCTGGAAGGGATTCTGCCTGAGAGTCTTTCCGGCTCCTGTGACACCTATTCCGAAGAGCGCATAGTCGTAGTATGCCGGATCGTCAGGGCGGAACTCCCGCAGACGCACCGTAAGCTCTTCCACCGCCTTTCTGTCGTCCTGCTTTCTTGAGAGGAGACCGAGGTCGCGCGCGGTATTGCCCACATGAACATCGAGCGGAATGTAAAGTTTCGACTTAGGAATGGACTTCCACACACCCATATCCACAATACCATCGTCTCGCACAAGCCAGCGAAGCGCCATGTTTACCCGTTTGAGGGCGGTAGTCTTCAGATTTGCCGGGAATCCTCTTTTCGAGACGACACCGGGATTGGCGTCAGCAATCACCTTCTGCATCTCCCCCACGAGTTTCCATGCCGGTGCAGTGTCCGAAGCGGCATCCACTGCAGCCGAGAAGGAGTCGATACTGCCGAAACGACGGTATATCTCGCGCAGACCCGCAAGCATGTGCCGCAGGTCGCGGGCGAAGAACGTGCGATGTATATTCATATCCGGATCAAGGTCGAGATACCCCTCCTCCATCACATAACGGTATGGGTCGTGGTCCATAAGCACCAGCAAGCGCTCCACGTCGCGGCATATCATGCTTCTCTTTCCCCATGCTATGTGGGCAGCGAGGAGCGACACAATCTCAATATCCTGAAGCGACTCGAAGCGCCTCGGAAACTGCACCGGATCCTCTGCGATAAACTCCGGACGGCATATCATTGCCGCCTGCTCGTCGAGAAACTCCTTCATAACTTCAGTTCCATGGGTTTTGACTCACGGTTGTTGCGGTCGAGTGCAGTGACGGCGAAGCGCATACCCTTCAGTGCACGCGTATCCCCGTCTTCCGACACAAGATACTCCTCACGAGGAGTCAGAGTCATGATTGCCTCCACGTTTTCCAGGTCGACAGGCTCGTCGGGCAGAAAGGAATAGACCACGAAACGGACTGGGTCATCCGCCTTACCTGCGGGTTTCTCCGCCTGCCATTCCAGATAGGTCTTGCCGTCCTTTTTCTTCAGTCGCAAGTGTTTGACCGGTTTCGGCTCCACCTTCGGGTCGCCGTATGCGGGAGGGAGCGCCACGGTCTGCTGATGGACATACGCAAGAGAGTCAGCCACACCTTTCAGGTTGTCGGTGACCCAATAGCCGTGCCACCATACATTACCCTTTATGTTTGGAAGGTCACGCGAGAGCCTGACCTTTGTGGCGAGTTCGTTTTTATCGCCGGTCCTCGTATCGGCATTTGTCATGGTTCGCTGCACATCCTGCCCGATGTAGATGTCCACACCCTCGGAATTGTCGTTCCACCAATGGGCGAGGTGTCTGCTCGGAGCCGCCTTGAAGTCAAGCGTCCAGTAAAGCTGCGGCGCCAGATAGTCGACCCAGCCGTTTCTTGCCCAGAGCAGCACGTCGGCATAAAGTCCGTCGTAGTTCTGGAGTCCGTTTGAATCTGAACCTCTCGGGTCGGTCTTCTTATTGCGCCAAATTCCGAAAGGACTCACCCCGAACCTTACCCAGGGCTTCGTCTCCTTGATTACAGAATGCATCTGCTCAATGAGCATGTCAACGTTATGCCGGCGCCAGTCGGCACGATTGGCACCGCTGCCAAACTTCTTGAATGAGGCATCGTCGGGGATGCTTTTACCCGCCACCGGATATGGATAGAAATAGTCGTCGATATGGATGGCGTCTATGTCATATCTCTTGGTAATGTCGCGCACCACATCGCAGATATATTCTCGGTTTTCCGGATATGCTGGATCGAAGAAAACCTTGCCGTCATACCGGAAGAATCGCTCCGGATGAAGTTTGCTGATATGGTCGGAAGGGAGCACCTCCTTTGGGGAGGAAGTGACGCGATAAGGGTTGAGCCACGCGTGGAGCTCCATACCTCTCTTATGAGCCTCCTCAATGGCGAACTCAAGAGGATCCCACAGGGGAGCGGGAGCCTTGCCACGCTTTCCGGTGATCCAGCTCGACCATGGCTCTATATCACTGACGTAAGCGGCGTCTGCGCAAGGACGCACCTGAAAAATCACGGCATTGCACCCGGCTCTGTGCAGGCGGTCAATCTGGTCTGTGATATATTCCTTGAGCTTCTCCGAGCCTCTTCGCTGGAGGTCCTGATACTGGGACTGCCCGATGATATGCAGCCACGCTCCGCGAAACTCCCTTTTCGGATTCTGAGCCGAAACTCCAAAACCGGGAAGCAGAAGCATCAGCAATGCACAATGCAGCGTGCACAACGCATGACTTACATTGCCTGAAAAGATTTTATAAAGCTTACTTGCCATACATACTGTTCCACCACTGGGGGGAATCCTGAAGATATTTTGCAAACCACGCCATTATAGTAGCCTGCCAAACCTTCCTCTTGTCGTAGTTGGATATATAATGGTTTTCCCCATCGACCTGAATGAACTCCACGTCTCTGCCGAGTATACGGAGAGCGTTGAAAAGCTGAATGCTTTCGCCCACCGGTACATTTGTGTCTGCATTTCCGTGAAGCAGGAGCAGAGGTGTGTGAATCTTGTCGGCATTGAAGAGCGATCCATGCTTGGTGAAGAGATCGGGATTGCTCCATGGATAAGACTCGGGAGCGGCGGCGGCATTGTAGGAATATCCCCAGTTGCCCTCGCCCCAGTATGAAGTCACATTGGAAATTCCGGCATGCGACACTGCAGCGGCGAAGATATCGGTTTTAGTCTGAAGATACTGAGTCATGAAGCCACCGTAGCTTGCGCCGATGCATCCAATCTTCTTCTCGTCTACATAAGGATGAGTGCGGCAGAACTCCTTCACGCCGCAGATGATGTCATCGGCGGTATAGTCACCCCAGGCATTTGCATGTCGTGCCGCGAAATCCTGACCGTAGCCATACGTGCCTGAAGGATTCATCACGAGCGCTACATATCCGCGCGATGCGAAGAGATGTGGATTATATACGTTTACAGTCTTCTGCGTGGGAGCGCAGCCACCGTAATAGTAAACGATCATAGGATACTTTTTCGACGCGTCGAAATCAGGAGGAAGCACCAGCATGCAGTCAATCTCGGTGCCGTCGACCGACTTGAAGGTCCACGATGACTCCTCGCCGGTCACGGTGTCGGCGAAATCCTTGCGATAGGGATCATCTACGACCCGGATTTTTCCGTTCTTCATGTCCAGTGCCACACATCTGCCGGTATAGGAGAAATTGGAACCTACGGCATATAGCCATCTGTCCTCATCGGAACCGACAGAGAAATTGGCGATGAAAGGCATATCAATGTCAATTCGTGCAATTTTGCCGGTCTTCGGATCGAGGGAGTAGACATTGCAGTCAAAGCCATCGGAAGCAGTGAAATAAATCAGACCGTTTCTGCGGTTCCATGTGCCGACATCCTCTATAGATGGGTCGAAATCCACTGTCACGGGACGGATGCTTCGGGAATCGATATCCATAATGAAACCCTGGATATCGAAATCATTGCTGTATTTCCTGTCTTTTCTGTCTTTACCGATACCATTGAAAGCATCGGCAGAACCGGTGATGAAAATGCTCTTGGCATCGGGAGAATACATGGCGGTATTCAAACTCGGCGAATTGCTGATCAGAGTATCCGTCTTGAGGGTATTTACATCAAGCTGAATGAGGCTCGTGAAATAAAACGGGAATCTGTCGGGGTGATTTTCGACCGACTGGAAAAGTATTTTCTTTGAATCAGCCGATATGTCGGATATATAGGTAGAATTGCCGGAATAAGTCAGCGGCTGGGTGATTCCGGTGCGGATGTCATACTTCTGGAGATAAGATCTGTCGCGGTTTCCTGCAAGACGGTCGTCGGGTTCCTGAATACGTTTCAGCGGACCGTCGTCCTTCTTACCCTCCACATACTTATAAAGCAGGAGATATGAGCCGTCGGGGCTGACGTAGAAACTGTTGGTCGAAAGGTCGGAAGCCACTAGCGTCTGCTTCTGGGAGACAGCGTCCATAGAATAGAGGGAATAGGTGGCATCGGTCTGCACGGTCAGGTAGAGGGTACATCCGTTGTCGGCCCACATAGCGGAATTCGCGAGACTTGCGTTGACAATCTTACCTGTTGCGCATTCCTGAAGTTCCGACCATCGGCGGGTACGTCCCTCGCCATAGAAAGTTTCGTAAGTAAGGATAGCATATCTGCCGTCTGGTGATACCGAGACCCTGAGCACTCTTGTTCCGAGAGCGGAATTGTCGAACAGGAATCTCTTCGTCAGAGAATTGCCGACCTCAAAAGAGACAATCTCAAAACCGGCGTCCGGGACAAACTCAAGCGAAAGCTCCGGAGAAGCAGGATCGTCGGGGTCAGAAATGAAAGTCAGGAAGAAATCGGCTGTTTCCTGGGGCTGGAGAGTCATCGGCATCTCGTTCCAGGAAGCCAGGGAGTCTGCCTTGCTGACAGTGATAATGGCATTAGAGCCGTTTCTCACCTGCGACACCACATTAGACTTCATGCGAAGTTTTCCGGTCACATAAGCGGAAGGGCGCATTGCAGCGGACAGGGTTCTGATCTGAGCGGAAGCCACCGACTTGGGGAAAAACACCATTCCGGCGGTATCAGTCTCCACCACCGACCAGTCGTCGCCTGCCTTCATCATCTTAGTGTTGACAGCTCCGAGCATCATGTCGGAAGAAAAGGCGTTGCGTCCTGCGAGTATAGAATCGACAGGTACCGCGGGTTTCATGATTGCAACAGCCGGAGACACCTTGAAACTGTTGAAAGCTACGGAAGAGGCCTCACCTTTCATGGCAAGGAACGACAGTGCCACGGCAGAAGCCGTCAGCAAGCCCTTTATGACCGAGGAAAACATTTTTATTTAATTAGTAATTTGTAGTTAGTAATAAGTAGTTTATGGGCTACTTTTTTGACGGAGTCTCGTAGGCGTGAATCCTCTTGAGCTTCATGTGGTAGATGAGCGTGGAGTAAGGAATCACGGATCCGGAGGCGCCATAACCGGCATTGGAAGGGATGACACAGGTCACGGAGTCGCCGACATGCATGTGGGTCAGCATGGTCCAGAAGCCTACGATATTCTCGTTGGGCATGCAGCGGTATACGCTGTCGCCATAAGTAGTGTTGGAGTAACTCTTGTCAATCATCGTTCCGTCGACATAAGAACATTCATATATTACATCGACAGTAGAATTATCCATCGGCACGAGATTACCCTCGGTCTTTGACCGGTCATTGTGCCAGGTGGCGAGCACGTAAGCGCCGGGACACCATGACGGCACAATTCTTTCATAAACTTTCTTGCCGGAGTCGTCGGTCTCCGCCTCCTTGTCGGTTAGATATTTCTCGTTTTTAGCGATCCACTCCGCATAGTCGGCTGAATCGTCATCGTTTCCGAGACATGAGGAGAGCGACGAAGCCGCAAGAATGGCGAGTGCCGGAAGAACGAATATTTTTCTTAAATTCATGAATAAAAATTAGATAAAGAATGAAGTTGTTTAAACTTCAATATTAGAACTCAACCTTAGGAGCCTTCTCGGCGCCAGCCTGAGCTTTGAACTGTTCCTTTTCCTTGAATCCGAACCATCCTGCATAGATAAGAGTCGGGAACTTGTTGATGGCGGTGTTGTATTGCTTCACGGCCTGGGTGTAACGCTCGCGCTCGGTGGAAATTCTGTTTTCCGTACCCTCCAGCTGAGTCTGGAGATTAATGAAATTCTGGTTGGCCTTCAAGTCGGGATACGCCTCACGCACCGCATTGACATAAATATCGAGAGCTCCTTTCAGTCTTGACTGAGCCTCTTCGTAAGCCTGGATGTTCTGCTGGGGATCCTCAACATTCTGAGCCGCCTTGTAGGCATCGCTCAAGCCGCCGCGCGCCTCCGTCACCTTGATGAAGGTCTCACTCTCATGCTCGGAATATCCCTTGACAGTGTTGACGAGATTGGGGATAAGGTCGGCACGACGCTGATACTGGTTCTCCACCTGCGCCCAAGCCTGGTCCACCGCCTGCTCCTGCTCCACGAGGGAGTTGTAGTTGCAGCTCGACAGAGTGGATGCTGCGAAAATCGCCACAACAGCCATAGCCACACGGGTGATTATCTTTTTCATAACTGTTTTCTTTAAAGGTTGATGAAGTTGATTTGTATATAACAATATTTAAACAACTTCGATATCAGAGAAGTTTCTTCAGAAGGGAATTGAGCGAAACCTTCTCGGCGAGAATTTTCTCAAGGTCGTCGACATTCACGCGTTCCTGCTCCATAGTGTCGCGATGACGGAGAGTTACTGTGTTGTCTTCAAGAGTCTGATGGTCAACAGTGATGCAGTAGGGAGTGCCGATAGCATCCTGACGGCGGTATCGTTTTCCTATCGAGTCCTTCTCATCGACCTGACAGGTGAAGTCGAACCTCAGCTTGTGCTGAATCTCGCGCGCCTTCTCGGGGAGACCGTCTTTCTTCACCAGCGGAAGAACGGCGCACTTCACGGGAGCGAGGGCGGGCGGAAAATGGAGCACTACCCTGCGGTCGCCTCCGCCGAGGTCCTGGTCCTCATAGCAGCTGCAGAAGACGCTGAGGAACATACGGTCGACACCAATGGAAGTCTCGATAACGTAGGGCACATAGCTTTCGTTCAATTCCGGGTCGAAATACTGAATTTTCTTGCCGGAGAACTTCTCGTGCTGGCTAAGGTCGAAATTGGTGCGGGAATGGATACCCTCCACCTCCTTGAATCCGAACGGCATCTCAAACTCGATGTCGGTGGCGGCATTAGCGTAATGGGCGAGTTTCTCGTGGTCGTGGTAACGGTATTTAGCATCGCCGAGACCGAGATTCTTGTGCCATTTGAGGCGTGTGGCGCGCCAGAACTCAAACCACTTCATCTCATCGCCGGGACGCACGAAGAACTGCATCTCCATCTGCTCGAACTCCCGCATACGGAATATGAACTGACGGGCAACGATTTCGTTACGGAAAGCCTTACCAATCTGCGCGATACCAAACGGGATACGCATACGTCCGGTCTTCTGGACATTGAGATAATTGACAAAGATACCCTGAGCGGTCTCCGGGCGCAGATACACATCCATAGCGCCATCGGCGGTAGAGCCCATCTCGGTCTTGAACATAAGGTTGAACTGGCGCACGTCGGTCCAGTTTTTGGTGCCGCTAATAGGATCCACAATCTCATAGTCGAGAATAATCTGCTTGAGGCCCTCGAGGTCGTTGGCGTTCATCGCATCGGAAAAACGAGAGTGCAGCTCATCGCGTTTTCTCTGGTGCTCGAGCACACGAGGATTGGTCTGACGGAACATCGCCTCATCGAAAGACTCGCCGAATCTCTTGGCAGCCTTAGCCACCTCCTTGTTTATCTTTTCATCGAACTTTGCGATTTCGTCTTCAATAAGCACATCGGCACGATAGCGTTTCTTAGAGTCGCGGTTGTCGATCAGGGGATCATTGAACGCGTCGACATGACCGGAAGCCTTCCAGATTGTGGGGTGCATAAAGATAGCAGAGTCGATACCCACGATATTGTCGTGAAGCATAGTCATCGCCTCCCACCAATAGCGTTTGATATTGTTTTTGAGTTCGACACCGTTTTGTCCGTAATCGTAAACGGCACTCAGGCCATCGTAGATTTCAGAAGACTGAAACACGAAGCCATATTCTTTGGCATGAGCCACTATCGTCTTGAAGACATCTTCCTGTTTTGCCATATAGAAAATATTTAAACAGCGCAACGCGCTTTAATTTATTGTCTTGAGATTTAAAATGCAAAATTAATCATTTTTTTTCAAAATCCTGTAAGAAATAGGGGAGAATTTAGAATTGAGAATTTGAATTTAGAATTGAGAATTGGCTTCGCGACTCGGAGAACTCCGAGAGCTCTAAGAGCTCCGAGGACTCCGAGAACTCGGAGGGCTCTTGATGATGAGGGGCGGCAATCTTCGGATTGCCGCCCCTCAATGAAAGAATCGATATTATTTCTTCAAGTATTTTTGGGTGGAGCCGTCGGCGCTGCGCAGGATGTAGATGCCGTCGGGGAGAGTCTGCATAAAGGGTTTAGCGACCTTCAGTCCCACTGCTTTTCCGTCGGGAGAGAAAACATCGAAGACTTCACCGGCTACCGGCAGGGAGGAGACGGAAGAGCCTTTCTCAATGCGCACGTTGTCAATAGCTGCGAAACCAGAGAATCGTGATATGAAGCCCCATCTCAACACTATGTCCCGTCCTTTGAAATTAGCGAGAGAAATTGACACCTCACCGTTTTCAAGAGCGCAAAGATCTGCCAACGTCTCAAATGAGTCGAACTCCGCCGGAGAAACCTCAACTATGAAGCCTGCGGGTCCCGAAGGTCCCGGTTTTTCCTCATAGAAATATTTCGTGAACCTAACCGAAGCCTCCTCGTCGGCAGGGAGAGAGATAGAGGGAGTGCGCAGATAGCTCTCGAGTCTGTTCATGCCGGCAGCGAAGCCGTCGACAGACGCGAAACCTCCGTTGATACCGCTCTCGTCCGGCAGCACATTTTCAAACCAATTGTCGAATCTCCAAGAATACATATCCTTGACCTTATCATAAGGATCGAGCAGCTCAACTCGCCATCCGGCGGGCAAGTGACCGTTGTCGAAATTTTCCGTAACCGGAATGGAAAGAGCCTTTACCTCCTCGGCAGTATACTCCACGACAGCGGGAAGCGACACAGCGCCATCGGCATAGACAGCGTGCACGCTGTATGTGCAAGTTCCTTCGGGAGCCTCCTCATCGCGGTATTCAGTAACCTTAACATCATCGGCAAGAAGTTCATCGCCACGGAATATCCTGAAGTGGTCGGCATTCGCGCCTTCGACCTCTGCAATATCCCACGTAAGGTTCACACCACCATCCGTGTCGGATAGAACAAGCGAGACAGGTGCGGGGACAGTGCCGGGGAAGACACTTGCCGAAATACGTTTAGAAACGCCTTCGGGGAACTGATAACACGCCTCAACCTCAAAGGTATACACGCCCTTATAGAGGCCGCTCTGACCTAAGCTGAGTTCTTCACCTGCATCAATCCAACCAATGCTCTTGCCATTGACATATACCACATAATTGACCGGTGTCATATCGCCCTCGGGAGCGTCCCAGCTGCCGAGAACAGTATATTTTCCATTGCTCTGTTCTTCAAAGGACACCTTCAGGTTTTGCGGGGCTGCAAACTCGTAATTATCAATATTGACCTCCACGGAAGCCGCGTCCGCCTCAAGATCCATAGCCTCTGACCAAGCCACTACGTAGCGTTAAGTAAGAAATTCTTCATAAAAAACTATTTTTGTGCAAAGTTAGAACATTTAAAGCGGTTCTGCAACAGACGGAATGTTAAAATGGTCTGAAACCTCAGTTTCAGACCATTTTTCAATATGAGCGCTAAGGACTAAGCACCGTTACGGATTGAAATAGTATGTGCCGGTAGAGAGGTTGACGTAATAGTCGTAGGTCACGCCGCGTAGTGTGTAGTCTGTCTGGAACGCTGGTATTCCGAGATCAGTCTCCCACATTCGAGTCCAGGGATTCCATGCGTCACGCACGGTGAAATCGTAGAAGAAGCCGTTCCAGTCCCAGTGAACCACCATCGGGACCGTCTCCCATACGCCCTGCGCGTCATATCCCACGGCGACCACTCTCGACACACCGCTGTTGAAACCTGGACCATTGTTGTAGTAAGGGCCGCTGAACGCGCCGGGGCCCCAGGGGCCACCGTTCATCATCGAATTTCCCGTGCCCCACATAGGAGGAGGTACAGCCGGGCCGAAACCGGGTCCGACCGGTCCTCCCGGACCTGAGGGAGGAGCAGGAGTGAAGGCACCTCCCGAGCCTGGAGCCGGAGCGCTGTTCTGTGCTTCCGAGGTTAAAAACGTAAGCGATGCGAGCAAAACCACCGCTGCATTAGTCAGATAGGATAATGTTTTCATAGTATACCACCTCCCTTGGTTGCTGTAGAAGTTATCATAAACTTCAAAGGGTGTGTCATAAAGTCAGGATGCGGAAGCAGGTGACTGTCATGACACACCCTTTTTACATATAAGGTGTATATACCGCGAATTGTTCATCCGCCAAGAGCGGATGAGGCGTCAGGCGAGGTTGGGGTTTATCTTGCCCCACTCGGAGATTGGTGGCATGATGCCGAGAGAAATCACCTCGTCGCGGAGAGCGCAGAGATGCCTATAGCTCTTCTCAAGGTCTTTTTCCTCTTCGGGAGTTCCGGCAACGGGCTGCACGGTGACGCCGTTTTTGTCGATAGTGGTCTCCATAGCCATCATGATATGGCTGAAACGGTCATTGTTGACATAAGTGCCGACCGGCCAGCGGAACATATCGCCGCCCATCGCAGCCTCTATCATCTCGATAGAAAGATAAGCAGGACTTTGGAAGGAACTTCTGCCCCTCAGGTCGATGATTTTCTTACCGCCCTGTATCACTCTTTGCTTGAGGTCTTCCCAATCCTTTTCGGTAAGCGGTTCAGTGCCGATGAAGTCCACGAGCGGTCTTCCGTTGACCTTTGCAGTAGACGCGAAAACAGCCATCTGCTCACCATGACCGCCGTATGTACGGCAGTTCACGATATTGTCGGGAGATTCACCGAGCTGTTTTGCGAGCTCATTGCGGAGCCTTGTGCTGTCGAGAGCCGCGAGAGTCGACACCTGTCCCGGTTTGAGTCCGCTGTAAAGGAGAGTGATAAGTCCTGTTATATCCGCAGGGTTGAATATGACCACTATATGCTTCACGTCCGGGCAGTATTTCTTCACGTTCTTGCCGAAATCCTCGGCAATCTGCGCGTTGCCCTTCAGGAGATCCTCGCGTGTCATACCCGCCTTGCGGGCAGCGCCACCGGAATTCACGATATACTTGGCACCCGTAAGGGCCTCAGCCACATCGGTGGTGTAAGTGAGATGCAGACCTTCGAAACCACACTGCAGGAGTTCTTCCGCCACACCCTCCAGACCGGGACCGTAGGGATCATATAGACAGATATTGGGGGTAAGTTTCTTCATAATGGCTGTCTGCGCCATATTGCTGCCTATCATACCGGCAGCTCCTATAATGACGAGTTTGTCGTCGCAAAGGTAACTCATAATATTTATATTTAAAGTTTCTCTATCGGAATCAACATCTGACAAAGTGGTAATGTTCAAATTTATGATTCTTTAACGACAAAGGGGAACCAACCGGCTCCCCCTTGAAAATATTTGAAATGAAGTTGTCTGAACTTCAATATTTGAAATATCAATGTTATTTCAGTTTCTTCACTCTGCAGCTGTCCCACATAAGATAGCAAATCAGAGCGGCGTATGCGAGGCAACCGAGAATCTGAGTGGTCTCGTATCCGAGAGGATTCTCATATTCGAAGCCGCAGAATCTTGTAAGGGCTGCAAACACACCGAAGAGAGCACCACCGGCGATAAGACCGGAAGAGATGAGTGTGCCACGGTCACGACGGGCATCATTGATTTTGGAATCCTTAGACGAGTGGCTTACGAAATAAGCGACTGCTCCGCCCACCAGCATGGGTGTATTGAGTGAAAGGGGAATGAACATACCGAGGCAGAAAGCAAGAGCCGGAACGCCGAGCCAGTTGAGGATGCAGGCGAGGATGGCGCCCACCATGTAGAGAATCCACGGAGTGTCACCCCCCATCATAAGAGGCTCTATTACCTTAGCCATTGCGTTTGCCTGCGGAGCCACCAGAGCGTTGTCGCCGGTGAAGCCATAGACCTGGTTGAGCACCATGATTACGCCTCCAACCGTTGCAGCCGACACAAAAGTTCCGAGGAATTTCCATGTTTCCTGTTTTTTAGGAGTGCTTCCAAGCCAGTATCCAATCTTCAGGTCGGTAACAAAACCGCCTGCCATAGAGAGCGCGGTGCAGACCACGCCACCTATAACCATAGCCGCCACGATACCGCTCGTACCGTTGAGACCGATTGCCACAAAGATAGCGGATGCGATGATGAGGGTCATCAGCGTCATGCCCGACACAGGGTTGCTTCCGACAATTGCGATGGCGTTTGCCGCCACAGTCGTGAACAGGAATGCTATCACCACCACTACGAGCCAAGCCACCAGAGCCTGCCAGAGAGTATGGATAACACCAAACCAGAAGAACAGGAGCACAGCCACCAGGGCGATAGTGATGAAGAACACTATATGCTTCATAGAGATATCGGTCTGCCAGCGGACCTCTTTCGCAGCGGCAGACTTGCCTTTCAGTTCCCTTCCGGCAAGCCCGACAGCCTGGGTGATGATGCCCCACGACTTGATGATGCCGATTACGCCCGCCATGGCTATGCCACCGATACCGATCATGCGGGCATATCCGCTGAAGATCTCATCGGGTGTCATTGCCTGAAACTCAGGCGCTCCATAAGTTCCGAGCAAAGGAATCACTATCCACCATACGAAAATAGAACCTGCAAAAATCACAAACGCATACTTGAGGCCGACTATATATCCGAGGCCGAGGAGAGCGGCACCGGTGTTGCAGCTGAGAAGAAGTTTTGTCTTCTCCATCAGTGTTTGACCGGCAGAGGAAGCGACAGAAGTGACCGTCTCAGCCCACCAGCCGAAAGTAGCCACAATATAATCGTAGACACCACCGATAAGGGACGCGATGACAAGAGTCTTCGCCTGGCTTTTGCCCTCCGCACCACTCTGCTGGCTTGAAATCAGCACTTGCGTTGTGGCGGTAGCCTCGGGGAAAGGATACTTGCCGTGCATGTCCTTCACGAAATATTTTCGGAAAGGAATAAAGAAAAGGATTCCGAGGATGCCGCCGAGCAGAGAACTCAGGAAGATCTGATAGAACTGCACGGTAATATCGGGATATTTAGCCTGAAGGATGAAGAGGGCGGGGAGCGTGAAGATAGCACCCGCCACAATCACTCCGGAGCAGGCTCCGATAGACTGGATAATCACATTCTGGCCGAGTGCGTTCTTCTTGCCGAGTGCGTTTGAGAGGCCGACAGCGATAATCGCGATAGGGATAGCCGCCTCGAACACCTGGCCCACCTTGAGGCCGAGATATGCGGCGGCCGCCGAGAACACGACCGCCATAAGCAATCCCATACCCACCGAATAAGGGGTTACTTCCGCCTGGGAAGACGCGGGATGCATCACAGGAGTGTACTGCTCGTCAGACGCCAGTTCGCGAAAAGCGTTCTCCGGCAGTCCGGTGCCTGTGGTAAGGTTTTCGTCTGATTCTTTCATATTGTTGTTGATTGTTGGTTGCCGGGGTTAGAGCTGGCGTTTCACGCTCTCCTCATGAATGGCGCTCATTATTTTACCGATGAAAGGAGCCGGGAGACCGAGTTTTTCACCCTTTTCCGTGCGGTCCTTCATGATTCTGTCATGTCTTCCGAGCTGCACCACCATCATGTTGTGCTGCTTCTTATATTCGCCGATTCTTTTCGAAATCTCCATTCTTTTGGCGAGAAGGTCGAGAATCTCATTGTCCACCTGGTCGATTTCACCGCGCAGCGAGTCAAGCTCAGGAGTACCGGCAGGCTTGTTCTTGGCGATCAGTTCCTTCATCAGGGATGTCAGTTCCTCCGGGAGGAGCTGCTGGCTTGCGTCGCTCAGAGCACATTCGGGATTGCAGTGGCTCTCGATAATCAGGCCGTCGAATCCCATGGCGAGGGCATGTCGGCTGAGGGGCGCCACGAGGTCATGGCTTCCTGTGATATGGCTCGGGTCGCAGATTACGGGGATATCGGGAAAACGGCGGGCGAACTCAAAGGGAATCGCCCACATAGGCTGATTGCGGTAAACATGCTTGCCATAGCTGCTAAACCCTCTGTGGATGACGCCAATCCTGCGCACTCCGGCATTATAAAGCCTTGTCACGGCACCGATCCAGAGGTCAAGGTCGGGATTAACCGGGTTCTTGACCAGCACGGGGAGGTCGCACCGCAGTTCAGCGAGAGTGTCGGCTATCTCCTGCATGGCGAAGGGACTTGCAGCCGTTCTTGCGCCAATCCAGAGGATATCCACTCCTCCCGCCACGGCAGTTCTGACGTGCGCGCTCGAAGCCACCTCGGTGCCTACAAGCATACCCGTCTCCTCCTTCACTCTCCGGAGCCATGGAAGTCCGGCGATACCCACACCCTCGAAACATCCGGGCATAGTACGCGGTTTCCAGATTCCGGCGCGGAAGAAACGCACTCCGCCCGCGGCAAGTCGTCTGGCAGTGTCGAGCACCTGCTGCTCGCTTTCAGCGCTGCAAGGGCCGGCAATGATTATGGGTTCTTTCATCAGGCTCTCATCATCGAAGAGCGGCTTTATATCTTTCATTATATGTATTTACTGTAATGCTTCAAAGATTAGAAATCAAAAATCTCAAGCGAGGTCAAGAGCTGCATCAGTCAGCAGACTTATAAGCTCCAAGTATGCGAAAGTCGAGTGTAAGGGGAGCGACAGCGGAAATGGCCTGCATGCAACGCTCGCGGTCGGAGAAAGTGAGGTCGGCATAGAACCGGTATTCCCATTCATGCCCCACAACAGGCATCGACTGTAGCATCGAAAGGTTGATGTCGTAGAATGTTAGGATGGTCAGCACTTTGGAGAGAGCTCCCTTTTCGTGGGGAGTAGTGAAAGCCACCGACATCTTGTCGGCATCATCAGCCTCAGGCTCGTCAGGCTTCCCTACAATCATAAAACGCGTAAAATTGCGGCTGTCGTTCTCAATGCCCTCATGAAGCACCTCAAGCCCATAGATACCTGCCGCATAGGCGGGGGCTATCGCCGCCGAGCGGGTCATTTTCTGTTCGGCAATCTTTCTGGCACATCCGGCGGTGTCGAAATCATCCACTTTTTTGAGATGCGGAAAACGCGAGAGAAAGCCGCTGCACTGCAGGAGAGCCATGTGATGGGACCTGACCTCCACGAGGTCGGAAACATCAGAACCGGGAAGAGCGCACAGGGAGTGGGAGACCCTGAGTTTGCATTCGCCTATCACCTTTCGGCCGCTTTTCCTGATAAGCTCGAAATTCTGCAGAAGAGCTCCGGCTATAGTGTTTTCTATGGCTACAGCCGCCATCATGTCGCTGTCGGCAGAAAGGGCGTCAAACAAATCCTCGAACGACTCGAAAGAAACAGTGTGTATATCCTCGTGTCCGAACCATTTGCGTGCCGCCATATCATGGAAACAACCGGCTATTCCTTGAATTCCTACTTTCATAATAGATGCAAAGTTACAAAAAAATTCTGAAAATTTTGGAGATTGAGACTAATAATTGAAATCTTGTCAGCCGAATTAGACTAATTGGACTAATTAGACTAATTAGATAATCGGACTAATTATTCTGATTGAGAGAATAAAGGTGATTGCCGATAAGAGAAGAGGAGGTCGGAAAGGGAGATAGGGTCCGGTGCAGGTGAGAGGGAGGCCATGTGGGCTATGGTGCCGAGGATTTGCTGCGGGGTGTGAGTATTGCGAAGAGACTTCATCGACAGCGAGGCATCTCGTTTTGAGAGTCTTACCCCTTGGCTATTGCATACGAGGGGAAGATGTGCGAAACGGGGAGGAGTGAAACCGAGCAGACGGTATAGGAATATTTGCTGCGCAGTAGAGAGGAGAAGGTCTTCTCCGCGCACCACTTCGGAGACACCCATGAGGGCATCGTCGACCACGACGGCAAGCTGGTATGCCCAGGCGCCGTCGGCGCGTCGCAAGACGAAGTCACCGCAATGCCGAGCGAGATTCACAGTCTGCGTTCCCTTTATTCTGTCGGTGAAGACAATATCCTCGTCCGGCACGGCGATACGCACTGCGGAGCCGGAGACCTCACGGTATGGAGCCGGGAGCGAGGAAGGTCGGCAGGTTCCCTTGTATAATACTCTTCCGTCAGCCTCGTGAGGAGCCTGGGTTGCCATGATGTCGGCGCGAGTGCATCGGCATGGATAGCATAGCCCGGTGTCTTTCAGGCGGCTGAGTGCCTCCTCATAGAAATGGTGCCTGAGGCTTTGCACATACGGTCCATTTGTGCCTATTCCGTCAAGTCCACCCTCATCCCATTGGAGACCCAGCCAAAGCAGGTCATCCTCAATACGGCGTGCGAATTCGGGCTTGGAACGCTGTGGATCAAGATCCTCGATGCGGAGAATCCATCTTCCGCCACGAGACTTCACCGACAGCCACGACAAGACGGCCGTATAAATATTGCCGAGATGCATACGCCCCGAGGGAGAGGGCGCGAACCGTCCCACGACGGTGCTTTCAACCTTATTCATGTTCATAATCTGCAAAATTAATCAATAAATGCGAGTCTTTCAAATAGATGTTTTTCTATTATCGAATTTTTTTTCTAATTTTGCACTTTAAATTGAATAACGACATAACCTATGAGTGAATTAGCCACCAAATACAACCCACATGAGGTTGAAGACAAATGGTATGAGTATTGGGAGCGTCACAAGATGTTCCACTCCACTCCCGATGAAAGAGAACCGTATTGCATTGTAATACCGCCGCCCAACGTGACGGGTGTGCTGCACATGGGGCACATGCTCAACAATACAATTCAGGACATCCTGGTTCGCCGCGCACGCATGATGGGAAAGAACGCGCTATGGGTGCCCGGCACCGACCATGCCGCCATCGCCACAGAGACGAAAGTAATCCAGAAACTTGCAGAACAGGGCATCAAGAAAACAGACCTTACACGCGAGCAGTTTCTGGAGCACGCATGGGACTGGACCCATACCCACGGTGGCATAATCCTCAAGCAGCTCCGTAAACTGGGAGCCAGCTGCGACTGGGACAGAACAGCATTCACCATGGACGAGATACGGTCGAAAAGCGTGGCGAAAGTGTTCTGCGACCTTTACGACAAAGGGCTCATCTATAGAGGACTGAGAATGGTAAACTGGGACCCGAAGAACAAGACAGCCATCTCTGACGACGAGGTGAACTTCGTTCAGGAGCACTCCAAACTTTATTATCTGCGGTATTATGTAGCTGGTGACCCGGAGGGACGTTATGCGGTAGTAGCCACCACTCGACCCGAGACAATCATGGGCGACACCGCCATGTGTATCAATCCCAAAGACCCGAAAAACGAATGGCTTAAGGGGAAAAAGGTTATTGTGCCGCTTGTCGGCAGGGAGATACCGGTGATTGAAGACCGATATGTGGAGATTGATTTCGGAACCGGATGCCTGAAGGTCACACCGGCACACGACAAGAACGACTACATGCTCGGCAAGACCCACAACCTCGACACCATCGACATCTTCAACGAAGACGCCACGCTCAACGAGCACGGCGGCAAATATGCCGGCATGGACAGGTTTGAGGTCCGCAAGCAGATAGCAAAAGACCTTGAGGAAGCAGGACTCATGGAGAAGGTGGAGGACTACACCAACAATGTGGGCTATTCCGAGCGCACCAAGGTGGCAATAGAGCCCAGACTGTCGCTACAGTGGTTTATCAACATGAAGCACTTCGCCGAGATATCTCTGGCGCCGGTGATGGAAGACATCATCAGGTTTGTTCCTGAGAAATACAAGACTACCTATCGTCTATGGCTTGAGAACATCCAGGACTGGTGTATAAGCCGCCAGCTCTGGTGGGGCCACAGGATACCAGCCTACTATTATGAGGCAGACGGAGAGACACGCATCGCGGTAGGCGAGACAGCAGAAGCTGCGCTTGAGAAGGCTCGCAAGGAAAGCGGCCTCGACCTGAAGCCCGAAGATCTGGTCCAGGACGAGGGTGCTCTCGACACATGGTTCAGTTCATGGCTGTGGCCGATCACGTTATTCAACGGTATACTTGATCCCGAAAACGAGGAGCTGAAATACTACTACCCCACCGCCACGCTTGTGACCGGACCGGACATCATCTTCTTCTGGGTGGCCCGCATGATAATGGCGGGATATGAGTATGTCGGCGACAAGCCTTTCGGAAATGTATATTTCACGGGCATAGTCCGCGACAAACTCGGCAGAAAGATGAGCAAGTCGCTGGGCAACTCACCGGATCCGCTCGAGCTCATCGACAAGTTCGGAGCAGACGGCGTGCGTATGGGCCTGATGCTCTCCGCGCCTGCGGGCAACGACATCATGTATGACGACGCGCTTGTGGAGCAGGGCCGCAACTTCGCCAACAAGATCTGGAATGCCTTCCGACTTATCCAGGGCTGGACGGTAGACAACGGCATAGAGCAGCCCGAAAGCTCCCGTATCGCGGTAGAATGGTTCCGCTCGCGCCTCTACAAGACCATGAACGAGGTAGACGACCTGATGGGCAAGTTCCGCATCTCGGAAGCCCTCATGGCAGTCTACAAACTGTTCTGGGACGAGTTCTCGAGCTGGTATCTGGAGGTCATCAAGCCGGCATACGGTTCACCGGTCGACGGCAAGACTTATGAGGAGACCATGAAATTCTTCGAGATGCTCCTGCAGCTGCTTCACCCCTTCATGCCGTTTATCACGGAGGAACTTTGGCAGCATCTTGCGGAGCGCAAGGAAGGGGACAGCATCATGAATACCACACTTCCAGCCGCCGGCGAGGTAGATGAAGAACTTCTCGCGCGGTTTGAGACGCTGAAAGACACTGTCACGGGCATTCGCGCCATCCGCAAGCAGCGTCAGATTGCCAACAAAGAGGAAATCAGCCTCGAAGTGAAAGGGGAACGCGACGCATCACTTGACGCCATCCTGAAGAAGATGGGCAATGTGAAGGATATCACGGCGGTCACAGAAAAGGGAGCCACTTCGGTAGCGTTCCTTGTAGGACCTGTGGAATACAGTGTTCCTCTTGCCGACAAGATCAACGTGGAGGAAGAACTTGCGAAACTTGAAAAGGAACTCAAGCGCTACGAAGGGTTCCTTGCCGGCGTAGAGAAGAAACTCTCCAACGAGCGCTTTGTAGCCAACGCCCCCGAACAGGTAATAGCCCTCGAGCGCAAGAAACAGAGCGACGCCACCGAGAAGATCGCCGCCATCCGAGCATCCATCGCCGCTTTGAAATAATAAGATTAGACTACTCGATAAAATGTAGGGCCGGTCAGATTCTCTGATCAGCCCTACATTTTAGGTAAGTTCAGGATCTATATGAATTTTCTCGAAAAATAGGAATGAAGAAACCGCTGCCATCTTCACAGACGGCAGCGGTTTAGTGTTTTCCATAATACATTTTACTAACCTAACATCATGAAACTAATTTCTTACTTCTGAAAATAGAACAACGGCAACCTGTAAAAAGTTGCCGTTGTAACCTACATTTAATATATTTTATAATTATGCAACGACAATGTTAATTTTTCGAAACGGAGCTATTGTATCCGTCAGCAAAAACGGGGTCGTTAACAAGCAGCCACTGAGCAATCTGGACAGCATTGAGGGCTGCTCCCTTCTTGATCTGGTCACCAACCACCCAAAAGGCTATTCCGTTGGGATTCGCGATATCCTTGCGGAGACGACCGACATATACTGGATCTTTGTCTGCGATATGAAGAGGCATCGGATAGCCCTTGGAGGCGGGATCGTCGAGCACCACAAGACCTTCGGCATTCTCAAACGCCTTACGCACCTCTGCAACTTCGAGAGGACGCTCTGTCTCAACCCATATAGCTTCGCTATGGGCTCTCAGCACCGGTACTCTCACGCATGTAGCGCTCACTGCGATCTCGTCGCTGTGCATGATTTTCCGGGTCTCATTATACATCTTCATCTCCTCTTTGGTGTAGTCATTGTCGAGGAAGACATCGATATGCGGAATCACATTGAAGGCGAGCTGATATGCGAACTTCTCAACCGTAGGCTCCTTGCCTTCTATAAGTTCGCGATACTGGTTTTCCAATTCCGCCATTGCGGACGCACCGGCACCACTTGCCGCCTGATAAGTGGCGACATGCACCTTGCGAATCTTCGACAGGTCATTGACCGGCTTCAGAGCCACCACCATCTGGATAGTGGTGCAGTTGGGATTGCCTATGATGTTGCGAGGACGAACGAGTGCGTCGGCACCATTAACTTCCGGCACCACCAGAGGCACATCGGCATCCATACGGAATGCAGACGAATTGTCGATCATCAGAGTACCATGACGCGTAATGACATCGGCATACTCCTTTGAAGTTCCGGCACCTGCGGAAGTGAAAGCAATGTCCACACCGCTGAAGTCCGACTCAGGAGTCAGTTCCTCCACAATGTAATCCTTCCCTTTAAAGGGGATGACACTTCCCGCGCTTCTTTTCGAGCCGAAAAGACGGAGACTGTCAATCGGAAAATTCTGCTCGGCGAGTACGCGCAGGAACTCATGACCCACTGCGCCGCTCGCGCCTACTATCGCTACGTTCATCTTTTACTGGAGTCCGCTTACAGTTACAGTCCTGTTGATTTTCTTGATGAGTCCCTGAAGCACGCTGCCCGGACCGAGCTCAACAAACTCGTCGGCACCGTCGGCAATCATAGCCTCTGCGCTCTGAGTCCAGCGAACGGCACGCGTAAGCTGCTTGATAAGGTTTGCCTTGATTTCTTCAGGATCGGTATGCGGTTTTCCGTCAACATTCTGATATATCGGACAACGGGGGGTCTCGAATACGGCAGCCTCGATAGCCTCCGTCAGCTCCTCCTGGGCAGGCTGCATGAGCGGAGAGTGGAAAGCGCCGCCCACCTTCAGTTTAAGAGCTCTCTTCGCACCGGCTGCGAGCATCTGCTCACAAGCCTTCTCGATACCTTCCATAGAGCCTGAAATCACCACCTGACCGGGACAGTTATAGTTTGCAGGAGCCACAACCTCATCGATTCCGGCACAGATTTCCTCAACCTGCTGATCGGTTAGAGCGAGAACCGCTGCCATTGTGGAGGGCTGCTTTTCGCAAGCCTTCTGCATGGCGTGGGCACGCTTGCTGACGAGTTTGAGGCCTTCCTCGAAACTGAGCGCACCGGCAGCAACAAGAGCGGAGAACTCACCTAAGCTGTGGCCAGCCACCATATCAGGCTTGAAATCATCGCCGAGACTTTTGGCGAGAGCCACGCTATGAAGGAAGATCGCCGGTTGTGTAACCTTTGTCTGACGAAGGTCTTCCTCAGTGCCTTCAAACATGAGGTCCGTGATACGGAAACCGAGAATCTCGTTTGCTTTCTCAAACATGTCACGAATCTCTTCATTCGTGTCATACAGATTCTTGCCCATTCCTACAAACTGGGCTCCCTGACCGGGAAATACATAAGCTTTCATATTTTCTCTTAAGTTGTTTTTTACCTTTTTTTGTGCAGATTAAACAATATCTTTTGCTTGGGACTGCAAAATTACAAAAATTAATTGAGAATTTAGAATTTAGAATTGAGAATTTAGAATTGAGTATTGAGAATTGAGAATTTAGAATTTCTTCAGCGAAGGTGATTGGCAATTGTTTGCGCGCTATTATGAGTCCATCAAGAGTCCATCTAATTCTCTCTCACACCGAGCACAAACACCTTCTCCGATGCACGGGTAAGGGCAGTATAAAGCCAGCGATAGAAATCAGTGCCTATGGCATCGTCGGGGATTCCTCCCATATCTATATACACATGCCTCCACTGTCCGCCCTGCGCCTTATGGCAGGTGACGCAATAAGCGTATTTCGCCTGAAGGGCATTGTAATAAGGATTCTCCATTGCCGCCATGATCTTCTCGTTGGGTCCGGCACCCTCCTCGGAGTCAATCACAAGTTCCAGCAGCCGCTGCATCTCCTGCTTCGGAATAGCGGGGCCTTCCGCCATGAGAGAACGAAGCATTACTTTCGCGCACATGTCTGTGCCGTCGGCAAGCGCCAGTTCGGTATCGACAAACCATCGTCCGAAAGCCTTTTCCGGTTTCCCAACCCACTTCACCGTGACTGTCTCACCATTGGCGAGGAAAGTTTTCAGTCTGTTAACCCTTCCCCAGTAATAGTCATTCTTCGCGATGACAAGCCTGTCGCCCTGCTGCAGAGGTTCCTCGGCATACATCACCATGTTTCTAATGGCATTGTTGAAACGGTTGGCGCGTGCATTGCTGCGGGTGATGATGAGTGTTTCCTCCGGTCCCACTGAACTCCAGGAAGTAGACAGTTCATCGGCAAGATCCACACTGCTCACAGCCCTGATGTCAGGGAATCCTCTCAGTTCGAGTGGTAACTGTCCCGGAGACAGTCCTCCTGAATCGCCGACCATAAGACGCGACAATAAACCTCGAACCATAGTGGCGTTGTACAGGATTCCGCTTTCGGCAGCCTGTCTCACAGGAACCTCGAGAGTGTAGCTGAAAGGAGCGAGTCCTATTTCCTTCAGTCTTGCGAGATTCATGGCGGGAGAATCGGATTGCCCCACAGGTGGAAGCTGAGCGGTGTCACCGACAAGAATCATTCTGCAACCCTGACCGGAATATACATATCTGACGAGATCCAACAGAAGACTACCGCGAGGCCGGTCGGTAATCAGCGACGCCTCGTCGACAATGAAGACAGTGTTCTGGTCACGATTCGGGCTCAGGCGCACACTGGTTTCGGTGCCATTTGTCACTATATGGTAAATGCGTCTATGTATAGTAGACGCAGGTTTCCCCGCCATGTCACCGGCCACCTTAGCCGCCCTTCCGGTTGGAGCGAGCACCACAGTCTTGATTCTGCAGTGAGAAAGAGCCTTTATCAGGGCAGCGAGAACGCTCGTCTTGCCGGTACCGGCGTATCCGTTAAGCACGAATACGTCGCGCCAGAGACCCGACACAACGTATTCCGCCATTTTATACAAAGCGGTAGCCTGCCCCTCGAGCGGGGTAAAGGGGAGAGCGGCGATGGCCATTTCGGCGAGCTTCACACCGCTCAAAAGCACGGATTCGCTCATAAGGAAAATAATATCATACACAAAAATAACGCCCGCAAACGGAATATATTCCAAATATAGTATAAAAAGTCTGAATTTTTTGTGTGTTTAGTTTCCCCATGTCAAAAAAAAATGCTACCTTTGCCGAATGAAAAGGATATGTATCATCATATCAATATAACCCTTTATAAATAAATTTTTTCATCAAGTCATGAAAATAGCAGAAATCAAAGGTCGTGAGATACTTGACTCACGCGGCAATCCGACAGTAGAAGTTGACGTAATCCTCGAATCAGGTGTAATGGGCCGTGCGGCAGTACCGTCGGGGGCATCTACGGGAGAAAACGAAGCGCTCGAACTTCGCGACGGCGACAAGAGCCGCTATATGGGCAAAGGCGTACAGAAGGCAGTAGCCAATGTCAACGGCCCGATCCGCGACCTACTTATCGGCTGGTCAGCACTTGACCAGATTGGCATCGACGAGGCAATGATCAAACTCGACGGCACCGAAACGAAGAGCAACCTGGGTGCAAACGCTGTTCTCGGCGTATCTCTGGCAGTAGCCAAGGCAGCCGCCAACTATCTTGACCTTCCCCTCTACAGGTATATCGGAGGCTGCAACACATACGTACTGCCCGTTCCGATGATGAACATCATCAACGGCGGTGCACACTCCGACGCCCCGATCTGCTTCCAGGAATTCATGATCCGTCCGGTAGGCGCATGCTGCTTCAAGGAAGGCATCAGAATGGGTACAGAGGTGTTCCACAACCTGAAGAGCGTTCTCAAGGCACGCGGACTTTCCACCGCAGTAGGTGACGAGGGCGGTTTCGCACCCAAGCTCGAAGGCACCGAAGACGCACTCAACGTAATCGTAGAGGCAATCAAGAAGGCTGGCTACGAGCCCGGAAAAGACGTAACCATCGGTCTTGACTGCGCATCGTCGGAATTCTATCACGACGGCGTATATGACTACACCCACCTCAAGAACGGCGCCGAGAAGGAAGTCAACGGCAAGAAGCTCACAAGCGCAGAGCAGGCAAAGTTCCTCGAGGAACTCATCACCAAATATCCTATCGACTCAATCGAAGACGGTATGGATGAGAACGACTGGGAAGGCTGGAAGATCCTCACCGACCTTATCGGCAACCGCTGCCAGCTCGTGGGCGACGACTTCTTCGTAACCAACGTGAAGTATCTTGAGAAGGGCATCGAGAACGGCTGCGCCAACTCAATCCTCGTCAAGGTTAACCAGATCGGTTCACTGACCGAGACACTCCGCGCAGTAGAGATGGCACAGCGCAACTGCTACACAGCGGTTATCTCACACCGTTCCGGCGAAACCGAGGACGCCACCATCGCTGACATCGCCGTTGCCACCAACGCCGGCCAGATCAAGACCGGATCTGCAAGCCGCAGCGACCGTATGGCAAAATACAACCAGCTTCTCCGTATCGAGGAGGAACTTGGCGACCGCGCAGTATACGGCTACAAGAAAATCGCAAAGAAATAATTTATTGTCCATAAAAAAGAGAGGTCGAGTCCAAAAGACTCGACCTCTCTTTTTTATTCATCACATTTTTTATTAGATGGACTCTTAGTTTTTCCGTATCGTCTCAAAGAATCGGCGATAATCCACTGCAGCTGTCCGTTGACGGAGCGGAACTCCTGCGCCGCCCATTTTTCGACAAGTTCCATCGTGTCAGGATCCAGCCTCAGTAGGAAACCTTTGTTATGCGTCTTCGGCATTTCAGGTCACTGATACAAAGTTCCGGTGTTGAGGACGGGCTGGGCGGGTTCATCGGCGCAGAGCACCACGAGCAGGTTGCTTACCATGGATGCCTTGCGCTCTTCGTCAAGTTCTACGACATCCTCTTCCTTCAACTGGTCGAGAGCCATTTTTACCATCGACACAGCACCCTCCACGATTTTCTCGCGGGCGGAAATAATCGCGCTTGCCTGCTGGCGACGGAGCATGACGGCAGCAATTTCGGGAGCGTAGGCGAGATAGTTGAGCCTTGCCTCCACAACCTCTATACCCGCCATTGCCAGACGCTCGTTGAGCTTTGCCTCGAGTTGCTCGTTGATCTCGCGGGCATCGCTGCGGAGTGTTATCTCCTCGTGACTGCCGGTCTCCTCGTCGTAGGCATACTTGCCGGTCACCTCGCGGAGGGCGGCATCACTCTGGATACCCACAAAATCATTGAGCGCCTTTGCCACAGCGTCGCCCTGGTCCACCTGTGTCTTGCCGTTCGAGACCACTTTCACAGCCGAATCGCTTCCTGCATCCACATCAAACACAGCACGGTATGTATCCTTCACTTTCCATACGAGGACCATACCGATCATCACGGGATTACCGATCTTGTCGTTGACCTTGATAGGCGCTATATCCATGTTGCGAATCCTCAGAGAAACCTTCTTTTTGCTCATGAACGGATTAACCCAAAAGAACCCGGTATTGCGGTAAGTGCCGCGATATTTTCCGAAGAAAATCATCACGCGAGCCTGATTGGGCTGGAGTATGAAGAAGCCACTAAGGATAAGGATTTCGGCAATAAACGCCACTATGACTGAGACTGCTATACCCGCATCGTAGGTATCCGGCAACCCGATGATGATTGCGGCCGCTGCCAGCGGAATGATCAGCGACAGCGCGAGCATTACGAAACCGTTGAAGACTCTTCCCTCGTAGGGGATTTCTTTGTTTTCTTTCATATTTGATATTGTTTTGATATTATTTTGATGCAAATTTATATAAAAGAATTGGGATTTGCAAATTATTGGGGCATTCTTTTTGAAAAAATCGGAGGGATAGGAGGAATAGGAGAAATAGGAGGAATAGGAGGATAGGAGAATTGGAGAAAATTTATTAACTTTGCAGATGATAAAAACTACTGCTCATGAAAAAACTTCTTATATCCGCGCTTGCTGCCATGTGTGGCTTCGCGACAATGAATGCCGCATCCGAAGATATTTTTTGTGCATCCGGAAAAGATAATGTTTGCGCATGTGTCAAAGACGGAGATGTCGCATATCTGTTTTCGTATTTCACAGGTCAGAGCGACGGACTGCATCTTGCATATTCCTACGACGGCCTTACCTGGACAGCTATCAACAACAATGAATCACTGCTGAAACCAATGGTAGGCGACGACAAACTGATGCGTGACCCAAGTATATGCCAAGGCCCTGACGGCACTTTCCATATGGTGTGGACTTCGAGTTGGAACGACCAGATAATCGGCTACGCAAGTTCTCCGGACCTCATCCACTGGTCTGAACAGAAGGCTATTCCTGTGATGAAACACGAGCCTGAGTCACTCAACAGCTGGGCACCGGAACTCTACTACAACGCTCCTGACAGCACATTCCACATCTTCTGGGCATCCACAATACCCGGAAGGCACTCGTATGTCGCCACAAGCGAACGGGAAAAGCAGTGGAACCACCGCATCTACGAGACAACCACCAAGGACTTCGAAAAATTCACCCCCACTCGCCTATGGTTCAATCCTGATTTCAGCGTGATAGACGCGGCGATAGCCAAAGTACCCGGCAGCGATGAGCTGATTATGGTGGTGAAGAACGAGAACTCGAATCCTCCGGAAAAGAACCTACGCGTCACCCGAACCAAAGATATAAACAAAGGATTTCCTACAGAAGTATCCGGTCCGATCACCGGCAAATACTGGGCAGAAGGTCCGGCACCACTCTTTGTGGGCGACACACTATATGTATATTTCGACATGTACACCTCCCATCGCTATGGAGCTGTCAAGAGCACAGACGGAGGGCATACATTCACCGAAATCAACGACGAGGTTTCGTTTCCGAAAGGCATAAGACACGGAACAGCCTTCCGAGTAGACAAAAAAGTGCTGAACAATATACTGAAACACTACACTAAGCAGGAATGCTGCGAGAAACAGTGAAATATTTTTTAACATCTGCCCCACAACCAATGCGCGGGGCAGACGTTTTATTAATGCAGGCACGTGTCCGGACGGAACGCTGCCTGCATTAATGGTAAATCACTATAAAGGCCGCTACTAAATTGACAGCCTTGAATAAAAAACTAATACTATGTCTGACACAAACACCGGGAAAAGCACTCCCGTCCGGGAACCGGACGTAACGCCATCGGGCAGGAAGAAAATGATTTCATCCGCTAAAGGCACCATCACCATGACCGCCATGATGATCATGATCGTGACTTCAATCCTAAGTCTCCGAGGACTCCCATCCGAGGCTAAATTCGGGATTCAGTCGATTTTCTACTATCTATTTGCAGCAATAGTGTTTCTGCTACCTTTTTCTCTTGTATGCGCGGAGCTTGCCTCTACATGGACCAAGCAGGGAGGTCTCTACCGCTGGGTATCGGAGGCTTTCGGACCTCGCTGGGGATGGACGGCGATGTATCTTGAATGGCAGACCATAATAATATGGTTTCCGACCGTACTGATGTTCGGAGCCGCCGCTCTCGCCTATATGTTCTGGCCGGAGAGTTTCGACGCGAAGCTCGCGTCAAACAAGCTTTATACACTCGCCATAGCCATGATAATGTATTGGGTAGCGACATTCAATGCCTTCCGGGGACAGAAATCGGCGAACAAACTGACCTCTCTCGGAGGACTCTTCGGCACCATCATACCGGGTGCCATCCTCATAATCCTCGGTGTGGTTTACGCCTGCATGGGCAAGACCATCCATCTTGATCATCAACCGTTCTTTCCGGACTTCACGAATCTCGGCACCATAGTGCTTGCGGCATCGATATTCCTGTTTTATGCCGGCATGGAGATGCAGGCTGTGCATATCAACGACATGAAGAGACCTGCGAAAGACTTTCCGAGGGCAGTATTCCTGTCGGTGATAGTGATTGTCATAGTATATGCGTTGGGCACGCTGGTAATCGGCATGGTGATACCGTCGAAGGAAATCAACCTTCTTCAGTCACTTCTCATGGCGTATGACGCACTATGGAAAAGTTTCGGTCTCGAGTGGCTCGGCAATGTGATGGCACTCTTCATAATGTTTGGCGTCATAGGTCAGATATCCGCGCTTGTGACAGGACCTACGACGGGCTTGATGGCAGTGGCACAGTCGGGATATCTTCCGCAGGGACTTCAGACAGTCAATAAAAACGGCATCAACGAAAGGATACTGTATGTGGCAGGCGGATTCGTCACCATCCTCACACTTATCCTTCTGGTACTCCCCACTGTGGAGTCGGCATATCAGATAATGTCGCAGATGGCCACCATCATCTATCTTATCATGGTGATAATGATATATGCCGCATTTCTGCGACTGCGTCGCACGCAGCCGGGCAAGACGAGGGGTTTCAGGATACCTTTCGGTAATGTCGGTAAATGGGTGGTCTGCGTAGTGGGAATTGCCGGAGCGACGGCAGCGCTGCTTCTCAGCTATCTTCCTCCGACACAGATCAACACCGGCAGTCCGGTGGTATATATCGGAATACTGCTTGTCGGGATAGCGTTTTTCGTTGGTCTCCCGCTGTTCATCTACTCACGCCGGAAGCCATCTTGGAGAAATCCACAGGCACATTTCTATCCTTTCGACTGGGAAATCGAGGGACGGAAACCGTCGGAAGTGTCCAAATGGGCACCGGGGTATCAGCCCAGCGATGACGAAGTGGAGAACGCCGAAAGCCAATCCATTGCTAATCATGGCATAAAGTGAAATTTCAAAGGACAAACAGTCGCGCTTTCGATTTTAACAAATGTTAAAAATATGTTGTAGAACATATTTTTTCACGACTTTTCTCATACTTTTTTTGGTCTCGGGCGTTATATATGAGGAATCGGGAGAAGAGATGATTCCGATTCGAGTCCCGGAATCAGCCGGGCCTTAAGGTAAAAAGATTAGGAGGAGAAAAGACTTCGCAGAGGCGAAGAATCTCCCGTTAGGTTTAATCAGGGTCGTGGAAAAAGCGACAACATCCAATCCACTATTTTAATCACTTCAGTTGCTTTGCGGCCCACAAAATTTATGAGTTATGACCAGAATGATCAAATCTTTTAGAACAGAAATGCGTCATTTGTTCAGAACAGTAGCCAACAGCCAGAGCATGAGAATCACAGGCGACTGCACACCAGTAAGAAAATTCTAATAAAAAAAACAAGTATCCCGCAAAGATGCTGCAACATCTTTGCGGGATTTATCTTTTCGCCGAGGCACTTGAAAACAAATTACGCCCGGGCATAGTTGTATTAATGACAATACGAAGTTGTTTAAACTTAAAAGAGACATGACTCTTCAGGAAGCAATCAAAGCCAGGCACAGTGTTCGGGCTTATCTGCCGAAACCTCTTACAGAAGAGGATGCGGCAAAAATACAGGAAAAAATTGCCGAGGTCAACAAGATTTCGGGACTACACATACAGTTGATAGAAAACGAGCCCAAGGCATTCAAGGGGATATTCGCCTACGGCAAGTTCAGGGGTGTGGTAAACTATCTGGTGATGGCAGGTAAAAAGACACCGGAACTTGATGAACTGGTGGGATATTATGGAGAAAGACTGGTGATATATGCCCGCACACTCGGTCTTGACACCTGCTGGGTAGGCCTTAGTTACCGAAAGATACCTGACACCTATACTCTACGCGAAGGCGAGAAAGTGGCATGCTATATAGCCATCGGATATGGCGAGACACACGGCATCGGCCACAAGACAAAGACACCTGAACAAGTGAGCAATGTGTCGGCATCTACACCGTCATGGTTTAGAAACGGAGTCGAGGCGGCTCTATTGGCACCCACTGCAATCAACCAGCAGAAATTCAAATTTGAATATATGGGAGTGAAAGATGGAGTGCCGCAGGTCCGCGCCGACAAAGGATTCTCACTTGTCGGCTATACCTCGATGGATCTCGGTATCGCGAAATACAACTTCGAGGTAGGAGCCTACGGCACACACTTCAATTGGATTTAGCCACCGTGCAAAAAAAATGATGACGCGGTGATCTAACTCTCCCCCTTGAAGATACCAAGACGGTCATATTTGATATTTCTGCCGTCTTCAAGGACAATATCGAACCCGGAAAGATCCTTTTTGACACTTAAGATTTTTGCATCGGGGAATTTCTTTGAGAAATGGGTTCTGGCTGTCTTGTGGAGCAGAGACAGCGGAAGTTCCCGCTTTCCGCTTTCCACCGACTTCCACTGCCCCTTGCTGTTGAACGCAATGCGGATGCCATTGGTGAGCTTCACATCATAGTCAGGTTTTTTGAGGAGATGCTTGTCAATTTTAATCATGCTGACCTTCGCCTTGGGGAAATGTTCTTCGAGCATTTCCTGTGCATCCTGCGGCAGTTCGCTTCGGTTGATGGTATACTTATCGAAAGGAAGGCTTATCGCCATCGCCGACGCCGCTCCGACAATCATAAGGGTCAGCGCCATTAAAAGTTTTGTCATATTCACGTTAGTTTTTTTATCACATACAGCAAATAAACGGCCATAAATAGATAATATAGGTGTAAGTAAGGCTTTTTTATCAATCATTAACCGGTATTAATACTCAAGAACGACATAAACCATCTTTCAAACACAAGTGTTAAAGAGAAAAGGTGGGGACGCTCGGTTCGGGCGTCCTAAAAAACTTAAGGAATATGAGATTACGAGACATAATCATTATATTAGTTGCCATCATCACCGGCACAGCGTGCGTATCGTGCGGTAGAGAGAAGGAAGACGACACAGCCATAAGGATAGCGACGGAAGTGAAGTCGGTAGACCGGCTTGTGCTCGCCCAAATGTCTGTAAGCAAGATAGCCACGATTTCGGATTTGGACCTGACAAAAGCAAACGGACTTAGAGAATCGGCGCAGGCGCTTATCGACGCACTGAAGATCGGAGACCGCAAGGCAGCGTTTTCCTACAACACCTATATGCGAGCATACGTCGACCTCACATCGTTTTCCGCAGAGGATGTCAAGGTTGACAACAGCGACAGCACCGTCAACATAACGCTACCACCCATACAGACGGAATTCTCAGGAAGGGATGCACAGATGCGGGTTGAGCATTACAGAGTGACCGGATTCAGGAGTCAGGTCGGTGCGGAAGAACGAGCCGAGATAAAGGAACGCATCAACGCAGCCCTAAAGAAAGAAGTGGAAAGTGACAAGACATTCCAAAGCATATTGACAGAAAGCGCGGAGTTGCAAGGACGTCGTTACTTCGAGAATCTTTGCTCGCGATTTGGATACAAGGCAAATGTAACCTTTAGATAGGATTGATTATGAAAACGATATACAGAATCGCAATTCTTGCCGTAATGGCAGTGGCTTTCGCAGTTGGCGTCTGGATATGGATGTCGCCAAAGCTGGAGCGGGTAAAACTGTCGGCTGCAAGAATAGAGAATGTGAGACAGATGGTGCAGTTATCCTCCATGCGCATCTACGAGGAGATACCGGTCAAGGGGAATGTGGGCAAACGGCATATTGTAGCTCGCCTTACCCTTGAGGGCTCCATAGACTTTGATCTTGAGAAACTTCATATAGAGGATGCCGGCGACACACTGAAAGTGACGCTGCCGCCCGAGACAGTCTCTCTGCGCGAGAGCACACGTCCCGGATCATACACAGTGATTGACACATGGAATGACAATTTCTTCGGGTCAGGCAACATAAGCACGCAGGAAGAAAACCGGATGAAGGCATTGGCGATTGAGAACGCCCGTAAAGGAATATACAGCAAAGGCCTGGTGCGCCGCGCGCGCTCAGAGGCGGTTGAATCCGTGCGCTCGCTGCTCTCCGCCTCACTTCCGGGCAAGACAGTGATAGTGACAGACCCAACGCCTGAGGGGAGACGTCAATAGCAATTCAAACATATTTTGACTTATGAAAATACTGATAGTCGGAAACGGAGACACGGCGACCCATCTGGCAAAGATGCTCAGCAGGGAAAACCAGGAAGTCGTCGTGATGGGAACAGACAAGGCAGTTCTTGACGAACTTGACACCAACTACAACGTATTCACGACCTTCGGGAAGTCCACATCGGTCGGCGACCTTAAGAAGGCAGGTTGCCGGGACTGTGACCTCTTCATTGCCGTGACACCATATCAAAACCATAATATAGTGGCTGCGGAAATCGCCAAATGGCTGGGTGCCAAATCCACATTCGCGCGCATAGCGAATCCCGACCTGCTGGAACCCGAGGCTCGAGAACATTTCAAGACACTCGGCATAGACAAGGCAGTCTACCCCGAATACCTTGCCGCGAAACTGATAGCGGACTCCCTATCTAACTATTGGTCAGACTCTCACTATCTTCTGTGTTCTGGCCAACTCGACCTGTGCGCGCTGCGCGTGAGAGAGGGAGCCCCGATTGAAGGCATGACTCTGATAGAATTCGGCTCCTTGACCAAGAACTACCATGCCTCCCTGATAAAGCGCGATGGCGACATAATCATCCCGCGAGGCTGCCATCGGTACGAAAGGGGTGACATGGTGTATTTCACCTGCCTGCCGGGTCAGGAAGAGGAACTCGCGCGGCTATGCGGAAAAGTGACGGGGAAGATAAAATCGGTGATGATAGCAGGAGCGGGAAAAATAACCCGTACACTTTGCCAACAGCTTTCATCTGAATATCAGGTTAAGGTAATCGATTCCGACAGATCGCTCTGCGAAGACATCCTCGAAAGATGTCCCGGTGTCACTGTCATCAATTCCAATCCCCGCGACGTTGACATACTGCGGGAGGAAGGAGTGAAAGACAATTGTGCGTTTGTCGCGCTTACAGACTCTTCGGAGGCAAACATTGTCAACGCCATGGTGGCAAAGCATCTCGGAGCAGTCAAGACATTGGCTGAGATTGAGGACATACAGTATTTCGACGAGGCACGCTCGCTCGACATCGACACCGTGGTAAACAAAAAATTGTTGACCTCAAGCCGAATATACCAGATATTGCTTGACAGCTACCTCGACTCACCTCACTGTCTTGCCTTTGAGGATTCGGAGGTTGCGGAAATCGTGGCATGCGAGAAGGCGCCGATAGTAAGGAGTCCGCTGCGCAATCTGAAACTATCGTCAGACATGACGATTGCCGGACTGACACGCGACGGAAAGGTTATGCTGGTAAACGGCGACACGCATATAATGCCGGGCGACCATGTGGTGGTGTTCTGCATGCAGGGAGGATTGAAAAAGATTGAAAAACTGTTCAGACCGTGATTCTACCGAAATGAAAAGGACATCGAATATACGATACCGAAGTCTTCTGAAGATCACCGGATGGCTGATAGTATTTGAATGCGTGCTTATGGTGTTGCCGCTTTTGCTCTCGGTGGTCAACGGCGACATACAGGACATCAAGGCTTTTGCCGCAGCAATGGCTGTGGCAGGTGTGGCAGGCGGTCTTCCGGTGGTACTCAACCGCAAGGAAAGCATCAAGCTCAATCAGCGCGAGAGTTATCTGCTTATATCCACAGTATGGATAGCGTTTTCACTCTTCGGGATGTTGCCGTTTATGATGTGTTCGTCGCCGGTGCCATTTGCAGACGCCTTCTTCGAGGCAATGTCGGGATTCACCACTACCGGAGCGTCGGTATACAGCGACGTCGAGTCTCTGGGCAAGGGAATCCTTCTTTGGCGCGCCATGATCCAGTGGCTTGGCGGTCTCGGGATAGTGTTCTTCCTCATCGCTATTCTTCCGGCATTGAACAACAGCCGGGGCACGCTTCTGTTTAACGTAGAGACCACAGGTATATCGCACGACAAGATTCATCCCCATATCCGGAAGACCGCATCCTCGCTATGGACGGTATACAGCATACTTACCCTCGCCTTGGCAACGTTGCTTCTTCTGGGCGGAATGGATATCTTCGACAGCATCTGCGTTGCGATGTCGACACTCTCCACCGGAGGGTTCTCAACCAGAAACGAAGGGATAGCCTATTGGCACAGCGGATATATCGCCTCTGTGATGACCGTGTTCATGATAATAGGGGGAATCAATTTCATATTCATCTACAATACTGTAGTAAACCGATTTCGGGGAGTATGGAAAAACGAGGTGGTCAGAATCTTTTTAGCAACGGTATTGACCGCCGGCGCCGTGACCGGGTTTATAATATGGACCCGTGGGGGCGAAGGATTCAACGACTTGGTGTTGTCGCCACTCTTTCATGTATCGTCGGCGATTACTTCCACCGGATTCTCATATTCCGATTTCGGAACCTGGGGAAACGCGTCGCTCGCCATCACCATGATGCTGATGATATGCGGAGCGTGTGCCGGCTCCACATCGGGCGGCATAAAGATTGACCGCATTGCTGTAATGTTCAAGACGTTGCGAAGTGAGATAACCTATACACTCTTTCCCAACCATCTCAACAGGATAACGGTCGGAGACAGGAGTGTGGATCAGCGTAATTTGGTACGCATCCTTGCCTTCTGCGCATTCTACATACTCATCACAGGCGTCGGCGCACTGCTGATGTCAGCCTTCGGATATGATTTGACGGATTCATTTTTCGCGTCTGCCTCATGCATCGGCAACAGCGGACTCGGTTATGGGACGACAGCTGCCGGCTACGGAGGGCTTCCCGGCTCGCTGAAAATGTTTCTGTCGTTTGAAATGCTTGTAGGCAGGCTGGAGATATTTACAGTCTTCGTATTATTTTACAAATCATTCTGGAAATAAGAGTCCATCTAATAAAAATGACTTTGAAAATTTGAAAATTTTGATTAATTTTGCATAAAGAATCAAATATATATGAATACAGACAGCATAAAGGACAAACCTGCGGCAGAAGGCAATCTGAGGCCTGACGGCAGCAAGAAGATAGTGTTGAGCGGCATCCGCTCCACCGGCAACCTCCACCTCGGGAACTATTACGGCGCCCTTCAGAAATTCGTGAAGATGCAGGACGGCTATGACAGCAGATACTTCATAGCCGACCTTCACGCGCTCACTACCAATCCCGACCCGAAGGCGCTTCACGAGAGCGTGAAGCAGATTCTCGCCGAGTATCTCGCCGCCGGACTTGATCCTGAGAAAAACATTCTGTATGTGCAGAGCGACATCCCGGAGATATCGGAAATGTATCTATTGCTCAACATGCACGTGGGAATCGGAGAACTGATGCGCACGACATCCTTTAAGGACAAGGCGCGCAAAGCTCTCGGCATCACGAGCGACAGCGACGAGATAGAGAAAGAGATAATAGGCAACCAGAGCAGCAACGCCCGCGTGAACGCCGGCCTCCTCACCTACCCCACCCTTATGGCTGTGGATATCCTTATCCACCACGCCGACTATGTGCCGGTGGGCAAAGACCAGGAGCAGCACCTCGAACTCACCAGACGGTTTGGACGCCGGTTCAATTCCTTCTACGGAGTGGACTATTTCAACGAGCCGGTCAACTTCAACTTCGGAGGCGAGGCAATCAAGGTTCCGGGACTCGACGGAAGCGGCAAGATGGGCAAGAGCGAAGGCAACTGCATCTATCTCATCGACGACGAGAAGACGTTGCGCAAGAAGGTGATGCGAGCCGTTACCGACGCAGGACCCACGGAGCCGGACTCCCCGGTGTCGCAGCCGGTACAGAACCTCTTCACCCTCATGGATCTCGTGAGCGGCAAAGAGGTGACAGACTCGTTCCGCAAGGCATACGCCGACTGCAGCATCCGCTATGGCGACCTCAAGAAGCAGCTCGCAGAAGACATCCTCAAGGTGACATTGCCGATACGTCAGAGAATCCTCGACATACGCGACAATGACGAATATCTTTCGAAGATTGTGAAAAACGGCGCCGAGAGAGCCCGCGAATACGCGTCGCAGACCCTCAAGGACGTGCGCGAGATAATGGGAATCCGCAAGATATGAGAACCCTCGCTGTCGTGGCGTGCATACTGACGGTTCTTCTTTCCGGCTGCGGCCGGAAGGAGGAGTCCGGGAAACCGTGCGTAGCGGTGAGCAGCGAGCCACTGGCGTGGCTTTTAAGGCAGATAGCAGGCGATGACGTGGAGACAGTGACACTGATTCCCCCCGGAAGCAATCCCGAGACATACCAGCCTTCGGTGGGGACAATGAAGGAACTTGCCAATGCATCGGTATTCTTCACCCTTAACACACCCGGATTTGAGAAAAGTTTAGGCAATTCTATTGCCGGGAATTTTCCGGATCTGCCAATCACTGATGTGTCGGAAGGAATAGAGAAGATCTACGGCACCCATGCCGCTACAAACGAATCTGAAAACGGGTTTGACCCGCATATGCTGACGTCGCTGAGAAACTGTATGATGATTGGAGAGACTATGACTGAGACACTCTCTGAAATGTTTCCGGATAAAGCCGCTTCATACGCTGGGGCATACGGAAAACTGAGGTCAAGGCTCTCTGAGCTTGACAGCATAATAGCAACCAAAGACATCAAGGGGAAGACGATTGTAGTAAAGCATCCGGTACTCACCTACTTCGCAAGAGACTATGGCATACGCCAGATCGCTCTTGAGAAAGAAGGGAAAGAGCCCACACCTCTTCAACTGTCCGCGCAGATCGAAAGCATCAGAAACGCTTCTCCATCCATTGTGGTGACGGAACCTTCGGGCAACAACGCTCTCGAGACACAGGTGTCGGAAGAACTCGGGATACCGATGGTCGAGGTTAATCTGTCTTCCGATAAATGGATAGACGAACTAAGCAGGACTGCCGATGAAATTGATCGAAATTAAGGATGTATCGATACGGTTTGATTCAAAACCCATACTCGACCATGTATCACTGACGATAGGCAGGGGCGATTTTGTGGCAATCACAGGACCCAACGGAGGCGGCAAGACCACACTGCTCAGGATCATGCTCCGGCTTCTGAAACCGAACAGGGGAAGCGTGGAATATTTCGATGCGGAAGGCAAGCCTGACAGGCACCCGAAAATAGGATACCTGCCTCAGAAAAGCAACATCGACACCAGGTTTCCCATCACAGTGGCAGAGGCGATACAGTCCGGACAGATTACCGGAATCTTCCATCGTCGAAACGCCGAAGACGAGAACGCATTTCGTCGAGCCGTGGAGCTGTGTGGCGTATCTGAATATCTCGATATGAACATAGGAGACCTATCGGGAGGAATGCTTCAGCGCACACTGCTGGCGCGCGCTATAGTGTCGGATCCGGATATCCTTATTCTTGACGAGCCACTGAGCTATGTCGACAAGAAATTCGAAAACCAGATATATTCGATCATGGAGAATCTTGCCATCCGCCACACCATAATTCTTGTGAGCCATGAGATGTCGGTGATCTCGCGCATTGCCAACCGCCACATCATCGTAGACCGGGGAATAGAAGAAATTACGCTGTAATATGCTTTTGAATTATATTTGGATAGGATTCTTAGTCGTCGCTTTTCTTATGGCGGCTGGCACCACCCTCTTCACGGGTGACACTGCGATATGGAGCAGGATAATGAACGCTTCGTTCAGTCAGGCGGCTTTTGCCTTTGAGATATCGTTAGGACTTACAGGAGTTCTCTCGCTGTGGATGGGCATAATGAAGATAGGGGAACGCGCCGGCGTCACCACCGCTATGGCGCGGCTGGTGAGTCCGTTTTTTTCGCGACTCTTCCCGGGGATTCCGAAAGACCACCCCGCGATGGGAGCCATCTTCATGAATCTCTCCGCCAATATGCTGGGGCTCGACAACGCCGCCACACCGATGGGGCTTCGCGCCATGCAGGAGATGCAGACGCTCAACCATAAGAAAGACACAGCTACCGATGCCATGATTATGTTTCTGGTGCTCAACAGCAGCGGACTCTGTCTGATTCCCGTCAGCATAATGATGTATAGGGCGCAGGGAGGAGCGTCCAATCCCACCGACATCTTCATTCCTATACTTCTCGCTACAGCGATAGCGACACTTGTAGGGCTGACAGCCCTGTGTGTCAGACAGAAGATACGGATGGACCTGGTGCTGTGGTCGTGGCTCGGAGGGCTTGCGGCGGCTGTGGGAGGGCTTGCATGGTGGTTTTCCACGCTTCCTGCCGACAAGGTTGAGGCATATTCCACCTTCGGCGCCAACTTCCTGCTCTTCGGTGTGATCATATTGTTTATTCTTGCCGGAATGCGCAAGAAGATAAACGTGTATGACTGTTTTATAGAGGGTGCGAAAGAGGGATTCAAGACAGCGGTAGGCATCATACCGTATCTGGTAGCCATCCTTGTGGCAATAGGAATGTTCAGGGCTTCAGGAGCGCTTGACGCCGTGACAGGATGGGTGGCAACAGGCGTTGCGGCATTGGGTATTGACACACAATGGGTGGGGGCACTTCCCACGATGCTTATGAAACCGTTGAGCGGCAGCGGAAGTTGCGCGATGATGCTCGACGTGATGAAGGCAGAGGGAGCGGATGCGTTCGTGAGTCGTCTGGCTGGAGTGGTAAGAGGGAGTACCGACACCACCTTCTATATCCTCGCCGTCTACTTTGGCTCAGTAGGCGTGATGAAGACCCGCTATGCAGCGGGCTACGCGCTTCTTGCCGACATCACCGGCGCCATAGCCGCCATCTTCATCGCCTACCTTTTCTGGGGTTGACACACTGTTTTTACTAAAGAAAGGCCGTCAGAAATACAGGAAGTAGTATTATGCTCCCGTCCTTACGAAGATCCTTTGTATATATAAGGTAGTTCCAAAGGATACGGTCAGAAAACTTTACCATGAACGCATCAAGAGAAGCATGAGTTTTATACCCGGAAGACTTGACCTCAATCGGGCAGATTTTATTGCCTTGAGAGAGAATAAAATCAATCTCGTATTTGCGCTTGCCGTTTTCTGTAGGCCAGGTATAATAAAACAACTTGTGACCGTTTGCCGTCAGCATCTGTGCCACTACATTCTCATAGACATATCCAAGATCGGCAGACAATTTATCTGACAATAGCTTTTGATAAATGATGTTGTCTGACACATCATGATTCCAGAATGCAAGAGTTATGAATAGGCCGGTATCAGCAAGATACATTTTATATCTGTCATAATCGGCATGTAATACAAGTCCGACATTAGGGTCGTTGGCATGAAATGAGATGTTTACTGTAAGACTGTCTTCCAATTCCTTAATCAGTTCGGCAGCCTTTTCCTCTTCCATCGTATAGCCTATTATACTTCTTTCTTGAAATCTGGAGGCGTTTTTCGAAAGCTGAGCAGGGATAGACTTGAAAATCCGGGATGCTTTGCCGGTAGGATCAATTTTCTCGAAATCGTCAAGATAAAGTTCAATTATTTCACGTTTTTTCGCATCCACCTCTGCAAGATTATTTGTATCGAGATATGTTTCAACAGCCTGAGGCATACCGCCTATAAGCATATAGAGACGGAACTTGCGTAGCAAATCTCTCGCAACGGCATCTCCAAATGATTTACGCTCTTCAAACATCTTCTTCAAGAGCGGGAATGTATTATCGTTGCCCAACGCCCATTGGAACTCTTCATAATCCATAGGATACATCGTAAGCCTCGTTTCCTCGCTCGGAATGACAATGCCGGTGGTATTCTTTTTTATGGAAAGAAGCGAGCCTGTCTCTATATAGTCATAACGATGATCCTTTACAAGATACTTTATAGCCTGTCTGACTTTGGGACATTTCTGGATTTCATCAAATATAATTACTGATTTACGCTCCTTCAACTGAACACCATAGATAAACTGAAGCTGCATGAAGAAATTGTCACGGTCAGAAATATTCTCGACCGCTTCCCATAAGGCAGCCGGCGCATCGGCAAAGTCAACAGCGATGTAACTTTCGTATTCATTCTTAGCAAACTCCTCGGCAATAGTGGATTTACCCACACGCCTCGCTCCTTTGATAAGCAACGCGGTTGCACCATCTCTTTTTTGCTTCCACTCCAACATACGGAAATATATTTTGCGTCTAAATATCCTCATGTCTAATATATTTTAACTGAAGTTGCTTCCAACCACTTCAACAAGCGCAAAATTAATAAATTAAATCATACAATCAAAATAAAAATTCCACGTGACCTCCAAAATCTCACTTTTATTTTGCCATTTACCTCCAAAATCTCACTTTTAATTTTACCGTTTACCTCCAAAATCTCACTTTTTATTTTACCGTTTACCTCCAAAATCTCACTTTTCGTGGCACAACACAACAACACACACATCTACTCGCTAAGATTCCGGAGAAATACGATATTAAGGATATGGGGTATTTTTATGGCAGGAAACTTGCCGATATCGGCAAGTTTTGGTATCTTTGCATAATATTTTAATCAAAGTATTGCCGATAGATGGAGTTTATTTCAGTCAAGTTATGGTCAGAGGTACATGGTATTTCGGAGCGCACTGCCCGAAACTATTGCGCACAGGGTAAAATCGAAGGTGCTTATCTCGTAGGAAAGACATGGAGCATACCTGAAGATGCACTACCACCGAAACGCTCTAATAAATCTTCAATATCACCTTTATTGCAAGCCATCAAAGAGCAGAAAAACGGAAAAACAAAAGGAGGCATATATCATCGGATACAGATTGACCTTACCTATAACTCCAATCATATCGAAGGAAGCAAATTGACGCATGACCAAACCCGTTATATATTCGAGACCAACACCATAGGAGTTTCAGAAGGCACGATGAATGTGGACGACATAATAGAAACCACCAACCACTTCCGCGCCATCGACTACATCATTGACAACACAGATGGGAAACTTACGGAAGCATTTGTAAAACATCTTCATTTTCTGCTTAAATCAGGGACTTCAGATGAACGGAAAGCATGGTTCAGAGTCGGAGATTACAAGAAACTTCCCAATGAGGTTGGAGGGAATGACACTATAGATCCGGAGAATGTCCACAAAGAGATTAAGGCTCTCTTGAAAGATTATAACGGTAAAAAACATCCAACTCTCGAAGATATTATTGATTTCCATCAACGGTTCGAATCAATACATCCTTTCCAAGACGGAAACGGTAGAGTCGGAAGATTGATAATGTTTCGGGAATGTCTCCGTTTTGGATATGTTCCGTTCATCATTACCGACGAGCTGAAGATGTTCTACTATAACGGACTACGAAATTGGCCTACGATAAAAGGTTATCTTATGGATACTTGTCTGAGCGCACAGAATAATTTCAAAATTCTGCTTGACAAATTCAGGATCAAATACACCGATTAAAAATCGTCGCCTCATCACTCAATCTATCCCGCAATGATACGAAAATGTTTTGAACGCATCTTCATCAAGACAATTATTTCATTCGAAAATATTTCAGTTGTGAAGTGCTGGTTCCCAACACTTCGTGTTTATAATTCAATATAAGACACAACGAAAGATTAGCACGTGACTTGTTGCCACATGCGGCTATTGGGTAGGCGTTTAAGTTTTAAAACGACCGGATGGTCAGGAAATTTCATTCGCGTGCTCGCAGCAACAATCTTTGCCTCTCAGTCGTTTAGGCCTGTTTCATAATCAGGCTCAGAGTCCCAGTAAATATCGGCCTTAGTATTCGTGCGCCTATGCGCTTTGTGTCTCGGGCGAGCGAATCTATTCAAGGGACTATCTATAATACAGAAACACTTAGGGAAAGCAATGATGGACGCGTATGTCCATCACTGGAGCATAAACAGTTATCAAAGGGAAATCGAAAGATACGGAATAGACAATATTTTAGAAACTGAGAAATACTTTCATTTAACAAGCGAATTTATTGCAAAATCAATAAACTTGATACCAAAATTTACCTTTACCAAGAATTGTTTTGCTCTTTGGATCATGCACAACACGTTAAAAATATTCATACCAGATTCGGAAAAACGACTTGCGATCTGTAGACAGAATATGCAAAGTTATCTGAAAGAATACAACATATCCGAAACGTCCAAAAAGAAAATGAATGATTCTTATAGGAGATACCGTAAATACCTTGATACTATTAACACTGACAAAGAATTAACTGCCTTTCCTGAAGAATTGGCTAAACTAATGGCCGAATTTCAAAACAAAATAAATAATTTTGTTTCCAACTTGAGATTTAATAATCGTAGAAGTATGAATATAAACAGCATCATTCATCTTGATATAAATCGTATATATCAAGACAATGCTCGTGAGACAGAAATGGCACTGTACTACATATTATATAAAAAATATAATTCTGACAAACATCGAGTATGCAAAACGGGCCAAAGGCCAAATTAAAAATTTATTAATAATTAGTTGCACAAATGAATAATAATTAGTACTTTTGCAAATCATCAATAACAACAAGCAATCCTACCATTATGACAACAATATCTTCATCCGGAAAAAGCAAAAGCATGAATGCAACTATTGGTATCATATTCCTGTTATTGTGCGTTAACTTTGTTGATCCCTTTTGGATGCATGGAAAGAGTGCACTTAAAAGAATAGACACGCAGAGGGAACTATTTCCGCAGGAGAGGCTTCATGTGGTGACTGACCGCGATATGTATTGCGCCGGCGACACTATATGGCTGAGGGTATTTGTCACTGATGCGGCAAGCCTGCGGCAAACCGATATGAGTAAATATGTTTATGTGGAGTTGCATTGTCCCTTCAACAGTGTCAAGAGCCGCGTGAAGATCATTGAGCGAGATAAGGTGTTTGCGGGATATGTGCCCCTTGAAGAGAACTTGCCGGAAGGAGACTACACTCTTCTGGCTTACACCGCATTCGCAGAGAATGTAGGCCAGGAGTATTTCTTCCGCAAGCCACTGAAAATTCTCGCGCCATACAGTTCAAGATATGCTGTGGATTCCGAATTCACTCCGGCGGGCGAAGGCACCTGGTCATTTCAGACTTCGGCCGCTGAGGGGAGACAAAATGAACTACAATATCATGTCGTGGAATATGTCTGACGGAAAGACACTCGACATGCCGGATGCGGCGAACGGATTCAGCCGTAAGTTCTCTCGCGATAAAGGAGAGTACGTAGTGCTCGTAAAGTTCGGAGACTACGCGAAGTTCATTCCTGTGGAATACCCAGTAGATAAGACCGACGTGCGTTTTTATCCCGAAGGAGGATGGCTTATTGCTGGAGAACGATGCACTGTGGCGTTCAAGGCCACAGACGAGAGCGGACGCGGAGTGAACGCCTCGGGAGTGTTGCGTGATGAATTGGGGGCGGAAACGGCAAGGTTCCAGACCTCGCATTGCGGAATGGGTACACTATCATTTATGCCGGAGGACGGAAAAACATATATCGCTGAATACATGGGACCGGAAGGAATTGTCAGAACAGTGGAGGTAGGCACACCAAAGGCGGGTGCCGCGGCCCTGCGCTATGGATACTCGGGCTCGCGCTGTTTCTTCAGCGTGGCAGGTGGCGATGGAATGGATCTCGAGCTGGTACTGGCGTGCCGAGGTACGGGAGTGCTTGCCTCGCCACTTACCAAAGACAGGCCGGTATCGATAGACAAGAAGAATCTGACAACAGGTCTCTATCAGGCAATGTTGGTGTCGAGAAGCGACAGCATAGTGGTGAGCGAAAGACTTTTCTTCATCGGAGCGGAACGAAGCCCTGACAAAGTTACCGGAATCAATCTGGATTCGACGGTTATCAGGCTAAAGACTCCCATTGGTACCGGTGCCGACTGCAACGTAAGAATCGTGGACAGGAAGGCGGCCGGAGATGCAGGACAGGCGGATATACGAACCCAGATGCTTCTACAGAGCGAACTCAGAGGAAGAATTGAGAACCCCGCATATTACTTTGATGCGGGAAACAGAGAGGCAGAAAGGAATCTGGACATTCTTATGATGGTGAACGGATGGAGCCGCTATAACCTTCCGGAGACCATTCTCGGCAAGTATGCTGAACCTGAAATACCACTTGAGATAGGACAGGAGATTACCGGACAGGTGCGTTCGCGTTGGCGGAACAAGCCTCTGGAGGGCGTAATGGTGTGCGCAATATCGCCAAAAGCAGACTTCGGGACTTTCGCAGACACCGATACGAACGGCATGTTCTGCCTAAACGGATTCGACCTACCTGAAGACACTCCATTCATATTCAGGGCAATGAACGAGAATGGCGGAAACGAAGGCAACTACGACATCTTCGAGCAGACATTTCCGGTAGCTGACAACCTGAAAGTATTTCTTGACCATATCGAAGACGCCACCGTGTCTGATTTCTTCAAGCACAGCAATTGGATTATGCTCGACGAGATAAATGTGCAGGCATTCAGCAAAGAGCCGGCAGACATAATGAAATCCCTCTCATCATATTCACGCGACTACGAAGACTTTGATAAGAAAGGCATTACGAATATCGAACAGGCATTAAGAGGCATTGCAGGAATGAGGATTAAAAATGGAAGAATATTCTGGAGAGACTGTCCTACCGCATATTTCATTGATGGAACCTTATATCAACCCATCAGCATTGAGAGCAGCAATATTTACAAAACAAGACGGATTCGAAGTTTATCTTGTCAATGCGGCAGACAAAAAAACATGAGCGGGCGAAAAACGGACGTCGATGACGCCGAGTGGCTGATGGTATTGCTTGCCTACGGAATGTTCCGCCCCTGCTATCAGTCTGATGCGGCGTCGCGTAAGCTAAGAACCTATACCCGACTGCGCGAGCAATATGTTGAGATGTCTTCCACAGCGATACAGCGAATGCAGAAGTCGCTTGAGCTGATGAATGTCAAGCTGACAGAAGTCCTGAGTAACATCGTCGGTGTGTCCGGAATAAAAATGATTGAAGACATCCTGTCAGGCGAACGAGACCCGGAGACTCTTGCTTCTTATGCCGACACAAGGTGTAAAGCCAGCAAAGAAGAAATAATGGCCGCAGTAGAGGGTACCTGGGACGACGACTATATGTTTGCATTGTCGATGGCTTATAACGACTACAAAACAGCCCAGTCAAAAATTGCACGATGCGACAGCAAAATCGAAGGAACCGCCGCTGCGATGACTGTTCCTCTGGACATACCTGAGGAGAAGAAAGTCAAATCCAGCAAGCGCATATATAAAAAGAACTCCACGTCGGTCAATGTTGAGGAATATTGCTATCGCGCTTTGGGCGTGAATATCATGGCGATACCCTCAATATCACATTCTGCCGCATTGACAATCCTGTCTGAGCTGGGACCTGATTTTGTCAATAAGTTAGCTACGGCCAATAAATTTGCAAAATTGTGCAATCTTGCGCCAAACGACAAAATTACCGGAGGAAAAATCGTTTCAAGCAAAATGCTGAAACGAAAAAACAAAGTCGGGCAGGCACTGCGGCAAAGCGCGATGACACTTTCGAGGTCAAACGATGCCTTAGGAGCCTATTATCGGCGAGTAAAGGCTCGTACAGGAGGAATACAGGCCAATGTAGCGGCAGCCCATAGCTGGCCGTCATTATCTACAACATGGTCAAAAATGGGACAGAATACGATGAATCAAAAGTAAGTAAGCCTTCGTTGACAATGCACGAAAAACGCAGAGCTAAACTACTTGCCTCCATTAGAAAACTCGATGAATCAATCGCGGCAATTAGTTAAATATCTGCCATATACACATGTGTTACTTGGTAGCGGACACGCAGAGGCAATCGCCTTTAGAAAAGGGCGAGTATGGCGTTGTAAGGTGAGTTGCCGTGTTTCTTAGTAGTCTCGACGATTGAGTGTAAGTCCATAAAGGCGTCTGCGCCGAGGTCTGAAAGGAAGCATCCGGAGTTCTTCAATTTGATTTTCAACTTTCGGATTCCTCGCTCGGAGGCATTGTTGTCGGGCGGGATTGCAGGGTCTTGCAGGAAGTTGAATATGTAGTCCCGACATTTGAGCAGGCCGTTTTTGAAGGTGGTGAACTTTCCGTTGAGTTTCGAAAGATTCTCGTCAATGAGTTTGTCCAGTCGTTCGAGCCATGGTGTGGCGTCAATCGATTCCGACGGCTTTTGATTCCGCTCATGTATGGCTTCCTGCAGGAGGCTTTCCACTGACCTTGACCACTGCTGCTCCTTGTCAAGCTCGTTGAGATACTGGCATTCACGGAGCAGATGCGGCAGACAGACCTGGTGGTTGAGGAAGTGCAGTGCGAAGTATGCGCTGTGGCGGTCGGTCACGGCAGTCATGCGTTCGAGAGAGTCACCGAAACGGTCTTCGAGTTTCTTCCCCTTGCGGCTTTTTCCACGGAATACCAGCGTGAAATATACAGTCAGACATAAAAGTATTTGTTAAATAATATTAAATTTAAGAAAAAATACTTTGATACAATTAAAAAATTTTGTATGTTTGCATAAATATTCTATATATAATATTTTTTAATTAACATCAACAATTACCTTAAATCCATTCGCCATGAAATTAAAATTATTCTTAACAGCCTTCATATTATCTATGAATTGGCATTCTTCAACAGCATTCAAACTTGTTTCTGAACCATCAGATTCCATAATACCATCACGATCAATCGAACTGAATCCCAATGGTTTTACTGTGACCTATAAATTTGAAGGAGCGATCTCGATTTCTGATGAACTATACAAAGGTTGTACCAGACTTGACATTCCCGGATTCGGACTCAACTCAACAGCAGGAGAACCAGCATGGCCCATTCGCACTGATTCTTTTGAAATTCCCGATGGTTGTGAAGCATCAGTAGAAGTTATCTCTGAAAAATGGGATGTTCTAGACATATCATTGTCTCCGTCAAGGCCCTTGTTGTATGACAGTATTGATGAGGAATATACTACAGACAATGTTCCGCCTATAAAATATACCCGGTTTGCATTACCTGAAAAATCTATCACAATACAACAAACGCAAGTTTATCGAGATAGAAAAATATTATTTGTCAACGTAATACCTATAAAATTTATAGATTCTTCCAAAATCTTGGCATGTGAAACAATTACATATCAAGTAAACTTCAAAGCGTCTAGGGACAATAGACAGAAACAATCATCCCAAATATTTCATGATGTGGATGAAGATTTGATGAGTTCAATATATTCTGCAACGCTTACAAATAGTGATATAGATAAATCATACAGTCCAAAGACTACTGTTTGGGAAAATGCGCCTTACTATTTAATATTGTCAGTCCCTGAATATCGACCAATGATAACGAACTTTATTGACTGGAAAAAAATGATGGGATATAACGCATATGCAATCTATTCCTATACATGGGATCCAACTAAAATCAAAGAGACGATACAAAAAGCATATCGCTCGATTAAGACATTACAATTCGTCCTATTGGTAGGAGACGCGCTGGCTATTCCTCCTGTACGACATCCGGAATCTAAGGGAACATTTGCACATTCATCGGATTTTACATATGGATGTATGGATGGAGATGAAGACACGGAGCAAGATATAATTATAGGAAGACTTAGTGTCTCTAATACTTCTGAAGCATCGACTGTAATAAGCAAAATCATTAATTACGAAAAAGACCCACCCATAAATGAATCATTTTACAAGAATGCAGTCCACGCAGCTTATTTTGAAGATTCTTTAAAGCCATATGAAGGCTATGAGGATACGCGTTTTACACGAACAAGTGAAGATATTAGAAATGGTTTGAATGACGAAAAAAAGATTATCAAAAGGATTTATTTCGCAAACTCAAATACGAATCCCACAAACTGGAATAATAGACTTTATGGTTATGGAGAAGATTTGCCTTCAGATCTTTTAAAGCCAACATTTAAATGGGATGGCATAACTAAAGATGTAATAAATGCTATCAACTCCGGTGCATTTTATATATTCCACAGAGGTCATGGTTCTTATTCCGGATGGAGTGCACCGACATTTAGAATCAATGCAATACAAGACCTTGACAATAAAAATCTATTGCCCGTATGTTTCAGTATCAATTGTCAAACCGGGGCTTTTGGTCACACAGAGGTAATAATTATCCCAAGCCAAAAAAAATATAAATTAATTGAGCAGTCATTTTCTGAAGCATTATTAAGGAAGTCTATGGGAGGAGCTGTAGGAATAATTGCGGCTTCAGAGTTGTCTTTTTCCGGCCCTAACGATGCTTTAGCCATGGAATTATTTCATGCCATCTGGCCTAATTCTACAATATTGACTGATTTCCCCAAATATTCCTCCAACGGATTTAACCAAAATGACTCTCCTATTTATTCAATTGGTGGTATTTTAAGAAAGGGCATGTCCCAAACATACGCAAAATTTGCAAATATAACTCCATATACTAAACGGATCTATCACTGCTTCGGTGATCCAAGCATGGAAATACATACAACATCGCCAAATATTCAATTAAGATATTTTAACAAAATCAGTCCATATATAATAGAAACAAGTGCACCAATGTTTATGTCTTTAGTATTGAAGAATGGCTCGGTTCTTGTGTCAAGAGGCACTAGATTCGACTTCACACAATACAAAGACCAATTTGCCAAGTATATGCTTAGATCACGCAATATGCGCCCAATATTGAGTGATGAAGAGCGAGAACCAATTGATACTTTATACACCGCATCAGGATTTAGTAATTTTGAATATAATCAGAATTGTCTGAATATCGAATTTGAAGATAGCAGCATAGGAACCGAATTGATTAGGATCAGGTCAATCTTCAATACCGACTATTGTCAAGAATACATGATAACAGAGGGGAAAATGAACATCCCCACATACGATTTCAAAGAAGGGACTTATAGCGTGGAGTTAGTAAAAAACGGGAATACTATTGACTCACGAAAAATATACATCAAATAAATAGGGTGTTCAGTTTGATGTTCCGAAAAAACATCAAACTGAACACCCTATCAAATAAATAACTTAAGTATGGAACTTCATTTTTACAGAAGCATTAAGCGATTGGTTATACTCGCGTGTCTGCTTTCTATTGGTGCAGCCTACGCGTATTCATCATCGAAAGATGATATGAGCGAAATCGATAGATATAAGACTGATTTTTACTATAATGGAATCGGTTACCAGATAATATCAGAAAGCGAACGAAGAGTAGCTGTAACTCAAGAATATGACCTTGACTTTGCTCCGGGAATTGATGAGCCGGCATTTGCTCACTCTTCATCAACCGATGACTCCGGTTCGGGAATAATAGACTATACAGGGATGACCGGAGGTATAATAGAAATTCCGGAAACAGTTTATGATAAACAAGGAACAGCTTACACCGTCACCGACATCGCAAATGGAGCGATAACCCACCTGATTCTTGGAATGCTTGTATTGCCTCCTACGATTGAAAGCATCAACTATGGAATAAATTCATTAGAGTATTTGCAGGCAATATATATGCCGACCAATTTAAAGGAAATCGAGGGAATATCTTATTGTAGAAATCTTGGCGCTATACAGATTCCATGGAAGACAGAGACTATCAAAGAAGGTTCGCTAAGTCAATGCGGATTCCGGTATATGTATCTGCCTCCTTCGGTAAAGGTACTTGAAGACTCTGTTCTGGAGGAATGTGACAGTCTCGGCACGGTATATCTAAACCAACTGCAAACTATGGGGAGTTCATGTTTCAGGCGCTGTGGATTTTTAGGGAGCGTTGCTCTGCCCGAAACCCTTGTAAAAATGGGATCTTTCTGCTTCAACGACTGCAAGGATCTCGAAGTAGTCACACTTCCTAAACAGGAAATAGAAATGGAAGACTGCTTTAACGGGTGCCCCGCTATCAAAGAGATAATAGTATTGGCAGAGACTCCCCATATATTCCCTGAAACATGCTTCAAAGATGTCAACAGATCCAAATGTAAGCTTACTGTACCGGCAGGTTCCGAAGTAAAATACAAAGAAGCAGACGGATGGAAAGAATTCATGCAGATAAGCGAGACCCCGATGTATTTAGAGAAGAGTTCTAAATACAGACTATCAGAAATATCCGCAGTAGGACATGAGGGATTCATACGAGTGAGCAATCCCCTCGGTCTAAAAATAGACATTATGGACATCAATGGAAATAAAACGGCATCGACGCACACGCAAGGAAGATCTGATATCTTCTTATCACCGGGTGTATATGTTGTTAAAGCCAATAATAAAGGATTTAAAGTTGCTGTTAAGTGAAAGCCTGAGTAAACCCATCTCTTGAAATATGCCAACGCATGGGCAGACGTTTTTGTGAGATGGAATCTATGATTTCAATGTTTGATTTTTTCAAAAAATTTTGTCTGTGTCGGAAAAAAATTGTAATTTTGCAGGCAAGATGAACGCGAATATGATACATATAAGAATTCAATATATGGCATACTTGTCGTAAGGGACACGCACCCCGAAAGGGAATGCGTGTTTTTTTCTTTATTATGGGAATGTTGAAGAGTTTAAAGTGAAGTTGTTTCTACTTACTTTGAATAATTAGAAACGACTTGAGTGTAGAAACAAAAGACGAAGGAATATGATTTTTCACGACCTGCCGGCATATCCGATGCCAAAACACTATGTGCTATGCAATTGTATATGGGTGGACAAAAATGGTGTTACGGAATGTGCCAATATAGAAGTGTACGACAATAAAATCGTAGGAATCAACAGAGACGAACGGTTAATGCCGGACGACCTTTGCTATATGTTCATGATGAACCAACGACTCGTGACATACGGCCTGTGTGACGTTCACGTTCATCTTCGCCAACCCGGATTCGAGTCGAAGGAAACCATCTACACCGGTACCTCCTCCGCCATGATGGGAGGATACACAGCGGTATGCGCGATGCCCAACCTCAACCCTACCCCCGACACAGTGGAACACATAAGTGAGGAACTCGACATAATCAAGGAAGACGCCGCCATCAATGTATATCCATACGCCTCCATCACCATGGGCAGGAAAGGACGGCAACTCGTTGACATGGAGGCGCTGAAGGAATATGCCATAGCATTTTCCGACGACGGCAGCGGAGTGCAGAGCGAAGAAATGATGAGGGAGGCAATGAAAGAGGCAGCACGTCTCGGAGTCATAATCGCCGCTCACTGCGAAGTCAACGACCTTCTGAACGGAGGCTATATCCACGACGGGGAATATGCCAAAGCACACGGCCACAAAGGCATCTGCTCCGAAAGCGAATGGGGTCAGATTGCACGCGACCTGAAGCTTGCGGAAGAGACCGGTTGCCGCTATCATGTGTGCCATATCTCCACAAAGGAAAGCGTGGAACTCATCCGACAGGCAAAGAAACGTGGAGTAAAGGTGACCTGCGAGACAGGACCCCATTATCTTGTGCTGTGCGACGAAGACCTTCAGGAAGATGGCCGCTTCAAGATGAACCCGCCTATCAGAAGCCGCGAAGACCGCGAGGCACTGATAGAGGGGATAAAAGACGGCACTATCGACTGCATAGCCACCGACCACGCCCCACACACCGCCGACGAAAAGAGCCGCGGACTAAATGGTAGCGCCATGGGGGTAGTTGGACTCGAAACGGCTTTCAGTGTTTGCTACACCCACTTGGTGAAGACCGGCATAATCACTATACAACGACTGATTGAGTTGATGTGCCTTAACCCGCGACGCATCTTCGGTCTTGAGATAGAAGGGGAAGCCAACCTGACGGTAATCGACCTTGACTACGAATGGACAGTGGATTCCGACAGGTTCGCGTCAATGGGCAGTGCCACACCGTTTGAAGGAATGAGACTCTGCGGCAAGCCTGACAGCCTTATTTATGACGGGAAATGCATAATGCTCACGTACCAGGGTGTCAGAAACAGGTATTGCGAGTGACATCCCGGAGGTGGAAATAAAAACGACAACAGACAGATTGAGAGATAAGATTAGACAACTTCTAACCGACTTCAATGCGACAGACAAAAAAGATGAAAGAGGCTGACGTAAAACTTGTATTGGAAAACGGGATGGAATTTCCGGGCCACACCTGCGGGGCACACCGCAGTATAGTCGGAGAGGTGGTGTTCAACACTTCGATGGTGGGCTATCAGGAGATACTCTCCGACCCGTCGTATACCAACCAGATAGTGGTGATGACCTATCCTCTGATTGGCAACTACGGAATCACCGACGATGACTTCGAGACCAAGTCGCCGACCATCGGCGGCATGATAATGCGCGAATGCTGCGAGACACCGTCGAACTTCCGCCACACAAAGACCATGAGCGAGACCCTTGAGGAGGCTGCTATTCCGGCAGTATGCGGAATCGACACCCGCCGACTTACCCGCGTGATAAGGGACGAGGGGTGTATGCGTGCCGCCATAGTAGACATCGCGACTACCACCGAAGAGGCGCTACGGATGATATCCGACACACCGGTCGACAAAAAAGTCGTGGCAAAGGTGAGTTGCAAGAAAAGATGGTTTTCGCGCACTCCCAACCAGAAATTCAACGTAGTGGCAATCGACTGCGGCATAAAATACAACATCATACGCTCGCTCAACGCAAGAGGCTGCAACGTGATAATAGTACCCTTCGACATGGACGCCGAGCAGATAATGGCGTTCCAGCCCGACGGCATCTTCATATCCAACGGTCCCGGCGATCCGGAAGACGTGCCGGAAGTCCAGAAACTCGTCAGAAAACTCAGAGGACGGCTTCCGATATTCGGAATATGCCTCGGCCACCAGATAATCTCGCTCGCCTTCGGAGCCAAGACCTACAAACTGAAATTCGGACACCGGGGAGGCAACCATCCGGTAAAGAACATGCTCACCGGGAAAATCGAGATAACGTCGCAAAACCATAACTACGCCGTCAGGCCAGAAAGCGTAAGGGGAACCGACCTCGAGATCACGCATGTCAACCTGCTCGACGGCACGGTTGAGGGAGTGAGAAACAAGGAGGAACGCATCTTTTCGGTGCAGTATCATCCCGAAAGCGCCCCGGGACCGCAAGACAGCGGATATCTTTTCGACGTTTTCATCCGCGACATGGAGGAACATAAGAAAGCAAAGGAGGTGAGAAATGCCTAAGAGAAAAGACATAAGGAAGATAATGGTGATAGGGTCGGGACCAATCATCATCGGGCAGGCGGCGGAATTCGACTATGCCGGCACTCAGGCATGCCTTGCCCTTAAGGAAGAGGGATATGAAGTGATACTCGTCAACTCCAACCCCGCCACCATCATG
>JAGAJP010000067.1 GCA_017626045.1 Muribaculaceae bacterium | reverse complement strand
TTTAAGATTTTATCTGACGGAACTCCCTGAGGTTTGAATTTTTTGGATTGTTATCTTAAATTCGGTCGCCTATAGTTCATCCGATCCTCAGCAGACTTAAAAATGGAGGATGCACCAAAATCTTCATTTTGATACACCCTCTTCGGGGGTGATCCGGTTGGGATTCGAACCCAAGACCCACAGCTTAGAAGGCTGTTGCTCTATCCAGCTGAGCTACCGGACCCCTTGTAATCAAATGTGTGAAGCGGAATCTTTTTATATCTGACTCCGTTTTCAACTGCAAAGTTAGTAAGAATTTACTAATTTTCCAAATGATTTGGAAATATTGTGCGATTTTAGGCATCAATCATTCGCCTTTCATTCGCCATTCCTAAGACAACATCGTTTCGTAAGACTTCGAAATTTTTATGGGTTGTGGTCGTAGTAAAACTAAACGTGTGTTTTTCGCGTTATAAATTTTAGGGGATAATGAAATCCTCCGTTTTATTTTTTTGACCCGATGTTAGAGGGTCAGTATTTTGATTTTTACAGATATGGATAAATTAAGTTATGCCTGGGGCGTCCTGATGGGCAAGCAGCTCAAGGCAATGGGTGTCAAGGGACTTGACGCCGAGACTTTCAAGAATGGCGTGGACGTCGCCTTCAACGGCGGCACACCGGAGGTTCCCGAAGAGGAATGCCAGAAAATAATCAACGAATATCTCACGGAACTTCAGTCGAAGGCAGAAAGCCTTGCCAAGGAGGCGGGAGTCAAGTTCCTTAAGGAGAACAAGACACGCGAGGGCATAAAGGAGACACCGAGCGGCCTGCAGTATGTAGTGGAGAAGGAAGGCGAAGGACAGCGCCCCACTGCGGAAGATGAAGTGACGGTGCACTACACCGGTCGTCTGCTCGACGGGACAGTCTTCGATTCTTCAGTAAGCCGCGGTGAACCTGCCACATTCCCGCTCAACAGAGTGATTCCGGGATGGACAGAAGGCGTCCAGCTGATGAAGGAAGGAGCGAAATACACATTCTTCATCCCGAGCGACCTTGCCTACGGCGCACAGGGAGTACCCAACGCCATACCCCCGCACTCGACCCTTATCTTCGATGTGGAGCTGATTAAAGTCATAAAGAAATAAAGAAATGAAGAAATGAAAAAGAATATAACCTTTGCATCGGCAATAGCCATTGCACTGACACTCGCCGGCATGAGCTCATGCGGCAAGCAGAAGCCATCCTCCGAAGACACCGCCAGCGTGGACTCTCTCGTAGGCATGGTTATGGAAGCCCAGAACGACAGCGCAGCCCAGGCGAACGCCGCCTATAACGCAGACTTCTTCAAGGGAAGCGAGGGATACAAGACCACTGATTCCGGACTGAAGTATGTGACGGTGGTAGAAGGCACCGGTGCCACTCCTACAGCCACCGATATCGTGACCGTACACTATACCGGACGTCTGCTTGACGGGACTGTGTTCGATTCTTCCGTAGAGCGTGGCGAGCCCGCATCTTTCCCTCTTCAGGCAGTGATCAAAGGCTGGACCGAAGGCCTTCAGCTCATGAAAGAAGGCGGCAAGACCGTTTTCTATATCCCCAGCGAACTTGCCTACGGCGAGATGGGCACCCCCGGCGGCCCGATAGGCCCGAACTCAGACCTTATCTTTGAGGTAGAACTATTACAGGTAGGAGGACAGCAGCAATGAAACTGAAAGTATGGTCTATTTTCGCAATGCTGTGCATTGCCCTCCCGGCGTTCGTAAGTTGCGGCGACGATGACGATGAAGATCCGGTAAACATCAGCGATGTGACCGGAACTTATTCCGGAACACTCCAAGCCACCGTGATGAACATCGACTGCCCGATGGAAGGCGAATATCAGCTTGTAGTGGTTCCTCAGAAAGGGGACAACGATGAAGTGACCGTGATTCTTCCGGAATGCACCTTCTCAACACCCCAGATGCCGGGAGCCCAGCTGATACCGGCTGTGACTGTCCCTGATGTGGATGTTGACGCATACGGCAACAGCTACACCATTGAGGAAGACGACTTCATGGTGGTGTCTGACGGCGTGACATATACAGGAAGCATCAAAGGCACAATAACCGGAAAAGTCGCCAACATAACCTACAGGATGAATCCGGGCAAAATGCCGATGCAGATAAATTTCACCTTCAACGGCACTAAATAATAATTGAGCCTTATAGGTTTGATAACGGCACTGATGGTCGGGAGCGGGGTCTCAGACACCGCTCCTGACCTTGCTGTTGCCGATTGCGACACTCTTGAGACAGTGGTGGTGACAGCCACACGAACGCCCAAACTGCTGAAAGACTCTCCGGTGCAGACAAGAGTCATCAATTCCCGCGACATCGAGAGGAGCGGCGCCGGCAACATCGCCACACTTCTCGAGCAGCAGCTTCCCGGCGTGGAGTTCTCGCTCGGAATGGCGCAGAACGCCCAGATAAACTTCTCCGGATTCAACGGAGGCGGCATCCTATTCCTGATTGACGGCGAGAGGATGGCAGGCGAGACACTCGACAATCCGGACTATTCACGCCTTAATCTGCAGAATGTGGAGAGAGTGGAGATTGTTAAAGGGGCAGCCTCGTCGCTATATGGCTCCAACGCCACGGGCGGCGTGGTCAACATCATTTCCGCAAAGCCTCGCGAGGGTACCCACCTGAGCCTGAACGCCCGCTACGGGAGCCACACCACCCAGCGTTACGGCGCCCTCGCCACCTACCGCAAGGGAAGAGTGTCAAACTCGCTCGACGCCCGATTCGACTCCCATTCGGAAATAAAGTTTCCCAACCCCGGAGATTTCTCCGTAGCATTCGCCACCCATAGCTGGAACGTGCGCGACAGGTTCCGTATCGACATCAGCGATGACGCAAGTATCACCGCCCGTGCGGGTTACTTTCGTAGGGAGCGAGACAGTTCTGCCGCCGCCCGCGACAGATACCGCGACATATCGGCAGGCATATCCGCAATATGGAAAGACTTCAACCTCAGCTATGCCTTCGACTGCTACGATAAGTATGACTACATGAAGGAATCGGGCAGCCAGATCCGCGACTACCGCAACCGCCAGAACACGCTACACCTACAATATTCCCACGAGTTTGATGGTGTCGGCACGATAACAGCAGGTGGAGACTGGCTCGACGACTACCTGCTCACATACGAGTTTGCCGGTGATTCCAGGAACCAGACCAATCTTGACGCATATCTTCAGTGGGACTGGCATCTGTCGGAATCCGTCTGGATAGTGCCGGGCATGAGATATGACTGGTTTTCAGCCTCCAGAGCCAACAGACTATCCCCGAAACTAAGTATGCTATGGCGTAAAGGCTCATTTGCGTTGCGTGCCAACTATGCCGCCGGATTCCGCGCCCCGACACTGAAGGAGCTGTACATGGATTTCGACATGGCGGGAATCTTCAAAGTTTATGGAAATCCGGACCTTAAGTCTGAGACAAGCCACAACATGAACATCTCGGGAGAGTGGATGAAGGGAGGGCTCAACCTCACCGCGTCGGTCTTCCACAATATCGTCAACGACCGAATCTCATACCTTTGGAACGAGACCCTGAAAGGACAGCAATATATCAACCTGAGCCGCATGCATCTATGCGGCGTGGACGCGTCAGCCGACATGGCGTTCAATTTCGGACTGTCGCTTCACGGCAACTATATATATACCTACGAGCATATAAAAAAGGGAGAACTGAGGGCGAATCCAACCCGTCCGCACGCCCTGACCCTCAGGGGGGACTATACTCGGCTATGGAAATCCGGCTGGAGGTTTTCCGCCACTGCCAATTTCAAATGGATGTCGGCAGTGACCGGAGATGTTCTCGACCTTTTTTCGCAAGAAGCGGCGCGCACCCAGAGATACCCGGCATATTCACTGCTCGGAATCTCAGCGAGCCAGACGATGTGGAATCAGCTGACGCTGACCGTCGGCATAGACAATCTTCTCAACTATATTCCTGACTATTACTACTACAACTCACCGCTCACCACCGGCATCGGAGGCTATATATCTCTGGCTTGGGAGATTTAGAGTCCATTTAATTGCTCCACCCAACATCCGCTCTAAACCTTTGGAGGATTAATCTGTCAGATATATAGAAGCTGTTTTTACCACTTCCCTATCAAAAAACACGAATATGAAAAAACTGTTATCATTTGCCGCGGCAGTCGCGATGTCGCTTCCGGCTATGGCACAGACCGCCGCAACCGACACAATAAGCGCCGTATATCCCGGCGGAGACAAGGAAATGGCCAAATATATCAACGCCAATCTCCGCTATCCTCAGACCGCTCTCAGAAACGGCATCGAGGGAGTAGTGAGCGTGCGGTTCAAAGTCTCGGCATCCGGTCTTCTCTCCGATTTCACAGTCGTGAGACTTGTTGACCCGGATCTCGAGACAGAGGCAATCCGCCTTGTGAAAGGTATGCCGTCATGGACTCCCGCCACTCTGGGAGGCAAGCCCGTAGAAAGCACAGGCTTACTGAAGATTCCCTTCATTCTGCCTGAATAATCGACATACTCCGGCGTAAGGAGCGATCAGAAATCGCTCCTTTGCCGTAATCCGGAATTGTTACGGTTGTTGCCGCGTCGGTTGGGGTCAAAGGGATTGGTTCCGAATGTATCTTCTTCCTCCTCTTCCTCCTCGCCTGAGTTCTCGGTGTTGTTGCCGGTACGCTTAGGCTTGTTCTTCTTTATCTTGTTTGGCTTCTGGAGGTCGAGAGCAGTCTCAAACACATTCCATGTCTGCTCTATATCCCAGTTCTTTTTCACGTTTATGGTCTTGGGATAGTAATATACATAGTCGGGCTGAATGGCTATCAGGATGTCAGTGCCGACAGTGTCGTTCTCGAGAGGCTGAAGGCTGTAGCCCATTTCCTTTAGCTGAGCCACTCTTTGTCTGTCGGTCAAAGGTAGCACTACCCTTTCGGGAAGAGTCACCGATAATGAGTCCACCAACGACGCAGAGATGCTGTCGGCTGCCAGCGGGATGCTGTCGGAAGTCAAAGATATGCTGTCGGGAGCCACAACAATACTGTCGTTTGCAACAACAATACTGTCGGGAGCGGCGGGAATGCTGTCGGGAGAGCCGAAAACTCTCTGAAGCCTGTAGCTGCCGGGCGTGAATTTTCCGTCGCCGTCGAAGTCCTCATAAATTCTCGCGTAATACTTGCCGGGATCAATACCGATGAACTCGGCGATATTGTCTTTGACTTTGGCAGTATATTTTATTTGATCGCCCGAGGGCATCAGCTGCACAAAGGTAGGTATGTCTTCTTCAAGTCCGGTCAGGGTAATCTTGAGGTTGGACAGTTCTTCCGTGGGCTTGGTCTTGAATTCATAGTTTACCTTCTCGCTCTCAGCCCCATAGATAGTGTAAGCGGCGAGAGAGTCCGCCAGCAGGCGGTAAGACATGCCTCTTTCCCATGGATAGTCGATCTTGAACCGTCGCTCCGAGAGCGAGTCAGACCTCTGCACACGATATTTCTTTTTCACCGGCCGCCACAATGAATCCGGATTCTCCTCGAGTTTGAAAGCCAGCGAATCAAGCGATGCAAGCGGAGCGGGAGCCTCGATGGCGAGTGGACGGGTCAGGTCCGTGTCAGGACCTTTCGCCTGAAACTGGAAGGTCGGCGCCTTGGGGAGAGGAGCCTCTTCTTCTGCTTCATCCTCCTTCTTCTTGCTTTTCTTTTTCTTGGGCTTTGCCGATGCCTGAGGTTTCGGCTTAGTGAGTTTCACGGTATCGTCGACCATGGTCACGAGTCCTGTGGCGAGTTCCGTTCTGGGATATCGGAGTGCAAGCCGAAGTGTATCACGCATGGCAATGGACCTCGGCAGCCAGAACACGAGGGTATCGTTGCCGACAGAGCGCTCCGGCACCAGCGGAGCGGCAAAATCATCCTGCCCCACTATCTTGACTTTAGGCGTCACCTCGCCGGGAGAGTTGAAGATGAATTCAAGGCGTGTGGAGTCGGGACGGGTATAACTAAGCAGATACTGCGGCTTCTGCATACTGTTGAACATCCGGAGCAGAATATTGTTGGGGAGATAGCGCGTGCGCATTCTGTCCACTATGGTGTCCACGGCACCGGTATAGAGGTCCCTTATAGTGTCGTGGGCAAGGACTCTTTCCGAAGTGGGTCGTATCACGTCCTCAAACCATGCGAAGTCCTCTTCGGGATTGGCATAATGGCGGTCGTTGTCGAGATCCTTGAGCGCGAAGACTCGGTATGTTGTGTCGCGCAGTCCTCTAATGACGAAGCGTCCGTATTCATCCGTGCGCGCCAGATGCTGGAACGGCATCCTCACGAAAGCGGAATCTTCCTTCGACACATAAGCGCCGACAAAGACACCCTGCTGCGGCTCCATATCCTCTGCGCCGAGCACCATGCCGGAGATCCGCAGCGAGTCGAGGTCGGGGCCGGTGGAGAATGTGTAGGCGAATCCCGACAGTTTGTTAGCCTCATTGTTGTCCTCTATAGCGTCTCCGAAGTCTATGGTATATGTAGTGTTGGGGAGCAGAGTGTCGGTGACGTTGACTATCACTCGCCGTCCGCGGGTGGAGACTCTCGGCGTTGATTTTCCCGGGGGAGAAAGCACAACCTTTTCAAAGGCGTCCTTCACATTTACCAGCTCATTGAATTCAATGCTGATATGGTTTGGATCCACGTTGACGGAGCCTGGGGCCGGATTTGCCGACACGAATCGTGGCGGATCCTCGTCGCGCGGTCCACCCGAGGGATTGCCCATCGACGCGCAGCCCCACAAAAGCGACAGGAGTCCTGCCGCACATCCTATGACGGAGAAATGTCTTTTCGCTGACTTTTGCATTTTCATTCAATTGAAGTTAGAAGGTTGCGATCGGGACCGCTATCTGTATTCGGGAGGCAGAATTTTGGAAATGTCGGCAGTATCCGCCTTTACCACCACCATCCTTTCGGCGCCTTTCCACGGGAGGGAGGAGTGATACACTTCATATTCGAGCCTCACAGGCACGCATCCCAGCATCATTGCCTTCATACGCGCCGCCAGGGAGTCTCCGGCGACACTGAACGGCACCTCCTCGAAGTATACCGGCGTCGGGTCGCCCAATTCGCGATACGGAATCAGGATTCCCTCAAATGTCTTCATTACAGTGCCCCGCCTCTCCATGTGCTTGAGATAACCGTATTTCACCGCTCCATCGGTGTAGGGACGCAGAAACCACATCCATGCACCCATCATGGCAATCAGCATGACGGCTATCCCTGCGAGCCACCACTTCCAAGGCTTGCGGGGCTTCTTGAAGATATTGCCAATCGGAGACTCCTCCTCATCCGATATCCAGTAGTCGGGGTCCTCCGGGTCAAGCCGTGGAGCCTTCACCTTTGGCGCAGGCTTTCGTTTTTCTTCAGGCTCGGCGTCATAGAAATCATCGCCTGATTCCTCCTCGCCAATCTTGAAAAGTCTATCACGCTTTCTCTTCTTGACTTCCCCTGCTTCCGTATGTTCCTGGGCGGGCTCCGGTTCAGGTTCAGGCTCAGACTCGGGTTCAGGCTCACGGGGGATGGCGGCAGAGAGGTCGTCTTCAGCCGGAAGAGACTGCCGGTAGACGGGATCGGAACCGGTGTCAAGATCAAACTCGTCGTCGAGCATCTCGTCTTCATCTATATCACGAGGGTCTTTGTCGTAGTTCATCGCTGTCTTACGGTTTTTGAAGTTGTCGTTTGGAAGTGTACGCTATCCAGATGGCGGTAAAGATGCCGAGCACTATCAGCATGGCAGTCTGCCCGCTCCATTGCAGTATCGAGAACGCAGCGCCCTGCACATCGGGGACGCCATATATTGCGAAACCGAACATTATCGCTATGTTCCAGGGACCGAGGCCGCCATTGCTCGGGACTGCCATACCAATCGAAGACAGCACGAACGCCACGAGACAAGGGAGCAGACCGTCCGCCAATCCGGGCTGGCTGCACAGATCGCGCGTGAAGTCAAATGCGAACATCGCCACATACAACTGCACGAAATAGCAGCCCCAAATGGCAAGCGTAAGGAGAAGGAACTTCCACTTTCCCGGCATCGTCACCACCACCGCGAATCCTTTCCACATCTCGCCACACCACTGCTTGATCTTCCTTACCGCCTTGGTGTTGCGGAACATGCGGAATAGCAGCCATACCGCCACTACGGCGGCAACGACCACAGCCCATAAAACCGGAGAATACAGGAACCGGAGAATCCCCTCCCCCACCGGATATTTAGCCATGAAGGCGGCGAGAGCCCCTGACGCCACCACAAACGTGAGAAGAGTCAGCGCCAGGACAGCCAAGGTGTCGGAAAGCCTGTCGGCCACCATCGACCCCATGACGGTGGTGAAAGGCGCTCGCGAACGGCGTGAAACGAACGTACACCGCCACAGTTCTCCGAGTCTCGGGAGCACCAGATTGAGGGCATAGCAGCCGAAGACGCTGCATGAGAGTTCCATGAGGGTCGTGTTCACATGGAGGGCCTCGAGCTGTATGCGCCATCTCATAGCCCTGAATATATGCGAGAACACACTTATGCCCATGGCGGCGAGAATCCACCAGTAGTCCACTCCGTGGCTTATGATGCTGAGTGTTTCCCTGAAATCCACTTTTGTGAAAAGCACCCACAGAAGAAGCACGGACAGGGCTGCCGGCAGAATATATTGTAATGTTTTCTTTATCTTGCTGTTCATTGTAATTGAAGATGATGTCGGATTTCAGTTTGCCATATCGGTGTATATCTCGTATGCGCTCCTTATCTCTTCTTCCGTCGGACATTGGTCAATCACCGGACACCCGACGGCGTCGAGCAGAGTGAAATTGACTTTGTCGGATGCCGCGTTCTTTTTGTCGTGACGCATCAGCGACATCAACTGCCCGAAATCACCGCAAGTCATTCCGAGTGCGGGATAATGATTACGGAGCATCTCCGCATATGGATACAGAGTAGCCGAAGGGAGGAGATTTTTCCTCTTTTCGGCACAAGCCGTCACCGAAAGGATAAGTTCCCAGAGAAGCCCGTGAGCCACCGCCACACCGTGAGCCACCGGGTTCTTTCTCATTAGCGCCAGCGACTCCAGCGCATGTCCGGCAGTGTGTCCGAAGTTAAGGGTTTTCCGTTCCCCCTTTTCATCGGGGTCACGGGTGGTTATGCCGGTCTTTATCTCTATACACCTCATTATCCAGGGGCGCAACAGTTTCCTGTCGGCGATGTATCTGTCTGCGTCAAGGAGAGCGCCATACATCTCCGGGTCGGCTATCAGGGCGGTCTTCAGCATCTCGCCATAGCCCGATAAGAGTTCATCGTCGGGCAGTGTTTCGAGAGTCGAGGGTATCACCACGACATCTTTCGGCATGGAGAAGGCACCCACCTCGTTTTTCAGGTTGTCGAGATTAATGCCGGTCTTGCCGCCTGAAGCGGCGTCGACCATACCCAAAAGACTTGTAGGCACATTGACGCATGATATGCCACGCTTGAATGTAGCGGCGGCAAATCCACCGATGTCGGTGGTCATACCTCCTCCCACACAGAACAGGGTCGAGCGGCGGGTAGCGCCACCCTCCGATAGGGCACGCCAGACAGCTGCAAGAGTCGTCATGTCCTTGTGGATGTCGCCTGCCGGTGTCACGATGCGCGGCATCGACGACAGCGCCGGGATGCACTCCGCCAGTCTGTCTGCCACAAGACCCGATGTGTTTGAATCCGCCACCATAAAGGGGGAAGACGCCTCGATTATGTCGAGAGCAAGGGGAAGCATGTCGGCAAATTCATTCATAGACGGGAATACTCCCCATACTCCTTCCTCGCGGAATCTATCGGCGGGAATTGGACCTGTGCATACAGCCATGGTGCGTATCCCCGCAGCCACTCCGGCACGAGCTCCAAGGGGAGCGTTTTCAATCACGATTGCCTCGTCAGCCGCCACGCCCGCTTTCGCAAGGCCTTTCAGGTATGGCTCCGGGTCGGGCTTCCCTTTGCATACGTCGTGAGCCGTGACCATCATTCCGGGTCCGAAAACGCCGGGATAGTCTCTGCGGACATTGTTGATAAGGGAAGCCTGACCGCTACCTGTCACCAGGACGCAGCGGATGCCTCTCCGGCACAGTGTATGGAGCATTTCGGCGGCTCCGGGCATTGGCTCATTGCCTCCGATTTCCTTGAAGATTCGCGTCTTGTAGTCATATAGAGCCTTACGCTTCTCTTCGGGACACGGATGTCCGAACTCGCGCTGCCATACAAGATCGATGGTTGCAGCGCCCGTCATCCCCTCGTAGAGGTAAAACTCCTCACGAGTGCATTGGATACCGTTTTCCTCCATCATCTGCTTCCAGGCGAGGGTATGGTATTTCATGGAGTCGTACAGGACTCCGTCCATGTCAATCAAAGCAGCTTTAATCATATTGCAAAATTACTATTTTTTTTGTGAATAATGGCAAATGTAGGCGATTAAGGATTGCGCGACACCATATTTTTAATTATTTTTGCACAATGAAACTGATTGTGACCCTTGTTTTGATGCTGCAGTCCCTTCTGCTTGCCGTTGCATCCGCCGCTACTCCCGCCGAGATTTCGGAGATGGCAATGGAGGGTTATCGGCTGTTTGTGCGCGACTCTCTGCCCGACGACCGTTCCAAAGGCTATGAGATAATGCTCGACGCAGCATGGGAAGGAGACGCGAAGGCAGCCAACAACATCGGCTGGATTCTTCAGAAAGGTCTGAACGGCACCGTCGACATTCCGGGGGCTCTCCGCTGGTATGAGAGGGCTGCGGACCAAGGGCTGCCAGCCGCCGCGCTCAACTATGCGGAACTTATTTTCTCGCGACCTGACTCGCTCGTCGAGCCTCCGCGCGACATCCGTCGGCTCGCCAAAGCCGCCATGCTCGCAGGTACGGTGCTCGCGATGGGACGCGGGCTTCCGTATGACTACCGCAAGGGCGAGGAACTGATATTCAAGGCAGCGCTCCTCGGCGACGAAGACGCCGCCCTGACCATAGCCCAGCAGCTGGAAATGTATCCCGACTCCTTCTCCTACCTGCCGATAGAAGAACTCGTGCGCCAATGCGACGCGCTCCTGCCAATCGACAGCCGCAACCTTTCTCCGAATACCGATCCGAAGTCGATTGTCGATCTCCTTCTGACCCCTTCATACTGGTATTCCCGCTGCCACTCCCGATGCCAAATCCCGTAATCCCGTAATTTCAGGTCGTCCACACGGCTCTTTCATTTAAACTAAAATAAAGAGCACATCCTCCCTTACCCGCTTCAGTCCGGAGCGGGTAATTTTTCTATGTCTGTATGTCAAAAAGTTATCCTGTTATCAAAATCTTGTTTTTTTTCAGTTTTGGCTTAAAAATCTCATCAGTCGGGTAAAGTTCATAGAGACATGTCTCATCAGTTCGGCGATGCCTTTGTTTTTGTCTGATCGTTTTTTGCGTAGTCCTTTCCATATTGAGAACACCGAGTAGACTAT
>JAGAJP010000066.1 GCA_017626045.1 Muribaculaceae bacterium | reverse complement strand
TTAATTTCTTTTATACCACAAAGATACAAAATTTTTGTGATATGACAAAACCCCGGCTTGTGAAAGTCGGGGCTTTGTTTTATGTTTTTCAGCAGGTTACGAACTCAGATGAGAAGAGGGTGCATCAGAATTTTGATACACCCTCCGGTGTTTTGATGGGGAACGGATTATTTGTCGAGGTCGGCGGGGAGGCGGTATGAGGCTATCGCGAAAATAAGGACTAATATGGCAAGGGCGATGTTGACGTATGCAGTCGAATGCAGGATGTTTCCCATTCCTACCAACGGAGATGCTATAGCTCCCATTATATATCCGGAGACGCCGAGTACGGCTGCCGCCATTCCCGCTCTCAATCTGCCTTCATTCATGGCGAGAGTGTTGGAAGTGGATATAATCATACCCACAGCAAAAAGAATCACTATCATAAGAGAATCGTAGACCCAGACATTATGAATCGCGAACAGTGCAACAGACTCCAAAGCCACGCCGACTGCGAGAATCAGAGCGCCTACCAGGACTGCGCGTTTATAAGGCTTAAACCTAAGAGAGAGCATGGATCCGGCGGCGAGAAAGAGAGAGTTGACACCAACGAGGATACCATAAGCGGTAGCGCTGAAATGATAGTGGTTCTGCACTATGAATGGAGACGAAGACGTGTATGCGAAGAGGACACCGAGAATGGAACCGCGCAGACATGCGTGAATCAGGAAAGGCTTGTTGGCAAGAAGGTCTCTGTAGCCACTGAAAGAACGGATAAGCGGGAGAGTGTTTTTTCTCTCCGGCGAGAGGGATTCCTTCAGAAATAAAGACATCACAATAATGATAACGGAAAATGCCGCAAGAAATATGAAAATTGACTTCCAACCGAAAGAATCGTCAAGGATACCACCGATTACGGGAGCCGACGCAGGCGCAAAACCATTTATAGCTCCTACAAGAGTCATTAGTTTTGCAAGCTGCCTGCCTGAATATACGTCAGCCGGAATCGTCTTGGCGAGAAGATACCCGGCAGAAGCGCCAAGCCCCTGCACCAGACGGCAAAAATTGAAAACATGAATAGAAGTGGCAAAAAGACTTGCCACGGCAGCAACAACAAAAAGAGAGGTTGCAGTAATCACCACAATCTTTCTGCCATACTTGTCGCTCACAGGCCCGAGGATGAACTGCCCTATTCCAAGTCCGATCATACCGGTAGTAAGACCCATCTGGGCAAGAGGAACCGAGCAGCCGAAAAACACGCACATATCGGGGAGTGCCGGAGAATACATATCGTTTACAAACGAGCCCGCCGCACTGAGCAAGACGAGAAACATCACAAGAAACCAATAATAATGTCTCGAACTGTTAAGTCTTGCGGCTAGAGGGGAATCAGCAGAGGAAGAAGCGCCGCTGATGACAGCATTGTGCGAGGGATCGGAGGAGCCAGTGTTTTTCATGTATAATAAGGATTAATCTAAACATTACAAGCCGGCCTCGGTGACCGACTTGTAAGCTAAAGGTATCGACAGTTATTTTGATAAAGAGTAAACTAAAGTCTGAAAAAATATCAGAGAGAGTAAGCGGAAAGAACCTCGCGCAGACGCTTTCGTGCGAAGAAGATGCGGCTCTTCACTGTTCCGACCGGAAGATTAAGTTTTTCGGCAATTTCGTTATACTTATATCCGGCGACGTGCATGTTGAAAGGAACTCTGAACTCCTTCTCGAAAGAATTCATAGCGGCGTTGATTTCCTTAACGGCGAGACTGCCGTCAGGGGTCTCCATAGCGAATTCCTGACAGGAATTGATATGATAAAGGTCTTCGGTCTGGTCAACAACCGTAGCCTGACGAACATTCTGGCGATAGTTATTGATAAATATATTGCGCATGATGGTGAACACCCAACCCTTGAAATTCGAATCGGAAGTGAATTTCTCCTCATTGTCGAGCACCTTGAGGGTGGTGTCCTGCAAAAGGTCTTCAGCCGCGTCACGGTTGGAGGTCAATTGATATGCGAAACTGAGAAGATTCGGCTGAAGATTTACAAGTTTTGTGCGGAAAAGATTTGAGGTGCTCATATTGTTTCGATTTTGTTTTGTTGTTCATAATTTAATCAGACCGGGAATTGAATACAATATCAACCGGGCTTGTTTAATCGTATAACATCGGTAAAAAAATAAAAGTTTCGAATTTTTCGGACACTCGAGCCAATAACAGAAAACCCTCCTGTAATATATTGAATATTAGTTTATTAAGTTCGATTAAATTAATGTTTAATTTGTGAAACAAAGTGAAATATGGATGTAATAAAAATGCAACGGAGGATGAAAATCGGAAAATTTTTGTTAATTTTGCAGTTAAATAAGAATTATATATGAGATTTGACGAACTGCTTGAAAATGACGAACTGCTGGACGCACTGTGGGACATGCATTTCGACAACTGCACACCGATACAGGAGAAGGCGATACCGGCGGTGCTTGAAGGCAACGACCTGTTGGCGTGTGCCCAGACCGGAACCGGCAAAACGGCCGCATATCTCCTACCGATGATAGACATATTGTCGTCTGAAGAGTTTCCCAAAGATGCTGTAAACTGTGTGATAATGGCTCCTACCCGCGAGCTTGCCCAGCAGATAGACCAGCAGATGCAGGGTTTCTCCTATTTTCTGCCCATAAGCAGTATACCGGTATATGGAGGCACCGACGGTCACACCTATGAGCAGCAGCGCAAGAGTCTCAAGGCGGGCGCCGACGTAGTGATAGCCACTCCGGGGCGTCTACTCGCCCATTTGTCGATGGGATATGTGGATCTGTCGAAAGTCTCGTTCTTCATCCTTGACGAAGCCGACAGGATGCTCGACATGGGCTTTTACGACGATATAATGCAGATTGTAGGGCGGCTTCCTAAAGAAAGGCAGACCTTGCTCTTCAGCGCCACGATGCCTCCGAAGATACAGCAACTTGCCTCAAAGATACTTGTCAATCCCACGGAAATAAAACTTGCAGTTTCGAAGCCGGCAGACAAGATCAAACAGGAAGCTTACGTATGCTACGAAACACAGAAACTCCCCATATTGAAGACCATCTTCAGCGCCAATCCGCCGGAAAAGGTCATCGTCTTTTCCTCATCCAAACTAAAGGTTAAGGATCTGGCGAAAGTATTGAGGAAAGAGGGTTTCAGCATCGGAGAGATGCACTCCGACCTTGACCAGGAGAAAAGAGAGGATGTGATGCTCGACTTCAAGAGTGGTAAAATCAAAGTACTTGTAGCCACCGACATAGTGTCGCGAGGGATAGACATCGACGACATAGAGATGGTGGTGAACTATGACGTGCCCCACGAAGCTGAAGACTATGTGCATAGAGTCGGACGCACGGCGCGTGCGAACCGCGACGGTCGGGCCATCACGTTCATATCTGAAAAAGAAGGCGGTAAATTCAGGCGTATCGAACAGTTGCTCGAAAAAGAGATTGAAAAAATGCCGATTCCTGAAAACTTGGGAGAAGGTCCGAAATACGAAAAGCGGACAAAAGACTTCAAAAGAGGAGGCAAAGGTGGCAGACGACGCAATGGCAAGAAGCAGTCACCGGAAAAGAAGGCCGCAAATGCCGGGGCAGAGGTACAGACAAACATAAATAGCACCGAAGGACAGACATCGGGGAACAATGGCACCGGCGGATCTAAATCCGGCAAAACAAAGAGAAGAAGGAACAGGAAGTCCGGACGCAACCGCAACGGCAACAATTCAAAAGCCGATACAAAAGACAATACATCGAGAGAATCCAAAGGCAAACAGAAGAGGGAAACAGAAGACAAACCGAATAGGGAAACCGAAGACAAGAATAATTAAAATTTTAATAATTCAGTTTATTGTATTAATTTTGCAGTCTGAAGTCGTCAAGGTAATTTTTCAAGACTTCATACGGATGTATGCCGCAAGCATGACAACACCTGCAGCGAAATCAAACAGACTATGGGTTACAAGCAGACAACTGAATCTATATATGAAAGATATGAATCGATGAGTACGGTCAATCCGGTCAATGGAATAATGTCGGAAGTATCGTCAGATCTCGATTTCAGCGATATAAAATTAAACGAACGTCGCACACCGGTAATCCCGGTGCGCGACCTTGTGGTGTTTCCGTTCATAACGATACCACTCACAGTCAATGACAGCGAGACACTCGACAGGCTCAGTATGGCGCACTCCAACAACGAGGCTGTGCTTGTGGTCACGGTCAAAGACCGTGCGGAAAAGATCACCGGCAAGAGTCTCTATCGAGTAGGAGTGGTCTGCGTAGTAGCCAAAGTCATCGAGATGCCCGACGGCAGCTACACTGCCTTTCTTGTAGCCCTTCAGAGAGCGAAAGTAGTGAAATACACAAGCCACGGAGAATCTGAAATCTACGCCTCCATAGAGCATCTTCCGGAGAAATTCCCCAAAAGTCCGGATGATGTGGAACTTGCCGCCATCTTCTCGTCGGTCAACGATTCATTTGCCGAGATCCTTAATCTCTTCAATGATGAAGACACCAAAAACATACGGTTTGCGCTCACACAGTTCAGCAACCCGATGAAACTTCTCAACTTCATCATCTGCAACTCCCCTATTACAGTAGACGACAAACAGGCACTTCTCGAGGAGTCCGACATCAAGAAGCGCGGTGCAAGACTGCTTCAGATGCTCGACAAGTCAAGCCAGATGATACAGCTGAAGGTCGATATAGAGGAACGCACACGCGAAGACCTCACTCGCCAGCAGAGGGATCAGTTTCTGCAGCAGCAGATGAGAAACATCCGGGAAGAGTTAGGCGATATGCCGGAAGACAGCGACGAAGCGGAACTGCGGAGCAAAGCCTCGGGAAAAGACTGGAGCGAAGAGGTAGCGGCACATTTTGAGAAAGAACTTAAGAAATTAGGTCGCTTTGCCGCCTCCACACCTGAATATGGCATTCAGTATACATATCTGAACACTCTGCTGTCGTTGCCCTGGAACAAGAAGAACGACACGGAAATAGACCTCGCCAAAGTTGAGGAAATTCTCAACCGTGACCACTTCGGACTTGAAAAAATCAAAGACAGAATCATCGAGCAGGTAGCAGTTATGAAACTGCGCAACGACCTGAAATCACCGATAATCTGTCTATACGGTGCGCCCGGCGTAGGCAAGACATCACTCGGGAAGTCCATCGCCGAATCTCTTGGGAGGGAATATGCCCGTATCTCGTTGGGCGGTCTCCACGATGAGGCAGAGATACGAGGACACCGCCGCACATACATCGGCGCCATGCCGGGACGAATAATAGCCGCACTTGAAAAGACCGAGACCAACAATCCGGTGATAGTGCTCGACGAGATCGACAAAATAAGCAAGGACATCAAGGGAGACCCGTCAGCGGCATTGCTTGAAGTCCTCGATCCGGAGCAGAACTCTCATTTCCACGACAACTATGTGGATATAGACTATGACCTTTCGGATATTCTCTTCATTGCAACCGCGAACACCATCGACACCATATCGGCGCCACTGCTCGACCGCATGGAACTCATAGAGATTTCCGGCTATATAATAGAGGAGAAAATCGAGATTGCCCTCAGGCACCTTCTGCCCAAGGCAAAGAAAGAGCTCGGGCTTGACGATGAAAACATCAATATCACTGAAGATGGACTTCGCTTCATCGTGGAGCATTATACCCGCGAGTCGGGCGTTCGTCAGTTTGACAAGGCAATCCGCAGGCTCCTGCGCCGTCTTGCCCGCCTGAAGGCATCCGACAAGCCGCTCCCCGAGAGTATCGGCGCTAAAGAAAGCAAGGAGATACTCGGCAAGGAAGAATACATGGGCGAGGTATATGAAGGCAACGACTACATAGGCGTTGTGACAGGACTTGCCTGGACGTCAGCTGGCGGCGAGATACTTTTCATCGAATCCTCCCTCTCCAAAGGGAAAGGAGAGAAACTCACCTTGACCGGTAATCTCGGCGACGTGATGAAAGAGTCAGCTACCATAGCCCTGCAGTATGTGAGATCTCATGCCGATGAACTTGGCATTCCACAGGAATCGTTTACCGAAAACAATGTGCATATCCATGTTCCGGAAGGAGCCATTCCAAAAGACGGTCCCTCAGCCGGCATCACGATGGTCACATCATTGGTGTCCACCTTCACCGGAAAGAAGGTGCGAGAGCGTTTTGCAATGACCGGAGAGATGACACTCCGGGGGAAAGTGCTACCGGTGGGCGGCATAAAGGAAAAGATACTCGCCGCAAAACGGTCAGGCATCACCGACATCATACTCTCGGAAGAAAACCGCAGGGATATCGAGGAAATAGAGGACAGATACCTCAAAGGAGTGACATTCCACTATGTCCGCAACATTGGAGATGTGCTTGCCATAGCCATCGAGGAATGACGAATACCTATCCCCCATCCTGCAAAATCGTTGGATGGGGGATATCTCTAATGGGGGATATCTCTATAGGAATATGTCTTGAAATCAGAAGAATCGTTATGGAACAATCCCGGTTATTGTGTAAGGTGTGCTAAATTTTGTTTATAATAAGGATTTTTAACCTTAAAAGAGTGAACAATATTTGCAAGTCAATAAAAAAAATAGTAAATTTGCACAATAAAGATAATAAAAACGAGAAGAATAAAATTAAAAAGCACTTGCCTATCGGAACAGTTATACATAACGATTTAAAAGACAAGACAATGACAAAACAAGGAAGCATGACCGACGAACAACTGGTCAGGGCTTACGCGCAAGGCAGCAATGAGGCATTCGATATGCTTCTGAAGCGTCATCAAGACAAGACATTCAACTATATCCTTCGCATAGTGAAAAACGAGGATATAGCGAACGATATATTTCAGGAAACTTTCGTGAAGGCAATCCTGACCATCAGACAAGGACGCTATACAGAAAACGGGAAATTTCCCGCATGGATATCCCGCATTGCCCATAACCTAATCATAGACTATTATCGTCAGGAAAAATCCGACAATATGGTGAGCACCAGTATGGAGGAAATCGACATACTGAACAAGAAAGAATTGTGTGAAGGAACAATCGAAGACTTCATCATCACGAATCAGATACGAGATGACGTGAAGATGCTCATCACCATGCTGCCGGAACTTCAGCGAGAAGTCCTCACCATGCGTTACTACAAAAATCTATCGTTTAAGGAAATCGCAGAGAAGACAGGCGTAAGCATAAACACAGCCTTGGGCCGTATGCGGTATGCGATAATCAATCTCCGCCGCATAGCGGCAGAAAAGGAAATCGTGCTTACGGTCTAAGACTTGCTGATTTCACAGTACAGAACACCATAATCAGGAAATATTTCGCATATTTCCTGATTTTTTTGTCTTGATCCAAATACTATAACATATATCGCTTACGTTAAAAGTATGTAATTATTAAAATATTAATGCCTATGACAAACGGTTCTACTACTATGACCACAAACGGCAACCTCAAGTCAACGAAATCCCCCAGCAAAGCCTCGATCGATTTGATCCGACAGTTTGCAAGAACATGCATCACACTTAATGACATGAGACTTGGCGTAATGGTCGCCAACTAAAAAATTGCAGGGTGCCCTTTTGAGGCACCCTTTAATTTTGGAATAGCTATCTTAGCTATTTTAGCGGCTTTAGTTACTATAGCTACATTAGCTATTATAGCTATCTTAGCTGTCTTGGCGGCGAATCAGGCGAACCACATTCTCGACATGATGCGTATGCGGGAACATATCGACAGGCTGCACGTCTGTCACGGCATACATGCCGTCCATCAGAGCGAGGTCTCTCGCCTGGGTGGCGGGATTACAGCTCACGTATACCACAGTTTCAGGAGCAGCCTTTAGAATCACCTTAACCACATCCTCATGCATTCCGGCTCTGGGGGGATCTATTATCATCACATCCGGAGTTCCGTGAGCAGCCACGAAATCATCTGTAAGAATATCCTTCATGTCGCCGGCAAAGAAGAGAGTATTGTCGAGCCCGTTAACTTCCGCATTCAAACGCGCGTCTTCGATTGCCGCCTCCACATACTCGATACCTATGACCTTTCCCGCACCGCGCGCTACGAAGTTGGCGATTGTTCCGGTGCCTGTATAAAGGTCATAAACAAGCGGCTTTCCGCCATCATCCATGCATCCGAACTTTGACTTCTCCTCTTCAGTAAGTTCTGCGGCAGGCGCAAGTCCGGCATATTTACGTGCCACCTTGTAAAGCTCAAAAGCCTGGTCAGAATTTGTCTGATAGAAAGACTTAGCGTTCACTCTAAAACGAAGTCCGTCCATTTCCTCCTCTATAAAGTCGGGACCGTTCCACGCAATCACCTTCTGGTCGGAAATGGTGTCGTTGAGTTTAAGGTTCACCACGTAGAGAAGCGATGTTATTTCCGGGAAATTAAGTTTGAGGAAATCCATCAGAAGGGCTATTCCATCTCTGTCGTCTTCACCAAACTGCACGCAAACCATGCATTGTCCGGTCGAAGCGATTCGAATCATCAGATTACGCAGCAATCCTCTGTTTTCCCTGATGTTATAGAATGTCAGTCCCTTTTCAACCGCGAAATCGTATACGGAGTTTCTGATACGGTCTCCGAGTTCTGACTGCAACACACAGCTGTCTATATGAAGGACTTTGTCGAAAGCCCCGGGAATATGAAATCCGAGAGCCTGCGGCGCGTCATCAAACACCTTTCCGCTTTTCACGTCTTCCCAAGTACGCCACTTTTTGTCGGAGAAAGTATACTCCATCTTATTGCGGTATCTCCATACATTGCGGCTACCGAGAATCGGATTTACTGAGGGGACGTCAATCTTTCCTATTCGTTGGAGCGCATCCACCACGGTCTGACGCTTGCAAATTAGCTGTTCATCATAAGATATATGCTGCCATTTGCAGCCCCCGCAGACGCCGAAATGCGGACATTCAGGCTCGACTCTGAGCGGAGAACGCTCGGAAAGGCGTTCGATATGACCTTCGGCAAAAGAATGTTTCTTCCTGTCGATCTTCACATCCGCCACATCACCCGGTGCGGCATACGGAACAAAGACAACAATCTCCGAATCATCCTCGGGACGCCACCTCACCCTTGCCAAAGCCTTTCCCTCAGCCGCCATCGCGGTTATCCGCACATTCTCGAGCAGAGGGAGACTTTTTGGTTTTCTTGACATACTCTTTTTGAATTGAGAATTTAGAATTGATAATTGGGATTATAGGGTGATCTCGTAGTTGTCGAGGAAGTTCATTGTCTTGGTGATATAGTCGGTCATCACCACATCGTCTTCCACGAAGGGAACGTGCTCGCGATAGTCAGCCATCACCTTCTCAATTGCGGGAGATGACTTCAGCGGGCGGCGGAAATCGATACCCTGAGCCGCGTTCATCAATTCTATTGCAGCGATGTATTTGAGGTTTGAAATGATCTTGTGGAGTTTCGTAGCGGCATTGGCACCCATCGACACAAGATCCTCCTGGCCGTTGCTGCTGACGATGGAGTCGCAGCTCGCCGGCCATGCATACATCTTGTTCTGGCTCACCATCGAAGCCGCGGAATATTGGGGAATCATGAAACCGCTGTTGAGTCCCGGTTTTGCCACGAGGAATTCAGGAAGTCCGCGATTGCCCAGTATCAACTGAGCCACACGGCGTTCGGAGATATTGCCAAGTTCATGAAGCGCGACACCCATATAATCAAACACCAGTGCAAGGGGTTCGCCATGGAAGTTACCTCCCGACACCACGAGACCATCGTCGGGGAAAACCGTCGGATTGTCGGTCACGGAGTTTATCTCGACATGAAGCACTTCCGTAACGTGGTGCATAGCGTCTTTGACCGCGCCGTGTACCTGCGGGATGCATCGGAAGGAATATGGATCCTGCACATGTTTCTTCTCATGCGCAATAATCTCGCTACCCTCAAGAATGCGTCGGTAAACCTCTCCGGTCTCAATCTGTCCTTTGTGCGGTCGCACCTGCTGAATGCAGTCCCAGAAAGGCTCTATTCTGCCGTCGTATGCTTCCAGACTCATGGCACCGAAGAAATCGAAACACTTCACCATGTGCCATCCGTCGATAAGCGCCTTGATGCCGTTGGCGCTCATAAACTGGGTGCCGTTGAGAAGAGCCAATCCCTCTTTCGACTTAAGCTTTATCGGTCTCCATCCAAGAATATTGAGAGCTTCGGAAGCTTTGATTACCTTTCCTTTATAGGTAACGTATCCCTCGCCGATGAGCGGGAGGAAAAGGTTTGCGAGGGGCGCCAGGTCACCCGACGCGCCAAGCGATCCCCTGTCGTAGACCACGGGGAGGATGTCGTTGTTGTAGAAATCAAGGATTCTGCGCACTGTCTCAACCTGAACTCCGCTGAATCCCATCGAAAGAGCGTGAGCCTTAAGAAGAAGCATCAGTTTCACAACCGTTTTGTCAACAGGCGTTCCTACAGAGCAGGAATGACTCTTTATGAGGTTTTCCTGAAGCGTCGTGAGGTCTTCCGGTCCTATGTTTCTGTTGCATAGAGAACCGAAACCGGTAGTAACGCCATAAATAGGAGCGCCGTTTTCCTCTGTCTTCTTGTCAAGGAAAACACGGCAGTGATGAATTTTCTCAACAGCCTCGTCGGAGAGGGTGAGGACGGCGTTGTCGTTAAGTATCTTTTCAATCAGGTCATAGGTAAGAAGGGAACTTCCTATGGCGTAAGAATTCATTTTTTTCATGATTATCATAAATTTGAGTCATAGACCACATTGCCTTTTGCCACAGTAGTTCTGACGCAGTTCATGCCCACATAGTATGGAAGCATATTAATATTGTCGAAATCGAGAATCACCACATCGCCGTCTTTCCCGGGCTGAATGGAACCTTTCCTGTCGGCAAGGCAGCAAGCCGCGGCACCGTTGATGGTAAGGGCCGTGATGACCTCCTCCACCGACATGTTCATATAAATGCAAGCAAGTGCAATCATAAGGGGAATTGAGCCGGAGAAGCAGCTGCCGGGATTAAGGTCGGAGGCAAGCGCAACGGCGCATCCGGCGTCTATCATCTTTCTTGCCGGTGCAAACTCCTCCTTGAGAGCGAACGCCGTAAGAGGCAGAAGGGTGGCAACCACATTCCTGTCTGCAAGGGCACGTATACCCTCGTTGCTCACATGAAGCAGATGGTCGGCGCTGACAGCACCGAGTTCGGCGGCAAGTTCAGCTCCTCCGAGCTGCACTATCTCGTCGGCATGGAACTTCAGTTTATATCCCATTGCCGCGGCTGCCTTCATCAGACGCCTTGAATCCTCAATCTCGAAAACCCCTTTTTCAGTGAAAATATCGCAGAACCTGGCTGCTTTTCTGAACTTCGGCAGCATCTTTTCAATAATGAGGTCAACGTATTCCGAAGTTCTTCCTTTGTATTCCGCCGGCACCGCATGCGCTCCCAAGAAAGTCGGAACCACCTCAATGCGACATTTTGCCGCCAACTGACCGATAGCGGCGAGCATCTTCGCCTCTGAATTGAAGTCCAGACCATATCCGCTCTTAACTTCCACTGTGGTCACGCCCATTGATATCATACGGTCCATCAGGCGCTCGGCATTCTTGACGAGATCGGCACCGGAAAGGTCTCTTGTGGCATTGACAGTGCTCTGAATGCCTCCTCCCCTCTCCATGATGCTCATATATGACTCACCCTGAAGCCTCCAGCGGAATTCATCGGGACGAAAACCTCCGAAAACCATGTGGGTATGGGAATCCACGAAGCCGGGAAGCACTACCCTGCCTTTCGCGTCGATCTCCCTGAAAGTGGCACCATGGCCAAAGATTGAATATATATGTCGCAGCGGGTTCGAATTTCCAACGTAGCGTATCACTCCGTCTCTGATAAGAATCGCGCCGTCCTCAATCACGTTCAGACGCCTCATGTCCTCGCCTTTCACCGCCTCGTTGCCGAGTGGTGTGACTATTGTGGCGTGCTTTATATACAAGTTTGACATTAATTAGTAGTTAGTAATTAGTAATTTATATGAGGGAGCGGAGGTATGCTTCGTCGGCTATGAAAGGTTCGGTGATCATGAATCCTTCGTCGGCATGAGAATCGTTCCATTCTCTAACAGTTGACATCGCATTCTCGTTGCGCGCCCAGTTTCTACGCGCCACGCCGCCCATCACGTCCCAGAGCATCGCCTTCTTCAGAATCTCGTCGACCCGTTCGGAACCGTCACATACCATTCCGAAACCACCGTTGATAGCCTTGCCAATACCCACGCCGCCGCCATTGTGGAGAGCCACAAGACTCATGCCTCTGGCGCAGTTTCCGGCAAAACACTGCACAGCCATATCAGCCATAACATTAGAGCCGTCCTTGATGTTTGAGGTTTCGCGGAAAGGTGAGTCAGTACCGCTCACATCGTGGTGGTCACGTCCGAGCATGATTGGACCGACCTCTCCGTTGCGCACCATTTCGTTGAACTTAAGCGCGATATTGAGTCGTCCGGCGGCATCCTGATAAAGGATACGCGCCTGCGTGCCGACCACGAGGGCATTCTTCTCGGCATCGCGAATCCATATCCAGTTGTCCATATCCTGACCTCGGCGGTCTTTAGGAATGCAGTCCATGGCAGCCTTGTCGGTCTTCACGAGATCCTCGTGTTTACCGCTCAGGCAAACCCATCTGAAGGGACCGTAACCGTAATCGAAAAGCATCGGGCCCATTATGTCTTCCACATAAGATGGCCAGATGAATCCGTCTTTCTCGTCCACACCGTTTTTCGACAGTTCCTTCACTCCGGCGTCATACATAGCCTTCATGAAAGAATTGCCGTAGTCAAAAAAATAGGTTCCTCTCTCCACGAGTGTCTTGATAGCCTTGAAATGACGGTGAAGAGTCTTGTCGACGAGACGGCGGAACTCATCAGGATTATCGTGAAGCAGACGAGTCCTTTCCTCGAAGGAAATACCGGCGGGGCAATATCCGCCCTCATACACGGCATGACAGGATGTCTGGTCACTGAGAAGTTCTATTTTCTTATTGTTTTCCACAGCATATTCGAGGAGATCCACAATATTGCCATGGTAAGCGATAGAAAGAGGAGTCCTGGAAGCCATAGCCTCCTCGGCGAGTTCAAATGCGCGGGCGATGTCCGAGGTCACCTCCTTCACCCATCCCTGGCTACGGCGCGTCTCGATACGCGATGCGTCCACCTCCGCCACAATTGATACGGCACCTGCAATCTCCGCCGCCTTGGGCTGAGCGCCGCTCATGCCGCCGAGACCGGAGCTCACAAAGAGATGTCCGGCAAGGTTTCCGTCCTGGGGAACACCGAGTTTCATGCGGCCGGCATTGAGGATGGTATTGAAAGTGCCGTGCACGATGCCCTGGGGACCGATATACATCCATCCGCCGGCAGTCATCTGACCATAGTTGGCGACGCCCATCTGCATAGCCTCATGCCAGTCGTCGGGATTGTCGAACATACCCACCATCATAGCGTTAGTGATAATCACGCGAGGAGCGTCGGGACGGGAGGGGAAAAGCCCGAGGGGATGTCCGGACTCCACGACGAGGGTCTGGTCTTCGGTGAGATTCTCAAGATATTTCTTTATCAGACGGTATTGCAGCCAGTTCTGACAAACCTGTCCTGTCTCGCCGTAGGTGACAAGCTCATAAGGATAAAGCGCGATATCAAAAGAGAGGTTATTGTCGATCATCACCTGGAAAGCCTTACCGGCGAGGCATTTGCCCTTGTACTCGTCCACCGGTTTCGCCTTGAGATCGCCTTTCGGGCGCCAGCGGTAGGCATATATGCGGCCTCGTGTTCGGAGTTCCTCGAGAAATTCGGGAGCCGCCTTTTCATGAAGTTCTTCAGGAAGATAGCGCAGGGCGTTTTTAAGCGCGGTCACAGTTTTCTCGGGAGTGAGAGTGTAGTGACGGTCGGGAGCCCGGCGAATTCCTTGCCTGAATTCCGGTTCGTCATACCAATCGGCGGAGAGAAGGATCCTTTTGTCTGTCATATCAGTTCGGTATTATGAGTTTTCGGTTGTAATCACCGGATTCGCCGGATAATCCGGTCATCTCCGGTAGCGTGACACAAAGTTAGTAAATTTTTGTCAAACTCAAAGCATGGCGGGAGTAAAAAAAGCGAGAGTAAAAAAAATTTGGCAGTCTCAAATATATGGATTATCTTTGCAAATAAAAAAAATAATCTGACACACATGAACAAACGAAAGATTTTACTCTCTTCGCTATCGCTACTCGCCGGGCTTTCCGCCACGGCGGCTACCAACGAACTGGTGGTGAAAGCCAATAAACCCGGCGCACCCGTACAGCCCACAATGTATGGTATCTTCTTCGAAGATATCAACTTCGGGGCAGACGGTGGTCTATATGCCGAACTGGTGAAGAACCGGTCGTTTGAGTTTCCCCAGACATTCATGGGCTGGAACACATTCGGCAACGTCAGCGTACGCGAAGACGGACCCTTCGACAAAAATCCACATTATGTGCGTCTCGGCAATCCGGGACATGCCCACAAGCACACCGGCATTGAAAACGAAGGATTCTTCGGAATCGGAGTCGAGAAAGACCATGAATATCGATTCACAGTATGGGCGCGCACGGTAGACAGCGAAAAGTCAAAGATACGTGTCGAGCTCACGGATCCCGACACCATGGGCGACAAACAGGCGATATGCAAGCAAGACCTTGAGATAACGGGCAAGGAATGGAAGAAATACACCGTTACGCTCAAGCCCGGAAAGACAGAGGCAAAGGCACATCTGAGGATTTTCCTTTGCAAGCCGGAGTCTACAGTAGACCTTGAGCATGTGTCACTTTTCCCGGTAGACACATGGAAAGGACACGAAAACGGCATGCGCAAGGACCTCGCTCAGAAACTCGCCGACCTGCATCCGGGAGTATTCAGGTTCCCCGGCGGTTGCATAGTGGAAGGCACCGACCTCGCTACCCGCTACCAGTGGAAAAACACAGTTGGACCGGTTGAAAACCGACCTCTGAATGAAAACCGCTGGCACTATACCTTCACCAACCGTTTTTATCCCGACTACTTCCAGACCTACGGACTCGGTTTCTATGAATACTTCCTGCTGAGCGAAGAGATTGGCAGTGAGCCTCTTCCCATCCTTAATGTAGGTCTGGCATGTCAGTATCAGAACAACGACCCGAAGGCTCATGCGTGGGGCGACGACCTCCAGCAGTATATCGACGACGCGCTCGACCTCGTGGAGTTCGCCAACGGCAGCACCGACACAGAATGGGGTAAGCTGAGGGCAGAGATGGGACATCCCGAACCTTTCAACCTTAAATATATAGGCATAGGCAACGAACAGTGGGGCGAGGAATATCCCGAACACCTGAAACCGTTCATCACCGCCATGCGCAAGGCACATCCCGAGATAAAGATCATCGGCTCCTCCGGCCCCAATTCCGAGGGCAAGGACTTCGACTATCTGTGGCCGCAGATGAAGGAACTCAAGGCAGACCTTGTCGACGAGCATTTCTATCGTCCCGAGTCATGGTTCCTGAGCCAGGGTCGTAGATATGACAACTATGACCGCAAGGGTCCGAAAGTATTCGCGGGTGAATATGCCTGCCACGGCAAGGGCAAGAAATACAACCACTTCAACGCAGCGCTCCTTGAAGCCGCGTTCATGACCGGACTCGAGAGAAACGCCGATGTGGTTCACATGGCAACCTACGCGCCCCTCTTCGCCCATGTTGAGGGCTGGCAGTGGCGTCCGGACATGATATGGTTCGACAATCTCAGGAGTTTCCCCACATGCAGCTATTATGTGCAGCAGCTTTACGCCACCAATAAGGGCGATAATGTGCTCCCGCTCACGATGAACGGCAAGACAGTAGCAGGCGATCCTGACCAGAACGGGCTCTTCGCCAGCGCAGTTATCGACAAAACCGACAACTGCTATATAGTAAAGGTGGCGAACGTTTCCGAGCATCCTCAGGACCTGAACATCACATTCGACGGCATGCCGAAGAAGAGCGAGATTTCGGGAGGGAAGGTCATCACACTTCATTCTGACACGGAAACCGCTGAAAACAGTCTCGACAATCCCGCAGAAATTGTTCCTCAGGAGTCAGACATCCAGGTATCCGGAAAGAACTACTCTACAATGATAGGTCCGAAGACATTCGCGGTCTATAAATTCAATATTGCAAAACAGAACAGATAAAATAATCACAAAATGAAGCCGTTGAAAAATACGGCTTCATCAAACACGTCAAAAAGGAAATGACAGAATTTAATGATCAGACTGCCCGCGAGGCAATCGAAAGCGGCAAACCGGTAGTCATCGACTTCTGGGCAACATGGTGTGGTCCCTGCATCAAGCTCGGTCCGGTAGTGGAGGAACTCGCTGAAAAATATGGCGACAAGGCAACCTTCGGCAAGGTAAACATCGATGACAATGATGAAGTTGCCTCTGAAAACAGAGTCAGGAACATCCCTACAGTACTGTTCTTCAAAGACGGCGCTGTTGTAGAGCGCTCGGTAGGCCTTGTGAAGCTTGCAGACCTTGAGGCTAAGCTTCAGGCAATCCTTTAACACTGCTCGCTTGATTAATGCGGCTTATGCGAAATTGATCGCATAAGCCGCATTGGCTTTTTTTGAGCTTTGAGAAATATGAGCGCTATGAGAAATATGAGAACTATGAGCGATATGAGAACTCTGAGAACTCTGAGCGCTCCGAGAACTCTTATAGCTCTGAGAGCTCTGAGGATTACTCGCTCAGGACCTGATAGTGGATTGAGAGGGCGTCGAGGCGGTCTATGACGCTTTTATCGAGCTGGATTTTCTTGCGGCTGTGAACCTTGATTGACTGACGGCGCTCGTTGTCATACAGATTCAGATATAGGTCACCATGTCTTGAATCCGGTTTTGACTCGATTGAGGAAAGGAAATCAAAAAGATCCTTGTCGGCGACATTACGGTCAACATACACCATTAGGGAATTAGCCACCGCACCCTTTATGCTGTCGAGCGACGACACCTCCGTCACCTTCATTTCCAGCTCACCGGGATTGAACATCCTCGATTGCACGATACCCTTTACATAAACCGGCTGTCCAACCTTGAAACGCTGGAAAATCGTGTCGTAGTCTCTGCCGAAGAAAGCGAACTCATGTTTTCCGCTGAAATCTTCAATCGTCGCCTTTCCGAAGTCCTGACCTCTCTTGGTTTTCCGAGTGATCGCATCAGTCACTATTCCCCCCATAGTCAGAGTGGCTCCGGCAACGAGTTTTTCGTCGAAGTTATCGCTGTTTGTGTTGCAGCCATATTTCATCTCCATGTAGTATTCATCGAGCGGATGAGCGCTGAGATATATAAGGACGAGTTTCTTTTCTTCCTCAAGAAGGCGTAGTCTGTCCCATCTTTCGAAATCGGGATAGGGCGGACGGTTTGTCTCTATAGGTTCGAAATCGCCAAACAGCGACATCTGAAGGGAATTCTTATCGTTCTGATAGTTCTGACCATACTTTACGAGCATATCGGCATAAGTAGTGTCGAACATCGGATGAAGAAGCATCTCCCTGGCGATGCCGAAACTGTCGAAAGCACCGGCAAGAGCGAGCGACTCCACGGCTGCGCGGTTGCAACCGGAAAGATTCACCCTCTCCACGAAATCGTATATGTCCTTATAGGGGCCGTTTGCCTCGCGTTCCGAGATAATGGAGTTGACAGCGTTCTGCCCCACTCCCTTTATGGCTCCGAGACCGAATCGAATCACACCGTCTTTAGAGACACCGAACTTCTCCACCGAGTCGTTGACATCCGGACCCATAACCTTCAGTCCCATTCTTATGCACTCGTCCATGATTACCTTCAGCTTGTCGGCGGCACCGAGGTTCCGGCTGAGGACACCCGCCATGTATTCCGCGGGATAATTTGCCTTGAGGTATCCTGTCTGGTATGCCACCCAGCTGTAGCAGGTGGCGTGGCTCTTGTTGAAAGCGTAAGACGCGAACTTCTCCCAGTCGGCCCATATTTTTTCGAGCACCTGCTCGGCATGTCCATTTTTCTGTCCCTCCGCCATGAACTTCACCTTCAGCTTCATCATCTTGTCGATCTGCTTCTTGCCCATAGCCTTACGGAGCATATCGCTCTCGCCTCGGGTGAAATTGGACAGCAGACGCGACAGGAGCATGACTTGCTCCTGATAGACAGTGATGCCATAGGTCTCCTTGAGGTACTTCTCCATTATGGGGATATCATACTCGATGGGCTCATGACCGTGCTTGCGGGCTATGAACGAAGGTATATAGTCCATAGGACCCGGACGATAGAGCGCGTTCATCGCTATGAGGTCCTCGAATTTCGACGGCTGAAGCTGCCGCAGATAGTTTCTCATTCCGGCAGACTCAAACTGGAAAGTGGAAGTTGTGCGCCCCTCGCAGTAGAGACGGAAAGTAGCGGGGTCATCGAGCGGAATACTCTCTATGTCGAGATCTATTCCTTTAGACGCCTTTATGTTTGCGAGCGTCTCCTTAATTATCGAGAGAGTCTTCAGACCAAGGAAGTCCATCTTGATGAGACCGGTGTCCTCGATGATGCTACCCTCGTATTGAGTCGTAATCTGTTTGGTGCCGTCGGCATCCGTAGCCATCGACACGGGCACCCAGTCTGAAATCTCGTCGCGGCAGATAATCACGCCACAGGCATGGATACCGGTTCCGCGTATGTTTCCTTCGAGTTGAGTCGCGTATTTGATAGTGTCCCTGATCTTCTCATCGGGATTATGTGTCTCGTTTTCAAACTCCTTGCAATATTTGAGCACGTTCCCGAGGTTGATTTTCGGAGCCTTCCCATTGACCTCCGGCAGGCGGTCGGGAATCAATTTTACAAGTCTGTTGGATTCGGGGATCGGGACCTCGAGCACTCTCGCCACATCCTTGATTGCACTCTTGGTGGCCATGGTCTGGAAGGTGATGATGTGTGCCACCTTTTCCGCTCCATATTTCTGAGTCACGTATTTCAGCACCTCGTAACGACCGTCGTCATCGAAGTCCACATCGATATCCGGAAGCGATATACGGTCGGGATTAAGGAAACGTTCGAAAAGCAGGTCATATTTAATCGGGTCAATCCGAGTGATTCCCAGACAGTATGCGGCAGCGGACCCGGCGGCGGACCCACGACCGGGTCCGATGCTGACGCCCAGTTTGTTGCGTCCGGTATTGATGAAGTCCTGCACAATGAGGAAGTAGCCGGGGAAACCCATGGTCTTCATGATATATAGCTCGAACTTCAGTCGCTCCACCACCTCTTCCGGCAGCGGGTCACCGTATATCTTTCGAGCGCCGTCCATGGTCAGTTTGTTGAGATAGTCAGCCTCGAACTTTATTCTGTAAAGTTTGTCGTATCCGCCGAGACGCGCGATTTTCTTCTCACCTTCTTCGCGCGACAGCACGACGTTGCCGTTCTCATCCTGCGTGAACTCGTCATATAGCTGCTCCTCCGTAATACGGCTTCTGTATTCCTCCTCCGTTCCGAATTCCTTCGGAATCTCGAAGAAGGGCATGATAGGAGCATGGTCGATGGAATAAGGCTCGACTTTCTCGAACACCTCCATAGTGTTTTGCAACGCCTCGGGAATATCCTTGAAGATCTCAGACATTTGCTCCGGGCTTTTGAGCCACTCCTGCTTGGTGTAGTGAAGGCGAGGCTCGCTGAAAGTCTTCTGCATGGAGACGCAGATAAGGCGGTCGTGAGCCTCGGCGTCGTCCTCGTATGTGAAATGCACGTCGTTGGTGGCGACAAGTTTTATATTGTGTTTTCTCGCCAGCTGCACGAGCACCTCGTTGACCTTGCATTGCTCGGGATACACATCCTTGTTTGAGTTCTCCTTATTAGTCTGATGCCGTTGAAGCTCGAGGTAATAATCATCGCCGAAAGTGTCGTGATACCATTTGACTCTTTCTTCGGCAGTCTGAATGTCGCCATTGAGGATGAACTGAGGAATCTCGCCGCCCAAGCAGGCACTGCAGATGATGAGTCCCTCCTTGTGCGCCTCCAGCTCCACCCGGTCGGTTCTCGGCTTGAAATACATACCTTCCGTCCAAGCCTTGCTGACAAGTTTGATAAGGTTCTTGTAGCCTGTCTGGTTCTTGGCGAGCACAATAAGGTGAAAGCCCTTGTCGCTTCGGTCCTTGCGGTCGAATAGACGGTCTTTCGCCACATACATCTCGCAGCCGATGATGAGTTTGAACTTCTCGTTGTCGGGAAGTCCTGAATTTTTCTTGTTGACGTAGTTGAACATTTCTTTCACGCCAAACATATTGCCGTGGTCGGTGATGGCGATACCGGGCATACCGAGTTCAATGGAACGGTCAACGAGTTCCTGCACGGAAGCCTTGCCGTCAAGCAGGCTATATTGAGAATGGACGTGAAGATGAACGAAATCAGGCATATCAAAAGGTTAATTATCGTCCAGCACCGTGCCGAAGGCGCGGAGTGTACGCACATAATAAGGTTGGGTTATATCAGACACCACTACCCCTTTCGATGCCGACGCATGAATGAAGTTGTAGTCGTCTACCATGATACCCACATGAGAAATTTTGTCGGGATCCTTGCCGGTGGCAAAAAACACGAGGTCACCGATCTGGAGGTTTTTCTTCTTGATCGGTTTGCAGAATTCCGCCTGCTTGGCGCTGTTGCGCGGAAGTTTTAGTCCCGTCACTTTCTCATACACCATCAGCACCATGCCGGAGCAGTCAGTAGCGACACCCTTCTCGGCATGCGCATAGGCATAGGGAGTTCCCAACCAGGTATAAGCCTCTTCGGCGATTTTCCTTCTCTGAGGCGAGGCGGTTCTGTCAAAAGGGAGGGAACCTTTCTTGCCACCGCCGAGTCTGTCGATCTGCGACTGGTAGAACCCTTCCTTCGCCTTTTTTGAAGAGTGGCAGGAAGGGAGCAAACCGAGCGCCAAAACCGACACAAGAAATATGAATGGTATGTGAAAAAGTCGTTTCATGTTGCAAATTTACTTAATTGCAACAACTTTTCAAAGTATTTTAAAACTTTTTTGAATTCGAGGACAGTAATATTAAATATAATTAAAAACGAGGAAATCCTGCACTATTGGCAAGCGTTTTGTTGTTTAAGAAATGTACATCAACATTATGGGCCGACAACATGGTCCGTAAATAGAATGACAACAAAACAAAAGCCAAAAGAGAGAATCAAAAGCGAGAATCAATAAATTGAAATAACCAAACATTATCCAGAATGAAAGCAAAATATCTTGCAGCGGCAGCAGCGGTTGCAGTCATCATTCCCGCAGCCGGGATGGTGTATTCCAAGACAACGGATTCAAAACCGTCCGTACCTGAATTCATCACCATCAACAGGGGCGGAGGTGTAGAGACAGATTTCACAAAGGCAGCTGAAAGCACAGTCAACTCAGTGGTGTGTATCAAGAGCTATGTAGACCGCAGCCGTCAGTATGGCGGCGGCAACCAGGGCTACTATGACCCATTCGGCATGTTTGACTTCTTTTTCGGTCCCCAGCAGCGTCCCCAGCAGCCCCAGCAGAAGAAGAGCGAGCCTGTACAGAGCGGACTCGGTTCCGGCGTCATCCTCAGTCAGGACGGGTATATAGTCACCAACAACCATGTGATAGACGGCGCCGATCGTCTTGAGGTACTGCTGAACGACAACTCCACATACGACGCCCGGGTAATCGGCACCGACGAGTCAACTGACCTGGCGCTCATCAAGATAGATGCCAAAGACCTTCACGCCATCAAGATAGGCGACTCAGAGGCACTGAAACTCGGCGAATGGGTACTTGCCGTAGGCAATCCCTTCGGCTTCAACTCTACAGTCACCGCCGGCATCGTCAGCGCAAAGGCGAGAAGTCTTGGCAATGAAGGCCACAAGCGCAACCGCATGGGAATCGAGGCGTTTATCCAGACCGACGCCGCGTTGAATCCCGGTAACTCGGGAGGCGCTCTTGTGAACCTTAACGGAGAACTTGTGGGCATCAACGCCGCCATCTACTCCAACACCGGATCCTACACCGGATTCTCATTCGCCATTCCCACCACCATAGCAGCGAAGGTCATCGCAGACCTCCGTGAATACGGAACAGTTCAGCGTGCGGTCCTCGGCATCACGGTAGCCGACCTCACGGCAGAGCTCGCCAAAGAGAAAGGCATTACCGCCACCAAGTCGGGAGTACTTGTGGCATCGGTATCAGACCGCAGCACCGCCAAGGAACTCGGACTGAAGGAAAACGATGTGATAGTGGCAGTCAACGGAGTAGAGATAAAGAATCTGCCGGCGCTACACGAACAGCTTGCCAAATACCGTCCGGGTGAGGAGATCAGCGTCAGCTATTATAGCGACAATAAGAAAGTGACCAAGAAGGCTGTTCTGCGCAACACTCATGGCGACACCGGCATCACACGCAAGGGAGACTTCTCAGAAATAGGATGCGCATTCATGAAGGTAAGCGAGAGCACGCTCAAGCAACTCGGCATCAGCAACGGCGTCAAGGTTACCGGACTTAAAGACGGACCGTTTAAGGACGCAGGCGTAAGGGAAGGCTTCATCATCATAGAGATAAACGACCGCCCCGTCAAGACCAGTGACGATGTGGAAGACATCTACAACAGGGTGATGAAAGACGACACCAACGAAGACAAGCTGATGGTGTTGAAGGGAGTGTACAGCAACGGTAAGAAGGGATACTACGCGGTAAACCTCGCGGAATGACAAATTCTTAGATTGAAAAGACAAATAGAGTTAAATATAAGGAAGAAACGCGCCGAGTAGCAACTCGGCGCGTTTCTGAATTGTTTATGTAACATAAGGTCTAAGATTTTTTTGAAAAATTAATGCATAAATTTGTGTATCTGAAAAAAAAGCATTAATTTTGTGTAATTTTGAGTAAACTATATGAGACAGTTAAAGATAACCAAATCAATTACTAATCGAGAGAGCGCCTCGCTTGACAAGTATCTGCAGGAAATCGGACGTGAAGAACTGATATCCGTAGCAGAGGAAGTGGAACTGGCGCAGAGGATTAAGAAAGGAGACAAGGCGGCCTTGGAGAAATTGACAAAGGCCAATCTGAGATTTGTCGTCTCTGTAGCAAAGCAGTATCAGAATCAGGGACTGAGTCTTCCCGACCTCATCGACGAGGGTAATCTGGGACTGATACGTGCGGCGCAGAAATTTGACGAAACTCGTGGTTTCAAGTTCATATCCTATGCCGTATGGTGGATACGCCAGTCAATCCTTCAGGCTCTCGCAGAGCAGAGCAGGATCGTGCGCCTGCCGCTCAATCAGGTAGGGTCGCTCAACAAAATCAGCAAGGAACTATCCAAATTCGAACAGGAAAACGAACGCAGGCCTTCGCCGGAAGAACTTGCGGAGCGTCTTGACATACCAGTCGACAAGATTTCCGACACCCTTAAGGTGAGCGGCAGACATATATCGGTAGACGCACCGTTTGTGGAAGGAGAAGACAACTCACTGCTTGACGTACTTCCCAACGACGACAGCCCCAGCGCCGACGCATCGCTCACACAGGAGTCTCTTTCAAAGGAAGTGGACAGGGCTCTGCGCCAGCTTTACGACAGGGAGCGCGAGATAATCAAGATGTTTTTCGGCATAGGATGTCAGGAGATGACTCTCGAAGAAATCGGCACCAAATTTGACCTGACTCGCGAACGCGTGCGCCAGATAAAGGAGAAGGCAATACGCCGCCTTAAAGGCCAGAAGAGCAAACTCCTCAAAAGTTACCTTGGAGAATAAATACTTTTTCATAATATTTATTTTGTTGTTTTGTACTATGAAAAGTCGCCCCGACGGTATGACCGCCGGGGCATTCTTTTTTCGAATCAAGAGCGCTTACGGAATGTGATTATTTGATTCCGTCACGCACCATGAGAGCGTCGACTGTGGGTTTCTTGCCACGGAATTCGATGTAAAGCTCCATCGGGTCGACAGTGCCGCCCGCCTCAAGCATCTTGTGATATTTGTCGGCAGTCTTACGGTCGAAGATACCGTTTTCCTTGAAAGCCGCGAAAGCATCCGCGTCAAGAGCCTCGGCCCATTTGTAGCCATAGTAGCCGGCAGCGTATCCGCCCGAGAATATATGGCCGAACTGAGGAGAGGTCAGACAACCGTCGACTGCATCGAAAATCATTACCGGCTCCATCGCCTTCTTCTCGAACTGCGCGATATCCTGAGATGCGCGCAGCGGAGTCTCGATCGTGTGGTATGCCATATCGATATAACCGAATCCGAGCTGCCTCATGCAGGCGTATGCCGCACCGAAGCGGGACGAGTCAACAAATTTCTGAAGGAGTTCCTTAGGTATCTTCTTGCCGGTCTTATAATGCTTGGCGAAAGTGTCGAGGAATTCTTTCTCGGTGAGATAATTCTCGTTAAACTGAGAGAAGAGTTCCACGAAATCATGATATACGTTTGTACCGCTGAGGCTCGAATATTTAGCCTGGGAACTGAGTCCGTGGAGGGCATGGCCAAACTCGTGGAGGAAAGTCTCGACCTCATCGGGAGTCAACAGGACGGGGTTGTCGCCCACAGGTTTGGAGAAGTTCATCACAATCGAAACCACAGGGACATTGCGATTACCTTCGTCATCCTTAGTCTCGGTGTTGAATTCCGTCATCCACGCACCTGAACCTTTGCCGGGACGATAATAGAAATCGGTATATATCACTCCGAGCACGTCGCCGTTTCTGTCAAACACCTCGAAAGCCTCCGCATCGGGATGGTAGACGGGAATATTCTTATTCTTTTTAAACTTATAGCCGAAAAGTTTCGTCGCGAGTCCGAAGACACCGTTGATGGTGTTGTTGAGTTCGAAATACGGCTTCATGTCCTCATCGTTGAAGGCATACTTCTCGTTTTTGAGTTTGTCAGACCAGTATGAATAGTCCCACGGCATCAGGACGAAATCATTGCCCTGCGACTTGCGGGCGAACTGCTGAATCTCCTCAATCTCCTTCTTCATCGGTTCGATGTAGGCATCCTTCAGGTTGCCGAGAAATTCCATGACAGTCTCCGGCTTCGCCGCCATCGTGTGGCTGAGGTTGTATTGTGCGAAGTTGTCATGACCGAGAAGTCTTGCAATCTCAAGACGCACGTTTGCGATATCCTTTAGAATCTCCATGTTCGAGAACTCACCGTCCATGTTGCGTGAAGTGTAAAGGCGATAGAGCTTCTCGCGTAGAGCCCTGTTGTCGGCATATTTCATGAAAGGAGAGTAAGAGGGATAGAAGACTGTTATAAGATATAGACCCTTGTCGTTGGCTTTACCTTCCTCCTCGAGTGCGGCGTCCGCCTCAGCCTTTGCGGCGGTCTTGATAGACTCCGGCAGACCCGCTGTCTCCTCCTCAGTGATAAACATACGGCGGCTCTTGTCTTTCATGCCGTTGGTCACGTTTTGCGAGAACTTAAGGTTAAGGTCACTGAGTTCAGCATTAAGAGCACGGTATCGGTCGCGGTCCTTGCCCTGGAGGGAAGCTCCGTTATCGGCGAAGGAATCGTAGGTCTCGGTAATAAGTCTCTTGTCTTCAGGAGTGAGGGAAGTGTCCTTGTCTCGGTTTTCATACACGGTCTTTATCCTGTTGAAAAGAGCTTCGTTGAGCAGAATGTTGGCGCTGTGCTGTGACAAAAGCGGAGTGACGTTCTGCATTGCCTTCTGATACGCCTCGTCGCCGCAGGCACCCTCAAGGTTTGAGAGCGCGAGGATAGCCCTGTTCAGTTCCCAGCTGCTCCTGTCGAGAGCCACGATAGTGTTCTCGAAAGTAGGCATCGAGCGCTGTCTCACGATGGCGTCAATCGCCTTGTTCTGATACTCTATGCCCTCCTTAACTGCAGACTCGAGGTCTGCGGCAGTGATTTTGTCAAACGGAATCACATTGTGAGGCAGTCCCGAAGGGGCTATTACGGGATTGCTGCTTGCGTTCTGCGCATGGGCGTGAACCGCGCCTGCTGCCATAGCTGATGCTGCTAACATTATAAAAATCTGTTTCTTCATAGATACACATGCGGGAACCCGGAACTGTTCCGGATTCCCGACTATAATAATTAATTGTAGTTAACTGACGTTTCGATCATCTGAATCACTTTGCGTCTGCTGCCTGCTTGCCCACCATGATAACCTCTACGTGGTTCTTGCCGTTGTAGACACTCTTGAGGAACTTGTTGAACTCATCGAGAGTCAGGCTCTGGAGAGCTTCGATGTATCCTGCGTATGTGTTGTATCCTCTCTCGGCATTCATGATGCTTCCGGTCCAGTAGCTGTTGGTTCTGGAATTGATCTCATACTGCTTGATGGCGGCTTCCTTCACTTTGTTGAAATGGTCAGCCTTGGCACCGTTGTTGAGAAGGTCGTTGAGTTCCTTGTCGGCACGAGCCTCGAGACGCTCGAGTTTATCTTCGGCGGTCTTATAGTAGTAGAAGAGTCTCCAGATGTTGTTGGAGAAATTATAGCTTGCGGAAACGGAAGCGCCGTATGTGCCGCCCTCGTCCTCACGCAGGGTCTCGATGAAGATCATGTCGAGAACGTCACCCATGAGGTCAACCATAATGCTGTTCTTGATGTCCCACTTGAGATTGTTTCCGGTGAAGACATTTGCGACAGTAGTAGAGGGAGACTGCATGTCATAGTCGAACTTGTCGAGCACCTTGCCGGTAACGGTGTTGATGTCTGTCACGACTTTGGCATCAGAAGGTTTACCCTTTGAAGGAAGAGAAGCGATATACTGCTCGAGGAGCGGCTTGATGGTAGCCTCGTCCACATTGCCGACGAAAACGAAAGTATAGTCAGCTGCGTTCTCCATCGACTTCTTGGCGATAGCGAGCATCTCATCGTAATTAGCTTTATCAAGAGAAGCTGCGTCGAGAGTAGCCATGAGGGGATTGTTGCCATACATGGCGGCGTTGAGGTGCTTGTTGAAGACAAAGTCGGGAAGAGTCTCCTGATTAGCGAGAATCGGCTTGATCTGGTCAACCTGTGCCTGATAGGTCACGGGGTCAGGATTCAGCTCGGTGAAATAAGCGTAGATGAGTTCCATCAGAGTGCCGAAATCCTTTACGCTTGAGCTACCCTCGAGCATGTCGGTGTAGTTGTTGAGCGAATAACCGAGAGAAACTGTCTTTCCAACGAGATATTTCTTCATCTTGTTGACGTCAAAGTTGCCGAGTTTTGAAAGTTCGACGGCAAGATTGATGACATTGATGTTTGCTGCCTGGTCTTTTGAGTAAGCCTGCTTGCCACCTTTGCGGAAAGCCTCCAACTTAATTTCGTCAGCCTTGAAGTCTGTAGTCTTCAGAATCACCTTCACGCCATTGGAGAGTGTGAATTCCTTAGTTCCCATCTGGGCGTTGTCCTTCACAGCCTTCACGCTTCCGGGAGCGGGAAGTTTTGCGATAAGGGGCTCTGTGATCACCTCGTCGACATAAGCCTCATACTTGTCGTTGAGAGTAGCCTGAAGAGCCTCTACCATCTCAGCCTCCTCAAGTAGTTTTTTGTTGGGAACAATCGGCTCGCTGACGAGGATAACCTCGTTTTCAGGAGTAAGGATCTGCTGAGCCACCTGGTTGTAAGCCTCCACAGGAATCATCGGGAGAAGCTGCTTGGCAAGGTTAAGCTCGGTCTCGATGCCTGGTGTGGGCTCGTTTGAGATGAAATGACGAATCAGCTCGCGACCGTAAGCCTCGCTGTATGTCTTGTCACGCTCGTTGAACGACTTTTCGTAACCATTGAGAAGATCGGCGTTGGCGCGCTCAAGCTCTGTGGGAGTGAAACCGGTCTTGCAGGCGCGGGTCACGATACCCATAGCCGACTTGTATGCCTTGATGGGATCGTCCTTGGGAATAACCACTACTGTGAATGCGTCTTTGGTAACGGCAACAAGGAAGTCGCCGAGCATCACCTGAGCGGCGGAATAAGGGCACTCGGGATTGTTGGAGTATTCGTCGAGACGATCCTGGATCATCTTCACGAGCACAGTCTGCATCAGAGCCTCCGACATGTATCCTTCCACAGTGTTTCGCATCTCGCGCGGCATCTTATCGCTTTTGAACATAGTGTAGATTGTGGTCATGCCGAGTTCGGGGTCAGCATAGTGGGCGTAGATGGGCTTCTGGTTGTCGCTGATGGTGACATACTCGCGCGGAGCGGGATTTTCAGGAAGTTTGACAGTAGAGAAAAGTTCCTTAACCTTCTTCTCCATCTCGTCGGCGTCGAAGTCACCAACGATTACGATGCCCTGCTGGTCGGGACGATACCATTTCTTATAATAAGCGCGGAGAGTCTCGGGCTTGAAGTTCATGACAACCTCCATCTTGCCGATAGGGGTCTGCTGATACTGGTATTCGGAGAAGATCTGGGGAAGCACAGCCTCAAACATTCTTGACTGAGCGTCGTTACGCTGTCTCCACTCTTCATTTATGACACCGCGCTCAGCCTCGATCTCAGCCTCCTCGAGAAGGATGCCGTCACACCAGTCGCGAATCACGAGAAGCACGCTGTCCATGAGCGGCTTGTCGGTGGTGATTACATTGTTGATGTTGTAGACGGTCTCGTCAAAACCGGTATATGCGTTGATGTCCGCGCCGAAACGGATACCTTTCGACTGCAGATAGTTGAGCATGTTCTTGCCTGGATAATGGGTGATACCGTTAAACGCCATGTGCTCCAGGAAGTGCGCGAGTCCGAGCTGCTCCTGAGTCTCGAGGGCACTTCCCACCTTCTGCGCTATGTAGAAGTTAGCGCGCTCCTTGGGTTGCTCATTGTGAAGAATATAATACGTCAACCCGTTGGGGAGGACACCGGTCTTCACTTCCGGTTTTAGAGCCAGCGGCGTCAACTGCTGGGCAAAGGCGAAGATGCATACGAGCATCAGCGCCATCAGACTTGATAGTCTTTTCATACTTGTTGATATTGTTGGTTTATAATATTTCAAAAATCAAGCTTCCCGTGAAGCAGGGCAAGTAACTTCTGACGAGCCACTTTAACATATAAGACGCAGAAGGTATTCAAAAATTACAGTTTTATCAAAGTTTTTTGCGTTATCACCATATCCATCGCCACGTCGTGAGGCTCGCAGGGAATGTCGTCGAGTAGCTGAAACTCATACCCTACCCCGATCTTTATGGCTCGCGAGGTCTTCAGAAGCCTGTCGTAGAATCCTTTGCCTCTGCCGAGTCTGTTTCCTTTCCTGTCGAAAGCCACAGCCGGAATCACCATAAGTTCTATGTCGTCGACATCCGTGAGGTCGTTGCCGGTCGGTTCCTCAATGTGAAACGCGCCGAGTTCGAGTCTTGATTCCTCAAACGGAAGAATCTCGAGATTCACGCCGTTTACTCTCGGGAGGAAAAAATGTTTTCTGTCGCGCCACTTCCTGAGAAACCTTACAGTGGATAGTTCGTCGGGCAGGGAATGATACATCAGAATGTTGTCAGCCATCATGAAGGCTGCCGTCTGCTCAAGTTTTGAGAACACCTCGTCTGCCGCCGACTCCTTTTCCATTTCGGAGAGCATCAGGCGGAGATTCTTCATCTTTCTACGAATGTCGGATTTTTCCATGTTTAAATTATAGTTTAAGGTTCTTGCCGTCTCTGGTCAGTTCCAGCGCCTTCTGCACAGTCTCGTCTTCCTCGTTTAGGGTCTGGATAAGACCGGAATATCCGAGAACGTTTCTTGCAATCTGCGCCTTCAGAAGGTTTAGGATTAGCGGACGGCTCTTATTTATATAATACCAGCGCGCGGGCACACCGTTTTTCGTGGCGAACTCCACGAAACCCTCGAGGAGAGTCTGGTCGCGCGGAATCACGCGGTACAGTTCATCAGTAGTCTTCACGTTTTTCGTCAGCTCGCGGTATCTGTCGGTCACCTGCATGGCATACTTGGTGATGAGACCCTGATTGCTTACGCTGACATAGTATGAAGTGTAGCCGGTGGTATCTTCCGGCACGAATACATCCGGCATGATTCCGCCGCCACCGTAGACCTTCCTTCCACCGTTGGTGAGATAGAGTTTGCTCTTGTCGAGTTTTATGCTGTCGGCATTGTAGAACTCGCCATGCTGATATCGGTCATAAATGTCGAGCACATACTTGCCGTCTTCTCCCCTCTCGTAGGGTTTCTGTATGCATCTGCCGGAAGGTGTGTAGTAACGAGCCACAGTAAGTCTGATAGCCGAACTGTCCGGGAGTTCGATCTGATGCTGCACGAGGCCTTTGCCAAATGAGCGGCGTCCCACCACGAGACCGCGGTCATTGTCTTGCATGGCACCGGCGAAAATCTCCGAAGCCGAAGCCGAATACTCGTCCATCAGCACTGTCAGCGGCATCTTCTGAAACCGTCCGTTGCCGTCGGTCATGGCTATGCTTTTGTTTTCGACGAGCTTCCCGTTTGTGCTGACTATTATTCGGTCTTCGGGCAGGAATTCATTTGCCATCAGAATCACCTGGTCGAGGAAACCGCCCACATTGCCGCGCAGGTCCACGATAAGACTTTTCGCACCCTGCCCGCGGAGCTGCGAGATAGCCTGCATGAACTCCTCATAAGTATTTCTACCGAATTTCGACACCTTGAGGTAACCTATACCGTTCTTCTCATCCGCCATATACACGGCATCGACAGTATTGACGGGAATATCGTCGCGGACAACGTCGAAACTGAGGAGCTTGGCGGAATTGGACCGCTTCACCTTCAGAGCCACCTTGCTTCCCTTGGGGCCGCGCAAGGTCTTGAATACATTGTCTTGCGTAGCCTTCTTTCCGGTGATAGAAGAATCGTTTGCCTGAACTATCTTGTCGCCGTTGAGGATGCCGGCTTTCTCGGCGGGACCACCCGCTATGACCTCCACCACAACCACGGAGTCGTTCACAATCTGAAACGACACACCGACACCAGAGAAATGACCGTCCATGTCCTCGTTGGTGCTGACCAGTTCCTCAGCCGACATATATACCGAATGGGGGTCGAGACCTGCCAGCAAGTCGGGCACGACAGATGCCAACAGAGAGTCAACATCCACATCGTCGACATACTCATTCTCTATCAGGTCGGCGATTGTGCGGAGTTTCGCCTCGGCCGGTGACACTCTGCTTATCGACATATATTTACCGATAAAGATACCGCCGACGATGCCTATTGCAAGCACGAGCGGTATCAGGACAAATCCAATATTCCTTTTTCTGTTCATCTTACTATCTAATGAGACACGCTCTCAGAAAGGTCCTATAAATTAAGCAAGCGGCATGTGTACCACTTCGATACCGGCACGCTGCAGAAGGTCGAGACCGTCGCGTATTCTATACAGGTCGGAAAACACCACCCTCTTGATACCCGCCTGGATAATCAGTTTGCTGCATTCCATACAGGGCGATGCCGTGACATAAAGTGTAGCGCCCTCGCTTGAGTTATTGCTACGCGCCACCTTCGTTATGGCGTTAGCCTCGGCGTGCAGCACATACGGGAAGGTAACGTCATTTTCCTCGCAAATGTTCGGGAAACCCGCCGGGGTACCGTTGTAGCCGTCGGATATAATCATATTGTCCCTGACAATGAGGGCACCTACCTGCCGGCGTCGGCAATAGGAGTTCTCGCTCCAAATAGCCGCCATTCTCAGATAACGGCGGTCCAGTTTGGTTTGTTTTTCGAGGTCTGTGGTATTACAGTCGGTTGCCATACGCAGGCTTTTTACAGTTCCGAATGGTCAGTGAGGAATTTCTCGGCATCAAGAGCAGCCTTTGCGCCTGAACCGGCTGCCACGATAGCCTGACGGTAACGCGGGTCCGCTACGTCGCCGGCGGCAAACACGCCCTCTACGTTGGTACGGGTAGTGGCACCGTCCACCTTTATGTAGCCTTCGGCGTCAACCTCGAGTTGTCCGTTGAGGAACGCGGTGTTGGGATGATGTCCTATACCTAAGAAGAAACCGTCGATCTTTATGTCGAAATGGTCTTCCTCGGGAGTACCGACAGCCCTCACCACATGAGCGCCTTCCACGACGTCTTCACCGAAGAGACCGGTGACGTTGCATTCGAAAAGAATCTCGATGTTGGGAGCGTCCACCACACGGCGGCGCATCACGTCGCTTGCACGGAGATATGGTTTTCTGACCACGAGATACACCTTACGGCAGAGCGACGAGAGATATAGAGCCTCCTCGCATGCGGTGTCGCCGCCACCCACTACCGCCACGTCTTTCTTGCGGTAGAAGAAACCGTCGCAGACAGCGCATGCGCTCACGCCCATGCCTTGATATTTCTTTTCGTCGTCAAGGCCAAGATATTTGGCGCTTGCGCCGGTGCAGACGATCACCGACTCTGCTATCACTTCCTCACCGCGGTCGTCTTTCGCAATGAAAGGACGTTTTGAGAGGTCAATGCTTTCGATGTTACGGGGAATGACGGTGGCGCCGAAACGCTCAGCCTGCATACGCAGTTCGTCCATCATCTCCATTCCTCCGATACCTTTGGGATAACCGGGGAAATTCTCTATCTCAGTGGTTTGGGTGAGTTGTCCGCCGGGCTGATTGCCTTCATAAATAACCGGCGACAGATTTGCACGCCCGGCATAAATGCCGGCGGTATATCCGGCGGGACCGGATCCTATTATCAGAACTTTTATTTTCGACATGTTTTAATAATTAGTAATTAGTAATTAATAATTAGTAATTATGTTTTGGGGAAGGATGAAGAGGGGTACGGTCCTTTCCTAAAGATTTAACAATTCTTGAGGGTATTTTGCTTAGAAACATAGCCAAATTAATGCATAATTCATAATGTATAATTCATAATTATTCGCCGCATCGTGTCTTACTGAGTCGCGAAGCCAATTATGCATTATGAATTATGCATTGTGCATTGAATTTACTATCTTAGGTCTACGATTTCAGCCTTGGGGTAATCCTTTTTGGGGTATACGAATGTGGAGGCCGGGATGGCGGCATTTAGTTTGACGTTGCTTATTGACAGCGTCATCCTCTGTCCTGACGACGGAACCACCACTATTGAAACCGGCAGTGATGTGGCGTCGGAGATTGTGACGTGCACACTCTTATAACCCAACTTCTTGGATTTGGGTGTCAGCACTATCGTCTTGCTTCCTTTTTTTGCAGTCTTGGAGAATGCCGCTGTGAAGGAGGCGGCGTAACTGTTGACGAGACTGAGGGGATTTGCCTCCGCCACTTCCTGAGCTGTGGGAGTGGTGAGGATTGTCTCACCTGAATTGGCATTATAGGTCCACATAGACTTGCCGTCATACCAGGTGGAGGCGGAAGAGGTGCGGATAGCGAATTTTCTTCCGGACGACTTCAGAGTGCCGGACACCTTGTTATTGCCGGACACAAGGGAAAACGAAGCCGACAGACCTGAGGAGACATTGATTTTCTCAGCAGTCTTCTTCATCACGGAGTCTGCCGTCTGGGCAGAGGCAGATGATAGGGAGAGCGATGCTATTATTATAGCGAGGATTCTTATTATCTTGATTTTCATATTCATTTTTTTAGCTATGAGAACTCCGAGCACTCTGAGAACTCTGAGAACTCTGAAGACTCTGAGAACTCCGAGAGCTCTGAGCACTCCGAGAGCTCTGAGAACTCTGAGGACTCCGAGTGCTCCGATGATTCATTAGATTGAGGAGAGTATATTATCGAGGCCCATCATGTCGACGAGGACTGTTCGGGGTTTGCCGCCGGTTGCGGGTCCCACGATTCCGAAAGCTTCCAGCTGGTCCATTATTCTGCCGGCGCGGTTGAAGCCGATCTCATACCTGCGCTGAACAGCCGAAGTGGAAGCAGTGCCACTCATCACCACCTGACGCGCCACTTCCTCCAGCAGCGGGTCTTTCTTTATGGAAGACAACGGCTCGGCATCCGCCGGTTCGGCACCGCCAACCTGCGGTTCCGGAAGGATATATGGACCCTGCGGATACGGCTGTCGAGAGATATAGTCGCATATTTCCTCCACTTCCGGAGTATCGACGAAAGCACACTGCACGCGAGTCATCTCGCCGTTGTTGCTTATCAGCATGTCGCCCCTGCCTATGAGCTGCTGGGCACCGGTGGAGTCGAGGATGGTCTTGGAGTCAACACCCGACGCCACCTTGAAGGCGATACGCACCGGGAAGTTTGCCTTGATCATACCTGTAATCACATTAGTGGAAGGTCGCTGAGTGGCGACAATCACATGAATGCCTACGGCACGAGCAAGCTGCGCGAGACGCGCTATTGGGAGTTCCACTTCCTTGCCTGCAGTCATGATCAGGTCGGCAAACTCATCAATCACCACCACTATATATGGCATAAAACGGTGTCCGTCGCGAGGATTGAGTTTATTGGCCCGGAACTTCTCATTGTATTCCGACACCTGACGCACAAACGCCGTCTCAAGCAGTTTGTAGCGCTCGTCCATCTCGATGCAGAGCGAGTTGAGAGTAGCCACCACATTCTCCATATTGGTAATGATGGGCTGGGGACTGTCCGGAATCTTCGCGAGATAATAGTTCTCAATCTTCGAATACAGCGAGAACTCTACCCTCTTGGGGTCCACGAGCACGAATTTCAGTTCCTCCGGCCGCTTACTGTAAAGCAGAGAAGTGATTATAGCGTTGAGGCCAACCGACTTACCTTGACCGGTAGCACCTGCCACAAGCAAGTGGGGCATCTTCGACAGGTCGGCTATATACACATCGTTGGAAATAGTGGAGCCCATCGCAATGGGAAGTTTGAACTTCGCGTCCTGATAAGCCTTAGACTCGATGATGGTGCGCATCGACACCGTCTGCGGGTCCTTGTTTGCGACCTCTATGCCCACGGTACCCTTTCCGGGAATCGGGGCGATGATACGCACACCGATAGCGGCAAGCGAAAGGGCAATATCGTCGACCAGATTCTTGATCTTCACGATTTTCACACCGTTTTCCGGCTTAATCTCATACAGTGTCACAGTCGGACCCACGGTAGCCTCGATGCTCGTGATCGGAATGCCGAAATCAAGAAGAGTCTTCCGAATCTTCTCCTTGTTTTCCAGCTGCTCGTCGGCATCCACAGAAATTCTGCCGGATCCCTCACGGAGATACTCAGCGGGAGGGAACCGATATGAGTGGGTAAAGAGGTTGGCGTCATATTCCGCCGGAGCCTTCGAGTCACCTTTCTCTATCTGGTTCACATTTACCGTCATTACATCGGAGGTCGCATCATCGGCATGAACTTCCGTCACCGGTTCCACGGAGACCGGCACTTCAGCAGCCGGTTCATCAACTACAGCTTGCGCCTCAACCGGAAGAATAGCCGCCTCCTCAGTCTCCGCCATATCGGCATCATCAGAGGTATTTTCCGAGGTCTCAACCGTTGCGGCCACCGGTTCCTCGGCTGCCGGGATATCTATAAGACGGTCTTCTGTCACCAACACATAGTTTTCCTCAGCCGCCGCGACGTCGTCGCTGTCTGTTTCCTCATAATCCTCCTCCTCGAGGTCAGGAATATCAAAAATGGTGTCGGAATCGGGGTTGAATGTAACATTCTCCGCCGCCGGTTGCTCCGGAGTCTCTGTAATCAGATCGGCTCCCTCTCCCGACATCGCTTCGTCACGCTGCTCGCGGCGCTCCATCTCCTTTATTTCTCTTTCTTTCTGCAGCTGAGCCTCCAACTCCTCGCGGCGAATGCGTCGTCGCTCGTCGAAGGCGCGTTTCTTCACCAGCAGCCATTTTATGATGTCGCGGAGGCAGATAACCGTGAAGATCGCTATAAGCACGCATGAGAGTATTACGGCTCCCGACCAACCGATGAACTCATAAATTCTCTCATTGATATAACGTCCGTGGAAACCGCCCCAATTGGCAGTGGTGTCGAGACCGATGGAAAGCATTCCCGTCACCACACTGAGCGTGATGAACGCCACGAGGCATTTGATGGTGAAGTCGAGCACACGGAATCGCGGATACCCCACAAGGAGTTTCAGCGACATACAAATGAGCCACACCACCAGCACGAACGCTCCGAGTCCGAACCCTTGGTTGATCACCAGTTCGGTTAGGCGCGCGCCGCCCTCGCCGGCAGCGTTGACGACATTTCCCGCCTCTCCGGCTGGGAGTGAAGTCACCGCGCTCTGGTCGGCGACACATGAAGCGAAATAGGAAAAGAAGGCGACGGCAAACCAGAAACCGAGACCGCCGAGCACGATGCCGGCGACCAGTTTCGTGGCAGTAGACCCGAAAAAGTCGCCGAACGCCTGCGACAGTGACCGTCGGGGCGGAGCGGTTTTCTCTTGGGGACGCGCCTCACGTTTGGAACCTGCGCTACGGCGCGTTTCGGGTTGAGACGCGGGCTCCTGCGTCGCTCGGGGACGCCTGCGTCGCGAGGTACGCACGGGTTCCGGTTGCTGAACTATATCCTGTGTATCCAATATTTCCTGACTGTCGTCCAACTGTGGAATCTCAGGAGAATAATTGTCGAAATTTGGCATGAGGTAAAGATAGGTGACTATGAAGAGCTGACTCTTCTCATTTTTGTTATGCAAAATTAGTAAAAAAAATCGGCATTATATCAAAAAAATTTGTTAACTTCGCAATTGAAATGAAACCGACACGTATCGCAGGACTTGCATTGCTCGCCCTCCTATGGGTGTGGCTAAGCGTTGGGCTGCTCACTTCCGCCGATGGATTTAACCTGAAAAACATCCTGATAGCGGCGATGAGCGGAATCATCATTTTCGTTCCCCTCTACAAGAAATACAGGGGCAACAAGTAAAATATCTTACTTCTTGAAGGAAGAACATTGTATGGAACAGGAATCAGCATCAACTCAGGCAACCGAAGTCCGAAGTGAAGGCTACGGCATACTTGACAGCATCAACTCGCCGGCAGACGTCAGGCGTCTGCGTCTCGAGCAGTTGCCCGAGCTGTGTTCTGAAATCCGGAGATTTCTGATCGACCATCTGTCGGTCAATCCCGGACACTTCGCATCAAGCATGGGAGCCGTCGACATTATAGTCGCCCTCCATTATGTATACGACACCCCCACCGACCATCTCTTCTGGGATGTCGGTCATCAGGCATACGCCCACAAGATTCTCACAGGTCGCAAGGAAGCGTTTGCCAACCAGCGCAAACTCGGAGGCATCAGCGGTTTTCCGAACCCTCTGGAATCGGACTACGACACATTCATGACCGGCCACGCGTCCAACTCCATCTCGGCGGCGCTCGGCAGGGCGATAGCCGACCGCAATACCCCGGGAAATGAGGAGCGCCGCACTGTGGCTGTGATTGGTGACGCGTCAATCAGCGGTGGACTGGCGTTCGAGGGGCTCAACAACGTGGCAAACAACCCCAATAATCTGCTCATAATACTGAACGACAACGAGATGAGCATCGACGCCAATGTGGGAGGTCTCCATAAATATCTATCGGAGATGTCCACGTCGGCAGGCTACAACCGCTGGCGCGCAAAGATTTTCAACGCTTTCCGCAACAAGGGAATGGTGTCGGAGCAGGGCAAGGGACGCATACAGCGATTTGCCAACTCACTCAAAAGCCTTGTGAGCGGCAAGCAGAACATCTTCGAGGGACTCAACATAAGATATTTCGGACCCTTCGACGGGCATGACGTGATAAAGATAGTAAAGATCCTCACCGACATCAAGGACATGCAGACCCCTCGCCTGCTGCATCTGCACACCGTGAAAGGGAAAGGCTACAAACCCGCTGAGGAGAATCCCGCGAAGTGGCATGCACCCGGCATGTTCGACCCCGAGACCGGGGAGAAACTGATTTCCGGTTCCAAAGACTGCCCCCTCCCCTGGCAGGAGGTGTTCGGCAGGACACTTGTGGAACTCGCCGACAAAGACGACCGCGTGATGGGCGTCACCGCCGGTATGCTCAGCGGCACCTCCATGACAAGGATGATGCAGGCTTATCCGGAGCGTACCTTCGACGTGGGAATTTCGGAAGGACATGCCGTGACATTCTCGGGAGGTCTCGCCACGGGTGGCAAACGACCCTTCGCCGCCATCTACTCCTCATTTCTCCAGAGAGCATACGACAATATTGTAAACGATGTCTGCATCCAGGGGCTCCCGGTGACCTTCTGCATCGACAGGGCGGGAATAGTGGGAGAAGACGGCGTGACGCACCACGGACTTCTCGACATCGCATACCTGCGGTGCATACCGGGACTGCGTATAGCATCGCCCGCCGACGAGGAGACGCTACGCAACCTGATGTACAGTTCTCTGCAGACGTGCGGACCTCTCGCCATTCGTTATCCGCGAGGGAAGGCTACCACCAAGGACTGGGAAACCGAGATGCGGCTGATAGAGACCGGCAAAGGACGTACAATCTCGGAGACACCCGACAGCAGGGTCGCCATACTCACGTTAGGCCCGATATTGGGAGAGGCGGTGAAAGCCCGCGACATACTTGCCGCGGAGGGCACCCCTGTTGATCTCTACGACATGATATGGGTCAAGCCACTCGACGAGGGCCTGATGAGGAAGATAACCGAGAATCACGATATTGTAGTGACGGTGGAAGACGGCGTGGCGACCGGTGGTTTCGGAAGCGTGGTGACCGAATGGCTTCGTGACCACGGACGAAATGTGGAAATACGCACACTCGGCGCCCCCGACAGCTGGGTCAAGCATGGAGCCGTCGGTCAGTTGCGGGCACAGTGCGGTTATGACGCCGACGGCATCGCCGCGGCAGTAAGGGAAATGGTCGGTAAACGCTAATATCCGGATTCAATGAAGATCATAATAGCGGGAGCCGGCGAGGTGGGCACACACCTCGCAAAGATGCTGAGCAACGAAAGTCAGGACATAGTGCTGATCGACAACGACCAGCAGAAACTCGACAACATCGACCAGCACTACAATCTGATGACCCTCTACGGCTCCACATCCTCTTTTGACACGATGCGCACCGCCGGAATCAGCAGTGCGGATCTGTATATAGCCGTGACACCGTTTGAGACACGCAACATCACTTCCTGCTCCATCGCCAAGAAACTCGGCGTGAAGAAGACAGTGGCACGTATCGACAACTTCGAGTTTTTAGAAAAAAACAATCTGCAGATACTAAAGGAATTGGGTATCGACACGCTGATATATCCCGAATATCTCGCGGCGCAGGCAATAGACCTCGCGCTTGCCCACAACTGGGCGCGCTACTGGGGAGAGTTGGGAGGCGGCCAGTTGCTGCTGATAGGCGTCAAGATACGCGACAATGCCAAACTGTGTGGCGTCAAGCTGCGCGACCTGCCGGTGTCGGCACACCATTTCCATGTATCCGCCATAAAGCGGAACGCTGAGACGGTGATACCGGGCGGCAACGACACCATCGAGCAGGACGATATAGTGTATTTCATCACCACTCCTGACCATGTGGAGGAAGTGCGCGAGCTATGCGGCAAGAAGAAGAAGGTCATAAAGAAGATAATGATTGTGGGAGGCAGTCAGATAGCGTTGCGCTTCTGCGCCGAGTATCACGACCGCTACAACATCACGGTTATTGACATCGACCGCGACAGGTGCGAGTATCTCGCCACGGAAATTCCCGAAATCGAGGTTGTGTACGGCGACGGCCGCGACATCGAGGTGCTGAGAGAAAACAACATCTACCAGTATGACGCCTTCATGTCGCTGACGCGCCAGTCGGAGACCAATATCCTCTCCTGCCTAACAGCCAAGGACTTCGGAGTGCCGAAGACGATTGCCGACGTAGAGAACCTGCAGTTTCTGAGTGTGGCTGAAAGCCTTAACATCGGCACCACCATCAATAAGAAACTGATGGCGTCGAGTAGCATCTTTCAGATACTTCTCGACACCGACCAGTCGAATTCAAAATTTCTGGCACTCGCCGACGCCGAGGTGTGCGAGCTTGAGGTAAAGGAGAAGTCGCGCATCACCAAGTCGCCGGTCAAGGACCTTAACCTGCCGTGGGGTATGACTCTCGCCGCGCTGATGCGCGACGGTCATGCGGAACTGATCGGCGGTATGACCCACATACAGCCTGGCGACCATGTGGTGGTGTTCTGTCTCAGCGGTTTAATTTCCAAGATAGAAAAGTGGTTCAATTGAAATTCCGACATAACGAATATATCAATCTGCGCATGCTCCTGCGCACCATCGGATGGCTTCTGATGGTGCTGTCCGGGTTTATGGCGTTTCCTCTCATCACTACCTTCCTCTACAAGGATTCCGCGACACAGCCCATCCTGCTGTCGATGGCGATAACACTTGCGAGCGCCATGGCGCTCATGAGTCTGAAACCCCGCAGCCGGGACCTTGGAAAACGGGAGGCGATACTTCTGACATCGCTTACGTGGATCATACTCTCGATGTTCGGAATGCTTCCGTTTCTTCTGAGCGGCACGCACACGAGTGTCACCGACGCCTTTTTCGAGACCATGAGCGGATTCACCACCACCGGGGCGTCGGTGCTCGACACCCTGGAGCATGTGCCCCACTCCATACTTCTGTGGCGCTGTCTGCTGCAGTGGATCGGAGGTCTCGGAATCATCCTCTTCACCTTGGCAGTGGTGCCGATGCTCAACAATAGGGGCGGTATGCTGATGTTTAACGAAGAGGTTACCGGAATCACGCACGACAAACTGCGACCTCGCGTGAGCAACACCGCCAAGACGCTATGGTTCATCTACATATTCTTCACCATCGCATGCATACTGCTGCTGTGGCTCTCAAAGATGAACTTTTTCGAGGCAATCTGCCATGGACTGTCCACCATGTCGACGGGAGGTTTCTCCACAAGCGACATGAGCGTCGGCGACTGGAACAGCCCCTATATCATTATCGTGTTGACAGTGTTCATGTTTATCGGAGGTGTCAACTTCAACCTTATCTTTGCCACCATTTACGGCGAGCGCAAACGTATACCGTGGCAAAACGACGCTTTCAGATGGTTTTGCTACACGATATTCGCTGGCTATCTTATATTCACCATCTCGATAGTAGCGCAGGGATTGGCGCGCGACTGGCAGGACTTTACTATCGTTCCGCTGTTTCAAAGTATCTCTATCCTAACATCTACGGGACTTGTGGAACCTCACTTCGCGTCGTGGGGAGCGGTGCCGTATGTGATTATGATTATCTTCATGGCGATAGGTGGATGTGCCGGCAGTACGTCGGGAGGCGCCAAGATCGACAGATTTATCATTCTCTTCCGGTTTTTGAAAAACGAGATGTACCGCACGATGCACCCGTCGATAGTGAAGACTGTGAATTTCAACGGCAGAGGCACATCGTATGTGATAGTGATGAAGGTATTGGCGTTTCTCGCCCTTTACTTCATGGTTATACTGATAGGAGGTATCCTTCTGTCGGCAATGGGAGTGCCGGTGTCGCAGAGTTTCTTCTTCGCGCTGTCAGCTATATCCAATGCCGGTGTGGGACTGGAGACACCCGGACTCACCAGCAGTTTTGCGATACTTCCGGTAGCCGCCAAATGGACCCTTAGTTTCATAATGCTCACAGGACGTCTTGAGCTCTACACCGTGCTCCTTCTCTTCACCCGCGCCTTCTGGAAAAAATGAATGCATAGTTCTCCTGTTCATTCAATAATAAATCATGTCATTATTACTAAACAAAATGTATAGAATGTTTGTCTAATTGTAAAAGATTATATAACTTTGCAGATGAATAATAACCATAAAAATTCATTCTTATGAAAAATCGCCTTTTTCCACGTGTCTTTCAGCTGATAGGCTGGATTCTGTTTGTACCCTGTCTTATAATGGGGGCGCTTATCGTTTTGGGAATAACTTGTTTTTCAGGAATTACTGAGACTGTTGTCAATGATGTCGTGATTATCGGAATAGCTGTCGGTGCACTCTTCATATTGTGTTCCCGAGAACGCATCGAGGATGAGATGACGAGATCTATACGTCTGTCATCGTTGCTCAACTCTCTGTATGTGTATGTCACGCTGTTAGTGTTGTGTACTCTTCTGATAAACGGACTTGCGTTCGCTTTGTTTGCAATAATGAATCTTGCATTGTTCCCGATAATTTTTGTATGCAACTTCCGGTATTCAATGTATAAATACAATAAACTATGCGGCAATGAAGAACAGGATTAAGGTTGAACGAGCCGAAATGGACATCACGCAGCAGCAGCTTGCCGAAGCAGTCGGTGTGAGCCGACAGACCATTGTTGCCATAGAGAGGGGGAGGTTTCTTCCCTCGACACCACTTGCCATAAAGATCAGTCGTTTTTTTTGCAAACCTGTCGAGAGCATCTTCCTACTGGAGGAGGGGGACTGAATCGATTAGAATTGAAAATTGAAAATTGAGAATTGGGATGGGGATTTTATGGCGATAAGGGATAAGGGGGATGAGAGGGATTAATTTTGCACTCGGAAATCAAAATAATTTGCTTTATGAAGAAATTCGAGATGAAAGAGAAGAACGAAGACGGGGAGGATGTCATCTATGACCTTGAAGAAAAGAAAGCCTTGAAGAACTCGGAAAGCTCAGAGGACTCTAAGGACCCTAAGGACTCTGAGAGCTCCGAAAGCTCTGAGAGCTCCGAGAGCTCTCAGGGCTCCGAAAGCTCCGAGGGGTCTGAAAGCTCCGAGAACTCCGAGAAATCTGAGAAATCTGAGGGCTCTGAGAGCTCTGAGAAGGCTGAGGGCTCGAAGGCGGCTGAGGAAGCTTTGGAAAGCATTCGGGAGATGATCGAGAATATGGGAGCGGAAAGGGTGCTTGACCTTATCCGCGATAATAGGAATGCCGCGATTGAGCAGATTCTTGGCGAACTGAATAACGCCGAGGATGCGGAACCTATGTATTCAGGGCTTTCGGTGGAACCTAAATGCCATTCAATCTTTGACCTTGCCGCCTTTGCTTAATGCTTAAGCAATGCATAATTAGCTTCGCTCAAGCTAAAGCAAGTCATAATGCATAATTGGCTTCGCGACGCGGAGGGACCGGTGCTTTTGAGTCGCGCCCAGAGGTCGCTCCCTCCACGATTGACGCGCGAAAATAATTTTCAATTTTCAATTCTCAATTTTCAATTCTAATTCTAATTTATGAATGTTTCAATTCAGGCGGGTGCGCCCGCTACGGTAGGGTCGCTTGCCAATGCGACCGGTGGTATCAAACCGGGTAGTTTTGTCGACACCGACATTGACCAGCAACTGTTTCAATTCAATAGCGACGACACGCCGCTCATGAACCTTATGCTTCGCGCCAAGCGCGTGAAGGTAAATTCGCCGGAGGTGGACCACTACATGATAGACGAACCAAAGTCCACCCTCACCACAGTCAGCGACACCAACGCCAACCAGGTGCAGGTAAACCTGCCGCTGCTGCCAGGAGAGCAGAACCTCCCGAGAGAATACACCACCCTGTTGGTGAAAGGAGTGGATGGCTATGACAGCGACGGCAAGACTCCGACACCGGGCAGACCGCTGATGCTCTTTGTGGTGGGACATGATGCCGGAACCGGCAATCCCGTGGTGAAGGCGGTCAACGGCGTCAAGGCATCTCCCGAAGACGAGACCTCGACAGTGCCGCCGATTCCCGCCGGCAGTAAGATAGTGATGCTTGCCAACTCCCTCTACGAGACACAGAAGGAAGTGGATCCGGACCTTATAGTGCCGCAGCCGACACGCATCTATCTGCAGAAAAGAGGAATGAACCAGGTGGTGAGCGACTATTTCGACTCCCAGCGCAAACGTATCCCGTTTGCCAAGGCAGTAGTCGCCGAGCAGGCGATAGCCAACTTCAAGGTGCGCGGCAACCGTACACTCTGGGCAGGACGCGCAGGGAAGTTTCAGGTAAGCGTTCCGAGACTCGGCATGCAGTATGTCTACACCACCGAGGGACTCAGATGGCAGTTCAAGCGTGAGCTGCAGCACACCGGCGGTTGGACGGTAGAGAAGATAATCGCCCTCGCCAAGATGTTCTTCACCGGCGAAGACGTGCCCAAGACCGCCCTACTTCTTGCCGGCAAGGATCTCCTGGAGCAGATACAGTGTATCGACTACTCCAAGCATCCCGAGATCCATATCTCCACGAAGACCAACAGCGTGGGCTGGACAGTGACCAACTTCCACACAGTGTTTGGCGACATCGAGATAAAGCGAGAACCGACCCTGGACCGTCTCGGCTGGAGCCACAGCGGCGCGCTGATAGGAGAAGACAGACTCGTGCACTACGTGTATAGCGCAGAGCACAGTTTCGAAGACCGCATGACAGGACACGAGGCAACCAGAAGCGGTATCCTGATATGGGACGCGCTCGCCCTGAAGGGAAGCTGCCATATCTGGATCGACGGTGAAGGCGAGGAAGGCACCGGCGGCGACAGACGTCTGATGCTCTGGGACAGCAAGGATGCCCCGGAAGGAGTGTCGGGAACCGTCTACTACCTCGTGTCGCCCTGTCCCGCGATCTCGTCTGCCGCCCTCAACGGCACGATGTGGGTGTATGAGAACGACGAATGGAAAGAAAACACAGGAGAGATAACCGTATGAAGAAGCGATATGAGGTAAGCGGGATGATGGAGTGGCATCCCGTGTTCTGCATCGGGCGCACGCGGATGCGCGTGTCGTTTACCGGCGGCCATCTTTGTGGCGGCGGCACCACCCCCGCCTCCTACGAGACCGACGACCCTGTGGTGCAGGCGGTGATCGAGGGTTCGGCGGAGTTCCGCCGCAAGCGGATCCGCCTCGCATGGAGCAGACCGGAACCGGACAACCGGGAAAATGTTTAAATTAAGAAAAGATGCTGTACAATATACTTGGACTGCAGACCGACGTGATGGCGCTGTCGGGGGAGAATCCCCGGCGGCGCGAGTCGCTGTCTGCCGTAGGCGCCCCCTGGGCGCAAGACATGATCGCCTTGCGGATCAAGGCACTCCTGCCCTCCTGCGGCAGGAATATTCTTTTGGAGGCTCCGCCGCATATGCTCGGTGGAGGCGAGACGATTACTCCCGGCTTCTCTTGCAAGATGATGCCATGCGGACTCTATGCCGTCGACCTGCAGTTGCCGGCGACGACGCTCAGGATTGCCTCGCTGAAGCTACCCGGCTGGAAAAGGGAAGTGTCGAGGGTCATACCCCGCGACTCTGCGGAATGGGAACGGCAGTGGTCGCCCGAATCCGGCATCGCGGGTTGTCCCGCAAAACCTATGGCATATATGGATGCCTCGGAGAGCGGCATGCTCCTCAGGGCAATCGGCACCGACAGACCCTTCGCCGCCGAAACCGCACCCGCGCCCGCCGTCGGCATATGGAGAGTGCCCGAACCCGACGAAGACGACAATTTCCATTTCCCCAAAACACTATATCCGCAACTTGTCCTCGCCATCTCGCAGACGATTTGAGAATATTGTTGCACACAACATGTCGGAACCAGCGCTGTCTCGCCTGCCTGAGGCTCCCGCCGAAGACTGCGGCGAGCGTCTCGCCGGCTGCCAGAAGGTGCACCTCCGGGAGGTCTCGCATCGCCTCCGCTTTTTTCGGCATCGGCGAAAGCCATCGGGGCGAGTGAGCAGGAAATGAGACATCGTCGGATGAAGACGTGCCGCCGATTACAGATTGGTTAAATAAATCAAAAAAATATTGATAAAAATTTGTATAACTTAAAAAATTGTATTAAATTTGGCTCGTGACAGTAGAGACTGTCTTTTTGACATGAACAGACGATTTATTTTTCTGAAGTGTACCTCTGTCAGATATAGCGAATAGTTTTTTTATCGATATATTAAATTAATTTACAAAATGACAGATTACATAAGCCTCTAGACTTTATCCGACAAATACATAAATCACGATATATTTTATTAACCCTTAAATGCTAAGATTATGAAAACAAGGCATTTACTTATTACCATCGCTACGATTGCAGGCAGTATCCCAAGTGCAGCCTACAGGCTTGAAACAACCGGCGGCGGGTCAATTGCTCCGGAGAGATCCATCGAACGACAGGAAGACTGCGTTACAGTAACCTACGATTTCTTAGGAGCTGTCTCAGTTGCCGATGAACTGTATCCCGAAAGTGTCAGACTTGACATCCCGGGGTTCGGTCACAATACCAAACTTGGAGAGCCGGCTTATCCGGTCAGGTCGGATTCGTACGAAATTCCGGACGGTTGTCAGGCACAGTTGACGATTGTAGCCGAAAGGTGGAGCCGTCAGGATATATCTCTCGCGCCCTCCAGGCCATTGCTTGAAGACTCATCTGATGTCGCATACTCTATTGAGAATGTACCTCCTTTGAGAAAACTTTCCGGAATGTTTCCTGAGAGTCCGGTAGTTGTATCAAACATCGGAATCTATCGCGACAGAAAAATCCTTTATGTAGACGTTATGCCGGTCAGAATCAGCGCAGACGGAGAGACCGAGGTATGTGAATATATTTCTTATAAGATTGATTTTCTGCCTACAGAAATAGGGAAACAAAAGTCGGAAAACAAGATTACTCATGAAGTCGATGAAACTTACATGTCATCGCTTTATACTTCAACACTGTCTTCTATAGAGGATCCTGCTCTCAGGGCCATTTCTTTAGGTCAGTGGAAATCTGCACCGAAATATCTGATTCTGTCAATACCTGAGTATGAGACATATGTTTCGTCCTTCATGGACTGGAAGCGATGTATGGGGTATAACACGCAGGTAATATATTCCAGCGAATGGACACCGGAAAGTATCAAGTCCGCCATTAAGAATGTATACGACAGTTCAAGCTCTCTCCAATATGTTTTGCTGATTGGCGATGCAAAGAATATTCCTCCTGTAGACCATAATAAGATAGGAGCGACTCATAGCCATTTTTCAGACTTTTCTTATGGATGTATGGATGGAGACAGCGATATGGAGCAGGATCTTATATTGGGAAGGCTGAATGTATCCAATTCATCTGAAGCGTCGGTTGTCATCAACAAAATACTTGATTACGAGAAGAACGCGCCCACTGATAATACCTACTATAACAATGCCCTGCATGCTGCGTTCTTTCAAGACACACAAAAACCATATAATTATGAAGACCGCAGATTTACGCGAACCAGCGAAGACATAAGAAATGGATTGGGCAATGAAGGATTTTCAATCAGAAGGGTTTATTACGCAGAAAGCGGTGTAACTCCTACCAATTGGAACGAGGAGTCTTGGAGTTATGGAGAGCCATTGCCTTCCGAATTGCTAAAGCCTACATTCAAATGGAATGGTGCAACCTCTGACATTATAGATGCGATAAACAATGGAACTTTTTATATTCTGCATCGAGGTCATGGATCGTACAGAGGATGGGAAGACCCTTCATTCAAACTCAATTCAGTGTCTCAATTGACTAATAGTTTGAAATTGCCGGTTTGCTTCAGTATCAATTGCCAATCCGGTGCCTTTGGATTTAAGAAAGTTTATTATAATGGGATAGACAAGTACTTAGAAATAAACACTTCATTTACAGAAGCTATTCTCAGAAAAGCCAATGGTGGTGCCGTTGGTGTCATATCTGCATCTGAAATTTCTTATTCTGGTACAAATGACGTTCTTGCCATGGAAATGTTTCACGCCATATGGCCTAATACAACGATTTTGACGGATTTCAAGGTTTATACATCCAACGGTTTCAATCAGACTCAAGAACCAATATATGCATTAGGGAATGTACTTCAAAAGGGGTTGTCGGCCATGTCATCTAAATATACCGGCAACGAATCTTATATACCATACACAAAGCGGATATTTCATTGTTTCGGCGATCCAAGTATGCAATTGTATACTTCTATGCCGCATAAGGCAGTTTTATATATCACCGAAAAAGAGCCAAATATAATAAGAACGAACGAGTCAGTACAGATGTCTATAGTATTGAAGAATGGGAATGTCGTAGTTTCCAATGGCAGCCGTTTCGACCTCTCCTCTTACACAAGCACAATGCAATCGTTCACTGTTTCCGGGCACAACATCAGACCTACAACCGGAATAGCCATAAATGGAAATGTTTCCATAATTGGGTCTTCTGGTTTCGTCAATATCAGCGTTCAGAGCAGTTCTCTTAAGTTGAATTATGAGACATGCGACACAGAGAATGTCATTGTTCGTTTAAGGTCTATGGATGTATTGACCGGAGTGGTATGTGAGTATCCGGCTGAAGGAGATGAAATGACAATTTCCACTACAGGATTAAGTAAGGGCGTTTATGTGGTTGAGCTTGTCGAGAACGGTGTCTTGATTGACTCAAAGAAAGTATTCATTTAAATATTAAAAGTTTATGAAAACAAAAATAAAAGGATCCTCGCTGTTGCTGTCAGTTATTTTGATTGCCTTCGCAATGGCATCTGAGTGCAAGGCATATTCCGACACTTCAGATAAATCAAACAAATATACTGCTGATTTTCATTATCTTGGAGTTGGATATCAGATTTTGTCGGAAACAGAAAAGACTGTTGCAGTTTTTCAAGACTTTGACATTGACTCAGAAGGAAGTTCCGAGTCATATGGAAAACCAAACAAAATTACTTATGTCGGGAAAAATGGTTTCTCTTGCACATCCGGTCTTGAAAGTCAGGTAGTAGAAATTCCTGAAACGGTATTTGACGATAAGGGGATCCCTTACACTGTAAAGGCCATTGCGGATGGATCAATTAATTATATAAACATAGGAATGCTTATATTGCCTGAATCATTGGAACAAATGAACGGGGGGGTACTTGATTTACCCATCATTGAGAATATCTCGCTTCCTTCCAATTTAAAAGAGATAGACGGCATTGCATATTGTCCAAGACTCAAAAGTCTTTATATACCCAGAAACCTTGAGTGTATCAAAGACAGAAGTCTAAGTCTCTGCGGCTTTAAATTTATTTATTTACCACCTTCGGTCAAAACGTTGGGCGATAGGGTACTCGCTGATTGCGATAGCCTTGAATTCGCTTCAATTGCTGGAGTGGAAAAGATGGGAGCAAACTGTTTAAGTACGTGCGACAAACTTTGGTGGGCTTTATTGCCGGAATCATTGCAATCAATGGGAAGCGGATGCTTCAATGACTGTGAATCTCTCAAGATTGTATCGCTTCCTTGGTCAGAAATAAAGATGGACGGTTGTTTCAACGGGTGTCCATCAATCGATGAAATCGACATCCTCGCCCCGGAACCTTATCCATTCCCACAAAACAGTTTTCTTAATGTTGACAGAAGCAATTGTTCGCTATATGTTCCCCAAGGATCCTTAGAGAAATACAAGGCGGCTGACGGCTGGAAGGAATTCTATAAAATAAAAGAAATTCCGGAATGGGCAACCGGAACTTTATTATCTGTAAACGCAAAACATCGATTTAATGTAGAAGGAGGAATCGGGGTTCTGAAGATAATAAATCCGGAGGGCATCAGGTTTGATGTATTCGACATTGACGGCAAGAGAATCTCTGGTATAGTGAAGCCGGGTATATTCGAGAAAGAGGTCCCGACCGGAATTTACATCGTGACAACTCCTTATGGAAGCAAGAAAATTTCAGTGAGATAACTACTATTGACAATAGAATCCGAGCATCAGCTCGGATTCTTATTTTATGCGCCTCCGCCAACTCGTGAAACTGCATCTGCAATGCAGTTCCCAACGCGAGACAGGGCAATGCTTTCTTGACAAAATAGCGGCACTATATCAAATCGAACGCGAGTATGACAAGGCAGGCATGCACTTCGATGCCTGCAGGGCGGAGCGTCAGGCAACGTCGCGGCCTGTCTCACGCTGCCGATTGATACGTGACAGAGCGTTGTCGCCGGCAACCCCGTAGTGGCGATTGCTCCCGCGACACACATGAGCATGAGTGCCAGTAATGTGGCGCGAAGCCCTCTTGCACTGCCCCTTATAAATGAGATTGCCATATTGTCAGGTTCTTTAACAGTTGAATGTCGTTTCATCCACAAATTTAAGCATTATTTTTATTTCTTACAACATTATGGTTATATTTTTGTGTAATGTGTAACCGTATAGTCATCGCTCAAAGACAAATTCCACACTTTGTCTTTCTCAGACTACAAAAAAGGACGCTCGACCGAGCGTCCTACCAGGTTATCGGGGGCAAATCCACTTGAATTTTCATCTTTGTTATTACTTTTCATTCTCCCCGGGAATTGTCAGATTGGGGAGGGCAAATCTCCGAGTGCGCCACATAATCCGGGAGTGCCATTTCAGCCGGGTGTGCCATCCTATCACTCAAAAGATTGTCATCTGAATGACGGCGCGGAGCTGCGCGGGCTCGCGGCGACGGGATTGGGAGCGGCAGGGAGTGCACATCTCGTTGTAGCAGATATGCAGCCCTATGGCACGGGTCATCAGGATGTCGTCGTGTTTTCCGGTCACGGCACCGTAACTGCCGTTTTCACGGCGGCAGTAGGTGAGGTATTCGTCGACGCATGCCTCTTCCCTCTCCACATACAGACCCTCACGCACTATGCGCACCAGATTGGATATTATCATGGGTTTGGTGCTGATATTGGTATGGAAGCCGAACTTACGCGGCTTGCCCTGTACGATGTCTTCCGGCGACTGGCGACGCGCATACAGGTTGCGGTAAGTCATCCGCAACTGGTTTAGGATGAAACTCGACTGGTCGCCGTCTACGAACCGTTCCGGGTCGCGAGTCTCGAGAGTGTTCGACTCGATGACCAGGAGAGCCTCGCCATACCATTTGGCGATACGCGCGGAAAGCCACGCGAGGAGATCCATGTCGCAGTGACCGCGCCATTGCGCCACCACATGTGGCACTCCCCCGGTCTCCATCCTCAGGCGGTCGAAGACCGCTATCACGCTCCAGTCAGCCTTCAGACTTCTGCCGCCCACGTCCACCACCACAAGATACCTGTCCGACACCTCCGCCGCGTACCCGTCGGAATCCACCTCCGGCATCTCCCATACCTTCAGAGCGCCCTTGGGATTGTCTTCAAACTCTATCCCTGTCAGGGCAGCCTCGCCATAGTCGCCGTCTGCCACCAGTTCGCCGGTTCTGACCGGCGGCGTACACGACTTCTTCAAGGCAATCGCCGCCGCCCGGCGAAACACGTGCGCGCCGCTGTTGACAAACGCCTCCTCGTCGGTGCTCGGATACTCCGACTTCATCTGGTCGTCGTTGTTGTAGCCGCTGCGCGTATTCTCATACCAGGCGATCGCCTCGAGACTCGCGCCGGTTTCCCAGAGTCGCCATATATACTCGCCGGTCGCATACCGGTCGTCGGAGGAGAAAGTGTTGTCTCGTTCCCTATAGATACGCTCCGCCATTGCCCTGAGATCCGGGACCTCACGCGCATACTGCTCAATCTCATGCCATGCCACGAAGACAGGACGATATATCGAACTTCCGCGACACGCCGCGTCATACTCCTTGTGGAAGAAGTTGCCCACGCCGTTGGCAGTCGACTCCATCACGATCATGGTTTCCGGCTGCAGCAGCACTCCGGAAGTAGCCGCCCGGATGATGTCGTCGGGACTCTTGCCCTGCGTCTTCCTCCATATACCCACCTCAGTGAGATGCACAAGGGCGTAGTCTCCGCCACGACTGGAGTCCGGTCGCTCTGCGCTTCCCGCCTTTATGCGGAAATTGCGCCGGGGAATGGAAATCGCGCTGCGGCTCATTCCTCCGCTCACATACACCTTCTCCTTCTCCGGAATCTCCTCGCCGGGCTCCACCAGCAGTTGGCGCGGATAACCGTCGAGCGCCCTCTTCGCCATCTCGATCACCTCCTCGGTGCTCGCACCCTGATGACCGACTATCAGGGAATTGAAGCCCATGCGGCGCATTAGCTGAATCCAGAGCATATATAGCTGGGTGACGGTGGAGCCGCCCCACTGCCTCGCCTTCACCAGAATGACACGAATGGGAAGCCCCTCCTCACGCATACTCTCGAACACTCCCACGAGTTTCCTCTGCGGAGCGTTGAGCAGAAACGGTATCTCGAGCCCCCCGCCCCCTTTCTGCTTTATCGTCATAGTCTTGTAAGCCCAGAAAGGGAAATCGTAGGCGCAGCGGAGACGGAACCACTGAAAACGAGCCAACTCCAAAGAGCCCGGGAACACGTCAGTAAGCGCGACGCCCTTCAGGAGCGACTGCACTTCGGGGAGTTGGCGCATTGCCTCAGGTATGTGCTGACTCGGCGGATCCAGTTCCGGACACGAAAGTGTAAACCGTGTGCCGGGACTTCCGAAGCCCGCCACAGGGTCGTATGGCGCAGTGGCGAGCCTGCGACGACGCACATTCTCCTCCAATATTGAATCTATCATACTTAAATTGAATGCAAAATTCATAATGCATAATTCATAATTATTGCTGACTAAAGTTCTATGCTTTTGACACTTATGACTTATGATTTATAACTTATGACTTATGACTTATAACTTATAACTTATGACTTATGATTTATAACTTATGACTTATGACTTATAACTTATGACTTATGACTTATAACTTATGACTTATGACTTATGACTTGTCATCATGGTTGCTTCCAGCGCCAGGGCGCCGAAGGGTTCTTCGGAAACGAGGAGCAGGCGATAGAAGAGCCTCGGGGGTGAGAGGAGCCGGAAACTGACACGGGGATCGAACATACGGAGCGGCTCAAACCGTAAACCGTCGTCGGAACCGAGAAGCACTGCCACGCAGTCGGCATTCGAGAGTCCGAGAACTCGTAGAACCTTCACCGAGCGATGAACGGCATTGCGCCGACTTTTCTCAGCCGACGAAAAAGTCATGGGTCGCGTGAGCAGGAAATGGCTCCACCCCGTCGCCTCCTTGATTACTGCCGTCAGACCGGCGTCCATAGTAGGCGGAATGGATTGCACTCCCGGTGACAGACCTGACTCCTGACCGGACTCCTGATCCGAATCGGTCGAATTGTCGTCCTTTGTGCGGAACCTGTATGGAAGTGACAGCGGAAGGCACCCGTTGCCAAACCTCTCCCAGTCTGCAATCCAATCGAAGGGGTCGGAGGAAGTACCGTCTGCCGCGAGCGAAGCTACCGCAAACGGCGCCACTGCGCCACCGGCTGGGGCATAGACCGAATAGTCGGTCACCGTGTCCGCTTTCGACGACAGACGATAGCCAGTCTGCGTATTGCCATAATGACGGTAGTATTTCTCGGGAGCCGCCACCGACGATTTCATATTTCCTAAAGAGAGGAATGAAAACCGAATACCGAGGGCATTGCCCCCGGATGCCGACGACACACTCCCTAAAGAACCGCCAATCTCATCCTTTGCTGGGATGAATATGGGATAACTCACAAAAGTGCGCACCGCATGACTGCCGTCGGTACCGGAGGGGATTATCACCGACAGTCTGACAGGTCTGACCGGAATCCTCAAAGACAGAGACATAAGTGAAGAAGTTACAGCGGAGGCGGTGATCTCGGGATGAGGGGGTGTCTCCGACGGCAGCATCACCGCCTGCGGAGTCGGATACCCTACGGCACCCGACGACGACATCACCCGGCAATAGACCCTAAAGGGGAGCAGATGAAGTCCGAGCCGACGATTTTCGGTCACTATCCTTGCAAACTCAACAGCTGTTTTTTCGAGAATCGCAGAGGTAAGCCGTTCGACTACACCGGCATCCGCCCTTGAGATCTCGCCGTTGAGCATCAACGACGCATGCTGCGCCTCCCCATCTCCGAGCGGTATCCTGACGTTGAACGATGGATATGCACCCTCGGGACTCAGCGAGAACCGTATGCCGTATGCTTCGGAAGCAGCCTCTGCATCATACTCATCTTTCGAGCCGATACCGGAGCCCTCTCCGACGTATGCACCCGCCGAGGAATACTCTATCTCGCCGTCGCGACATGAAAATCCGTCGGTGTCGGGATCTTTCGGTATTATGGGAATCAGCATGACATTCAAGCTTTTCTTCTCACCGGCGCGGGATGATGATACAGAATAGCGAGAACCTTCGACGCGCACTCCTCCTGCCGTTTGCCGGTGCGCGGGGCTCTGTCAGGACACACTATCTCCATCCACTGGGTCTGGATGCCTGCAACCATCATGTTGAAGACGGCAGTCTGCAGCGACTCCGACCTTTCAACGCCGGAAGTCTCCGAAAGACTTATGTTAAGCACTAATTCTTCATCGGAGTTCACCACCGACATCAGAAACGGACGGCATATATCCACTGCCTGCATAGCCGCCTCGTCAAAAAGCGAATGAAGCAGACTATAGTCAGTTTCCGAAACAGCCACTCTTCCATAACAGTCCTTTTCCAGCGGACTGCGGGTACCTTCCCATTCCATGCGTCTTGCCACCGCCTGGAAAACCTCATCTCTTGTTACTTGTATCTTCATAATGTTTTTGTTACTGGGGGCGAGGATGTACAAATCCTCGCACGATGTGAATGCTTTTGTGCGAGGATTTACAAACCCTCGGTGATTAATGTCGCAAAAGTAGCTATGATTTAGGGACAGCTACCCTTATTCCCATAAAAAACATTGTGGCTCAAAATATATAATAAAAATTCTTCTTTCCTATTTATAAATTTGGTTTCCAATATTTTAATACAGCATCAAATTGAGCGACACAAGCAATAAGAACGGTTATACTGCCAATAGATTGCAGTCGGATTCGAATTATTCACAATTGTTAATATTTAAGATTTGAAAAAAGCCGTTTACAACCATTAACTTTGCAACCGACGATTCCAAACACTAATCCTAAACTTGACGAATTATGAAAAGAAAAGGAGCAAAAAGCGACTTCAGCGAAGCGCGAAACGAAGAACTGCGGAAGGTATTCTTCAGCCAGGAAAACTATTCCACGTGCGACGCAGCCATGAAAAAAGTGATATCAACGCCGGCATCGAGATTCTGGGTAGACCCGGACCGGGCACGCGACGTGATGAGCAACATCGAGCGCAATCCTGCGATACTCGACAACATGAAGAAGGAGCGCGCTCGAATGTATCGCGCGCTATTCCGCAACTACAGCGAGATACGGAGAGCGAATCCTGAGAAATCGAAAATCAGTTGCGTGTCAACGGCGATTTTCGGCGGAGCCCCGGAATTCTTCCTCTCCCCCGCCACTGCTCGGGAAATAATCTATCGACGATAAATCATTTATCCACATAAAATATGAAACTGACAATCACGATCGATGTCAAGGAACTGATCTATGACATCCAGAACAAGACGTATCTAACAGGCAGAAGCCGCAGCGACGGCAGCAACCACCGTCAGGTGGCGCTGATGCAGGCAAACGATGACGACGAGAACCTCAACCAGATAATGCGCAGCATCGGAAGCGCGTTTGTAAGAGTACAGGCGGAGCTGTCGGAAGTGCTCGACGACAAGTCGTCGAACGGAAACAACGTGCTGAACCTGAAAGATGACGCGGAAGTGATATCGCTGACGATGCCGAGCAATTTCAATGCGTCCGCCACCAATGCCATCGCATCGGCGATCCACCAGTTTATAGTGGCGGCTGTGACCTCCGAATGGTTTATGATCACCAATAAGCCTGACACGGAAGACTATGGCAAACTCGCGGAGAAGAGTCTCGAACTGCTGAGGCAGTCGCTATGCCGTCGCCAGCGACCGTCGCGAAAGTCGGAGTCGCCGGAAACCGTCTAAAGCCGGCAGCATGGGAAAGACACGAATCACGATACTGAGCTGCGAGGTCCTCGACGACCTCCGCAGCGCCTCCTGGCTTATCTCCGAGATAACAGACCGGGAAAACCTGCACGCCCGCCACGAGATGGCAGACATCTGCGAGAAGGACAACATTGAAGCAGTGTGGCGGACACTCGGTGTGGCGGCGTCGGAGGTAAGACTCGAATTGATGAAGATTCTGGAGCCACAGAAGGATATGACTTTGATAAACAATCTGCGCAATCCCCCGTTCTGGGAATTTTCCTTCCGGGTAAGGCTGACAGACTCAAAGGAGACGTATCTGAGAGACAAGATCCACGAATACCTTGTGGCGAGAGTGATGGCGGACCGGAGTGCCGCCATCATTCCCGAGGCTTCAAGCTACTGGAAAGATCGATCCTCCGAAGCCCTTGCCGGCATCCGGCTCGCCGCCGCCGACACCCCCGACTCCCAAAAGGCTCGCCGCCCGCTTTGGCCATTCCTGCCCTGATGCTTCCACGTTTTCACTTGTACATAACCTGATAGGGACGCTCGGCTTAAGCAATGTCACTAACTTAAGAATATTGAATTGACGGGGCTCGTAAAGGCTTACCGGGGGCGAGGTATTCACTGGGGGCGAGGAATTGATCAGGTTATGTGTAATGCTTCGGTGGGTGACTGCTTATTTTACACAATTCACACGGCATTCGTGCGCCGGCGAGCGGGAGCGAAGCGTCACGAAACTCTGCGTGATTTTATAATTCTCCGTTACTGAAATAATTATGCATTGACAATACGTCGCGTCCGGAGGCCGCTCCCTCCACACTCCCACGCGCGTTGCACTGCTCTGCTTGAGATTATGATCCAAATAGTGTCGCATAAGTTGTAGATTTAGGGATTTTGCATTATATTTGCATGGGATTAGACTGACTTCAAATATTAGAACTGAAAAATATGGAGAATTTCACTTTCTTTCCTGCCACCAAATATGTTTTTGGCAGAGGTGTTGAGAATCAGGTAGCCGACCAGCTGAAGGTGTTCGGCATGAAGAAACCGCTGATAGTGTACGGAAAAGGGTCTGTGGTCCGCTCGGGTCTTCTTGACCGGGTGAGGAAAAGCATCGCGGACGCCGGCATAGAGCACGAGGAATTAGGGGGCGTTCAGCCCAACCCTACCGACGACAAGGTGTATGAGGGAATAGCCCTTGCCAAAGAGAAAGGCGTCGACAGTCTGCTCGCCGTAGGCGGCGGCAGCAGCATCGACACCGCCAAGGCGATAGCCGCAGCCCTACCCTACAACGGCGACTTCTGGGACTTCTACTGCGGCAAGGCAAAGGTGACGAAGGCACTGCCCGTGGGCGTGGTGCTCACAATCCCGGCGGCAGGCAGCGAAGGGTCCGGCAACACTGTGATCACCAAGATTTCCGACATGCGTAAATTAGGTATGGGAAGTGACTCGCTGCGTCCAAAGTTCGCTCTCATGAATCCCGAGCTCACCTTCACACTGCCACCATATCAGACAGCCGCCGGCATCACCGACATGCTCGCGCATATCATGGAGCGCTACTTCAGCAACACACCGGAAGTGGAAATCACCGATCGCGTGGCGGAGGGAGTGATGAAGGCAATCATCACGGAAGCCCCTAAAGTGATGGCTGATCCGGAAAACTATGACGCACGCGCCAACATAATGTGGAGCGGCACCCTCGCCCACAACGGAGTATGCAGCGGCGGCAGAGTCGAGGACTGGGCTACTCACGCGCTGGAGCATGAGCTCAGCGCACTCTACGGCGTGACACACGGAGCCGGTCTCGCGGTGATGTTCCCCGCCTGGATGACTTACGCCATGAGGGAGAACCCCGGAAAACTCGCGCAGTATGCACGCCGTGTCTTCGACGTGGAGGAAGCCGACGACACCAAGGCTGCGGCAATCGGCATCGAGCGACTCAAAGACTTCCTGACCTCCATCGGAATGCCCGTCACCATGAAGGGACTCGTTATCGAGAATGCCGACACGGCGCTCCTCGCCCAGAAGGTCACCGAAAGCAAAGGCGACACCTTCGGCAACTACATCCGCATTGACCGCGACACCGCCCGACGGATCTACGACCTCGCAAAATAATTTGGCTGGATGCCGAATTTTTTATAACTTTGGAGTCTAAAAGCGATACCTATCATCATGAAAAGACTCCTTAGACTTATTGACATCATTATAATAGCCTGCAGCATAGGCTGTGTCTCCGCCTATGCTGCAAGCGATTCCTGCATATCCTTCCAAGGTAAGGAATATAGGCTTGACGCAAAGACCGTACTCCTCGACCGGGAGGGATTATACGGTATTCCGACAGCGGCAAAAGACGTCGGCGAGGCATTCCGGCGCGTCAACGCCGCCGGGGAGAGCGCCACACTGCTCGTGGCTCCGTCGGTCTACTGGCTCGACGACCCCGACGACCCGGGAATCCGCACCGACAAGGGAGGAACCCCTTTCGCCGTAAGGGTTAAATGCGACACTTTGCGGATAATCGGTCTTGCGAAGAATCCTCAGGATGTGGTGCTGGCGGTAAACAGAGGGCAGACGCAGGGCGCCATCGGTAACTTCACCATGATGGAGTTTGACGGCAGAAGCCTCGAAACCGAAAACATCACTTTCGGCAACTACTGCAACATAGACCTCGAATATCCTCGAAATCCGCAATACAACCGGCAGAAACGGAAAGAAGCGATAGTGCAGGCACAGATCGGCATCTGCCGCGACACCGACCGACTGTATGCCAAGAACTGCCGTTTTCTGAGCCGCCTCAACCTCTGCCCGTTTGTCGGAGCACGCCGCAGCCTCTTCGAAGACTGCTATTTCGAATGCACCGACGACGCCCTTGCCGGAAGCGCGATATACCACCGCTGCCGCTTCACATTCTTCAGCAGCAAACCTTTTTACAGCACCTCCCCCACGGGAGCGGTCTTCCTCGACTGCGACATCCACAGCAAATGCCGAGGCACCCAGTATTTCACCAAGGTTCCCGGCATGGTCACCGCCATCGACACCCGGTTTACCGCCGACTTCCCCGTAGACATCCTCTGGACCAGAGACGCCTCCGACACAAGATGCTACCAGCACAACATCACGCTCAACGGTAAGCCGTATACCATCGACAAGGAACGGCCGCAACTCGGCCCGGAACTCGACGGCAAACCCCTGATGGAAGCATACAGAATAGTCAGCGACGGCAAGACAATTTACAATATTCCCAACCTGACCAACGGCACCGACGGCTGGGACCCCGCCGGCATGAACGGCACGATAGCCGAACTGGAAACGAAACAGGGACGGAAGTTTACCGGAATCCCTGTGGCGATGAAAATCTCCGCCACCCCCACCACACTGAAAGCCACCGGCGACACAGCCGCCATTACCGCCACTCAGATGCTATGGGGCGGATATCAAACAGGCAAGCCTTCAAGGTCGATACATGTCTCCGACAACAATAGTCCTGTGGCGTTGCGCCGGACCATACGGGAAACGACAGGTTCCGGACTCGAGGCGGCGGTTACCGTCGACATCCTCCCCAACCTCCGCAAGGCACCCGCCGTGGCAGGATCTCCAAAGATTGTACTCGACAAAAAATCCGGACTCTACAGAGTCGATTACCGGTTGACCGGGAAAGGAACCGACGACAGCACGATAGCCTGGGGAAGAGTGTCGCAGGATGAAAACGGCAAGACCGTTCACACCCTCGTCAAAAGCAGCAAAGGGGAAGACGCGCGATATTACAAGGCTAAAGCCGCCGACTTCTTCTGCGGATTAGTGGCTGCCGTGATACCCAAATATGCCGACAGCGAATCGGGAGAGATCGGCATATCAGAAATCTCGGTCGTCGCTGACCCCGAATATATCGAAGAGATTCCAGAGACAACACTGCAAACCGACTTCTCGGACGTGCCTATAATAAGGAGAAAGCCCGGAATACCGGGTGTATGGTGTTTCGACATCTACAAACCCCTGGACACAGCCGCCGCCGAATGGAGCGCCTCCGACGGCAGCGGATGGTTCTACGGCAAGGGATTCGACGCGTCGGTAAGCACCGGGCTCATACAGACCGAGAAAGGGGCGCGCCTCAGTTATATGCCTGTTCGCGACGCATGCCGCGACATTGAGGTGAGCATGACGGCGGAACCCGCCAAAAGCGGAGGCCAGGGCTTCGGTAGCGCCACCTGCCAGTATATGGACATCTGCGTCAAGTTCAATCCCGTGACTCTCGACGGATACGCACTCCGCATTGAGCGCACACCCGACCATGACCGCGCCGTGAGGTTCTCTCTCGTCGAATATAAAGGAGGCGTCACCGAGGTCATCAACCCGGGAGTGGTCAGCAACTGCTACCGCACCCCATGCAATATAACCGTAGGCATAAAGGACGGCATACTTCGCGCCACGGCAACTACCGGAGCTCCTGCACCGGAAAGCAGCGCAGCCGGCACAGTCACATCGGTAGACATATCCTCGAAAGTGAAGGAAAACGGACTTTCCGGTTTCTGCATCCAGCACACCGGCTCCACAGGCCCCTCATCAACGCTCATAAAAAACATAAAAATACATTGGAACTAATGAAGCAAACCACAAAAATCGCGACGGCAGCCGCCATAGCGCTCGCCGGCATCATGACGACTCCCGTTTCGGCGGATGTGTCGAAAGCCTACGTCTCAGACTTAGACAACGGCAAATATCAGAACCCGGTGATCAACGCCGACTATTCCGACCCCGACGCCATCCGTGTCGGCGACGACTACTACATGACATCCTCCAGTTTCGCGAACCTCCCCGCCCTGCAGATACTGCACTCCAAAGACCTGGTGAACTGGACCATCGTAGGCGCGGTAGCCGACAGGTATCCCGCGCCCGAATTTGACGGCGTGAGCCATGGCAACGGAGTGTGGGCACCGTCGATCCGCTACCACAACGGCACCTACTACGTGATGTATGGCGACCCCGACCGAGGCATCTACGTGGCGGAGACCAAAGACCCGCGCGGTCGCTGGAGCGACCTCCGGCTCATCTATCCTGTTGTGGGCGTCATCGACCCTTGTCCCTTCTGGGACGAGGACGGCAGGGCATACATAGCCCACGGATATGCCGGAAGCCGTGCCGGAGTGAAGAGCATAATAGGAATGATAGAGATGAAACCGGACGCCACAGGCGTGATCGGAGAGGACAGGGTAATCTATGACGGCCACCGCGACAACGAGACCATCGAGGGCGCCAAGATGTATAAGAGAGGCGACTGGTATTATATCTTCTCGCCGGCAGGCGGCGTCGCAACGGGCTGGCAGGTGGTGATGCGCAGCAAGAACCCCTGGGGACCGTATGAGTGGCGCAACGTGATTGAACAGGGCGACACCGACATCAACGGCCCGCACCAGGGGGCATGGGTAGACACTCCCGACGGAAAGGAGCACTGGTTCCTGCATTTCCAGGACAAAGGCCCCTACGGACGTGTCGTAAACCTTGAGCCCATGACATGGAAAGAAGACGGTTGGCCCGTGATAGGCGTCGACAAGGACGGCGACGGACGCGGAGTCCCGGTCAGGACATACAGAAAACCCAATGTGGGGGGCACCTATCCGATAGCCACACCGCAGGACAGCGACGACTTCGACAGCAACACCCTCGGCAAGCAGTGGCAATGGAACGGCAATCCGCAGCCTCTGTGGTATTTCTGCGACGCCGAGAACTCCACACTCCGGCTCTTCTCACACCACACCCTGGGTGCCAAGAACCTCTACGACATGCCCAACGTGCTGATGCAGAAGTTTCCCAACGAGAACTTCACCGCAACCGCCAAGGTCAGCTTCAACCCGAGAGTGAAAAACGGCAAGACCGAGGCAGGCGAGAAGGGTGGTCTCGCGGTGATGGGCTACAACTTCGCGACCCTCGCTCTTGAGAGCCGTCCCGACGGAATATACCTCGTGCAGACCGACTGCGTGGGTGCCAACAAAGGGAAGGACGAAGTGGAGACAGCAAGCATGAAACTTGAGAACGGCGGTCCGATATGGCTTCGCGCCGTGGTGAAGATGACCGGAGCCAAGAATCCCAAACAGAAACCCGACTACAAATGTCAGGTAAAGTTCCAGTACAGCCTCGACGGTAAGAAGTTTACAGACTTCGGCCGTCCGATGGACGTAAGGGAAGGACACTGGATCGGAGCAAAGGTCGGTCTCTACTGCACACGTCCCTGGAAGAGCAACGACAGCGGATGGCTCGATGTGGATTACTTCCATATCACCAAATAGTCAACATCTTAACACGATGACTATCGCAAAGTTTTCCAAAACAAATTAAAATATTATTGATTTACAATATTTTATCATTTTTATACTTCCGAAAAGTTTTCCAAAAATGAAAATTTCTGAAAACTTTTCGGAATTTTTATTTGTCATATTGGAGATTTTATATAACTTTGCAGTGAAGTTGTTTCTACTTATTTCTTTGTTAAGATTTCGTCAGGTTTTCGAGCGAATTCTTTCACGCGAAGAGGCAGCGATGCGGGCATCGTGACCGATGATTTGGAAATAAGTAGAAACAACTTCACATCAACCAAACAATCAACCTAAAACACCAAGAGGCTCCGGATATGATACAGACAGTGGAAAAGCGCGACGGAAGGGTCGTGGGATATAACGAAGAAAAGATAAAGGCGGCGATACGCAAGGCGATGATTGCCACCGACCAAGGGGAGGACGAGGCGCTGATCCAGCGTATCACCGACCGCATAGGGATGACCGGAAACGAGCGGATGACCGTGGAGGAAATCCAGGACAGAGTGGAGATAGAGCTCATGAAGTCCGCCCGCAAGGACGTGGCGAAACGTTATATCGCCTACCGCGACCAGCGTTCGATAGCAAGACGCGCCAAGACACGCGACATATTCCTGGAGATCATAGAGGCTAAAAGCAACGACATCACGAGGGAAAACGCAAACATGAACGCCGACACCCCGGCGGGCATGATGATGAAGTTCGCGTCCGAGACCACAAAACCGTTTGTGGACGACTATCTGCTCGACAGCGAGGTGAAGCAGGCGGTGAAAAACAACTATCTGCACATCCACGACAAAGACTACTACCCCACTAAAAGCCTCACGTGCGTACAGCATCCCCTCGACAGACTTCTCGACAACGGATTCGTAGCCGGCCACGCAGAGAGCCGCGCCCCAAAACGCATAGAGACCGCCGGCGTCATCGCCTGCATCTCTCTCGAGACGGCGCAAAACGAGATGCACGGCGGTCAGGCGATTCCCGCCTTTGACTTCTATCTCGCGCCGTTCGTGCGCACCACATTCAAGGAAGAGCTCCGTGTGCTCGAACCACTCACCGGAAGGGACCTCCATGAATTTGACGACATCGAGCTTACCGACTACGAGAAGAAGAGCCTGGAAAATCTCGAGGGAGACGAGAGACTCATCCAGCATGCCGTCAACAGAACAGTGAGCAGGGTGCACCAGGCGATGGAGGCGTTTATCCACAACATGAACACCATCCACTCGCGCGGCGGCAACCAGGTGGTGTTCAGTTCCATAAACTACGGCACCGACACCTCCGCCGAGGGACGGTGTGTGATCCGCGAGCTCCTCAACTGCACATACGAGGGAGTGGGCAACGGCGCGACCGCCATTTTCCCTATCCAGATATGGAAGAAGAAACGAGGCGTGAGCTATCTGCCTGAAGACCGCAACTATGACCTGTACAGACTGGCATGCAAGGTGGCGGCGCGCAGATTCTTCCCCAACTTCCTGAATCTCGACGCCACCTACAATCGGCATGAACTATGGAAGGCGGACGACCCGAGGCGTTTCGAATACGAAGTGGCGACCATGGGGTGCCGCACGAGGGTGTTTGAGAACAGATACGGCAAAAAGACATCCATCGGACGCGGCAACCTGTCTTTCTCCACCATCAACATCGTGCGTCTCGCAATAGAGTGCATGGGCATCAAAGACGAGAAAGAACGCATCGAGCGTTTCTTCGAGCGTCTTGACGACATACTCGAGATAACGGCACGACAGCTCGACGACCGTTTTCAGTTTCAGAAGACAGCACTCGCCAAGCAGTTTCCCCTTGTCATGGGCACACTCTGGAACGGTTCGGAAAACCTGTCGCCCGACGACACCATAGAATCCGTAATCAATCAGGGAACGCTCGGCATCGGATTCATCGGACTTGCCGAATGTCTGATAGCCCTCACCGGAAAGCATCACGGCGAAAGCGAGGAGGCACAGCAGCTCGGGCTGCGCATCGTGGGACGCATGAAATCGCGTGTCAACGAATTCTGCGAGAGATACGGCCACAACTACTCCGTGCTCGCAACTCCGGCGGAAGGACTCAGCGGACGGTTTACCAAGCGTGACCGCGCCACCTTCGGAGTCATTCCGGGAGTCACCGACAAGGACTACTACACCAACTCCAACCACGTGCCGGTGTATTACCACTGCTCGCCGCGCCACAAGGCGAAAGTGGAGGCTCCTTACCACGAGTTGACCGGCGGCGGCCATATCTTCTATGTGGAGATAGATGGCGACGCCACCCACAACGAGGAATGCATCATGCAGATAGTGGATATGCTCGACAAGTACAACATGGGCTACGGGTCGGTGAACCACAACCGCAACCACTGCCCGAAGTGCGGATACGAGAACGCCGAGAAAGACCAGCAGGTATGTCCGAAATGCGGAACTCGTTTCGAGACCATACAGCGCATCACCGGGTATCTGGTCGGCACCACCGACAGATGGAACTCAGGCAAGCTCGCCGAGCTTAAAGACCGCGTGGTACACAAATGAGCAACGACATCACATATCAGGTGCTCGACATAGTGCGGGGCACCACGGTTGACGGTCCGGGTTTCAGGACCGCCATCTATCTTGCGGGGTGCCGGCACCGGTGTCCCGGGTGCCACAACCCCCAGTCGTGGGACTTCGACGCGGGAGAGACCATGACACTCGACGAGATAATGGCGATAGTGGAAGAGGAAGACTTCGACGTCACCCTCACGGGAGGGGACCCGCTGTACCATCCCGAGACGACGGCGGCGCTTGCTGAAGCCATCTTCAAGACAGGGCATACAGTATGGCTTTACACCGGCTTCACCATTGAGGAGATCCTTGCCTCGCCGAGGCTGTCGCTACCGCTTAAGTTTGTCGACACGGTGGTCGACGGGCCCTTCGTGGAATCGCTCCGCGACCCGGACCTGCTTTTCCGGGGGAGTTCTAATCAGAGAATCTTAAAACAATGCATAATTCATAATGCATAATTCATAATGCATAATTGGCTTCTCGCTGAAGTAATTCTCAATTCTCAATTCTCAATTAGATTTTCGGAAGCTGATGGTGATTGAATTTCATTGTTATTTGGCATTAAATTTGCCAATATGAATAAAAAAGGTTAATTTTGTAGTAAAATACGGAAACAATGGGATTCTTTAAAAAATTATTCTCCAAAGAGAAAAAAGAGCAGCTGGACTCCGGGCTTGAAAAGACCAAACAGGGGGTATGGGAAAAGATCACAAGAGCCGTCGCCGGCAAATCAAAAGTCGATGACGAAGTTCTTGACAATCTGGAGGAAGTGTTCATCACCTCCGACATGGGCGTGGATACGTCTCTGAAGATTATCGAACGGCTGGAGGAAAGGGTGGCTCGCGACAAATATGTCGGGTCATCGGAACTCAACAGGATACTCTGCGAGGAAATCACCGACATGCTGGCACGTCCCGACAAGGAAGACGGACTCGGCGACTTCGAGATTCCCGACAACAAAAAGCCATACGTCATAATGGTGGTGGGGGTCAACGGTGTCGGCAAGACCACGACAATCGGGAAACTCGCCCATCAGTATAAGGCAGCCGGCAACAAGGTGATACTCGGAGCGGCAGACACGTTCCGCGCCGCCGCCATCGAGCAGCTCGACATCTGGGGCGAGCGTGCCGGAGTGCCGGTGGTGAAGCAGAAGATGGGCAGCGACCCCGCCGCAGTGGCATTCGACACCCTCAGCAGCGCGAAGGCGCATGGCGCCGACGTGGTGATAATCGACACCGCCGGACGTCTCCACAACAAGGCGGGACTGATGAACGAGCTTTCGAAGGTGAAGAAAGTGATGCAGAAGGTAGTGCCAGACGCGCCTCAGGAAGTGCTCCTGGTGCTTGACGGAAGCACCGGGCAGAACGCCTACGAGCAGGCTCGCCAGTTTGTTGCTGCGACCGAAGTAAACGCTCTTGCCGTGACAAAACTCGACGGCACCGCAAAGGGGGGCGTGGTGATAGGAATCAGCGACCAGCTTAACATACCAGTGAAATATATCGGCATAGGAGAAAAGATGGAAGACCTTCAGATTTTCCACAGTGATGAATTCGTCAAGTCACTCTTCGGCGACGCGGCGAAATAATTTGCTATGAAGAAAGGACACATAGACGTCATATCGATGGGATGCAGCAAAAACCTCGTGGACAGCGAGCGGTTGCTGCGAAGGCTCGCCGACAAGGGATACTCGGTGAGCCATGACCCTGAGAACCCATCAGGGGAATGGGTGGTGGTCAACACCTGCGGTTTCATTCAGGACGCGAAGGAAGAGTCGATAGACCTCATCCTCCAGCTCTCGGAACTGAAGAATTCGCGCAAGATAGGCAGGATAGCCGTGATGGGGTGTCTCTCCCAGCGGTATCTCGACGACCTGAAGACGGAGATTCCGGAAGTGGACGTCTGGTATGGCAAATTTGACTGGAAGGACTTCATCGACCGTCTGCCGTCAAGAAACGCATCCGAAAGGGCTGATGCCAAGGACTGGGAACGCACGCTGACCACTCCCCCATACAGCACATATATGAAGATTTCCGAAGGGTGCAACAGGTTTTGCGCTTTCTGCGCCATACCGCTCATCACGGGGCGCCACACCTCACGGCATATCGAGGAGATACTTGATGAGACACGTCAGCTCGTGGCGGAAGGCGTAAAGGAATTCAATGTCATTGCCCAGGACCTGAGCAGTTACGGCACCGACCTCTACGGGCGTCATGCCCTCGCGGAACTCGTCGACAGGATGGCGGACATACCGGGAGTGGAATGGATACGACTCCATTACGCCTATCCTTCCGACTTCCCGATGGACGTGCTCGACGTGATGGCAAAGCGCGACAACGTGTGCAAATACATCGACATCGCACTCCAGCACATAGCGGACCCGGTGCTCGAAAGCATGCGACGCCATATCAACGGACAGCAGACGCGAGAACTTCTCGCCGAGATGCGCCGGCGCGTGCCCGACCTCAAGATACGTACCACAATGATGGTGGGCTTCCCCGGCGAGGGTGACGAGGAATTCTCACAACTCCTCGACTTCGTGAAAGAAGAGCGATTCGAGCGCATGGGGGCATTCGCATACAGCGAGGAAGACGACACCTGGGCGGCGAAAAATCTCGGAGACCCGATTCCGGAAGACACCAAGCAGACGCGCCTCGATGAACTGATGCGCGTGCAGGAAGAAATCGCCCTGCAGCGCAATCTGGAGATGATAGGAAAGGAAGTACGCGTATTGATCGACAGGATAGAGGGCGACACGCGGATAGGGCGCACACAATGGGACTCGCCGGAAGTGGATCCCGAGGTGTATGTGGAAGAATCCGACGCCATGCCGGGAGAATTTATAAACGTAAAAATTACGGGGGCAGAACCCTTTGAGCTGTTTGGAAAACTGGTTTAGATACAGAATGCCCGGGGCCTCGAAAGCGATAGGAGGCGCCTCTCGCCACACCGTCGGTGGACTTGCGGAGGGGTTCGCGGTAGCACCGTTCCTTAATCCCGAGGCAGGACTGATGACGATTCCGGCTGAATATCCCTTGCTTGAAGAATATGTCGTGCCACGGGAATGCAGTCTTCCCGAAGCAACGACCCGGGAAGAGCATCGCCGAGAGGTGGAGATGATTGTGGAGTCGCTACACGGCGACACAGGCAAGACCGTAGCGTCGCGGGCGATAAGGGTCGCCGGACGGATAAGGCTCGCCGACACATTCCAAAACCTCTGCGAGGCATATCCCAAGGCATTTGTATTCATGTTTTCCACCCCTGTCACCGGCACCTGGATAGGAGCGTCTCCGGAGCTGCTGCTCCGCATGGATGGCGACCGCATCCTCACAATGTCGCTCGCGGGAACGCGACCGGCAGGACAGGGAGGCGAATGGGACATCAAGAACCGCGAGGAACAGCAGATGGTGACCGATTACATCAGAGACACTCTGACCTCACGCTGCGGCTCAGCCGAGTGTGGCAAACCCTACACCAGGGAGGCCGGAACGGTCGAGCATATCTGCACAGACATCACCGCTCCCCTGCCGGAAACGGCGTTCCTTAAAGACATACTTTGCGAGCTCTCACCCACTCCCGCACTGTGCGGCAGCGACCGGACAGAGTCCATGCGCATCATCAAGAAGGGGGAAAGACATGACCGGGAGATGTACGGGGGATTCTGCGGACCTTGCGGGCTCGATGGCGAGACTGCGATGTTTGTCAACCTGCGGTCGGCGAAATGCAGTCCAGACGCGATATGCGTGTATGCCGGAGGAGGCATCACCAGGCTCTCCGACCCGGATTCGGAATGGCACGAGACAGAAATTAAATCACAAACAATAATCAACAAACTCAAAACATCTGAAGTATGAAACTCAGAAACCTAATGTTGCTCTTCGCGGCGACTGCCGCCGTAGGGGTGCAAGCAGAGCACCTGAAGAGTCTTGACCCGAAAGGAATCGACCCGGCAGTGCCGGCGTCGCAGGATTTCTACCAGCATGTCAACAAGGGTTGGATGGAATCGCATCCCCTTACACCCGAATACTCCCGCTACGGAGCTTTCAACATCCTGAGGGACTCAAGCGACAACCGCGTTCGCCGCATAGTGACGGGACTCGCCGCCACCAATCCCAAGCCCGGAACCAACGCCTACAAGATCGCCACTCTTTATGAGCAGGGCATGGACTCCGTGCGCCGCAACCAGTTGGGCGCACAGCCGGTGAAGGCAGACCTCGCCAGAATCGAAAGCACACCCCACGAAGGAATGACCGACCTGCAGCTCTGGATGCACAAGCACCACAGCAGTCCCCTCTACTCGGGCGGTCCGCAGGAGGACCTCGCAAACTCTCAGGTATATGCGATGTATCTCGGCAGCGGCTCTCTCGGTCTCGGCGACCGCGACTACTATCTGCTCAACGACAAGCGTAACAAAGACGTGCGCGCGGCATACGAGAAACTGATTGAGAAAACGATGACACTCGCCGGTTATTCCAAGAAGGATGCCAAGAGAATCGTGAAGAGCGTGATGAAGATCGAGACCGCTCTCGCCGACTCCGCACTCACCCGCGAGGAAAGCCGCAATATCCCCGCGCTCTACAACCCCATGAGCTATAACGACATCAAGGCTCGCTGGAGCAATCTTCCCCTCGACAGGTTCTTTGTGGAGACAATGGACATCGAGGCTCCCGAGACCATCATCGTGACAGAGCCCAAGTCGCTCGACGCCGCCAATAAGCTCGCCGCGTCGCTCACCGACCGCGAACTGAAGGACTACTACGCATGGCTGCTTGTGGACGACTATTCATCATTCCTCAGCGATGATTTCGCCAACGCCAACTTCGAGTTCAGCAAAGTGCTGAGCGGAGTGCAGCAGCAGCGTCCGCGCTGGAAGAAGGCTCTCGGAGTGACCGAAGGCTTCCTCGGCGAGGGTATCGGCGAACTCTATGTGGAGAAATATTTCCCCCAGAGCTCCAAAGACTACATGATCGAACTCGTGGAGAACCTCCGCAACGCGCTCGGCAAGCACATCATCAACCTCGAATGGATGAGCGACGACACCAAGGTGCAGGCGATGAAGAAGCTCAACAAGTTTACCGTGAAGATCGGATATCCCGACAAATGGAAGGATTACTCCGAGCTCATCATCGACCCGCAGCTCAGCTATGCGGAAAACGTGCAGAACGCGAAGATGTGGGCACAGAAGGAATATCTGAAGAAATGGGGCAAGCCGGTTGACCGTACCGAATGGGGCATGACACCGCAGACCATCAACGCCTACTATAATCCGCTCAACAACGAGATCGTGTTCCCGGCAGGCATCCTCCAGGCACCGTTCTTCGACCCGGAGGCGAGCGACGCCGAGAACTACGGCGGCATCGGCGTGGTGATTGGCCACGAGATGACTCACGGTTTCGACGACCAGGGCCGCAACTTCGACTCCAACGGCAACATGGTGAACTGGTGGCAGCCGGAAGACGCCGAGAAGTTCGCGTCCATGACCAAGGGACTCGTGGAGCAGTTCGATGAGGTAGAGGTGCTTCCCGGCGTACACGCCAACGGCCAGTACACTCTCGGCGAGAACATCGCCGACCAAGGCGGACTCAGGGTGGCTATGACAGCCTTCCTCGACAGCCAGAAGAAGAAGGGCGTAGACGTGAAGAGCGAGGCAGCCCTCATCGACGGGTTCACTCCGCTGCAGGCGTTCTACATGAACTATGCCAACCTCTGGGCACAGAACATCCGCGACGCTGAGATCCAGAACCTGACCACCGGCGACGTGCACTCGCTCGGCAAGAACCGTGTGAACGTGTCGCTGAAAAACATCGCTCCTTTCTTCGAGGCGTTCGACATCAAGGCAGGCGACCCGATGTTCCGCCCCGCCGAGGAACGCGTCATCATCTGGTAAAAAAGCTCTGATATATAGCGATAATTAAAAATGGGGTGCCCGGCATCCCATTTTTTTATTATTTTATATTGTCTCTATCGAAAATAATGATTAATTTTGCAGTGACAAACAACGAGAAGTTCCCCGAAGGGAGCGACTAACACCATAATCAGCTATATGAGCAATACCCTTCCGCCCATCAAAGTGTTTGCAGGCACCAAGAGCCACTACCTTGGAGAAGGCATCTGCAAGGATCTGGGCATAGAACTCGGCAAGATGAACATCGAGCACTTCGCCGACGGAGAATTTGAGGTATGTTTCGACGAGTCTATTCGCGGCGCCGAGGTATATCTTGTTCAGTCAACATTTCCCAACACCGACAATCTGATGGAGCTCCTGCTGATGATTGATGCGGCAAAGCGCGCGTCGGCAGCCAGCATCACGGCGGTGATACCCTATTTCGGATGGGCACGCCAGGACCGCAAGGACAAACCGAGAGTGTCGATTGCCGCTAAACTTGTGGCAGACCTGCTCAGCGTGGCGGGCATCGACCGTCTCGTGACGATGGACCTTCACGCCGACCAGATTCAGGGATTCTTCAATGTGCCTGTCGACCATCTTTATGCCTCGTCGGTATTCATCCCCTATCTCGAAAGCCTCCACATGGAAGACATCGTGATCGCCTCGCCCGACGTAGGCGGTGCGAAGAGAGCCAACTCCTACGCCAAATACTTCGACGTTCCTCTCGTGCTCTGCCACAAGCAGAGGGCAAAGGCAAACGTGGTGGCAAAGATGCAGGTGATCGGCGACGTGAAGGGAAAGAACGTGATACTTGTGGATGACATCGCCGACACAGCCGGCACCATCACCAAGGCTGCGGACCTGATGCTTTCCGAGGGCGCCAACTCCGTGAGGGCTCTCATCACCCACCCCGTGATGAGCGATCCCGCCACCGAAAGGATTCTTGCGAGCGGTATATCGGAACTGATTTTCACCGACACCATCCCCTACAACAGGGAAAACGAGAAGGTGACCTGTCTGACAGTGACGAAACTTTTCGCCGACACCATCCGCCGCATCCACAACAATCAGTCAATCTCCAGCCAGTATCTCTTCAAACCCTGACAAGCATAATCTACAATAATAAAGAAAAGGCCGTGTCATAGCAATGACGCGGCCTCTTCATTTGAATTATAATGAATTATAATGAATTAACGGCTACCGAACCAATATGTGAAATCAATTCGGCATTCGCTTTCGTTCATTGTATGCGAAGAAAATATTTCTCGTTTCGCCATCTGAGTCACCCCGAAATTTCCGTTGATTCCTACTGAGAGATTGTTTAAGTCGAAATGCAGCCCTACCACAGCATCCGCGCCGAAACGTTTCCAGACCCCGTTGCTGCCGTATAGGTCATATTTGGGCAGCGATTTTTCACCGTCATAATCGAAACTGCCTGCGAAGCCGTATGAAAGTTGTGTTCCAGCCGATAGTCTTAATGAATATTCATCGGTAAGCCTGAATCTATACCCTATGTGTATGGGCAGTTGGATTGCTCCGCGCTGCATGTCGTAAGAATAGTATCCGGCTCTGTAATCCGAGCTTTCTTCGAGACGCACATCGACAGGTGAATACCCGAACGCAAGAAGCAGACCGGACTCGAAATACCATTTCTCATTACATTCATATATTCCTTTGACTCCAGCCGAACATCCGTAACCGATCTGCGACGGATCCTTGCCTTCAGTACTCGTGCATTTACCCGGAAAAAATATATCTATCGAAGCAGTCAGTCCCCAGTTGAACCTCCATTTTGAAACGCCTCTCTCAACAGGAGACACAGTATCAGCAGCCGGTTCCTTACCCTCAGCAACCGGAGAAATTGCTAAAGATACAATCCATAGCGCAATTACCACATACTTCTTTATCTTCATATTACTGATCATTTGTGTCTGATATAGAATAAGTCTCAAAATATCTATTCCAGAACAGAACCGCCGAATCCTCCAACTGAAAAACCGACAACCGCTCCTTTAAGGTCTGCTAATCCAATAAAAATCCAATTCAATTTTTCTTTCAACCCTCTTGTCTCCTCGACTTTTTTGGATGAAATAAATTCTTGATTATACTCACGCAATTGTATAATCAAACTATCTGATGCAAAAGAAGCATTACAGATATCAGAAGATTTAGTTTCTGAAAACTCATATTTTTGTTGAGATTCAAAAACACTGCTATTCTCAGAATCCTCTATTTCATAAGAACTACAGGAGGAGAGAATCATTACTACAAGAGTAGCCACAAAAAGAAAAAATGTTCTCATTATTCTTAAATTTGGTTAATAATTCCCAAAAATAAACAAATATAATCATTCATCCAAATTTTATATGAAGATTTTATAATTTTTTCGTAGATTATTCATAATGCCTATTCATAATGACATAAAAGATTTTGATCCATTTTTAGACCCATTCTACAAATAAAGCTTGTTCAATTCCAATGAACAAACGCATTTTAATGAACAAAACTGTTTGACAAAGTTCTGAGGGATGCGGTAATGGTGCAATTCGGTTCAAATAAGCTGTCATCCACCGAAGCATTGTACCGGGGGCGAGGATTTACAAATCCTCGCTACAGAAGCACCTGGACACAGAAGCAACCCGCCCGATAAAGCGAGTATTTGTAAATCCTCGCCCCCCGGTAAATTGTACTAATCTAAAAGTTTATGGACTACTCAGAATTGAAAAATTTGGCTTTGACGTATTTTATTATTAAATTTGTCTTTTCGATGCGTTATATAGTAAAAGAGGAACTGAAAATAAGAAGAACTGAAGATGGAAGTTAAAGTCAAATATCCCTTGGGGCAACAGGATTTCAAGACTCTGCGTGACCGTGGCCTTGTCTACATAGACAAGACCGATTTTGTCAGGAAAATAGCGGAAGAAGGATCTCAATACTACTTCCTTGCCCGTCCCCGTAGATTCGGAAAGAGCCTTTTCCTGTCTACTCTTCAGTATTTCTTCGAAGGAAGAAGAGAACTTTTCACAGGCCTTGCCGTTGATTCCATGGACTGGGGCTGGGAGTCACATCCCGTTCTAAGGCTGGATTTGAATACGGAAAGCTATGAAAGCCGGGGGCATCTTGACATTCTATTAGACAGCATGTTGCAGAAATGGGAGCAAGAGTACGAAATCGACAGCATCGCCGGCTCATTATCGTCAAGGTTCAGAAACATAATAGAATCCGCCCACAAGATGACCGGGAGGCAGGTGGTGATACTCGTCGATGAATACGACAAACCGTTAGTCGCCAACATCCACAACAAGGAGAACATCGACCATTACCGCGAAAGGCTGTCTTCCCTTTATTCCAACTTCAAGAGTTCCGCAGAGCATATCCGTCTGGTGTTCCTGACCGGCGTAAGCCGTTTCAGCAAACTGAGTGTCTTCTCCGACCTCAACAACATCGTGGACATCTCCTTCATCGATGAATACGCCGATATCTGCGGCATTACGGAACGCGAGATGCTCTACAACCTCCAACCGGGGATTGCCCGTCTTGCCGAAAAGAACGGAATCACCACCGAGGAAGCACTCACGGAATTGAAGAGTAACTATGACGGCTACCGATTTGCAGAAAACGGCAGCGACATATACAACCCCTGGTCACTGCTCAATGCCCTCAGTTTTACAAAAATATCAAACTACTGGAACGACACCGGAATGCCGCGCCTCGTCGCAAAGACCCTCAAAAGGGTCAACGCCGACCTTGAGGAAATGTTCGACATCTTCTGCACGCAAGACGATCTAAAGGGTCTCGACCTGCTCACCCCGCAGCCACTCGCCCTACTATACCAGACCGGATACCTCACCATAAAGGAATACAATCCGAGGATCAAACGTTACCGGCTCGGCATCCCCAATAGAGAGGTAAAGGATGGTCTCTACAAGGTCCTTCTACCCTACTATGTCCAGTGCCGCACTGAGGAAGAACCGAAGAAAATTGTAGGTGACATGGTGATGCACTTCATATTGGGGGATGCAGACAAGGCGATGAAATGCATGCAGGCATATTTCGCCGGAGTCCACTTCAAGATGAGGATGGACAACGAGAACAACTTCCACAACGCATTCTTCCTGCTGACGGATCTCATCGGACTGGAGACGGAAACCGAGTCAGCGACCTCCGACGGCCAAATCGACATCACAATCAAGACCGATGACTATATATACGTGATTGAGCTGAAATACGACGGAAGTGCCGAACAGGCACTCCTCCAGATCGAGGAAAAGAAATATGACCGAAAGTATCAGACGGACAGCCGCCAGATCATCCGCATCGGAGTCAACTTTTCCTCCGAGACACGCTGCATCGAAGACTGGAAAATCGAAAGAGTATAGCCTACCGTATTCATATACTTCAGAAGTATTACCAATAAACCTACCGGGGGTGAGGATTTACAAATCCTCGCTACAGAAGCACCTGGACACAGAAGCAACCCTGCCCGATAAAGCGAAGATTTGTAAATCCTCGCCCCCAGTGAAATCCTCGCCCCCAGTTAATCCTCGCATGAATAATGCATGTTAAGTGTAATCATGCGAAAATGGGAGTTTTCAACAAAAATTCCCAAATTTTCAACATTTATATCTGGGAAATATATCCAAAACCATTAATTTTGCAGTCGCAATCAAACCTAACACAACTCTGAAATGAAAAGACTGCTGACAATCATGTTCATTTTGACCGCGCTCAATATGACCGCGCAATATGAACAAATCAAAGAGCACAACGGTGAGGAAAACACCGATATCTCAACGTTTAATAATCCCCGATCGGAGTCATTCAATTTTGACTGGAGGTTTCGCGTGATATCAGACATTGATTCTCTGCCTGTCTATACGGCTTCGGGATATGATGACTCTGACTGGCGGATGCTTGATCTGCCTCACGACTTTCAGTTTGAACAGCCTTGGGATGAGAAAAGCAGTCGAGCACGCGGATTCAAGCCATCCTGCAAAGGTGTCTACCGAAAGACATTTGTAGCCGACAATGACTGGAGAGGCAAGAAAGTATCGCTTGATTTCGGAGGTATCATGTGTATTGGAGATGTGTATCTCAACGGTAAGAAAATAGCATCGACCGACTATGGTTACGTGGGATTTGAGGCAGACCTCTCGAAAGACCTTCGCTATGGAGAAGAAAACGTCATAACCGTTTATGCCTCCACCGGCAAGGAAAAGGGTTCTCGCTGGTATACCGGCGGAGGTCTGTTTCGCGATGTCAATCTCAAGATTACGAATCCCACTCACATAGCCCGTCATGGAATATACGTGACTACTCCAAATGTAACGCCCGACAGCGCCGAGGTGCTGGTCAACGTGGAGATTGAGAACTGGAGAAACCATAAAGACGTGAGTATCGATGTCAACATAAAGGACATGAACGGCAATATCGCAGGAAAGACGACCCGATCACTCAGTCAGTTACTTGACAAGCACAGAAGTGTGGAGATAGCGTTGCCGGTTGTAAAGATCGAGAATCCGAATCTCTGGGATCTTGACAATCCATATCTATACAATGCGGAAGTAACGCTGAAGGCAGACGGCATGACAGTGGATACGCTCAGCAGAAGTTTCGGCATACGACGGATAGAGTTCTCTCCGGAATTCGGATTCAAACTCAACGGAAAGAAGGTGTTTCTCAAGGGTCACTCAGGGCATCATGACCTGGGCGCACTCGGAGCTGCAGCCTTCGACAAAGGTATAGAACGCATATTGCTGCAACTGAAGGATTTCGGATTCAACACCATCAGATGCTCCCACAATCCTTACAGCGAAAGTTTCAGCCGCATAGCGGACAAAGTCGGCATGCTGGTGGTGGACGAACTGTTTGACAAATGGAGCGACAAGGATTATTGGAGCGGAAGAAAACCGCTGACAGCGATATGGCCGGGACTTATGGCGGAATGGATAAAACGAGACAGGAACTCTCCCTCAGTGATAATGTGGAGTCTTGGCAACGAACTGCAGATAAGGGAAGACTGGACGGGATATCCCGAAATGAACGACTGGGGCGTCACCATGTATAGGATTATGGATCAGGTGGCAAAACGTTTCGATCCCACAAGACCCACAACGGTTGCACAGTTTCCCGCAAAAGCGGGTTCCATAGTTAGAAAAGACAAGGAATACTCAGACTGCGTAATGCCACCGGAACTCGCCTGCGCCACTCAGATAGCTTCGCTTAATTATCAGTCAGAATGGTATGATGAATTTCTGAAGAACAAACCGGAAATGATATTATTCCAAAGCGAGGCGGAGTCGAACAAATGGCTTGAACCCTTTGTAAACATGGATTATGACAGGAGTGTGGGAATGGCATACTGGGGCGCAGTGGAATATTGGGGGGAATCAAACAGATGGCCTAAAAAGGGTTGGAACTACTCATTTTTCAGTCACACCGGCCATCCTTATCCTCAGGCATACCTCCTGAGATCAGCATTTAAGTCAAATGAGCCGACCATAAGAATCGGAGTACTCGACACGGAAGGGACAGAGACCGTCAGCTGGAACGATGTTAATGTAGGTCAAGCCGCGATGCATGCGCACTGGAATTTTGAGGAAGGCTCAAAACAACAGATATATGTTTTCACCAACGCACCCAAAGCAGAACTGATGGTGGACGGAAAGAGCCTTGGCGTGAAAGAGAACAGCGGTGAAAAGAATATGACAAATGTAATAACCTGGAATAATGTCGTTTGCAACAAGGGAGGCACAATAACCGCTATCGCTCTCGATGAAAAGGGGAAAGAAGTGGCACGACATGAGCTTTACGCTGCTAAAAACGCCGTAAAACTGGAGGTGAATACGGAGACTCCTCATTTGAAAGCAGACGGTATGGATCTCATGTATATCGATATCTCAGCTCTCGATTCCAAAGGTAGAAGAGACGTCAACTATGATGAACCGATATCTGTAAAAGTGAATGGAGCCGCCACATTCATGGCACTTGACAACGGTGACCACTATACCGATGAAATCTTTTATGGAGTGACAGAAAAACGGATGCGCAACGGATATATGCAGTTAATAATCAGAAGCAACCGAACTCCGGGAGAGGTTATTGTTGATCTTACCAGCGGTAAACTGAAAAAAAGAATCAAGTTTCTTTCGTCCGGTACTCTTCCGGAGACACGGAAAATGTCTGTCGGAAAACCTTATTGAAATACTTAGTGGTGGAGTATCCGGTCTTCATCGATATCTCTGACACCGGCAAATCACTTTCCTTCAGCAATCTGGCTGCTACATTCAATCGAATCTCCCTTATATATACGGAAGGTGATTTGCCGGTGAGAGTCTGTAGTTTTCTATAAAGACCTGTACGATCCATCGCCATGCATTCGCTGAGAGTCTGAACTGAGAACTCCTCATCGCCGAGATGCTCTTCCACTATTGTCTTAATCTTCCGCATGAACTCATCATCCGCATCGGAATTGCGGGAATCGGACTTCATACGATCTATTATATCGTCGCTGACACTATCCAACCTTATGCCGGCAGTGGAATCCTCCTCATTGTCATGCTCCACATTCTTTTCGCTCAACTTCTTTTTTCTAAGTAGACGATATGATAAATATGCCGATGCCAAAACCAAAACCACAATCAAAAGCACCTTTGCGGTTCTGCTCATGGTTTCCGAGTTGTCATCTGTCTCAACCTGCTCTTGAAGATTTGTATCCGGATAATAAAACGAATAGCGTGGAGCGTTGACAGAATCAGGAAAAAACTTCACCACCCCTCCACCAAAGCCAACATTTATGCCTCCTGCAGAATCACAAAATATCTGACGAGGACGGAATTCCCGACCTTCAAGCCGGATTCCGTCAAGTTCTCCAAAATTAGTTATACGGAATTTTTCTTGTCCAAGCTTTTTAATCCGGGATATTCCTCTCGACGTGGCAATCCATATATCGCGGTTAAAATCTGATATGACAGACAGAACATTATCCGAAATCAGACCATAATGAGAGTCTATTGTAGCAATATGTTGATTGGCTTCATCAAAAACAAGAAGTCCGTTAAGGGTTCCAATCAATGCATATCCATCATTCGTTTCCAAACTACAGTTAGTCACGAAAGGAGCAAACCTCTCGGCAAGTGATTCTGTACGCTTCGAGGAGAATAACGCCTTCGGTTTATGCCTATAAACCGAATCGTATGTATTGAACTGACGTTCCCGTCTGTCGTTCAGATAGTAAATTCCGCTTTCGAGAGTCCCGATCCACAGTCCGCCAAAACTGTCTCGAATCATCGATGATACATCATTGATAGAGTCATAGGTAGTAGGAACACGTACCTGTGGCCATGCCGCTATGTCATTTTCCTGTAATCCAAGTTCCTTCATCAGTTTTCCTACATCCTTGACCAGTTTCCCGCTTCGTGCATCAACCACAAATAACTTTCCTTTGTTTCGAAGCCATATTCTGCCGCCACTGTCGCATCTCATCTGACGTTTGCCTTGATAACACTCCAGGGGATATGCATAGGAAGGAATCAGGGGGTATGAAGAAAAGCGGGTGCCGTCAAATACATCAATTGTAGATGTGGTGGCAATCGCAATCCTGCCATCCGGCATCTGGCAAATTTTCCTTATGCGGCTTTCCGAAAGGCCGTGACGCATGTCAATAACATGCATGGCAGCCTGACTCGCAATCAAGGCAGCCACCATAAAGAAAAGCATAAGCATAACACTCCGTTTCATATAAAAGATGTCTTAGTTCCTTATTTCAACTACAAAAATAAGCATTTTTAGCCAATTTTTCATCGACAAGACTGATTATTCAACAAAAATACCCAAAACTTTCATCATTTATCGCCGATAAAAACATCAAATAACATTAATATTGCGAATGAATCTCACTAACCAAACATTAAGCATTCAAAATATGAGAATCTATTTAAAGACAATGACGTTCTGTGTAATAGGATTGTCTGCACTGAACGGAAGTGCACAAAAGATATCATACGCCGAGGATCCCGCCTCGGGTAATATAATATCCCTTCGTATCAACGACGATGAGCCCAACATGAACTGGCTCATCAATACCGATGGTTCCCAGTATGAATGGATAGGAGACAAATACCAATGGGGAACGGTATATTTCGAAGCGAAAAAAGGTGTGCCGAATCTCACGATCAGGCACACCTCCAATTCATATTATATGAAATCAATTCCTATTTAAATAAGTATCTATTTTAAATAAAATTATCTAAGCTGTGGAGTTGTCAGCGGATGCGGAGAACGGCGGCGTCCTTGGGATTGAGGCGGATGCGGGCGTCGGCGTCCGGACGCAGGTTGAGGAAGACGCTGCGGGAGCTGAGAAGGTCGTCGGCTACGGTATTGCCCTCCTTGATGCCTGACATCTCGAAGGCAAGCCGCGGAATCCTGACGTTGATTTCTGCGGGCGCGAAGTCGAAGTTGACCACTATCAGGAGCGCGGAATCTTCCGTGTAGCGCAGGAAGGCGAACTGACGGTGGGGGTTGAAGCCCGGGTTGCGGAGGTTCACATACATAAGATCGAAGAAATTACCCTCGCGGAGCGCCGGTTCCGAGTTGCAGAGGGTCAGATTCTTCGTGTAGATGCCGCGAAGCCACTTTTCCTGAGCCGTAAGGTTTTCATCAGACGGTTTTCCCTTGTTCCACCAGCGGCGCAATGTGTCATAGCTCCAGTAGTCGAAGATGGTGCTACGGTCGTTGTCGCCGGCAAAACCCTCGTTGTCATGCGCAGACTCACCCAGTTCCTGACCATAATATATCATGAAAGGTCCCTTCGACATCATGCTGCTTACCACGAGCGATGGCAACACATTGGAAGGATTGCCTGAATAAGATTTCGATCCGAAACGCACCTCGTCATGATTCTCGAGGAAATTCAGCATACGCTCGCCAATGCCATCCACTGTCTGCCATGCTCCGGTAAGGCATGCTGCGGAATGGTTGTGAATCTCGATGTTTACGAGAGTGTCATAGAGGTTCACCTTGTCGTACAGATAGTCGAAACAGCCATAGTCGAGAAACGGACGGTATTGAGCCACATCATAGATCTCACCGATGAAGATGATGTCGGGGTAATCCCTCTTGACCTGCGGGATAGCCCAGTGCCAGAACGGGAGAGGCACCATGAAACACATGTCGCAGCGGAAACCGTCGATACCTTTGGAAGCCCAGAAACGGAGTATTGCGAGCATCTTGAGCCAAGTGTCGGGCAAGGGGTCAAAATGGTCGGACCAGTCACCGTAGTCATGGCCATAGTTGAGCTTTACCGTCTCATACCAGTCGTTGCGGCCGCAAAACGCCGTGAAGCAGTCGTTGCCGGTAGCCTTGGCGGGAAACTCCACATACGGCTTCGTGCCCTCCGCATCAAGCGGGAAACCGGGCACAAACTGCTGGAACGGTATGTAGTAATAATTGTTGGAAGGGGAAAAACCCATCGTGATGTCGTCGTCAGCCCCGAAATCCTTCACTCCGGCAGGTGCGGCGTCACTGTGGTAGGCCCTTGCGGTATGATTGGGAACATAGTCGAGCAGCACCTTCATGCCCTCGTCGTGGATTCTCTTCACGCACTCCTCAAACTCCTGCATCCGGTGCTCCACATCCACTGCGATGGCGGGGTCCACGTCATAGTAGTCCTTGATAGCGTATGGACTTCCAGCCTCACCCTTCACCACATTGGGGTTGTCGGCGGGAATGCCTGCCTCCGGAAAGGCGGTCTTGGTGGCGTGCTCTATCACTCCGGTGAGCCATATACAGTTCACTCCGAGTTCCTTTATCGACCTGATTCCCTCCGGCGTCAGGTCGTTTAGTTTTCCGGCTCCGTTTCTCTCCAACGTGCCCCACGGCTGCGGGGTCGGCGTGGTGTTGCTGAAGATGCGCGGAAACATCTGGTATATTATCAATCTTTCCATAAGCGGTTTTTACTGTGTTGTTATGTTGTTTGAATTGTATTGTTGTCTGAATTCTGTCTGTGAGGTTAGTTTGGGTGGGATTTCAACCGTTCCTTGTCTTGCCCTGTGTTTTTAGAGTTCGTTCCAGCACCCGGCAAGCCGTCTCATATCCGAGACTGACGCTTCTGTCGAGTTTCGATATATCAAATGTGCCGATGGCGTGCGCGCCGCGAAGGTTGATGAGGACATCACACATCTTGGCGTCAGTAATCATGTTGGACTTCGACATCATGTGATAGCTCCTGAGTGCTATCTCGAGAAGATTATGTTTCGAGGAACCTTTCCACACTATGTTGAGCGGCGAGCAGTTGATGCCGTAGAGCGTCTTGCAGTATTTTCTTACAGCCCATGCCGGAAGATTTCGCAGCACTCCCCCGTCGACATAGATGCCGCCGTTGATCTCCACCGGCTCGAAGGCTATGGGTATGGAGCAGGACGCGAGCACCCTCGGCACAATCTCGCCCTTTCCCCAACCGATCGACTTGCTGTAGCCAAAATCGGTGGCGCACACTATGGTGGGGATCTTGAGGTCTTCCAGATAGCGGAACGGGAGCCATGATTCCAATAGTCGCCCGAAGCGGTCTATCTTCAGCACCGAATTGCCGGGAACCTTCCACGACACGAACTCATTGAGCTTACCTACCGACTTAAAACACTTAAGCATATCGTCGGGAGAAAGTCCGGCGCCATAGAGTACGGCGGCGATACTGCCTGCCGACACTCCGGCCATAACGTCGGGATGGATGTCAAACTCCTCGAACGCCTTCAGGACCCCGATATGTGAGAATCCCCTCGCTCCTCCGCCGCTGAAGGCGTAGCCCACGGAATTGGAAACCAATCCGACCTTCTCCAGTATTCCTTCTATATTCCAGATCATAGTTTAATTAGATTTAGTTATGGATTTTTATCATATAACGTCTTACCCCCCTGAGAAGTCTTTGCCGAATCCTTTTTTTCTTCCGTCGGGTGTGTCACGGTGTCGCGCGGCAGCGTCTTCTGCTTGCTCCTGCGCCGCCACAAACGGTCGAAGTCACGGCGAAGCACCACTCCCACCCCCTGAGTGGTCAGGGCTGAGCGAAGATAATAGTTCTGGTCGTTGAAGTGGTTGTATGCCTTGAGCCGGAGGTTGCCGTTCTTGCTTAGGAGATACTCTATGTCGAAGTCACCTATGAACTGCGTATTGCTCGTGGACCGGTCACGGTATCCGAAGTTTCCGTTGATTAGCAGACGGTTGTTGAGAAGTCTCGACGAGAGAGCGAGGTCAAACTCCATGTCGGTGAAATCACCCTTGTCGCTTCTGAACGATGGCGCCACACTCAGTTTGTCGGTCATCTGGCTCAATATGTTGCTGAGTTGCGACGAGATAGTGGAAGACGCCATACTCGACCATTCGGCACCGCTCTGAGAGCTCGCGCCGGTGTATTCGGGAGTATAGAACCTGTTGAGAGCGAGAAGATAGATTATCTGTCGACTCATCATGTCGTTGGTCGAGACGATGCTCTTGACCTTCCGTTCCACATCGGATGTGAGTGTGGGAAGCTCTATGTCGAAATCAATGTCTGGATGGGTCATTGGACCCTTCACGAGCAGGAGGGCGTCGACGGGAACATTCGTGCGGTTCAGTTCCTTGTCGGAAGAGAAACTCTTGTCGAGGTCGGTGAGGTTGGTGTTGACGCGATAGGTAGCCGCAATGTCGAGGCTCGCGTCCATCGGGTCGCCGTCAAACCTAATCATACTTCCTTTCCTGATATTGAAATTCTTTATTATAATGTCCTGAAGGGTGAAGTTGTAGTTTCCTTCGTCGAGCACGTATGTTCCGAACATCCGCAGGTCGTTTGCCGCCATGTTGTATTCCATCTGCAGCGCGCCCTCACCGCGCGCCGTTATCTTGTCGCCTCCCTTCGGATCCATCACGAGAGTCACCAGCGCGTCGGGTGTTACCGACCCGCGCAGCGACACCACCACGTTGCTCGACCCCTCTTCCATCTCGCTCTTCTTCTTCATGAACTTGCGCAGATAGGGAGGAATGGTGTCGGGAGCCGCAGCTTTCCGTTCTTCCTTGCGCCTGTCGGTGAAAGAGAGAAACGATATTCCGTCAGCCTCCTCGGCGTCGCTTATGACGTAGAAGAAGCGGGAGTTCTCTTCCGTCCTCATGTTCATGTCTATATCCACCAGACCCGGACGCCCCGCGATCTGGGCGGTGCCGCTTCCATATATCGTTCCGTACCAAAGCGGATTGATATGCTCGTTGGTGTCATAACAAAGCAGAGACCTCGCGTTGCGGACACGGAAGTCAAACACCGGCTCATGGAAATAGCGGTGTCGAAGCCAGCCACTCAACTCTGCGGTGTGTCCCTCGCTGTCGTATAGAGTGATTGGAGGTATCTCGATCACTCCGCGGCGCATGAACACGGAATCGCCGCCGGCATGATACCAAGTATTGGTGAAGTCAAGCTTCATCGACACGGTGTCGGCTCGCAGGTCTCCGACAAGATCAATGTCGCTGAAGGTGCCGTAGAGCTTGCATCGTCCGGAACCTCTGCCGTGGAGGTCGGAGCAGAACGCCGATACGAACGGCTTCATGAACTGAAGGTTTACCTTGTTGGCGTCGAAACTGAAACTCAGGGAATCGCGTGTAACCCAGATGCCGCCGTCGATATTAGCGCGTCGCTCGCGTGTGAGCGGATCCTTAACCACGGCGTAGATGCCCACCATCTGGCGCTCCGCGTCATAGTCGGAAGAGATGTCGCCATCGCCGAGCACCGCGCCGTTGTAGCTCAGTCCTCTGACATTAAGAAATTTTGTGAACGCCACAGGAGTCTTTGTCAGCAGACGGCTTCCCACCACCTCCCCGGTTGCCATGCCGCCGAACGTGACATAGTTTATGTTGAGGATGCCGAAAATGTAGTCAAGGTCGATGTCGTTGAGCTTCACCTTAAGCAGGTCGCGTGGACTTTCGGATGCCACACCGTCGATCTTGACATACTGCGAGGCGTGCTGCACGAGGAAATTGGTCACCGCCACCCTCTTTCCGGCATAGTCGATTCTGCCGTTGGCGACGTTCCACACCGTGTTGCTGAGCGAGATGGCGGAGGGGAGTATGTTGACGCGCACCGCCAGGTCGCCCGAGGGATTGAAGAAGTCCGCCGCCCGGGAAAACGATACGTCCATGGCAAGGTCTCCCTTGAGGTTGCTCTTGTAGGTAGGATTGAGACGAAGAACGGCGTTCACCCTGTCTTCCGTTCCCTTTACGTCAAGAGCGAGCTGCACGTCTCCTTTCTTTGCGGGATAGAGCGTGCCTGCCGACACCTTTATGATATTCTCATACGAGTCGAGCAGGATGCCCAACCGCGTGTCTCGTATCAGTTTGTTGCCGGACTGCTGCATGTAGGGAGTGCTGAAACCCAAATGGATCTTGCCTGCACGGCTGTTGACATATCCTTCCACCGGAATGTCGGAAAGGGGACTTACAGGAATTTTGAAAAAGTCGTATGGAGCCGATGTACCCTTGACGTTGATATTGAAGTTGAAATCGTTGTAGGCGGTCGGTTCCTTTACCTTTGAATGTTCCGGCTCGACAAACAGGGCGGGGAATATACCGGCTACCATGTTCTTTATCTCCGGCACTATGGTGGATGCCTTCAGAATACCTGACACATCGGCGTCGACCCAGTCGCTCCGGAGCGTCAGACGGCGGCGGAAGTCATCCCCGGCTTCCGTTTCGGGTTCAGTTCCGTCTATTCGCAATGACAGTTGGTCGAGAGAGAGACGGCTGTTGTCGGGTCTCGTCACAAGGAGTCCGGCGATGTCGGCTTTACCTGTCAGGTTATCGACGCTGTTGCCGGAACCTGAGGCACGAACCGTACCCGACACAGTGCACTCAGCCATCTTTCCCTTGATGCCGAATGAAGCGGGACAGAATCCCTCTACATCGACATAGGCGTCAAAGGTGGTGGCTGCTCCGGAGAGGATAGCGTTTCCGCGGACATCCAGGTTGAAATCGGAGTCGGAGTTTGACACTGAAACGCTGACATCATTTTTTTGTTTTTCAAGATTCACGTCAAGACCGCAGACGCGCCGACCTCCGATCTCGAGATAGTCGGCAAAGAGCTCAATCTCCCCTGAGGCGTTCTTATCCAGCCCTTTTATGTCGGCGTCTATGAAGAATGTGGCGTTGCCGAGTTGACCGGGGGCAATGAACTTGCCCAACGCTACATCAGTGCCTTCCACGGAAGCGGTGATGTGGGGGCGACGTGTCTGAAGACCTGAGACATCCCCTTCAAGTTCAAGGGAGCCGGCACCGGTTTTGATGTTGCCGGAAAGCGATCCTTCGTCGGAATCTCTGAGCGAAGCTCTTAGATCCAATGACAGCGAACCTATACCGGTGAGCATGTCGCGAACCCGAGGCTTGATACCGGGAACCACTCCGCAGACTCGTGAGATAAAACGGTCAGAGACTCTTGCAGAGAGACTCTCGGCAGAAGCGTCGATACTGTCTTTGCGTCCGATGCCGCTCAGGTAGCCTTTAAAGTCTATTTCTGTATCGAAAGCCGGATTGTCGATGTGAAGACGACGCATTTCCACTGTGGAATTACCGAAATCGGCATCTATGTCAATATTCCATGCGGTGTCGAAACCGGAGAGCGTCGGCAGCAGCGTCGCAAAGTCAGAGGGAGTGACGTGCCCTGAGAGGGCGCCTGCCACTTTGAGGCTCTTTCCGAGCGGCACGTCGATGTCGGTCAATTGAAGCGAAGTAGCAGGAAGAACGATATTCAGTTTCCTTACCGTCAGAGTGTCGGCGACACCGGCAGGTGTCTTGCGGTATCTGACCTGAGCCGACAGGTCACGGAGCTCGACACCGGGGTCTACGTCACACTGCATACCGCGTATGTCGAAACAGAAGTCTTCGTTTTTCAGCACCGGTATGCTGAAATCCATCCTCAGGTTGGACAGCGACACTTTCGAAAGCAAGCGGGGGTTGCCGTCCGTATCTGTCATCCAAGGACGGGTGAAAGTGGCATGGGAGCGCCGGATTACTATGTTTCGAAAGCGAAGGTCGAATTTTGCAGGCGGTTTTGTACGGTCTTTCGGCGACAGCGCGTCGATGAGAAACTGTATATTGAGGGGTCCTCCCTTCTCTTTCTGTGAGAGACGGGCGTCAAGGCCAATAACCTCGGCATAGTTGATCACTATCTTCCTCTGCGACACAAGAGTCCAGAGATCGATGCCGGCAGCCACCTCGGCTATCGTTGCGCATCGTTCGCCTGTCGGCGACGTCAGCGACACCCCCTCCATACTGACCTCGCTAAACGGCTGGAAACTGAAACTTTCCATGTCAAGACGTCCGCCGAGAAGAGCCGACAGTTCGCCGCACAATTCCTTCTTGACCTTTTCCTGCACCGACGGTACTGACAGAAACACATAAAGCCCGACATATACAACGGTCACAAGCACAATCAAAAAGATGATGATGCTTCGGACCACACTGTATGCAGGCTTTAAAATTCTCATTTACAATAAACTTGCCAAACTCGAGGCGGCACTCCGTCGGTGCCCGCCCTCCCTTGAAGACTCTATCAACTACAAAATTAATAAAAAAAGACGGTTCTTCCTCACAAAACCTCAAAAAATCCTCGCACAACGCCATTACAGAAGCATCCCGCCTGATAAAGCGAGGAATTCGAATTCCTCGCCCCCAGTGAATTCTTCGGCCCCGGTGATGCCATTATGAACAATGTGGATAAAACGTGTTACAAATTCTCATTTTCTTGCAATTTTCAAAAATTAGTGTTAACTTTGCATTTAGACGGGGTTTTCAACTTCCGTCGCTGCGTCAGAATAGAATGTAAATGGGAACTACGATACTTGGAATTGAATCGAGCTGCGACGACACGTCGGCAGCGGTGATTACCGACGGCATACTCCGTAGCAACGTTATAGCGAGCCAGAAAGTGCACGAGGCGTTCGGAGGAGTGGTGCCGGAACTTGCCAGCAGGGCTCACCAGCAGAACATACTGCCGGTGGTGAGCGAGGCGCTGCGGCAGGCGGGCGTCAAGGCAAAGGATCTTGACGCCATCGCGTTCACCCGGGGACCGGGCCTCTTGGGGTCGCTCCTCGTGGGTACTTCTTTCGCCAAAGGTATGGCGGTAGGGCTCGGTATACCCGTAGTCGACGTCAACCATCTGCACGGCCACGTGCTGAGCCATTTCATCAAGGAGTCGGAAGACCAGGAAGTGCCCGACTTCCCTTTCATGGCGCTCCTTGTGTCGGGAGGCAACTCCCAGATAATAATGGTCAAGTCGCCATACGAGATGGAGATGCTCGGAACCACCATCGACGACGCGGCGGGCGAGGCGTTTGACAAATGCGCGAAGGTAATGGGACTCCCCTATCCGGGCGGTCCACACATCGACAGGCTCGCTGCCCAGGGCAATCCGGAGGCTTTCAAATTCGCAAAGCCCCATATCCCCGGTCTCGACTACTCGTTCAGCGGACTCAAGACCTCGTTCCTATATACCGTCCGCGACAATCTGAAGGAAGATCCGGACTTCATCAGCAAGAGAATGCCCGATCTCGCCGCCTCACTTCAAAAAACCATCATCGAGATACTTATCGACAAACTTGCCAAAGCCGTGAAGGAATACCCCGTGAAGGAAATAGCCATCGGCGGAGGCGTGTCGGCAAACTCCGGCGTGAGGAATGCCGTGGAGGAGTTCTGCCGCCGCCGAAACATCAAGGCATGGATTCCCAAGCGGGCGTTTACCACCGACAACGCGGCGATGGTGGCGATAGCCGGATATTTCAAGTATCTCAACAAAGACTTCTGCAGTCTTGACCTTCCTCCTTATTCAAAAGTACAAGTTTAATCCCCACCACTCCACACCGCTATGAAAGCAGACAACAATATTGAAAGGAGACATGTGATTGTCTACGGATACACCAAGAAGGAACTCTCCGGGGTGCTGAAGCACTTCGTGAAGCACCTTCCCGACCATATAAAACTGACCATCGAGTCTCACCTGCTTGTATCCAGACTTACGCTCACCGGAAAGAATGTCGGCATCGAGCTCCTGCGGTTTAACCTCAACCGATACCATCAGGACCTGCGCGACATCTTCACGCGCGATGTGGTTGCGACCGACGACACTCCGCTTGCCGCGACTCTCGGCAATCTGCTGAAGGAGCGTGAGCTGACCGTTTCATGCGCTGAGAGCTGCACGGGAGGTAACATCGCTCACCGCATCACCCTTCAGCCGGGGAGCAGCAACTATTTCCTCGGAAGCGTGGTGAGCTATGCCAACGATGTGAAGACGCGAGTGCTCGGAGTGCCGCAGAAATACATCGACAGATACGGCGCGGTAAGCCGGGAGGTTGTAGAGGCTATGGCGGAAGGAGTGGCAAAGCTGACACGCAGCGACTGCGCGATATCCACGTCGGGCATAGCGGGACCGGACGGCGGAACACGGCTGAAACCGGTGGGAACAGTATGGATAGGCGTCAAATACGGCAGCAAGATAGTGAGCGAATGCCGTCGCTTCGAAGGCGAGCGCAACGATGTGATCGACTCCGCCACCGCCCACGGCATGGTGATGCTGATCAATCTTCTCCGCGACTCGTACGAGGAGGAAGACGACCTCGCCGACGAATAACGAAAACTGTTGTAAAAAAAACGCGTAAATATTTTGCCGGATGAGAAATAATTTGTAACTTTGCATCCGATTTGTGGCACATCCTTAAAAGTCCGGCCATAAGATGCGAGGCCGGGCGATATGAGACTGTGATGGCCGCCTCAATCCGAAAGTTAAATTTTTATAGAAGTAAAAAACAAACCCTCGTCATGTCAAAGACTTGTCAGATTACAGGCAAAAAAGCGTCGGTCGGCAATAATGTATCGCACTCGAAGCGCCGCACCAAACGCAGATTCAATGTGAACCTGCACACCAAGAAGTTCTATTGGGTTGAACAGGACATGTGGATTGAGCTCCGCGTCAGCGCACGCGCTCTCCGCACCATCAACAAAATCGGTCTTAACGCAGCCCTGAAGAGAGCTGAGGCCGAAGGAAACCTCGATTTCAAAAACATTCAAATCCTTTCGCTGTAAAAGCGCATTTCAATTATGGCAAAGAAAGCTAAAGGCAATCGCGTGCAGGTGATACTTGAATGCACCGAACATAAGGCCAGCGGTATGCCCGGTATGAGCAGATACATCACTACCAAAAACCGCAAGAACACTCCGGGTCGTCTTGAACTGAAGAAGTACAACCCGATTCTGAAGAAAATGACCATCCACAAAGAAATTAAATAAGCTCTGACCCATGGCAAAAAAAACCGTCGCGACTCTTCAGACCGGTGAAGGTCGCACTTATTCAAAAGTCATCAAGATGGAGAAATCTCCTAAGACAGGCGCTTATGTCTTCAAAGAAGAGATGGTGCCCAACGACGCAGTTCAGGCTGCCCTCAAGTAAAACATACTTTCACTTCATAAAAAACAGGCTTGTCACACCGGCGAGCCTGTTTTTTTGCCCCCATTAGTTGCGAGTGTCAGAAATCTTTACTATTTTTGTAGTATATTAGGCAAGTTTAGAAACTCGCCTCGTCTAAAAATAAGCTCAAGCCAGAATATTACAAAAATATGGAAAAATACGGTTATCTGAGAGTCGCCGCCGCCTATCCGGAAGTGGCTCTCGCAGATCCCGAAACCAACTCTGCCCGCATCGCCGGCATGATCGACGAAATAGCCGCCAAAGGCGCCTCCCTCATTGTGTTTCCGGAGCTGTGCCTCACCGGCTACACATGCGGCGACCTACTGATGCAGCCGCTTCTCCTCGATGCAGCCGCGCGTCAGCTCGGATATATCGCCGAGACCACAGAAAGAAACAACACGACGGCAGTGGTGGGTCTTCCGGTTCGCTTCCGGGGACGCCTCTACAACTGCGCCGCTGTGGTGCAGTGTGGAGAAATACTCGGCATAGTGCCCAAATGCTATATTCCCAACTACAACGAATACTACGAGAGAAGATGGTTTTCTTCCGCCCTCGATATTGATGTGGCAAAGGGAAGCGAATACAACACCGTCAATATATCGGGACGCGAGATTCCGTTCGGCATCAACCTGCTGTTCAGAATCGGAAACGCCAGATTAGGTGTGGAGATATGCGAAGACATGTGGGTGCCCAACCCTCCGAGCACCACTCTGACAGTGGCGGGTGCCGACGTGATAGCAAACCTCAGCGCCACCAACGAGGTGATAGAGAAACACGCCTATCTGCTTTCGCTTATCCGCGAGCGGTCTTCAAGATGCAGGTGCGCATACGTATATGCGTCTGCAGGAGCCGGAGAGTCAAGCACCGACCTCGTGTTTGCCGGCAACGCCATAATAGCCGAAGACGGCGAGATACTGTACAAGTCAAAGAGATTCTCCCGAAATGCAAGTTATGTGATTGCCGACGTGGATATCGAAAAACTGAGAACCGCACGGCAGCGCCAGTCGAGTTTCGGACAGAACGACTACGCTCTTCCTGTGATCGGCACCGACCGCGGCGGTTGCGGCAAGCAGTGTCACGACAGCGACGGCTCACTCATGAGGACAGTGAATCCATATCCTTTCGTGTCGCAAGACGCCGACACCCGCCGGGAGGAGTGCGAGGAGATTACATCCATACAGTCTTGGGGACTGGAGCAGCGACTGCAGGCAACCCATTGCAGGAATCTTGTGATAGGAGTGTCGGGAGGCCTTGACTCGACTCTCGCCCTGCTCGTGGCGGTCAAGGCTTTCGACAATCTCGGCCTCGACCGCAAAGGAATTCTCGGAGTCACGATGCCGGGATTCGGAACCACCGACAGGACACATGACAACGCTGTCGAACTCATGAAGCACATGGGAATCAGCCATTGCGAGATAAGCATCGCCGACGCCGTGAATCAACATTTCTCCGACATCAGTCACGACAGCGACATTCACGACGCCACCTACGAGAACTCGCAGGCGCGCGAGAGGACCCAGATCCTTATGGACCTCGCGAACAAGACCGGAGGGATGGTGGTCGGTACCGGAGACCTCTCCGAGCTCGCGCTCGGATGGTGTACATACAACGGCGACCACATGTCGATGTATGGCGTGAACTCCTCCGTACCCAAGACTCTGATCAGGCATCTCGTGTCTACCATAGCCCTTGAATACGGAGATGAGGTCCGCGCCCTGCTCGAAGACATCCTTAACACCCCCATAAGTCCGGAACTTGTGCCTGCCGACAGTCAGGGACAGATTACGCAAAAGACGGAAGATCTCGTGGGCCCCTACGACCTGCACGATTTCTTCATCTACCATCTGCTTCTCAACGGTTTCGAGCCGTCCAAGATCTTCATGCTCGCATGCAAGGCTTTTGCCGAGGGTCCCTACAGCGACGGGCGCCCGGTTTTCAGCCGCGAGACCATCAAGAAATGGCTCGTGACCTTCCTGAGAAGATTCTTCAACCAGCAGTTCAAACGCTCTTGCATGCCCGACGGTCCGAAGGTGGGACCGGTGTCTCTGTCGCCGCGCGGCGACTGGCGGATGCCGTCCGACGCACTGTCGCGACTCTGGTTAAGCGAGGCTGAAAAGATTCAGATATGAAGGAGAGGGAAAGAAATACTGAAAGGGAGAATAATCCCGTGGAGAGACCTTCATTCGGAAGATATGACGAAGACGACCTCAGGGAGGCGGTGAAGGTGATGAGAGACGGAGGCATCATCCTCTACCCCACCGACACCGTATGGGGCATAGGCTGCGACGCCCGCAACGCCGAAGCTATCGACCGCATCTTCAAACTCAAGCAGAGAGCTGACTCAAAGTCGATGCTCGCGCTCGTGAGCTCGGAAGGCATGCTGCAGCGCACCGTGGAGGAAGTGCCGGAGATAGCCTGGCAACTGATCGACGCCGCTGTAAACCCGATGACCATCGTGTATGACAACGCGAAAGGGGTAGCCGAAAACCTGACGGCAGACGACGGCAGCCTCGGCATACGCATCACCGGAGAAAGTTTCAGCCGCGCACTTTGCGAACGAATGAGAGGGCCGGTGGTGTCCACCTCCGCCAACATCAGCGGACATCCGGCGCCGGCTACTTTCGACGAGATCGATGACGAGATCAAGGAGGGAGTGGACTACGTCTGCCGCTACCGGCGCGAAGACCGCCGTAAGGCATCTCCCAGCAATATAATCAAGATTACGAAAGGCAACATTGTGAAGGTGATAAGATGAAAGGACGCATGGCATCTAAGAAAACGGAGCGCGCGAAGCTCGTGTTGACGGACTGGATTACCGCCAACATATCGTTCGTGCTCTTCAACATCCTCAGATGCCTCGTGCAGCCGGAGGCAAGCCATTCGTTGCAGTATGTGGCGGATTACTTGACCCAGCCTAAGATCTGTGCAGAGCAGGCTTTCATTCCGGTGCTTCTTCTCGGCCTTTACTTGCTCTCCGGATTCTACAACCGTCCATTCGGGAAGTCGCGGTTTGGAGAACTTCTCAACACAGCCGCCGTGTCCTGCGTCAGCACCATACTCATCCATTTCTGCCTTCTGACCAACGACCAGGCGGCAGACATCGAAGAGAATATCCTGCAGTTGCTGATGATATTCCTGATATTCTTCGTCGGCACCGCCACAGGCCGACTGATAATGATCAACAAGCAGATACGGCATTTCAAAAAACGGGAATGGCTGTACAGCACCGTGGTTGTCGGGAACTCCCCGAAAGCCCGGCGAATGGCGAGGAAACTCGAAAACAGCAAGTCTACCATGGGTCACTGCATCGAGGGATTCTTCTCTATTCCTGGGGAACATGACGCCGACCATGAGGCTTGGGACCTTGACGACATCGAGGAGATATGCAGGTCGCGGGCGGTGGACCAGATTGTTCTTGCGCCGGAAAAGTCGGAAGAGGACAAGGTGCTCGAACTGGCCTACAGACTGTTTCCGCTCGGAATACCCATAAAACTGACTCCCGAGACTATGAACTTCATGACCTCGTCGATAAAGCTCCGTGACATCTACGGACAGCCGCTCGTAGACCTCACCCATTCGAGCATGGGCGAGTCGGAACTAAATATCAAGCGGGCCTTCGACGTGACCGCAAGTATACTGACGCTTATTGCATTGAGTCCTGTATACTTGGCTCTCGCACTGTGGGTGAAGCTGGACTCGCCGGGACCTGTCTTCTACCGTCAGGAAAGAATAGGACTGCATCAGAAGCCTTTCGACATAATCAAATTCAGGACCATGCGCACTGACGCGGAGGCTGAAGGCCCGCAGCTGTGCGGCGACAATGACCCGAGAGTGACAGCGGCGGGCAGGATTATGCGGAAATACCGGCTTGACGAGCTCCCGCAGTTCTACAATGTGCTGAAAGGAGACATGAGTATTGTAGGGCCCCGTCCTGAACGGCAGTTCTACATCAGCCGTATCATGCGAAAGGCTCCATACTATACACTCCTGTATCAGACAAGACCGGGCATCACTTCATGGGGCATGGTGCAATACGGGTATGCGTCCACTGTCGACGAGATGGTGGAACGTTCGAAATTCGACATGCTTTACATTTCCAATATGTCGATTCTCGTAGACCTGAAGATCATGCTTTATACTGTGCTTACTATTTTGGAGGGGAGGGGGAAGTAGATTGGTTTTTTATTGACTAATATATTGAATTTTGGCATATAAAGAGACACATAACAGATTCACCGAATGGTGGGCAGACGTGGTGAGCTGGCGCGAACGGCACATCAAGGAGAGGAATTTCCTGATAATCCTCGCCCTGGTGGTGGGAGTGATATGCGGTTTTGCGGCACAGCTGCTCAAATTTCTGATTCACACCATCGCGCATATCCTTACCTCCCACTTCAGCGAAACAACAGAAAATTGGCTGAACCTCGTATATCCCGTTGTGGGCATAATAATCGTCACTATTTTCATCAAGTATGTGGTGAAAGACAACGTAAGCCACGGAGTCACCAAAGTGCTGTATGCCATATCGCGCCGCAAGTCGCGGCTTAAGAAGAAGCACATGTACGCATCGTTGGTCGGGTCGGCTGTGACCATCGGATTCGGAGGTTCTGTCGGAGCCGAGGGTCCTATCGTCTACACCGGAGCCGCCATCGGCTCCAACATAGGTCAGGCGTTCCGGCTGTCGCCCCGCATACTGATGCTGCTTGTGGGATGTGGCGCCGCGGCGGGCATCGCAGGAATATTCCGTGCGCCGATAGCCGGTATGCTATTCACACTCGAGGTGCTGATGATCGACCTCACCGGCGCCACAGTGATGCCTCTGCTGATCTCGTCCATCTCGGGAGCCACAGTGGCGTATGTGCTTGAAGGCTATGGCGCCGAATTCTTCTTCTCGCAGAGCGAGGCATTCCAGACCAACCGCATTCCCTTCACCATCCTATTGGGAGTGCTGTGCGGTTTCGTGAGCCTTTACTTCACCCGCGCCATGTTCATGCTCGAAAAATGGTTCGGCAGTTTCAAGAGCCGCTGGATAAAGATCTCGGCGGGAGGCATGATACTCGCGGGACTGATTTTCGTTTTTCCTCCGCTATACGGCGAAGGCTACGATGCCATCAACACTCTGCTCGACGGCAACACGCAGGGGATTCTTGACGGCTCCATCTTCTATGGCGACCGCATCAATCCCTGGTCCATCACCATATTCGTGGCATGCCTGATTCTCACCAAGGTATTCGCTACCACCGCCACCAACGCCGCGGGAGGCGTGGGCGGCACTTTCGCGCCGTCCCTCTTCGTGGGCGCCATGACCGGCTTCCTGTTTGCATACGTATTCAACCTTCTCGACTTCGGTGTGGAACTGAGCCAGAAGAATTTCTCACTGATGGGTATGGCAGGAGTGATGAGCGGAGTGATGCACGCCCCGCTTATGGCGATATTCCTCACCGCCGAGATGACCGGCGGCTACAATCTCTTTCTCCCCCTTCTCATAGTTTCGACCCTCTCGTTCATGACCATAAGGGCATTCGAGCCTTACAGCATATATACCATGCGTCTCGCCGAGAAAGGTGACCTCATAACGCATGAGAAAGACCGGACTGTACTCACCCTATTGAAGATCGACAATGTGATAGAGAAGGATTTCATCGAAGTGCATCCCGAGATGAACCTCAAGCAGATGGTGGAGGTTATCTCGCAGTGCAACCGCAACCTATATCCCGTGACCGACGCAGACGGTATGCTGAAGGGAGTGGTGCTTCTCGACGACATCAGAAACATCATGTTCCGGCCAGACCTCTACCGCAAGATGCACGTGAGTCGATTTATGGCGATGCCCCCGGCGAGAATAGATGTTTCGGACTCTATGGACAAGGTGATGAACACTTTCGACCAGACAGGAGCGTGGAACCTCCCGGTGGTGGACAATGGAAAATACGTTGGATTCGTTTCCAAATCAAAGATATTCAACTCCTACCGTCGTGTGCTGAAGCACTATGCAGATGACTGACACGCCGGCTGACAATATTGAACTATGGACAAGAAAGACCTCAGGATAGTATTTTTCGGCACACCCGAATTTGCGGTGGAGAGCCTCGCCGCGCTTCTCGACAACGGTTTCAACATCACGGGCGTGGTGACGATGCCCGACAAGGCGGCCGGACGCGGACATAAGATGTATGAGAGTGATGTGAAACGGTTTGCCGTCGAGAAAGGTCTGCGCGTTATGCAGCCTGAAAAACTGAAATCACCGGAATTCCTCGCTCAACTGAGGGAATGCGATGCCGACCTGTTTATCGTGATAGCGTTCCGTATGCTGCCCCGCGAGGTGTGGCAGATGCCGCGACTGGGCACATTCAACCTTCACGCCTCGCTGTTGCCGCGATACCGTGGCGCCGCTCCCATCAACCGCGCGGTGATGAACGGCGACACGGAGACCGGAGTCACCACCTTCTTCCTCAGGCATGAGATAGACACGGGCGAGATAATAATGCAGCGCAAGGTCGAGATCCTGCCTGATGAAAATGTGGGCGACGTTCACGACAAACTAATGCATCTCGGTGCGGGAATGGTTGTAGAGACAGTAAACGAAATACTGAAGGGAGACCTGAAGACAATGCCTCAGCCTGAGGGGGAGTTCATACCGGCTCCCAAGATCTTCAAGGAAGACTGCCGCATAGACTGGCAAAGGACTGCAGTGGAAGTCCACAACCATGTGAGGGGACTGAGTCCTTATCCCGCCGCATGGACAGTGATTCATGACGAATCCGGGAAGGACCTGGAAAGCAAGATATACGCTACTGGCATCACGGGAATGCCATGCGAAGAGAACGCTCCCGGCACTATAAAAGTTGACGGAGAAAGACTGTTTGCCGCCACGTCAGACTGCTGGCTGGAGATTCTCTCGCTACAGCCTGCCGGAAAAAAACGGATGGAAACCGCGGCGTTCCTACGCGGCTACCATCCGGTAAAAATCAATCTATAGAGGGAGTTCCTTAGAAGAGATCAATAGAAATTGATTCGTGAGGAGATTTCGTCTATTTCCTTAAGTTCAGTATCGGAGAACTCCTTATGCTCGAGAGCCTTGAGGGAGTCGGTAAGTTGCGCGACGCTGCTGCATCCCACAATTACGGACGTCACGCCCGGGTGAGCCAATACCCACGACAGCGCCATCCGGGCGAGAGTCTGTCCTCTTCTTTCCGCCATCGCGTTAAGCAGCGATATATTCTTCAGAAGGTCGTCGCTGATCTGCGATGTCTTGAGAAACTTATCCTGCATAGCCCTTGAGCCTTCCGGTATACCGTGAAGGTATCTGCCGGTCAGGATTCCTTGCGCGAGTGGCGAGAAACCTATGAAGCCCGCTCCCCCTTCCGAAACGGTCTTTAGCATCCCGTTTTTTTCTATTCTCCGGTCGAGCATATTGAGCCGTTCCTGATACAGAAGACAGGGAGTGTCGTGAGAGCGAAGATAATCCAGTGCAAAACGGAGTGCGTTTTCCGGCCACCTTGAAATTCCTATGTATAGAGCTTTGCCGTTTCTGACAATGTCCACCAGAGCCTGTAGGGTCTCCTCAAGAGGAGTCTCCGGATCATACCTGTGACTGTAGAAGACATCGAAGTAATCGAGTTTCGTGCGCCGCAGACTCTGGTCAACCGAAGCCATGAGATACTTCCGCGAACCCCAGTTGCCGTAAGGCCCGGGCCACATGTCGTATCCAGCCTTGGACGCGACAAACATCTCGTCGCGATATGGCCGGAACGATTTTTCGAATACATAACCGAAAGTTTCCTCCGCAGTGCCGTAGCCGGGTCCGTAATTGTTTGCCAGATCAAACGACGTTATACCCTTATCGAAAGCGAAACGCATAATCTCCTTGCTGCGCTCCAAAGGCGCCGTCTCGCCGAAATTATGCCAGAATCCCAAAGACAACGCAGGCAGCAGTACACCGCTTCTTCCGCATCTCCTATACTCCATCCCCGCCTCATAGCGTCCGGCATCCGCCTTATAAATATCCTCAATCATGAAAGTTTTCTAAGTTTTAGGTTTTAAGTTTTGTGCTTCAAGTTTTCAAAATCCACACATATCCTCCACAAAATTAACATTAAAAAACGAAGACTCAAAATTAAAAGGCCTTGAAGCCACGATTTTTTGAGATGGGGCCTACTTAAACTGCAAACTTTCAGGCATCCTTAAAGAGGTTGCCTGACAATATTATGTATAATATCATTATCCGTCAATCCTTCAATTTCTATTGTATAGTCTTTAGTCACAGGCATGGATAGAGTCAAGTCTTTTCCATTTTTGTCGAATTTCACTGACGGAAGCCAAAGCAATGTTGAATTCATATCAAGCTCATCTTCAACTGCTTCTGAAGATAGGAGGGGACTTACATATTCTTTATATCGTTGATATCCAAGAGGCAAATAGTCTTTTAACTCAAATTGACGATTCCAACTAATCTTATCGCCGCTTTTTGTAGTAATGACTAAAGCGCCACCTCCGTACCCTCGTCCTAATATTATACTGTTTTCGGGTCTGACGAAATCAATTCTATCAATTACATGAAACGGCACAATACTCTCAACTTCAGAAAGAAGAGGTGTATTCACATTTCGTGCAAGAGGTGAGCGTGAAGTAACCGGAATATATCTTCCGCCATCATATCTTCTCATTGACTTAGCAAAACGGCTGATGCCAAATTCATTAATTTTACCATGTGGATCGTATAACGTACCGTCTATATAATACACAACTGGATCTCTCCTCCAAAACAATCTACCGGCATTGCATATCATACCTGATATGCCTCTTATTGCTTGCTCAATACTCGTTATACCTTGTCTTTCAAAATCTTCTGATTTTTTAGAATATGATGATAATGCTGAGTATATGTCTTCCGCGTCGTTTTTGAACGCCTGCACCTTGATTTCGTCGAGCATTATCCATTTGCTTCCCTTGAAGAAGTCTGCGATTTCCGACTCGCTGCCTATTCCGTCTCTTTCGGGCGTAAGCGCCTCTGCCTGCGGAAACCGGTCGTCATAGATGTCGTAGTTGCCCTCGTTGCCTCCCTTCTCGTTCATCGCCCTGAAGATGAACGGAGTGTCCTCAGGAAGGTCGAAGCCGTTGATCCGGAACATACCCGCGCTGTCTGTCTCGGCGTAGGTGCCGAAGTCCGCCTTCGGTGAGATCGCGCACACCATGATGCCCTCCAGTGGCTTTCCACGCCAGCGAGAGCGTACCTGTCCCGTAATCTCCTGTCCTACCTCGAGCGGTATCTCCGGCTCCCTATACTTCCCGAGTATCGCCTCAGGAAGGTTGTAGCGGCTCCAGCCGTTGACAAGCATCAGCAAATCAAGATTCCTGTGAGCCTCACGGTCCCCCTCACGGAAATAGTAGCCCGCGTCCTCTATCCTCCCACGCAGCTCGCTCTGAAGCAGCAGCTGGGTCCGGATGTCGGAGGACACTCCCGACCACCCCGCGCGCCGTCCCAATATACGAACGCAACAGTCTCCCTCAGTTCCCGCCGGTGCCTTAAGCATTATCCTCGTCGAGTCGGGACTCACCTCCACGACTTCCGGTGTCTTCCTGTCTGCTCCGACGAAGAACAGACGCTCGCTGACCACAGTGCTGTCGCCGCGCGACACAAGCATCGCCTGATACAGTCCGGTGCCGAGGCTTCTCTTGTCGACCGACACCGGCGAATCATGGGACAGCGGTGTCGCGAGGACTCCTATGCCACGGCTCGCAACCACCAGCTCCAGGTCCATCCCCTCGCCGCCCGCCACGCTGAAGAGGCTCCGCGTACCGGTCTCTCCGTACCGAAGCGCCGCTGCCCCGGGCTTCGCTGTCCCGACCTCCGCTGTCTGCCTCTCTCCGTCGGGGCCGATGTACTCGGCGGTGTAGGTACGCCCCTCCTCCGGCACCATATCGAACGTGCCCATGCCCTTGTGGCGTGTGGAGAACCGCGCGACATCAGCCCCCGTGTCGTCGCGGACTACGCCGCTCGCAGGCACTCCCCTGCCGTCGCGGTCCGTCGCCTTGAATGCCACTGTGCACGGCTCCCCCGCTATCAGCCATCCGCCCTCCGGATAGAACCGGATGTCTGCCTTTCCCTCCGGATACTCCACCGGAACATATCTCGCGTAGTCGCCGAACTTCACCAGCACCACTCTCTCTCCTTTCGACCTGCTGAACTTCCTGACAAACCCGTTCGTCGCGTCCGGCATCTCGAGTCGCCTGCCGTCCGACATCTCCCACGACATGACGTTGTAGTCCATCCTGTCGCCACTCAGCGAACGCAGACGGAAACGTCCGCGGACCTCCCCGTCTCCCGCCGGAGTGAACTCCGTGTCGATGGCGTATCGGGAGCTGTAGGGCGCGAGGACGCGGAGAGGCTTCCGGAAGAAGTAGTCGCTCCCCGTGTTCTCGGAATAGACCGTATATGCAACAAGCGTGTAGTCTCCCTCCGGAAGGTCTTCGGCGAGAGGAACGTACCCGGCATATACCCCATCACGCTCCATGATTTTCACTCGGCGGCTCACTCCGTCGAAGGGATTGCGAAGCTCGACGTAGGCGTAGCGGCTCGCAGTGGTCTGCCGCAGTGTGGCGGCGTCGGTCACGAACACCCGGAGCCAGACAGTGTCGCCGGCGCAGTACATATCGCGGTCCGTGACAGCGTGAAGCCGCTCCTGGGGATAAAGCTCACGCTGCCGGTCGATACGTGAAAGCGCGTCATCGACACGCGCAGATGCCGAGCTTCCGTAGAAAACACACAGAATTATGATAACCAGATATGTGGCAGATACACTGACTCCTCCATACCTCTTCTTCGCCGTCGCTTCCATAATGACAGATATTTTTATCGTTATTTGCCGTTTCTCTGCAAATTTACGAATTATCTTTCATTATTGCAAATATAATTAGAGAATTAACCATATTGTTAGCTTAGGATGGCTTATTGGTCTTATTGGTCTAATTAGACTGATAGGGCGACGAGAAATTTTATAAAAAATTAAAAGAAATCAACATTTTCATCATTATATTTTAATATATAAATAATTTTTTGTAACTTTGCAAGACTAAGGCTATACAAATTTTAGTGATTTGATAGCCTTGATAAAACAGGTAAAAGGAAATTTAAGATTTGTTGCCAGCGGTGCCGAAGTAATAATGTTAAAGAAAAGTACACTTGAGCATATCATCAGTCATGATATGTCTGAAATGTGGAACGCTTTGCTTCCAGAGGAGAAAAGGATTGTCACTGACAATTTTATAATATCTAATTTTAAGAAAAACCAGATTGTTTATTCGGAGAATGAGCAGCCTGAATTTCTGTGGTGCCTCCTCAAGGGCAAGGTCAAGATGTATAAAAACGGTGTCGGCGACCGCGTCCAGATCCTGAGACTTTATTGCCCTGTACAATACTTCGGCTATCGCGCATATTTTGCCAACGAGCCATATCTGTCGTCGGTTGCAGCCGTCGAAGAGTCAGTGATCGGCAGAGTTCCGATGAGGATTGTGGAGCAATTGGTGAAATCAAACATCAATCTTGCGATGTTTTTCATCCACGACCTATCCCGAAATTTAGGCAGCTCAGACACAAAACTTGTGAACCTTACTCAAAAACACATCCGCGGCCGTCTTGCCGACGCCCTGCTGCTACTTCGCGACAACTATGGTCTTGAAGATGACGGAGCCACCCTGCGCATATACATGAGCCGCGAAGATCTCGCGAGCCTCAGCAACATGACTACGGCTAACGCAATCCGCACCCTCGCCGCGTTCGTGACCGAAAGACTTATCCTTGTCGACGGTCGTCGCATCAAGATCATCAACGAGGAACTGCTTCAGAAAATTTCTAAAAACGGATAGTTATATTAATGCATAATTCATAATGCATAATGCTTAATTGGCTTCGCATTGTGGTGGGACAGGTGCTTTTGTAGCGAGGAATTCGAATTCCTCGCCTCCGGTGAATTCCTCGCGCCGGAGGTCACTCCCTCCACACACCCACGCGAAACCAATTCTCAATTCTCAATTCTCAATTCTTTGAGAGGTTTTCTCTGAGGGTCTTGCGGTCGATCTTGCCGTTGCGGGTGCGGGGAAGCGTCTCCACGCAAATCACTTCTTTCGGGGACTTCACTCCCAACTCCAGTATCTTGCGGTATTGATTGAGCCTTACGCCCACCGCTCTCTTCATGAATTCCGGATTCATGCCGCTGCCACTGACCTCAACCACAAGCACCAACCGCTCACCCCACTTGCTGTCCGGGACAGACGAGATACAGTAGTCGTAGGCGATAAACGACCCAAGACGTCGCTCGAGTTCTTCCGGCATTATCTTGATGCCACCGCTAATCACGCAGTTGTCAGCCCTGCCGAGGATTCGGAACTCTGCCGGAGAATAGACTTCAGCTATATCGTTGGTCACAAGTTTTTTTGACCCGGAAATCCTGACCGCAAGTCGGCCGTCGTCTTCCACCGACACAGTAATACCGGGAAGAGTCTCAAAAGGGGACTCATCACCGTCGCTGACCCTCCGAAGAGCGATATGGGAGGCAGTCTCGGTCATCCCGTAACTTTCCCATACCTCATAGCCCGACAAGGCTATTCTTCGACGCAGTCCCGAAGGAATCGGAGCGCCACCCACAAGGATACGCCGTATACCGCTCCACATCTCGGGAGAGTCGAGTATCCACTCCATCTGCGACGGCACCACAGACATCAAGTCCACACGTTCCATTTTATCAATGTCTGAAAGGGGACGGTTTGACGGTGTCTCTGACGTAAGCTTACACCCCGCCACTTCAGCCCTCACCGTCATCATCCTCGACGCTATATAGTCGAAGTCAAGACATGTGTGTAGACGGCTGTCCGCGCTTATGTCAAAAAAGTCATTGCTCCTCCGGGCGCTCTCGCGCATGAACTTCTTGCTGAGCCTTATCTTGCGCGGAACGCCTGTAGATCCCGATGTGTGGCATTCCACATATTCAGAATCATCAGTCCATATTCTATCAAATTCTTTCTGTGTCATCATTCTCTCCAGTCGAGTTGTGAATATTCATCATCAGTCAGCGGCGCGTCCGCGTCATATCGCAGTCTGTCCGACTCAAGACGGAGCGGGCAGCGCAGATTATTGGTGTATAGACCCCCGGTGCCGAGTCCCTGAGGCATGGAGGTTTCCAAAGTCGCAGTCCATTGCGCCAATGCGTTAAGTCCGACATTTGACTCAAGAGCGGATGTGACCCACCATCCGATGCCTCTTTCCCGGGCAAGCGATATCCACTCCTCCGCTCCGGAGAAGCCACCGCACAGCGACGGTTTAAGGATTATATAGGCGGGACTCACCTCATCGAGAAGCGCCACTTTATCGTCTCTGCCATATACACCGATCAGTGACTCGTCGAGCGCTATCGGCACCGGCGACACGCTGCACAGAAACGCCATCAGTTCTGCATTGCCGGCAGGAATAGGCTGCTCTATGCTGTGCACTCCCAAATCGGCAAGCCGCTTGAGGCGAGCGAGTGCGCTATCCAAGGGAAAACCGCCATTGGCATCAACCCTTATCTCAAGTTCGGAATCCGAATAGCGCTTCCTCACATATTCGATCATCTCCACCTCTTTCTTCCAGTCGATCGCGCCTATCTTAAGCTTTATGCATCGGAAACCGGCAGAGACCTTCTCATCAATGCGGGATATCATCTCGTCGAAGTCTCCCATCCATACAAGTCCGTTGATCTCTATGCTTTTCTTGCCATCCGTAAAGCCGGACGGATAATATACGTGGCGGCAACCGCCGGCGAAATCGCGTATCGCCTGCTCGAGCCCGAACCGGATGCTGCTGTGGCGCGACAGGTCCGTATCCCTGCCGAGCGCAATGTTGGCAAGCAGCTCCATCAGTTTGTAGACATATCTGCCATCGGCTTCCGGAGAAAGACCGGGAAACACCGAACACTCGCCTATACCGAAGCGGGAAGGCTCCGACTCGTCATAAAGTTTGATAAAGAATGTCGGTTTCTCAGTCATCACTCCCCGACTGGTGCCGGCGGGGTTACGGAACTTCAGCACATATGGCGCAAACGCGACTCTCATGGCATCATGGGAAACTGGTCGAAGTCAGGGTCGCGTTTCTCAAGAAATGCGTTCTTTCCCTCCTGCGCCTCGTCCATCATATAATACATCATAGTGGCGTCGCCCGCAAACTCCATCATGCCTCGCTGTCCGTCGAGTTCCGCATTCAGCGCCCTCTTGATCATTCGGATGGCAAACGGAGACCTCTTCATAATCGTGCGGCACCATTCCACAGTCGTCTCCTCGAGTTTGTCGAACGGGACAACACAATTCACCATTCCCATCTCCAGCGCCTCCTGCGCGGTGTATTGCTTGCATAGAAACCAAATCTCGCGAGCCTTCTTCTGCCCTACGCATCTTGCAAGATAGGAAGAACCGAAACCGGCGTCAAAACTGCCCACTTTGGGGCCTGTCTGCCCGAATCGGGCGTTTTCCGACGCTATCGAGAGGTCACACAGCACCTGCAGCACATTGCCGCCTCCGATAGAATAGCCGTTGACCATCGCTATGACAGGTTTGGGGATGCTTCTGATGGCATGGTGCATCTCGAGAACATTCAGCCGGGGCACACCGTCTTCACCGATGTAACCTCCCACGCCCTTCACATTCTGGTCGCCCCCCGAGCAGAACGCCTTGTCGCCGGCACCGGTTAGCACCACCACCCGTATGTCGTTTCTTTCCCTGCAGATGCGCATGGCGTCGAGCATCTCGAAATTTGTCTTAGGCCGGAAGGCGTTATACACCTTTGGCCGGTTGATTGTAATCTTTGCGATTCCCTCAAATTGATCAAAAAGGATATCCTCGTATTCCTTGATAGTTTTCCAGTCAAACATAACAAAGCTATTAATTATCAATACAAATAAGTTTAAAATCCACCCCAAAGCACCTAATTACTAATTACTAATTATAAAAAGTATTTCCGAAGAACAAAAGCACTCTCGTAAGACGGAGTCCTGACCACAAGAAGTCGCGGACATTCCGACTCAGCCGACAGCCATTCAATTCCGCCGCGAAGCGAATCCTCGCTTTCCGCCTCCAGAGTCTCGATGCCATACGCCATCGCTATCGACGCAATATCGGGGTGATCACCCACGCAGAAATATCTCTCGAGAATCTCCGGCGATATGCCGGAAGTAGACTTTATAAAACGGAAGATGCCGCCACCGGAATTATCAATCACCACCATACTCATACGTGCCGGTATGTCGGCAAGCGCCGAGGCACCCGAATCATATAGCCATGACGTATCTCCCGATATCAGCAAAGTCTTTCCCTTATATGCCCTCGCCGCACCGACCGCAGTCGATGTCATGCCGTCGATGCCCGACACGCCCCGGTTGCAATACTCAGCATGGCACTCATGAGGCAACAGCTGCGAATACCTTACCGGTGTACCGTTGGAAACAAACAGATTGTCTATCTCTGTTTCCCTCAACAGAATATCGAAAGCCTTCAGGTCTGACCAGCCGCAATTATCGATATATTTTTCGGCTGTATTCCGCGCCTGCTCGCGAAGTCGGAGCCATTTTTCTGAATAATCGGCGACATCTTCGGTTACCGACATCCGTGTAAGAACACCGGAAAGCTGACTGAAGAAATATGCCGGATCCATATCTATCCTGTCGGTAAGACACTTGAAGCAGTCGCAGAAATAATTGGAGTGACCCACGCTCCAGTGCTGTTTTGGGGGATATACACGCAGATACTGCTTGAGCATTCGCGACACGAGAGCCCCACCCGTGGATATCACGATATCGGGACGCATCGCCTCCTTCTCCTTCTCCGTCATCCGGCACAGCACCGAGTCTATCATAGTGGCGTATGGCGCCGGTTCGTGAAGATTGGAGAGCGTCTCCGTCATAACTGCTACATTAGGCATACCGGCAATCATCCGGACTCCCTTTATGAGTCGGTCATCGGGTGGCAAAGATCCCGCCACGAGCAAAACTTTTGACGACGCAAGACGCATAGCCAGCGATTTCAAAACCTGCCTGTCGAGTGTCTCCTTAGTCTTGACGAGACTTACGGAGCGCTGAGGAGAGTCATGAGATTCGACTGTCTCGCCCAGCGGCTCACCAAGCTGAACATTTATGTGGACGGGACCGGGCTTTCCGTTAATGGCGGTGAGCATCGCTTCGTTGACAGTCCTGTTTACAGTCCACAGATGGTCTTGCGTAAACTCTCCGCCTGCACCCTCCGGGACAGCCCTTACATCATAACTTCCCTTTACGATGGCGCCAAGGATGCCGTTTTGCCTTATTGTCTGCGAGTCATCCTGGTCGATCCATTCAGCAGGACGGTCGGCTGACACCACAATTAGGGGAACGCCCGCATAATATGCCTCTGCGACAGCCGGCGCATAATTAAGGACAGCCGTTCCGGATGTGCACACAAGCAGTACCGGGCGGCGGTCAACAAGCGAATGGCCGAGAGCCTGAAAGGCGGCACTCCTCTCATCCACCACCACATGCTTCTCGATCTCGCCGCGCGCCTCGAGCGCAAGCACCAGCGGAGCGTTTCTCGACCCCGGACTGATGTATGCCGCCTTCACACCATGCGCCGCCAGCAAATCGGCTATCTGCCGGCAAAAGACATTCTTACTGCTATTCATTATCGTAAGGGAGCGACGCATTCAAGTCGCCGCTCCCCTTCTTTTATAAATCAATAATTATGAATTTGTCCTCAAAGTCTGTCAGATTGCCGACCTGATGACTCCGCGATTGGAATTTTCAACAAACGAGACTATCTCGTCGCGGAAAACAGAAGGCGCGCACACCTCGTTGATCATCTTGATGGCATTGGTGACATTCAGGTCACTCAGATACAGTATGCGGTAGATCTCCTGTATCTGCTGTATTTCCTCCGGCTTGAATCCGTGACGTTGCAGACCGATCGAGTTCAGACCGACATAGGAGATCGGTTCCCTCGCAGCCTTTACGAAAGGCGGGATATCCTTGTTGACGAGAGCTCCCCCCTGAAGCATCACATTCCTGCCGATATGGCTGAATTGATGAATCAGGCTTCCGCCTCCGATCACGGCGCAGTCATCGACCACCACCTCACCGGCAAGCTGCGCGGCGTTGGAGAATATGACTCCATCGCCTATTATGCAGTCGTGTGCCACATGCACGTATGCCATCAGCAGGCAGTTTTTGCCGACTACGGTCTTGCCTTTAGAAGCGGTGCCGCGATGAACAGTGACACACTCGCGAAGAACGGTGCCGTCTCCGACATAAGCATACGTCTTCTCACCACGGAATTTCAAATCCTGCGGCACCGCCGACACAGTGGCGCCCGGGAAGATTTTCACTCCGTTGCCGATCCTTGCTCCAGGATAGATGTTGACATTGCAATCAATCTCGCAGTTATCGCCTATCTCCACGTCCTCATGAATGGTCGTGAAGTTACCTATCTTGACATTCTTGCCGATCTTTGCATCGGGATGGATACTATTCAGGACAGACATGATGTTTATTTATTGTTGATGATTTGAGCCATGAACTCTGCCTCGCACACTATCTTCTCTCCTACAAAGGCATAGCCCTTGACCACCGCGCATCCGCGACGAATCTCAGTGGCGAGTGCCACACTGAGTATCAGAGTGTTGCCCGGAACCACCTTCTGACGGAACTTGACATTGTCGATCTTCAGGAAGTATGTGGAGTATTTCTCGGGATTCTCAAGGAAGTTGAGCACGAGAACGCCCGCAGCCTGTGCCATCGCCTCCACCTGGAGAACACCCGGCATCACCGGCTCCTCGGGGAAGTGACCCTGGAAGAAAGGTTCGTTGACAGTAACGTTCTTCACAGCCACACAATGCTTGCGGTCTATCTCTATCACCTTGTCGATTAGCAGGAACGGATAGCGATGCGGAAGAAGTTTCTTCACTCCGTTGACATCGATCACCGGTTCGGCACCGGGATTATACATCGGGCACTGTATCTCGGTATGCTTGACTTCCTTCCTGAGCATACGGGCGAACTTGTTGTTGACCGAATGTCCCGGACGGATTGCCACCACACGTCCCTTGAGCGGACGCCCTATGAGTGCTATGTCGCCGATGACATCCATAAGCTTATGGCGAGCCGGCTCATTATCCCATTTCAGGGGCTGGGGATTGATGTAGCCGAGTCTGTCTACAGTCATGTGGGGAACATTGACAGCGTCGCATATCTCGTCTATCTTGCTCTGCTCCACCGGCTGGTCGTAGATCACTATACTGTTCTGCAGGTCGCCTCCCTTGATGAGACCGTATTGCAGCAAAGTCTCGATCTCGCGTACAAACACGAATGTTCTCGCGCTTCCGACTTCCTGCCTGAAATCCGCGAGGTCGTCAAGGACGGCAAACTGGTTGGGCAGCACCGGTGAATTGTACTCCACCATTACCTCGACGCTGAAACCCTCGTCGGGATAGAAGGTGATGGTGGCACCGTTTTCATCCCTATACTGAATCTTCTTCTTGATGATGTAATAGTCTTTGTCGGCAGCCAATTCCTCCAGTCCTGTCTCATCGATTTTTTCCGTGTATTCCTTAGCGCTGCCGTCGAGAATGGGAAGTTCGGGACCGTCTACGTCCACAAGACAGTTGTCGATACCATAGGAATAGAGTGCAGCCATAGCGTGCTCTATAGTGCTGACACGCACGTCACCCTTGCCTATCACTGTGCCTCTCGTGGTGTCGACCACATTTTCAGCGAGGGCGTCGATCACCGGCTGCCCCTCGAGGTCAATTCTTCTGAACTTTATTCCACTGTTGGCGGGAGCCGGATTGAAAACGGCAGTCAGACGCTTGCCCGAGTGCAGTCCTTTCCCCTCTACCTTGAATGGAGCTTTAAGTGTTAACTGATTCATATATCGTTCTGTTTTATTTATCATTTTTATTCGAACTGAAGAAACTGTCGAGACGGTTGATATAGACAAGATTTTTTGCCCACTTCCTCGCATCGATGGCGGGATAGCCCATCAGTCTCTTGCCGCTGCCCACGTTGCCCGGGACTCCCGACTGGGCGCCGATGTCATTGTGGTCGCCCACAGTGATGTGTCCGGCGAAGCCCACCTGACCCGCAATCCTGTTGGAGCTGCCGATCTTAGTGCTGCCTGCGACACCGGTCTGCGCCGCGAAGACATTGTCCTCGCCGATCTGGACATTGTGAGCCACCATTATAAGGTTGTCGAGTTTTGTGCCGCGTCCGATCTTCGTCGCTCCGAAGGTGGCGCGGTCAATAGTGGTGTTGGCACCTATCTCCACATCGTCGGCAATCTCTACGATTCCGGTCTGAGGGATTTTCTCATACTTGCCTTCGGGACTGGGGGCGAAACCGAAACCATCGCCGCCAATGACCACACCGCTGTGAAGAATGCAGCGGTCGCCGATCTTGCAGCCGGAATATACCTTCACTCCGGCATAAAGGATGCAGTTCTCACCAATCTCGACGCCGTCACCTATATAAACCTGGGGATATATCTGGCATCCCTTGCCCACTACAGCACCTTTGCCGATATATGAGAAAGCTCCCACATAGGCATCGTCGGGAACAGCCACGCCCTCGGATATGTATGCGGGCGACTCCACTCCCTTCTTTTTCGGCTGCGCGTCATTGACAACGCGAAGCAGCGACGCAAGGGTGGCATACGGGTCCTCAACCCTTAGAAGTGTCACCTTCCGGGGATTGGGATGGTCGAAGCCTGTTGATACCAAAACAGCCGACGCACTGGTCGACTCTAAATAATGAGAATATTTGGGGTTCGCTATAAAAGTAAGCTGTCCAGTGGAAGCCTCTTCTATCTTCGCGAATCCGTTCAATCGTATATCGGGATCGCCGTCTATCACAGCTCCGATCATTGAGGCAAGAGCCCCGGTCGTCATTTCCATATTTACGCTTCAGACGAGGAGAAGTCTCTGTTGAAAAACTCTTGTTGGCAGATGTCTCTGCGATTATTTTTGCAAATATCGTAAAAAATTCTGACATGACAATGATTTACATGATTTTTTTACCTATTTACACAAAAAATCCCTCATTATTCGAATAATTCTTCAAAAAACTTTCGCTGATTTAAAAATTATTGTTAATTTTGCCAATAAGTATGTGAATACCTGTCCGCACCGACTTAGGCAAGTTGACAGTTTTCGCGCAAATTGTAAAAAAAGCAATTTTATTATAAAAAACTAACCCAATAAATAATCAAAACGAAATGGAAATTTCACACATCGAACACATCGGCATTGCAGTGCCTAATCTGGCAGAGGCCATCAAATACTATGAAGACGTATTAGGTCTCAAGTGCTACAAACAGGAAGTCGTGGCAGACCAGAAGGTGACCACAGCCTTCTTCAAGGTAGGCGACACCAAGATCGAGCTCCTCGAGGCCACCAGCCCCGACAGCACCATCGCTAAATTCATCGAGAAAAACGGCGGCAAGGGCGGAATGCACCACATGGCGTTCGCTGTTGAAAGCGGCGTAGCCGAGGCACTCGCCGAATGCGAGGCAAAAGGCATCCGCACTATCGACAAGGCTCCGCGTCAGGGCGCCGACGGCCTCCACATCGCTTTCCTCCACCCCAAATGCACCGAAGCAGTTCTCACTGAACTCTGCGAGGATCCCAGCAAAAAGTAACTATTCAACATCTCAGAATAATGACCACTCAAGAACAAAAGATTCAAGAGCTCATCGACAAGCGTGCCAAAGCACGTCTCGGCGGTGGCGAAAAGGCTATTGCCAAACAGCACGAACGCGGCAAATACACAGCCCGCGAGCGTATCGACCAACTCCTTGACGAAGGAAGCTTCGAGGAACTCGACATGTTTGTAACCCACAGAAGCACTAACTTCGGCATGGAAAAGAAACAGTATCTCGGCGACGGCGTCGTTACCGGTTTCGGAACCATCGAAGGTCGCCTTGTATATGTATTCGCCCAGGATTTCACTGTGCTCGGAGGTTCTCTTTCCGAAACAATGGCACAGAAGATCTGCAAGGTAATGGACCTCGCCATGAAGATGGGTGCTCCCGTGATCGGACTCAACGACTCAGGCGGCGCCCGTATCCAGGAAGGCATCAACGCCCTCGCCGGATATTCTGAAATATTCCAGAGAAACATCCTTGCATCGGGTGTGGTTCCCCAGATCAGCGCCATCCTCGGTCCTTGCGCCGGCGGTGCCGTATATTCACCGGCACTCACCGACTTCACCATCATGGTCAAGGGTATGTCTTACATGTTCCTTACAGGTCCGTCGGTAGTGAAGACCGTCACCGGAGAGGACGTTACCCAGGAGCAGCTCGGCGGCGCATCCGTACACGCGTCGAAGTCAGGCGTCACCCACTTCGCCTGCGAAGACGGCGAGGAAGCCCTCAAGCTTATCCGCAAGCTCATCAGCTTCATCCCCCAGAACAATATGGAGGAGACCCCGCTGTCGCCCTGCAATGACCCCATCGACCGTCTGGAAGACAAGCTCAACAACATCGTGCCCGACAGCGCGAAGAAGTCTTACGACATGTATGAGGTAATCGGCGCCATCATCGACAACGGCGAATTCCTCGAGGTTCAGAAAGACTACGCCCGCAACATCATCTGCGGTTTCGCCCGCTTCAACGGCCAGAGCGTAGGCATCGTGGCAAACCAGCCGAAGGTGCTCGCAGGCGTGCTCGACTGCAACGCTTCGCGCAAGGCAGCCCGTTTCGTAAGATTCTGCGACGCCTTCAACATTCCGCTCGTGACACTCGTCGACGTTCCCGGATTCCTCCCCGGCACCGGTCAGGAATACAACGCTGTCATCCTTCACGGCGCGAAACTTCTCTATGCCTACGGCGAGGCAACAGTGCCCAAGGTTACCGTCACACTCCGCAAGAGCTACGGCGGCAGCCATATCGTGATGAGCTGCAAGCAGCTCAGAGGCGACATGAACTACGCATGGCCCACCGCCGAGATCGCAGTCATGGGCGCAGAGGGAGCAGTAGGCGTGCTCTACGCCAAGGAGGCAAAGGAGCATGAGGATCCCGAAGCATTCAAGAAAGAGAAGGAAAAAGAATATACCGACCTCTTCGCAAACCCGTACAATGCCGCCAAGTATGGCTACATCGATGACGTTATCGAGCCGCGCAACACACGCTTCCGCGTGATCAGGGCTCTCCAGATGCTTGCCACCAAGAAGCAGAGCAACCCGGCGAAGAAACACGGCAACATTCCTTTATAATATAGACAATCATGTTGAAAAGATATTTAACTTTAGGTATTCTCAGCCTGTCGCTGACCTGCGGTTTCGCACAGACACAGGAGGCGCCCGAGCAGATCGACGCCCCGAGTGTGGAGTGCAGGGCAAACGGCCAGGATGACCTGCAGTCGGTGGCTGTTCCTTCCGAGGAGACCAACACCGTCGAGGTCAGTCCGAGCGCAAAGAAGATGCGCCAGCTTGAGAAAGCCAAAAATCTCGAGGAGAACGATTCCTTTGGAGGCTCGCTCACCATCATCGCCATGACAATCGTGATTTTGGCGCTGATACTTCTGAGTGTCCTTTTCCTCGGATTCGGCAAAATCTCGCAGTATTTCCTCACCAAGAGCAAACATGAGGCGGTAGCCAAGGCCGGCAAGGAAATCAACGAGACCAACAAAGATCTCGCGAGCGGTGAGACAATCGCAGCCATCGGTATGGCACTTGCCGAGCATTTCGGCCAGGGACACGATATCGAAGACACCATCCTCACCATCCACCAGATCAAGAAGGCTTATTCTCCCTGGAACTCCAAAATCTACAATCTGCGCTCGCTGCCTGACCTTCACCGCAACGTCCGCAAATAATTAATAAAAAAATGAAAGAATACAAATATAAGATCAACGGAATCAAATTCAACGTTGAAGTCGGTGATGTAGAAGACAACCACGTGGAAGTGGTGGTCAACGGAACCCATTACACCGTGGAACTTGAGAAAGAAACCAAGGCTCCGGTAAAAATCAACGCTACGAAGGCCGCAGCCGCTCCCAAGACCCCGACGGGCGAGAAGGTCATTTCGAAACCCGCTGCCGCAAGCGGCGCCGCCGGCGCTGTGAAAGCTCCGCTGCCCGGAACCATCATGAGTTTCACCGTAAAGGAGGGCGACACCGTAAATCCCGGCGACACCGTATGTGTGCTCGAGGCTATGAAGATGGAAAACGATGTTAAATCCACCGTGGGCGGAACCGTCAAGAAAATCATGGTTGCCGTCGGCGATTCTGTGCTCGAGGGCAATGACATCATGATAATTGGATAATTCCCGTAATCTGACTAATTATGATACTTGCACAGACTTTCTGGGAATTCCTTTCAGAAAATGTTGAGACATTCTGGAACTTTACAGGCTTCGCCAACTGCAGATACGAGAATCTCATAATGCTCGCCGTGGGCTGCTTCTTCGTATGGCTCGCCATCAAGAAGAACTTCGAGCCCCTGCTGCTCGTGCCTATCGGTTTCGGTATGCTCATCGGAAACATTCCCTTTCAGCCGGGTATGGAAATCGGCATCTATGAACCCGGTTCCGTACTCAATATTCTCTACAACGGTGTAGAGAAGGGATGGTACCCGCCATTGATTTTCCTCGGTATCGGCGCGATGACCGACTTCTCGGCTCTGCTCGCCAATCCGAAACTTATGATTATCGGCGCGTGCGCCCAGTTTGGTATTTTCGGCGCCTATATGCTCGCTCTCCTTATCGGCATGGATCCCCTGTCGGCAGGTTGCGTCGCCATCATCGGTGGTGCCGACGGCCCGACAGCGATCTTCACGACATCGAAACTCAACCCTGCCCTACTTGGCGCGGTCGCGGTGTCCGCCTATTCCTACATGGCGCTTATCCCCCTCATCCAGCCCCCGCTGATGAGACTCTTCACTACAGAGAAAGAGCGCACCATCAAGATGAAGCCGGCTCGCGTGGTTTCGCAAAACGAGAAGATAATCTTCCCGATTGTAGGCCTTATGCTCACCTGCTTCATCGTGCCGTCGGGTCTTCCCCTTCTCGGCATGCTCTTCTTCGGAAACCTGCTTAGGGAAAGCGGTGTGACCACACGACTCGCGAAGACCGCAAGCAACGCCATGACTGACATCGTGACTATTCTGCTCGGTCTCACAGTGGGCGCTTCCACACAGGCTGACCTGTTCCTCACCAAGGAGACACTCTTTATCTTCGCACTCGGCTTCATTGCGTTTATCATCGCATCTTCCGCCGGTGTGCTTTCGGTGAAACTCTTCAACCTTGTTCTCCCGAAAGACAAGAAGATCAATCCGCTCATCGGCAACGCCGGCGTATCGGCTGTGCCTATGGCTGCCAGAATCTCCAACACTCTCGGTCAGGAATATGACCCGTCAAACTATCTGCTGATGCACGCCATGGGACCGAACGTGGCAGGCGTAATCGGCAGTGCTGTGGCTGCCGGCGTGCTTCTCGCATTCCTCGGATAATTGATTTATATTCTGAAACTTTTTTAAGAAAAACGGTGTTACGGTATTAGTAACACCGTTTTTTAATGTTTTTAATGAAGTTGCATGCAACTTCTTAACCTTTATTTTATGAAGATCTACTCTATCTCAGCATTATGCGCGGCTGCGCTGATTACCCTTTCCGGGTGCAGCGTGGCAAACAGCATAGATATGAACCGCCTCGCGCAGGGAGGCGCCAAGATGGCGCAGTCGCTCACCGTCACCAACAGTCAGATTCAGGAATACGTAAAGTCATACGTAGCGCAGACCGATGCGAAGAGCACCGTCTGCACAGCCAATGACCCCTACACAAAAAGGCTCGCCAAGATTGTAAGCGGAATCACAAGCGTAGAAGGCATTCCATTGAACTTCAAGGTTTACCGCACCAACGACATAAATGCCTTCGCCTGCGCCGACGGTTCCATAAGAGTATATTCGGGCCTTATGGATACGATGGACGACGACGAGGTGCTCGGAGTCATCGGGCATGAAATAGGGCATGTGGCACATCAAGATACAAAAAACGCATTCAAGAATGCGCTTCAGACAGCCGCTCTGATGGACCTCCTGTCATCCACAAGCAGCACGGTTGCGACTCTGACCGACTCCCAGCTCGGAGCCATAGCACAGAACCTCGCATCCGCCAAATTCTCAAAAAGTCAGGAAAACAATGCCGACGACTATGGCTACACATTCCTCAAGCAACATGGAAAGAATCCCGCCGCGATGGTGAAGGCGTTCAAGAAACTCCAGAAGATGGAGCAGTCGTCGGGCCAGCGCCCAAGTTCCGGACTGGCACAGCTATTCTCCACCCATCCGGACATCAGCAAGAGAATCCAGCGCATGCAGGCAAAATGCAAAGCCGACGGCTACGCATATTGAGATACCGCTATGCATATTGAGATAAAAAATTTAACACAAAACTCTTGTATATAAGATTTAAATGTATTAAATTCGCAGTCAAAATACACTAATATCAATTATATGGTATATCGATTCAAACTTGTAAGCGATGAAGCGTCCAACTTCAGCCGCGAAATTGAAATAGACTCGGAGTCAAGTTTCCTTCAGCTTCGCAATGCCATTCTTGAAAGTGTGGACTATACGAAGGACGACATCGATTCTTTCTACCTCTGCGACGACGACTGGCAGAGGCACGAGGAAATCACACTCGAAGACATGGGAAGCAGTTCCGACTGCGACATCTGGATTATGGAGGATACTCCGGTCGGGGAACTGGTAGAAGACGAGGGTCAGAAACTCGTGTTCGTATTCGATTATCTCACCGAACGCTCCTTCTTCATGGAACTGAAGGAGATGATTCCCGGCAGGTCGCTGTCGGAGCCTGTGTGCACTCTAAAAAAAGGAAAGGCTCCGGCTCAGAAAGTTGACCTCGACGAGTTTGACCGTAAGATTGATGAAGTGGCGGTGAAGCAGGCCGCCGACATTCTCGACGAAGACCTATACAGCGAGGGTGGCTACAACCCCGAAGACCTGGAGGGACTCGACGACTATAACTACAACTGACACCACTCTATTGGGCACAACACAAGCAGCGCCCCCGCGACCTTGCGGTCTCGGGGGCGCTGCTTGTAGGTGTGATTACCTCGCTCTTGCAAACAAACGCCGGATAATGTTCGGACTCTCCTGCACCGGCCGGAAGTGGACCCGCATCTCGTCGCTGTCCTTGCCAAGAAACAGGATGTGATTGCGGAAGACAAACGCCACCTGGCTGTCGAACTCTATTATCCCGTTCAGACTGCGCAGAAGAAACCTGCGGAAAGGACTTAGCTCGTCCTGGTCCTCAAAGATCACTTCATCGGCATTCATCGTGATGTGATGCATCGGGGCGAGCTTGTCGATGAAATATGCAAGCCGTGTTCCTTCCGGCTTGCTGGAAGGGTTGCTGAACTTTCTGTAGATTTCTTTAATTACGCGATTCGTTATCATAGTATTTAAGTTTTGTTACTTGATTAATAAATTGATTAGACGTGGAGAGAAGAGTTCATCAACTGTTGATTTGAAATCTTTTTGTAACTATAACGAAACAAAGCAACGTTTGTTCACACAAATTATATTTTTTAACATAAGCTTTTGAAATATTATTGAAAGCCATGTTGCAAAAACCCACATCCTGCGTATTGAAGATAGATGAAAGAAGATATTTTAACATCAGCCTTCAGAACGTTTAAGGCAAGATTCATCGGAGCCGAAAGCTCCGACGAATTTAGAGACTCCCTCCAGGAGGCGTTCTGCCGTCTATGGTCGCGAAAGGAGACCATAACCGACAGAAAGCAGGCGGAGAGGATGCTCGCCGTGGCTGCAAGAAATATCAGGATTGACATGCATCGCAGGATGTCGGCACATCCGGAAATAGATATTGAGGATATCAGGGAACCGGCGGCATCCGACACTTCGGAAGAGAATGCCGACGTTTACGAGAACATCGACGCTCTGATAAGGCAGAACCTTACAGAACGAGACAGAGAGATTTTGCTGAGAAGAGACCGTGACGGATGGGAGTTTGAGGAAATAGCGGACTATTACTCCATCTCGGAGGCAAACGCCCGGGTCATAACGGCGAGATGCAGAAAGAAAATTAGAGAACTTTATATAAACAGGCATACGAAATGAACACAGACAGGCTTCACAATATGATCGAAAGATACTTCTCGGGTGACCTGAGTGTGAGGGAAGAACAACTACTTCTCAAGCGGCTGCTCGAAATGAAAGAAAAAGACCCGATGGCTGAGGAGGCATTGGCAGTGATGAGCTGGACACATCTGCAGTCTTCACCGGCCGAGTCTGATGGCATGACGGTAGTCAGGAAGTCTCGAAGCAAGCCTTCCTCCTTCAGGCTTGCATCCTTAAGAATCGCTTCTTGCGCCGCCGCGGCTGCGGTAATCATTTCCGGAGTATTCCTATATTTGAACAGACACGAATATGGTCATCCGGTCTGCTACGCCTACATTGAAGGGAAATATATCCAAAACCCGGATGAGGTCAGCACCCTGATCAGCAGTCAACTTGAGGAAATGAGCGCCGCATCAAATGAGACAACAAACCAGGCTCTTTCAGAACTGGAAGAGATGAGGCGGGCACTTGAAGACACATCTTTGTAATTTATAAAACTCATCTATATGGCTATGAAAAGATTAATCATACTGACACTGCTGACAGTCTTTGTCTCGACTGCCGGCTATGCCCGAGGGAAGCTAAACATAGACTCTTTCTTCGACAACGAGACCATTTCCCAAAACGGGGTGTCGATGATCTCCTACCACAACTGGAAGATCGGCGGACATACGCTGAAGGAATACAGAAGCGTCACCATCAACGGCAACAAGGCTCTCGCCGACAGACTGCGCGCGGCTGTCGCAAAAGACGGAGCGAACGCCGAAAGCAAGGAAACATCCTACAAGGAAGGGCAGCTCTACTTCGGGTTCTATTCGCTGGGCGGCGTAGGCGGCAACCGCAGGTATCTGCTATACCTCAACCGGCGACCGGCGGGAGAGGAAAAGTCCACACTGATATTTCTTGAGGGGGATGTAGACACAAGATTTGTCAGGGATATGCTGAAACTTAAATAACACTATTCCACTATGAACATTCGACTATCATTGATTATAACCGCATTGACCGCTTTCTGCCTCGGCAATGCACAGGAAACAACCGATACCGTTAAAGTAATCGAAAATGTGACCACTTTCACGGTAAGCAAGACCGATGACAACACTACCGTCGACGTCATCTACGATGACTCAGACGGGAAGACCAAACGTCACTATAAATATGAGATGAAGATTGACCGCGACAACGATGTGGAAATCTCGGACTTCCCTTCCGACTGGGGTATGTCGCTACCCTTTTATGACAAAGAGCCCAAAAGCGCCACCGATGCCAAGAAGAAGACTAAAAGATACGTTGTGGGCTTCAACCATCTGTTCTGGGGCTGGCGCTTCAACTATTCCGGAAAAGCCAACATCAAGAACTGTTTTGAAGTCGGCATAAGAGATCTCCTGGGCATCGCATGGAAACGAGGCAATTCGGAGTTTGAGATGGGGCTTGGATTCGCTATGGCGAGATACCTCTGCGGCGATGGCATGATATTTGTCAAAGAAGGCGACAGGCTTGCAATGGCAGGAGTGGAGGACGGCATCAGGATCAAGCACTCGAGTCTTGACATGTTCTCTTTCCAGATTCCGCTCCTATATAATCAGAAATTCGCCAAAATCTGTTCAACGTCGATAGGAGCAATCGTTAACTTCAACACCTATGCCAAGGCGAGCAATGAGATGGAATACGGAAGCATCACGGTCAAAAACGAATGCAAGGGACTCCATCAG
>JAGAJP010000065.1 GCA_017626045.1 Muribaculaceae bacterium | reverse complement strand
TGTCTGTTGAAGTGGTAGCATATCGGCCTGTTTTATACCTATAAAAGTACAAAAAAATCGGCACATATCCAAGATTTGCTCTTGATATGTGCCGATTAATTCAGACCGATGTCTTATTGAAGGACTTTTTCAGTGCCCTCTTTTAATCCAGGCGCTTTTTTTGCGGGATGTCGTCTAAATGTTAAGAATGGCTGATGGATAAACTTTTGAAATTGCGGATGCGTTGAAAGTGTAAATAGTCTTAACCTTTTAACTAATTTTCACTATGAAAGCATTATCCATCATCTGCTATGCAATAGGCTGCATCCTCCTCATCATATCATGCTTCACCGTCAATGTGTCACTCACGTGGTGGCTTGGCGGAATTGCGGTCGTTCTTCTCATCGGAGGATGCATTTTCCAGTTCAACGTGGTAAAGAAAAAACAGTATTTCAACCGGCATTGATATCCAGGTCCGCCTTTCTGAGTGTATCGGGTTTCCCGATGTCGATGATATTCAGATTGTCGCGACGGACACCTGCAATTGACAGTCCCGGAATACCCGCGAGAAAGAAATCCATCACCGGAAAAGCGCCGTGAAATCCGGCTCCCTCCATGATAGGAAACACAGAAGGAGACATCACATAAATGCCGCTGAATGCCAGAGTGACATCATCGCCGGACACGTCCAGCCCCACAGGACGTGTCTGGCCTGTTTTTATATTGATCCAGCCCTTCAGCTCCATATCGGAAGAGAACACAAGTTTTCTGTCTGATTTGCGGTCAGACACAAGGAGCGTGATGTGTCTGCCTGATTCCTGATGCTCCCGATATAGAGACGAAAGGTCGGCATCTGACAGAATGTCTACGTTATGCACTAAAAAAGGCTCTCCGTCTGCCGCTAAAAAGGGAGATGCCTTTAATATAGCTCCTCCGGTGTCGAGCAAAAGATCCGATTCGTCGGAAATCTCAACGTCTTTCTGGGGAAGATTACCCCCATCGATGAAATCTCGAATCTGAGAGGCAAAATGGTGTACATTCACAGTTATTCGGTCGAAACCCTGCTGAAAAAGGGTGTTGGCAACTCTTCGAAGCATGGGGACACCACCCACCGGCACCAAAGCCTTCGGATGGTGAAGAGTCCAGGGTCTAAGTCTCGTGCCAAGTCCGGCACACAAAATCATTGCCTTCATACAATGCAAATGTTCAAACAGTGATGTTTTTATACTTATTCATGTTAAGAGTCCATCTAAGCTGGAGTCTCTCTGTGTATGACAGAGACCTCAGCTTCCGGGAAGAGTTCTCGAATATGAGCGGCGGTTGCCTCGGCACAATAGACCGAACGATGACGCCCTCCGGTGCAACCGAACCCGATCTGGAGATTGGAAAACCCACGCCGCAGATAGCGCTCCACGGCAGGATCGGTAAGCGACCATGCAGAACTCAGGAAGCCCTGTACCTCTCCCCTTCTCTCGAGAAACTCCGCCACAGGTCGGTCTCTTCCGGTCAGCACCGCATATTGCGGATACCTGCCCGGATTATGGATAGCCCTGCAGTCGAACATGAATCCGCCTCCATTACCCGAGAAATCATCGGGATATCCTTTTTTATATGAAAAAGAAAACACCTCGACCTTAAGAGTGTCTCGGGACGCCGGACCGTTACGGACAAAACGCGCATCGCCGGACAAGGCGGCAGCCACACGCCTGAGTTCAGGATAAGAATCAAGAGAGCCTTCCTCGACAAGACTTCCAAGATTTGACAAAGCTGCGGGGATAGACAATATGAAATGTGCCCGATGCTCCACCAGCCCTCTGAAACCATAGGCTCCAAGCACCTGCAGAATCCGGGAAAGAGTCAGTACGGGAAGATACGAGAGCATTTCATCAGCCTTGATTCTGTCGCCGTGACAAAACTCAAGAGCGTAGAACCTGACCATCTCGCTACGGAAGTCGGGTGTGAACCCGGCACGAGCCTGCCACAGGAAAGAGATGGCGTCGTATAGCGCCGGACCAAACCTGCCGCCTTGGAAGTCTATGAATACAGGACCCCGAGGAGTAACCATCACGTTACGGCTCTGGCAGTCACGCATCATAAACCCGAAGAAACTCTGCGGAATTTCTGATAGATCGGAAGCCAACCGTTCGAAATCGTCCTCAAGCCTCTCCTCATTGAAAACCACCGATGAGGGTTTAAGGAACCCGTATTTGAAATAATTGAGATCCCAGAAGACCTGACGAGAAGAGAAGGGCTTCATCGAGCAGCAGTCAGCCCATTCGCTGCGCGGAATAGTCTGTAAGGCAACAAGACGCTTAAGTGTCTCCCTCACAAGCGACGGAGCTTCCGGCGAAGAGAGCATAGAAAACAGTGGAGAGTCGCCGAGATCTTCCTGAAGATACTGACGGCAATCCGGAGATGTGGCAAAAACCTCAGGCACAGATGCCCCAGCCTTGCCAAAAGCAGAAGAAAGAGCGACAAACGACCGACCTTCCTCTTCATCCGGAGTAAAGGTTCCGACACAAATTCCGGCGTCGCCGACAATCCTGAAATACCTGCGGTCACCGCCGGCTCGCGGCAACGCTGCTATGTCCGGGACTTCCGAAGAAGAATAATGCTCCCGATAGAGGGAAGCAAGGGATTTAACAATATCAGAATCTGACATACTGTATATTTTCAAATGAGATTATACATATACTTGATGATGCTGCCGTGCAACTCGGACATCCAAAGAAAAATCCGGTTTCTAAACTGACAAATTCATGCCAAAGGAAAAGACGGAAACAACTTCGAATGCAAAATTAATCAATAATCCATTAATTTTAATGAAAACATTTGGAATACTTGACAGAATTTCTTAATTTTGTAGGTAAATAAACTTATAGGGGCTTAAAAGCAGAGAAAAATCTCTTTAAACCCCATAAGAAAGAAGCAAAAAAGCTAAGAGATTAAATTAACCCTAAGTTTAGATATGGCATCAATCGACAATTACAATTTCGCCGGAAAGAAGGCGATTGTACGTGTAGACTTCAACGTGCCCCTCAATGAAGACGGCACAATCAGCGACGACACCCGTATCCGTGGAGCGCTGCCCACTCTGAAAAAGATACTCTCCGACGGAGGTTCGCTCATACTGATGAGCCACATGGGCAAGCCCAAAGGAAAGGTGAATCCGAAACTTAGCCTTTCCCAGATTCGCGAGGCTGTCGGAAAAGCCCTTGGTACGGAAGTCAAGTTCGCAGACGACTGCATGAAGGCAGCCGAAGCAGCCAAAGACCTTAAGCCGGGAGAAGTTCTGCTTCTTGAGAACCTCAGGTTCTATCCGGAGGAAGAAGGAAAACCGACAGGCATCGACAAAGCTGACCCCGGCTACGAGGCAGCCAAGAAAGAGATGAAAGAACGTCAGAAAGAGTTTGCAAAGACTCTTGCAGGATATGCAGACGTTTATGTCAACGACGCATTCGGCACAGCTCACCGCAAGCACGCTTCTACTGCCGTGATAGCCGACTACTTCGACGCTGACCACAAGATGCTCGGCTACCTCATGGAAAAAGAGGTGACTGCTGTAGACAACATACTGAAGAACATCAAGCGTCCGTTTACCGCAATCATGGGTGGCTCTAAAGTGTCGACCAAAATTGGCATCATCGAGAACCTAATGGACAAGGTAGACAACCTGATTCTCTGCGGAGGCATGACATATACCTTTGCCAAGGCTCAGGGAGGCAAGATCGGCAACTCGATCTGCGAAGACGACAAGCTTGACCTCGCGCTCGACATCATCAAGAAAGCTAAGGAAAAAGGTGTGAACCTCGTGCTCGGCACAGACTGCGTGGCAGCTGACGCCTTCAGCAACGACGCCAACACAATGATCTGCCCCGTCAACGACATTCCCGACGGATGGGAAGGACTTGACGCAGGTCCGAAGAGCATCGAGGCTTTCCGCGCTGTGATACTCCCGGCAAAGACCATACTTTGGAACGGTCCCGCCGGTGTGTTCGAGATGGACAAGTTCACAGCCGGCAGCCGCGCGATTGCAGAGGCTATCGCCGAGGCAACTGCCAACGGTGCTTTCTCCCTCGTTGGAGGCGGCGACTCTGTGGCATGTGTCAACAAATTCGGACTTGCCGACAAGGTAAGCTACGTATCGACAGGCGGCGGCGCTCTTCTTGAGGCAATCGAAGGGAAGGTGCTTCCCGGCATTGCTGCCATCAAGGGCTGAGACGGAAGATAAAGACGGTTCCGGGGTGGCCAAATCCACCCCGGGCAACCGCAAAATCCTTAAAATATCATACCTGGAATTAACTTAACCGACAAAACGAAAGATAGTCTGGAAGCAAGTCAGATTGAAGATTTGCAGAAGATTAGGGCTTGGGTTGACAAAAGGCGCGAACTAAACGATTAAAAAAATAAGTTTTTTTTTCTAAAATCGATTTGTTTTTTTTGATATTTTTGGTAATTTTGCAGAGTTAAGTCTTACGAACGTCACCTAACAAAACGGGAAAAAGAACCAAAACACATAATATTTAATTAATAACAACCCAAACTAATTACACTTATGGCATCTAACGATCCCAAAGCACCCGCCGCATCAGTTGCGGCCAAGGTCAAGAAAGAAGAGAAAATCTCTCAGGTTCGCGGCATCAAGAACGCGTTTTTAGTAATCCTCGCCTGCGCAGTGTGCGGTGTTTGCATCTACATGTTCCTCATGGGAGCACCTTCGAACTTCGAAGGAGAAGATCCGGCAAACGGACATCCTCTGAACCTCGCCGGTACCGTTTACAAAGGCGGTTTCATCGTACCTATCCTGATGACTCTTCTTCTCACTGTAATCACCCTTTCTATCGAACGCTGGATCGCTCTGTCTTCAGCAAGCGGCAAGGGCAACACCTCCAAGTTTGTCGCTGCCATCAAGGCTGACCTCGCTTCCAACAACATCGACGGTGCTATGAAGCGCTGCAAAGACCAGAAGGGTTCTGTTGCATCTGTTGTTTACAACACTCTCGTTAAGTATAAAGAGATGGATGCCAACACAAGCCTCAGCAAAGAGCAGAAGCTCACAACCCTCCGCAACGAGGTTGAAGAGGCTACAGCACTCGAGATGCCTTCTCTGAGCCAGAATCTTCCGATTCTCGCAACTCTCACCACTCTCGGTACTCTCGTCGGTCTTCTCGGTACTGTGATGGGTATGATCAAGTCATTCCAGGCTCTCGCAAACTCCGGCTCACCTGACTCTACAGAACTTTCGACCGGTATCTCCGAGGCTCTTGTGAACACCGCGTTCGGTATCGCAACCGGTGCATTCGCAGTTATCTCCTACAACTTCTTCACCAACAAGATCGACAACCTTTCCTACGCTATTGACGAAATCGGCTTCTCTATCGTAGCAACATTCGCCGCTACCCACTAATCCAATTGAATTAGAGGTAAGAAACATAATCAACCGAAAAAGTTAATAGCTAATATGGGAAGAGTAAAAATAGCAAAGAAGAGTACATTCATCGACATGACGGCGATGAGTGACGTGACGGTGCTGCTGCTTACCTTCTTCATGTTGACTTCAACCTTCCTTGCAAAGGAACCTACCCAGGTAATCACGCCTGCTTCCGTATCGGAAGAAAAGGTTCAGGAAACCAACTATGTGCAGATCCTTGTCAGCCCCGATGCGACAAGAGACTCACAGGGACGCGTCAAGGAAGGGAAAGTATGGCTCACAATGAACAACGACACCTCCAACAAGTGGTCAAACGAAAAGATGAAGATGGCGTTGCTCGACAAAGTGGCCGAGATCTACAATGAGTCGCATAAGAACAAATTGAGTTTCACGCCGCAGCAGAAGCTTGCGTTCAGCAAACTCGGCTCGTTCGGAGTACCACTCTCACAGATGGGAGAATTTCTGAACCTTGCGTCGCAGCCTGAAGGCACCACGAAGATGGACAAATGGCTCCAGGGACAGGACACGGATCCGAACCACAAAACCGGCATTCCGGTAGTGTGGAACGAAAACGAAGCCATGCCCGATGAGTTCCAGATCTGGATGAAGGCAATGCGTCAGACCGAAAACGACAACCTCGTTTCCGCAATCAAGGACGGCTCAGGCGTTGCGCTCAAAGCAGACCAGAACACCGCGTTTGACATCGTTCACATGGTCATGGACAACCTACAGACAATCAAGATGAATAAGTTCACACTACTTACATCTTTAAAAGCAGGAGGAGAATAAAATGGCAGAAGTTCAGCAAAACAACTCTGGTAGCGGTAAGAAAAGCGCCCAGAAGAAGATGACAATTAGGGTAGACTTTACCCCGATGGTCGACATGAACATGTTGCTTATCACATTCTTCATGCTTTGTACGACCATGATCAAATCGCAGACCCTGAACATCGCGCTCCCTTCTAATGAAAAAGTTCAGAACGAAGAGAACATGAGCCAGGCGTCGGCAGAAGATGCAGTAACGATCATTATTGACGCTAAACGCAAAGCGGGCAGCTTCATACCTGACACCGTTAACGGTCGAGTTGTCAATGAGATCTACTACTACGACGGAAAGCCTTGCGGAGGCGAGGCTGTACCCACCGCTGAGAACAACAACCTGAAGAAAGCTGACTTCGTTGGCTCGAAAGACGAAGCGAAGGATATCCGCAAGATTATCCAGGAGCGCAACAAGGATGTCTGGAAAAAAGTGGAACTGCTTAAGAAAGACTTCCGCGACGGCAAAATCACTCAGGAACAGTTTGACGTGAAAGCCAAAGAGGTACGCAAGGACGAGAGTTTGAAAAAACCGGTGATCATCATAAAGTCTACACCTGAGGCTTCCTATGGAGCACTCGTGGAGATGCTTGATGAGATGCAGATCAACTCGGTTTCAAAGTATCAGATAGACAACATGACCCGCATGGACTCTACGATGCTTATCGAGTTTCAGAACCGCAATCGCTGATGTATGATTTATTAACCTTTAAGACTGAAAGAAAATGGCTAAAAGCAGTATAGATCTTACATCGAAAGAATGGCGCGACATAGTATTTGCCGACAAAAACAAAGAGTTCGGTGCTTACGTGATGCGTCAGCAGAGCGACAACCGCCACAACAAAGCGTTCCTGTTCCTCATCATCGGCCTTGTAGTGCTGATTGCGATGATCATCGCATGGAGCAAATATAGCGACTACCGTCAGGAAAAGGCTGCTATTGAGGCTAAGATGCAGGCTGAAAAGATGCTCGCCGCTCAGCTTGAGCAGATGGAGCAGGAAGAGGAGGAAGTGGAACCCGAAGAGCAGAAGGTTGAAATTGAAATACCTGAAGTTCCCCAGGAAGTGCTTGCAACCGTACAGGTGACTCAGATCGCCATCGTGGACGAAGTTAAGAACGAAGTGATGGAAATGGAAGAGCAGCTTGAAGACAACACCGCTCGTGGCGTTGTGAATCAGGAAGGCTCCGACGACGCCGACAAGTTCAAGGCAGTTCAGGAAGCGGTTATCGTGAAAGAACCCGAACCCGCACCAAAGGAAGAGGAAATCTTCGTGGCTGTGGAGCAGCAGGCTGAATTCCCCGGCGGCATGGGAGCGCTCATGAAGTGGCTCAGCAACAACATCCGCTATCCGGAAGCAGCTCAGCAGAACGACGTTCAGGGTCGTGTAATCGTCAAGTTCGTCGTTGAGAAAGACGGTTCAGTTTCACAGGCGCAGATTGTGAAAGGCGTTGACAAGGACCTCGACAAGGAGGCACTACGAGTTGTGAACAAGATGCCTAAATGGCAGGCAGGTAAGAACAACGGTGTTGCCGTACGCTCTTACTTCACACTCCCAGTCAACTTCCGTCTGCAGCAGCAGTAAACCACTTTACACAATAATTAATCCCGCACGTTTCCGTGCGGGATTTTTTTGTGTAAAGTTCATAAACTATGTGGCGCATCAAATGTTAAATATATAGAAGTTGGTATTGTGGATACTTAACTTAATTAACAAATAAACTTCATGGTAACAATTAAAAATATAGAATCATGAGAAACATAGACGACCCCAACACCGGTCAGCCCAAAGGGTTCAGAATCGGGTTCAATATCTTCATGATGATTGTCTACATCGCGGTAGGCATATTGTTCTTCACGGGATTTTTCGACATCGGCAACAAGACGGTAAGCTACATTGTGGGAGCTCTGCTCGTGGTCTACGGAGTGTGGAGAGGTATAAGACTTTTCATCGCCGGAAACAACAAATAGGATTCCACAGCAGGTTTCATCATGGAAAGGAATATGAAAAGAAGAAGCATATTCAAGGCTATGACGGCAGGTCTGATCATCGCCTCTCTGGCAGGCGGATGCTCACCTATAAAGCGTGGTGAATATGCGTCGGGAAGCGCCACTATGTATTGTGACGACGGATTCCGCAATATTCTGGAGGAAGAGGTGGAAGTCTTCGAATACCAGTATCCGGAGAGTGCCATCATACCGTTTTATGTTGACGAGCAGACCGCTATGGACTCGCTGCTTGCCGACAGAACACAGCTGATAGTGGCTACCCACGATCTTACCAAAGACCAGATACAGTATATGAAAGACAAGTATCGCAGGATAGTCAGACAGCGCTGCATAGCGGTCGACGCCGTAGCGCTGATAGTCAACAAAGACAATCCCGTGTCGCAGGTCACGCTCGAAGACATAAAGGGTATTGTACAGGGCAAGATATCGGACTGGAATCAGCTTGCGGTTTCCGACAAAGGTAAGATTAAACTGGTGTTTGACCACCAGGGAAGTTCCACCGTCAGCTATATGCGCGAGAAGTTCTTAGGCAAGGACAGAAAAGTGTCAGACAATCCGAACGCCTTCGCACAGAAGGACAACGCCGAAGTGTTTGACGTGGTCAAGAATGACAAAAACGCCTTGGGAATTATCAGCGTAAGCTGGCTCGGGTCAGACCTCAGCGAGGCGAAGAATGTTCCTATCGACAAGAGGATGGAGGATTACGCCGTTGAAAACGATACGATTGCCACAAACCTGACTACGGAAGTCAAGATACTGAAGGTTGCGAATCCGGTTGAAGAGAACGACTACTCGCTTGTGGGCTATCTTCCGTATCAGGCTTATATCAACAGCGGTGAATATCCATTGTTTAGAAAAGTGTATATGATTAGCACAGCCAGCGGAAGCAGCGTGCTCAACAGTTTCTATCAATTCTGCGGAGGTTTCATCGGTCAGAAGATCATATCCAAGACCGGCATACTCCCCTACCACATGAGCGCAAGAGTAGTAAATCTGAAATGACACAGCCACACAAGAGACTTTTGAGCCTCGACGTGATGCGAGGCCTGACGATTGCACTGATGATAGTGGTCAACAATCAGGTTGGCAGCGGCAGGATGTTTCCATTCCTCAACCATGTGTTGTGGGATGGATTGTCCTTTGCCGACCTTGTCTTCCCGTCGTTCATGTTTATCATGGGGGTATCGGCGGCGATGTCGATAAGCAAGCAGCAGCCTGACAAGGCTGCGAAAAAGGCTATCATAAGAGGTATCAAGATAATTATAGCCGGAATCCTGCTGACCTGGATAGGACGCGGATTCCAGGGAGTGGAGAAACTGCTCGAATTCGAGACTCTCCGATACACCGGTGTGCTGGTAAGACTCGGAATATGCTACATGATGGCATCGCTCCTTTACATCGCGCTCGGACCCGGCAAAAGACTCGCAGGATGCATTGTTCTTATTCTTTTGACTTACTTGATAATTCTTCTATTGTTTAACGGCTTCGAACTGTCGGAAAACAATGTGATATCCGTAATCGACCGCGCGGTGATCGGACCGGACCACATGTATCACAAACGTGTCGGAGACACCCGGATCTGCTTCGACCCCGAAGGCCTGCTGTCAAACCTGCCGGGAATAGCACACGTGCTTATAGGCATGCTCTGCGGCAACTTGATTCTCAAAGGCAAAAGCGACCTGTGGAAGACTGTGGCAAAACTCTCACTCGCAGGTGGCGCGATGATTATGGTCGGTTTTTTCCTGAACCCGATGATTCCTATCAATAAGAATCTATGGACACCGAGTTTCGTGTTTGCAACCTGCGGAGGCGCGGCATCGCTGCTGGCGCTCCTGCTATGGATGCTTGACATAAAAAAATTCAAGAGCCGCCCGCTTACGGAGCCTATGTGTGTTTTCGGAACCAATCCGCTCGTGCTCTACTGCCTGAGCTATCTGCTTGAGGAGGGAATACGAGAGGTGATGATAGGCGAGACACCCTTCCCGACCTGGTTCTCGTGTCTTTTCGGAGGGAATGAGATAGGCTCTCTCTGCTACTCGCTGTTTTTGGTGGCGGTCTGTCTGGCGACGGGATATCCTCTCTATCGGAAACACATCATCATAAAACTTTAGAGATTCATGATTCTTATTTGGAATATTCCGCACCCGTGCCAAAGCATGCGTTAACATTTTTTTGCCAAAGAAAAATAAACAAATGGGAATATTATTTGTCAGAAACGTATAAAATGCTTATATTTGCATTTGGTAAAAAAACGAGACCAAGGTAGAGCGATTCAAGAAGCGAAGCCAACATGGAAATAACGAATAATAATTTAACCGTATCATAATGAAATTCAAGACATTATTAGCAGTGGCCTTTGCAACGGCCGCTATGGGAGTCTCAGCGCAGACACACAAGGAAGGAGTGGAGTACTATAAGGCAGACCAGCTTGAGAATGCCAAGGAACTACTTCTGAGAAACCTCAACAATCCGGGTACCGACAAGTCGATATCAAACTATTATCTCGGTCTGATATCTGTAGCGGAAAACAAACTTGACGAAGCGAAGAAATACTTCAACACCGGTGTTGAAGCAAACCCGGACTTTGCCTACAACTATATCGGTCTTGGAGCAGTCGCTCTGAAGAACGGTAACGAAAACGAAGCAAAGGAGCAGTTCAAGCTTGGCGAGAAGAAAGTGAAGAAAGACCCGGCTGCTGAAATCGCGATTGCCCGCGCTTATTATGAAGCAGACCCCGTGCTTTACGCAAAGGAAATCGAGAAAAGAGTTGCCAAGGCTCGCAAAAACAACATGCAGGCTCCGGAAATCTACGTGTTTGAAGGCGACCAGGAAAAAGACAAGAAGAACTGGGGTGGCGCTGCCGGCAAATATGAGATGGCAAAGGGATATGACCCGAACGCTACCGAGGCTTACGTGAAATATGCAAACCTCTACACCATGGTCAATCCTGAATATGCTGTCAAGATGCTTCAGGAACTCCTTAAGGTCAACCCCTCTTCCGCACTCGGTCAGAGAGAGCTTGCAAATGCATACTACAACAAGAAAGACTATGCCAACGCAGCGAAGGAATATGGTGACTATGTAAAGAACCCGAACCACTTCAAGCAGGACGAGGACAGATATGCGTTCCTCCTCTTCTACAGCCAGGATTTCCAGAAAGGATATGACTACGCAACCCAGCTTCTCGCTGCCAACCCCGGAAACTTCACGGCTCGCCGCTATCAGTTTATGAACGCCGCCAACATCCCCTCGATGCAGGACCAGTTGGTTCCGATGGCTGAGGCCCTGCTTGCAGCCCACAACGCCAACCCCGCGGCAAATAAATTCGCAGCCATCGACTTCACTCTGATCGCTGAGGAATTTGTCAAGGCTAAACGCGTCGATGAGGCTATTGAGGTTTTGAATGAAGCGATCAAGGAAATGCCCGAGAATCCTTCGTTTGAGAAGCAGCTTGCCATGACCTATGTGGAAAACAACAAGTTTGCCGCTGCTTCCGACGCATTCGAAAAATTCCTTGCCAAGAGCGAGGAACCCGGCTACAACGACTTCATCCAGCAGGCTATCTTCAGCTTCTATGCCGGTGTGGAGAACAAGGCTACTGACCCAGCAAAGGCTGAGGAATTCTTCAAGAAGACAGAGGATTATGTAGGTAAGGCTGAAGCACAGCTTCCCGACAACTACAAGCCGAAGAAAATCCGTGGCGACATAGCTCTTCAGAGAGCGGCAAACGAAGATGAGGTTAAGACAGCGGCATTCCCGATGTATAGCCAGGCTGCCGAGCTTCTTGAGAAGAGCACTACTGACAAGTCACGCTACAAGACAGATGCAAAGACTATCTACAACTATCTGGGCAACTACTATCTTGACCACAAGGACGTGGCTAAGGCAAAAGAGAACTTCAACAAGTATCTTGAGTTTGACCCGAACAACGAGGATTACAGAAAGTTCGTGGATGGTCTGAAAGAGGACTGATACGAAAGTTTAATACACACAAGCAAAGGCAATCGGAAAGCGAATGTTTTCCGATTGCTTTTTTTATGCGTTTTTCTTGTGCGATTAATAAAAATTAACTAATTTTGTAGAAATTCATGTTATGCGCAAGCAAAAGCTAGCATCGGGTGTGGTTGGATTTAAGAGAATAGGAGGATGAGGATTTAATGGAATTAAGGGCTTAAATAACAATAATACCTAAGAGGTATGACACGAAAAATCAAGATCAAGCGAGGACTTGACATTCCTCTGGCAGGCAAAGCGGAAGGAGACGCGGTCTCTGTGGAATGCGATGCCGTAGGAATCTGCCCCGACGACTATCCGGGGTACACATGGAAGTGTGATGTAAAGCCGGGCGACAAAGTTGCCGAAGGGTCTACCCTATTCCACGCCAAGGAGGCGGAAGACATCAAGCTTGTGTCGCCGCTGTCCGGCACGGTGGAAGAAATCAGACGCGGCGAGCGCAGAAGGATACTTGCCGTGACGGTCAGGAAATCGGGAGAAGAAAAAAAATCATTCAAAGAAGGTGACATCGAGTCGAGAATCAAGGAATCGGGGCTGTGGGCGTTGATGCGTCAGCGTCCGTATGACATTGTGCCGTCCGACAGTGCCGCGCCACGCGACATATTCGTGACCGGATTTGATTCAGCTCCGCTCGCCGGCAGTGTGATTCCCCGGCACCTGGCGGAATATCTTGAAAACGGCCTGAAGGTTTTGAAAAGCCTTACAAAAGGGAAAGTATATCTTTCAGTGCGCGAAAACCAAGGTATAACGAGCGATTATGCGGAAATCCTCGAAATCGAGGGACCGCATCCCGCCGGAAACGTCGGAGTGCAGATAGCGGCGGTAGCACCGGTCAATAAGGGAGAGACCGTATGGGCACTTGACGCCGCCACCGCCGCCAGAATTGGCTGTCTGGAGAAAACCGGCCATGCCGACTTTATGACAGAAGTCGCGATAACCGGCTCGTCGGCAAAAAATCCTAAAAACATAATTACCCGCATTGGTGCGCCCCTTGAAACGCTTCTGAAAGGAGAGATGGAAGAAGGAACCCACACACGCGTGATATCCGGGAATGTCCTCACCGGCACGAAGGAGGAGCCGGCTACCGGATTCCTTCGCTATCCCTATCGGCAGATTACGCTTATCCCGCAGGGCGACAACGCAGACGAGTTCATGGGCTGGGCTTCTATGAATCCTCAGAAGTTCAGCGTAAAACGGACATTCCCTGCATTCCTTCAGGGGAAAGCAAAGAAATTCGTTATGGACTCAAGGCTTAAGGGAGGAAGGCGCGCCATGATACTGAGCGGCGAGATGGACAAGGTTTTCCCATTTGACATCTATCCCGAATACCTGATCAAGGCTATGCTGGCGGGTAACTACGACAAGATGGAGAAACTTGGCATATATGAGGTGGCTCCCGAGGATTTCGCACTTCCCGAATTTGTGGACACATCGAAGGAAGAACTCCAGAAACTGACACGCGAAAGCCTTGACAAACTGAGGTCGGAAAGCTGACGTAATGAAAATGTCTAACAATTTCCAATACAGAAATGAGTAAACTAAAAGAAAAAATAGACAGTATCAAGCCGCATTTTGAGAAAGGGGGTAAATTCCACGCCCTTCACTCAGTGTTTGACGGCTTCTATACTTTCCTCTATACTCCCAACACCACATCGACTTCGGGAGTCCATATCCATGACTCCAACGACTCGAAACGGACTATGATCACTGTGGTGCTGGCTCTCTTGCCATGCTGCCTCTTTGGCATGTGGAATGTAGGTTATCAGCATCATCTTGCCACCGGTGAGTGTCTTGGATGGTTCAACCAGTTCCTGTATGGCCTCTGGGCTGTACTGCCCCAGATCCTGACTGCATATATAGTGGGACTTGGCATCGAATTCATATCGGCGCAGCTACGCGGACACGAGATTCAAGAAGGATTCCTTGTGTCGGGTATCCTGATTCCGATGATATGCCCGGTCAGCACTCCATGCTGGATGCTTGCCGTGGCTGTGGCTTTCGCGGTAATATTCGCAAAAGAGGTGTTCGGTGGCACCGGCTACAACTTCCTGAACGTAGCGCTCGTTACCCGCGCGTTCCTTTTCTTCGCATATCCCCAGAAGATGAGCGGTGACAGTGTGTTCGTGAGTCTTGGCGACGCCACGGGAGTCGACGGATATTCCGGTGCGACCCCATTGGGACAACTCGCGACATCTGCCGGCGAGCATGTTCAGGTGACCGGCGTCGACGGACAGGCGCTTGACTTCATGAACTTCTTTATCGGCACCATCCCCGGAAGCTGGGGAGAGACTTCGACACTGTGCATTCTGATAGGAGCGGTCATCCTGCTCGCCACCGGTATGGCAAGCTGGAAGATTATGGTATCGGCGCTTGCCGGTGGTCTTCTGATGTCGGTGATCGGCAATGCCGTCGGAAACCCGGCATATCCTGTAAGTCTGGTAAATCCCTTAGACCAACTCTGTCTGGGAGGATTCATGTTTGCCATTGTGTTTATGGCGACCGACCCGGTGACCAGCTGCCGAACTGAGACAGGTAAATGGATATACGGATTTCTTGTCGGCGCATTGGCGATGACCATCCGATTCTACAACACCGGATATCCGGAAGGTGCGATGCTTGCGGTGCTTCTTATGAACTGTTTCGCTCCGCTCATCGACTGGTGTGTTGTAAACAGAAACATAAGGAGGCGAATGAAGCGTGTGGCGGCATGACCACTTTTCAGGACCCGAGAAGTTGATTGAACTTCAATAATATGAAACAAGATGAAGATAAATAAAGAGAACAACGTATATACGGTGATCTATGCCGCAGTCCTGGTGGTATTGGTGGGATTCATCCTTGCACTGGTCTACCAGCTGTTGCGGCCGGCGCAGCTTGAGAATATCGCCAACGACACTAAAAAACAGATTCTCGCTGCTGCTCTGATATTCCCGACAGGAGACGAGACAGTATCAGACCTGTTTGAAAAGCACATCACCGACAGCTATTGCATCAACAGCAAAGGAGATAAACTGACGGGCGTGAATGCCATGGATGTCAATATGCAGACAGAAATCAAAAAGAATGCCGACGAGAGGGAGCTTCCGGTTTTTGTATGCGATACCGAGAAGGGAACAAAATATGTGGTTCCGGTGGCCGGAGCCGGCCTTTGGGGTCCGATATGGGGATATATCGCGATGGACTCTAACGGAAAAGACATCTACGGTGCCTACTTCGGACATCAGGGCGAGACACCGGGACTCGGTGCCGAGATAGAAAAACCGGCTTTCAGCGACCAGTTCCGGGGAAAGCCGATTTTCGGCAGTGACGGCACCTTCGAGTCGGTGATGGTGGTTAAAAAAGGGCAGGAACCTGCCGGCAGATCGTATGTCAACGCTGTCAGCGGTGGCACAATCACGAGTCAGGGAGTTCAGAAAATGCTTTATGAGTCACTGAGTCCCTACACAGAATTCTTTAAAAGTCTTGACAAACGATAATTATGGGAAGCATTAGAAAAAGACTTGAACCGCTCATCAATCCTCTGAGCAACGACAATCCGGTCATAGTACAGATACTCGGTATTTGCTCCGCACTTGCCGTGACTGCGAAACTGCAGCCCGCAGTAGTGATGACTATATCGGTTCTTGCAGTCCTCGCGCTGTCAAACGTGATAATCTCACTGATGAGAAAGACTATCCCTACATCCATCCGCATCATCGTTCAACTTGTGGTGGTGGCGGCTCTTGTGGTGATAGTGGACCAGATACTGAAGGCTTGGAACTATGAGGTGAGCAAACAGCTCTCGGTGTTTATAGGACTCATCATCACCAACTGTATCATCATGGGAAGACTTGAGGCTTTTGCTCTCAACAACAGTCCTTTCGAGTCATTTCTTGATGGAGTCGGCAATGCGCTCGGGTATGGTATAATCCTTGTAATCGTGGCATTCTTCAGGGAACTGTTCGGCAGTGGAACCCTGTGGGGCTATCAGGTGATTCCGCAGGCGCTATACGACTTAGGATACCAGAACAACGGCATGATGATATTGCCTCCGATGGCGCTTATCACAGTAGCCTGCATAATATGGGTACACAACAGGAAAGCGAAGTGAGAAAACTTCATCTGCCTGATGCAAGAAATAGAATTAGTCATAACGACTTTTCATAAAGAAGAACGAGATTTGAAGAAATGGAAAATCTGAATTTGTTTATCCGGTCGATATTCATCGACAACATGATATTCGCCTACTTTCTTGGAATGTGCAGCTTCCTGGCTGTATCCAAGAATGTAAAGACGGCGTTCGGTCTTGGTGTGGCGGTAACGTTTGTGCTTACCATCGCTCTGCCCGTGTGCTGGTGTATCAACGAGTATGTGCTTAAGCCCGGCAGCCTATCCTGGCTGGGCGCGGAGTATTCGGGGACTGACCTGAGTTTTCTTGGACTCATCATGTTTATCGCGGTCATAGCCGCTCTCGTGCAGATACTTGAGATGGTGATAGAGAAGTTCTCTCCATCGCTATACGCGAGTCTGGGCATATTCCTCCCCCTCATCGCCGTGAACTGTGCGATACTTGGCGGAGTGCTGTTCATGCAGCAGAGAGAGTTCAGCAACGCATGGACAGCCACTGTCTATGGCGTCGGCTCCGGCATCGGATGGCTTCTCGCCATATCGGCGCTTGCCGCCATCCGGGAGCGTCTTAACGAACAGGCAATTCCGGCGCCGCTGAGAGGCACCGGAATCACATTCATCATCACCGGTCTCATGGGCATCGCGTTTATGAGTTTTCTCGGCATTAAACTGTAAGGAATCATGATAGAATGGCATAGTGTAATAGCTGCGGCACTCATATTTTTAGTAATGGTGCTGGTGCTCGTAGGAATACTTCTGATAGCCAAGAGCAGGCTTGTGAAGAGCGGTGACGTGACGATAAGCATCAACAACGGTCAGAAGACGCTGATTTCGAAAAGCGGGAAGTCGCTCTTAATGACTCTTAACGACGCCGGCGTGCATCTGTCGTCGGCTTGCGGCGGAAAGGGATCATGCGGACAATGTCGCTGCCAGGTTGAGAACGGCGGCGGCGAGATGCTGCCCACCGAAGCGGTGCATTTCACGAGAAAGGAAATAAAAGACCACTGGCGCCTCGGATGTCAGGTAAAAGTGAAGGGCGACATGGACATTCGCGTCAGCGAGGCTGCCCTTGACGTCAAGGAATGGGAATGCGAGGTGATCAGCAACCGTAATGTCGCCACCTTCATCAAGGAGTTTATTGTGGCGCTCCCGCCGGGAGAGCACATGAACTTCATCCCGGGAAGTTACGCTCAGATCAGGATACCTAAATTCTCCATGGACTACGACAAAGACATCGACAAGAGCCTGATAGGTGACGAATATCTGCCGGCATGGGAAAAGTTCGGACTCTTCACGCTCAAGTGCAAGAACGATGAGGAGACAGTCAGGGCATACTCAATGGCAAACTATCCGGAAGAGGGCGACAGAATCATGCTTACCGTGAGGATCGCCACTCCCCCATTCAAGCCGAAGCCTCAGACCGGCTTCCAGAATGTCCCGCCGGGCATCGCGTCAAGTTATATCTTCACCCTCAAGCCCGGCGACAAGGTGTTGATGTCGGGTCCCTACGGCGACTTCCATCCGATAACTGACTCTAAAGCCGAGATGATATGGGTAGGCGGCGGCGCCGGTATGGCTCCGCTTAGGGCGCAGATCATGTGGATGACAAAGACTCTCCACACGACCGACCGACGCATGGACTACTTCTATGGGGCAAGAGCCCTCAACGAAGTGTTCTATCTCGACGATTTCCTTCAGCTGGAAAAGGATTTTCCCAACTTCCATTTCCATCTTGCCCTCGACCGCCCGGATCCGGCTGCGGATGCCGCCGGAGTCAAATACACTCCGGGATTCGTCCACAACGTTATGTATGACACATATCTAAAGGACCATGACGCGCCGGAAGATATCGAATACTATATGTGTGGACCCGGACCGATGAGCAATGCGGTCAACAAAATGCTTTATGACTTGGGTGTGGAACCGGAGTCGATACACTACGACAACTTCGGAGGATAATTTAATCAATGCATAATGCATAATGCTCAATGCATAATTCTCAATGCGTAATTCATAATTAACACAGCGATACAGTATGAAAAGAGACAACGAAATTTTTGACATCATAGACCGCGAGCATCTTCGCCAGCGTCGTGGGATAGAGTTGATCGCGAGCGAGAACTTCGTGAGCGATGAGGTGATGCGCGCTATGGGCAGTTGCCTTACCAATAAATATGCAGAAGGGTATCCCGCCAAACGTTACTATGGCGGTTGCCAGATAGTGGACGAGGCTGAGAACTTAGCCATTGAAAGGGCTAAGAAACTTTTCGGCGCGGAATGGGCAAACGTACAGCCCCACTCCGGCGCTCAGGCAAACATGGCGGTATTCATGGCGTGCCTGCAGCCGGGCGACAAGTTCATGGGAATGGACCTGAGCCATGGCGGACATCTGAGCCATGGCAGCCCTGTCAATTTCTCCGGACTGGTCTTCAATCCGATAAGCTATACAGTGAAGGAGGAAGACGGAAGAGTCAATTACGAAGAGATGGAGGAGAAGGCTCGCGCAGAGCGTCCTAAACTCATCATAGCAGGTGCAAGCGCATATAGCCGCGAATGGGACTATGCGCGCATCAGGAAACTCGCCGACGAGATAGGCGCAATCTTTATGGTGGACATGGCTCATCCAGCGGGCCTCATCGCCGCAGGTCTTCTCGAGAACCCTGTGAAACACGCCCACATAGTTACCACTACTACCCACAAGACTCTTCGCGGCCCGCGTGGCGGAATGATTCTCATGGGTAAGGATTTCGACAATCCGTGGGGCAAGAAGACTCCTAAGGGTGAAATTAAGAAAATGTCGGCGTTGCTTGACAGCGCGGTATTCCCGGGCGTTCAGGGCGGTCCGCTGGAACATGTGATTGCCGCAAAGGCTGTGGCTTTTGGCGAGGCACTTCAGCCGGAATGGAAGGAATACGCGATGCAGGTGCGCAAGAACGCACAGGTGCTTGCTGAAGAACTGTCCAAAAGAGGCTACAAAATCATCTCGGGCGGCACCGACAACCACTGCATGCTGGTTGACCTTCGCACCAAATTCCCGGAGATGAGCGGCAAGAAGGCTGAGAGAGTGCTTGTGGAGGCAGACATAACCGCCAACAAGAACATGGTGCCATACGACACCCGCAGCCCGTTCCTCACATCCGGACTTCGTTTCGGCACCCCGGCCATCACTACCCGTGGAGCGAAGGAAGACCTTATGGTGAAGATCGCCGAACTGATCGACCGAGTGCTCTGCAACGCGGACAACGAGGAAGAGATCGCAAAGGTGCGCAATGAAGTCAACGAAATCATGAACGAATATCCGATGTTCGCTTATTGATTGACATAACTGAAAAATGTTGTTTATCCTATAAAATGTTTTGGTCATGTGCCGTCCGGCGCATGACCGAAATTATAATGTTTTGGAATCATGAAATATTTCGTGACGGGAATAGGAACGGACGTGGGAAAAAGCTGGGCGACAGGTTGGCTCGCCCTCAGATGGATGAACGAGGGAAAGAGGGTGATCACTCAGAAATTCATCCAGACAGGCAATATAGGCAGAAGCGAGGACATCGAGGTGCACCGAAGCATCATGGACATCCCCATGACTCAGGAAGACCATGATCTGCTGACAGCCCCCGAAATCTTCTCATATCCCTGCTCCCCCGACCTTGCGTCAAGAATAGACGGAAGAGACATCGACTTCGACAATATAGATAGGGCTTCAGAAGTTCTTGACAGCCGCTATGACATAGTGCTGATAGAGGGAGCCGGCGGAATCATGGTTCCGCTCAAAGGCGAATATCTGACCATCGACTATATTCGTGACAGGAAACTGCCCGCTATAGTAGTGACAAACGGACAGCTCGGCTCAATCAACCACACTCTTCTGACTCTCGAGGCAATAAGAAGAGAGGGCATTGAACTTGCCGAGGTGGTTTACAACCACCACTTCGATAAAGACAAGACAATATGTGACGATACCATAGAGTATTTACGGGAATACCTCGACAGAAATTTCCCGGGAGTAAAAATAACCGAAATGTCAGACATAACCTGGTAGTGACCCTCGTCTCGAGCAATGTCACAATCTTTACCGGGGCAAGATTACCGGGGGGGGGGGGGAATTCCTCACCTCCGGTACGCCTTTACGAGCCCAGCCAATTCAGCATTCTATAGTTAGTTGACATTTTCTACTCGAACATCTTCACTATCATGAAGTTGTAATATTGATTATAGAATGTTCGAGCCGAACATACCTACCATATTATCGGTATTTCCGCTGAAGAATTTTACCCCCTTATTTGAAACCGCATTTCAAGAATAATGCATTCCTATAATGTTATGTGTAATGCTTCGGGGGATGTCTTATTTGTTCTCTATTACAAGAATCAGCGGTGTGTAGGTGAGAGATGTCGGGAGTCCGGCTATCCTCAACGGATTGCCGGATGCTTCTGCCTCAGTCTTTTTATCCTTTGATTTAGAACGTGGTGAAACGCCTGTATTTAGCAAATGCATCAGCATATCACGGGAAGTCTCGAAAGTGAGGGTTCTTGTCCATTGCTCTACGACGACTCCCGGTATGGCGCCATATTCAGCTGCGCTACGATAGATGACGGGAGATGTCCGTATGGAGTCGAGTTGCTCAAGATTTCCAGATACAAATGTAGAGAGAACAGCTATTCCTCCTGCATTGAGGTGTGAACGGACAGAACGAACAAATCCGACAGGATCGGCAAACCACTGAATGGTGGAGGCACTGACTATTACGTCAAACTTTCCGCCACTCTTTTCCAACCATAATTCGGCATCTTCCACCACATATTGCTCTATGTTGGCCTTATTGAACTTGGGCATATCCACAAGGTCGACATAAGTTGCGGAATCAGGACACAAAACGCGGCACCAGTGCTCTGTCAGCATTCCGCTGCCGGCACCAATTTCGAGAAGAGAGCCGACTGAGCGGTTTCCCGGCGTGAAGTGACCGGCAAGAATCTCCTCTATCCGTTGACACACCTCTTTCTGAACAACCGCATTCTTGTTGTAAGAAGAAACAGCCCGCGAGAATCCGTGTCCTATATCGGCGCAAACGGGTATGCATTGCCTGACGACGGACGCTAAGTCTACATAATGAGGAGACTGCAGCCTGATGACCTGAGCATCGGAGAATTCAGACCAGAACCGTATCTGGTTCTCAACCGGGAATATATTGTCTTTCATCGCAACATATGCCCGGTGCCATCTCATGCTACTGTTCCACTCTCCTTTTGATTGGGCGGATATACTGATCAGTTCTTCTTTTAGGGAATCGACATCCGGATCCTTCGCGAGAAGCCGGGTCATCCGTTCATAAGAAGCGCGGTCACCTGCCATCCTGCGATGGAATTTCGAAAGAGAGGCGGCGCTTAGGCCGGTCGCGGTGCCGGAGAAGATATGCTCCGGAATACCGAGATAGTCCGAGACGGGAGCAGGCGTACCGCAGACAGCCACTCTCAGCGCAGCGTCAATGTCGCATTTAGACGCTACCCAGACACCGAGCGAATAGGCGAAAACGAAGACCGTGGTATACTGCGCCGGGATGCCGGGGAAAGCCATATCCCGATAGTCATAGATCACGGCGGTGTCCCAGCCGTCGACGATGCATTCGCTATAGAACCGCGCGTCGGTGGACCAACCTGCAAAAATAAGGATGAGGCGCGTTTCCGCGCCTCTCTTAATGAAATCTATCTTCACTAACTAAAAAGTTGTTTAGAAAAAGCAAGCGAAATTCAGACGGAAACCATCGTTGCGGGCGGAAAGGTTGTCAAGCTTTTTTGTCCTGGTGGTGTAACTTACACCCCACAGGTATCCGAACGAGACCTGAAATTTCTGCCACAGTTCGCAACCGATGCCGAAATCAAGAGCGACAGTTCCAAACGGCTGCTCGAGTGCATCGCAGTTGCCGGCTACGTTGAACTGAAAAACCGGACCGGCGAAAGCAAGAGGGGCGATCACCTCCTCCAGACCTTCAAGGCGTGTGTATTTGAAACGAAGATGAACCGGGATGTTTACAGTATGAATAGTCACTGTCTCATCGCCGAGATTCTCATCCCTCCAAAGCTCCCATTGGCCGAAGTTGACCTTGCCGCTCCTCATACCGTAAGTGATGCCGGCATCCACACCGAATCCGATACCCGGAATCATCACCTCTGTCATGATACCCGCGTCGAAACAGGTTCGCATTTTGGTATTGAGCAACGGCTCCTTCCAGCGGAACGTATTGAAATTCAAGCTTGCAGTTGGGCCCCAACGGAGTTCGGCTGAAGCTCCGAGACCACATAACATGGCAACAAGGACCAAAACAAGTTTCTTCATCATCAGAACAGATAAGCGGCTGAAAGTGTCCAGTAGTTCTTCTTAGCCTTAAGGTCGGCTGTATTCAGGAGCCCTGTAGCCTCAACCACGTTGTTCATGCCGAGGCAGTAGCTTCCTGTCACCTGCAGATGCTTGAGCAATTCAACACCAAGACCGAAATTCCAGCCCACCTCGCAGGTCTTTGTCTCGAAATTCTGCATTGTCTGCTTGTTGAGCGCGATAAGGAAATCAGGACCTGTGAAAATAATCGGCGATATAATGTTTCCGACTACCGGAAGTCCAATTTTCCACTTGAGGTTTACGGGGATGTCGAGGAAGTCCTTATTCTCGTAGGCGGAATTGTCGTTGACGTTCTGGCGGGCATACATCACAGCGGCGTCCATGCCGATGTTTACAATAGGCACAGTGAATTCTGCCATGACTCCGGCCTGCCAACCGGTGCGGTTGTCGCTGTCGCCAAGTGATTGGTCAAGTGCCTTCACGTTGAGGCTGCTGAAGTTTAGGCCTGCCTTGATACCGAAGCGGAAATCAGCGGAAGCATAACCGAAAGAAAAGATTGCCACAAGTGCGACAAACAAGACTTTGTGTAGTGTCTTCATATTTGAGTTATTTATAATTAATAATCGTTATTAAAACAAAATGACGGAAAGAAATGTTAATTCGCCGCCATATTTTAATGTTTTTATAAAGGCGGCCAATTGATGACATGCATCAAAAACCGTCCGCCCCTGCGTTGACATTTTTATTAGATGGTCTCTTAAATCAATGCAAAGTTAATAAAATAATTGAACAAGTCAAAAAAAAATTGTAACTTTGCAGTGAATAAGCAATGCATCGAAGGTGATGAAAATATCTATATCAAAACAGCAGCTCTCGGAATTACCGATGGAGCACTATACCGGCCGGATAGAGGTCATAGACACTTTATCCGGTGCTGAGAGTGCCGTAAATCAGTTGAGAGGGACTGAGTTGATTGGATTTGACACTGAGACACGCCCCACATTCAAGAAAGGTCAGACGCATGATGTCGCGCTCCTACAGTTGGCATCAACAGAATGCAGCTATCTCTTCAGACTGAACATCATAGGAATGCCGGAGTGTCTTAAGGAACTGCTTGAGGACCCGAATCAGATTAAAATAGGGCTGTCGACCCACGATGATTTCAGAAACCTCAAGAAAAAATATGAGGACTTGAAACCGGAAGGGTTCATAGAACTGCAGAATTATGTGACACGATGGAACATAATCGACAAAAGCCTCTCTAAAATTTACGGAATACTGTTTGGGAAAAGACTGTCGAAGTCACAACGGCTGTCAAACTGGGAAGCCGAACAGCTTGCCGAAGCCCAGCAGCATTATGCCTCCCTCGACGCTCTCGCCTGCATTCGGATATACGTTCACCTCAGCAATGGTGGGTTCAAACCCGAAGATTCTAAATATTCAATTGATTTTGAAGAGGAAGAAATATGAGGAAATACAAATACATCTGGGTGCCGAGCCTTATCGGAATTTATTTCCTTTTCATGACGACATATTTCGGGGTAGACCTACTTGCCAAAGGTGAGACTCTGCGGTTCTGGGGCACTGTCGCCGCCGAGAGCGTGATTCTCATTGCTCTTGTTTACTTCATGAAGAAGAGAGATAAACTACGTCAGGAACGGGAAGAAGACATAAAGAACAATCAAAAGGAATAAGACTCTCATGATTTATGAAGATATTCTTCAGAAACTGAGTAGCGAGAGCAGACTGCGGGTGATTCCGGAGACATCGGATGGCATCGACCTCGTGACCAACGACTACATGGGGCTTGGCGCAAGATACCGTGAGTTTTCCGAAGAGTTTCACCGTCGGTTCGGCGACACGCCGATGTCGGCTTCCGCTTCGCGGCTTCTGCAACGAAGCCAGAAGCAGCATGCCATGCTTGAGTCATACCTCGACAGCCTGTATGGAAAACGCACTCTGCTGTTCAACTCAGGATATCATGCCAACACCGGTGCTCTCTCAGCTCTTTCCGCGCCGGGTGTGCTGATCGTAAGCGACAAACTGAGTCACGCGTCCATGATCGACGGCATACGGCTTGGGCAAGGAGAGTCCGCACGATTCCGTCACAACGACATGGAGTCGCTCCGACGAATACTGAAACAAAAAGCTCCGTTATATCGCCAGATAGTAATTGCGACCGAGTCCGTCTTCAGCATGGACGGAGACATGGCGCCTCTCCACGAACTCGTGGAACTAAAGAAAGAATTTCCCGGCACTCTGCTGTATGTGGATGAGGCACACGCCTTCGGAGTATTTGGCGACAAAGGTCTTGGGCTGAGCGAGGAACTCGGTCTTCTGAAAGAAATCGACATCCTTGTGGGCACTTTCGGAAAAGCCGCCGCCGGCTCGGGAGCATTCATCGCGAGTAGCGAACTGATGCGCGACTATCTGCTCAACAGTGCCCGAAGCTTCATATTCTCGACGGCATTGCCGCCATCGGCAATCGCCTGGAACCTGCTTATGACAGAACATCTAACGGAAATGAAAGAGGAGCGGATATACCTTAGAGAACTGTCGAGATGGATGCGGTCAGAAATTGAGGCAATCACAGGAGTAGTGTCCAATAGCCGCAGCCAGATACTGCCTGTTCACGCCGGGAGTGCTGAAAGAGCGATATTCATAGCTGACTCATTGCGGAAATCCGGATATGATGTATTGCCCATTCGTCGCCCCACCGTTGCGGCAGGAAGCGAAAGAATACGCCTTTCACTGTCGGCATCCCTCAATCGAGAGAAGCTCAAGCCCCTGCTCGCCGCATTGAAAAATGTCATCAAAAGCGAGAATTTCACTGGGGTTCAGGATTCCACTGGGGTTTAGGATTTGACTGGGGGCGAGGATTTACAAATCCTCGCTTATACCCTATCTCAGCGCAATTGAAACCGACACAACGATAAAGAGCCATCATGAGACATCTCGGCATAAGAGAAAAGAGAAATCCAGTCGCCGAGTATAGTCATATCGCAATCCGGAGTCAACTGCATCTGCTTGAGGATATGAAGATGTCCATATATGAAATGACTGATGTCGGGGTGTGTCTTCAGGTATTCTCGCGAGAAATTCTCCATGTTTTCAAGAAGCGGATGCCAGTCCAGACCTGACTCCCTGCCGGTGGATCTGCTGTGGCGACTCCAGGCATACGCGAAAGGCACTGTCCATCGAGGATGGACTGCTGAATAGAAGAATTGGCAGGCTTTGGATCTGAACAGTTTTCTCAGAAACCGGAACCCGGCAGGCTGCCTGCCGACACCGTCGCCATGCTCCATATATACCAGCTTGCCATAGATATTCTCCACAAGTGAGCCATCCACCACCCTGATGCCAAGTTCATTGGGAAGATAGTCGAAAATCCATATATCATGGTTTCCTATCATCCAGGTTATCTTCACTCCCGAGTCGGAAAGTTGAGCGAGTTTTCCGAAAAACCGCACAAACCCGCGTGGCACCACATACCGGTACTCATACCAGTAGTCCAGTACATCGCCAAGAAGATAAATAGCCTCCGCGTCCTTGGCGATATGATCGAGGAAATCAACCACACGTCTTTCCGCCTCTCTGGAGTCGGGAAAATACGGGGCGCCCAAATGGAGGTCGCTCAGGAAATATGTCTTCACAGGAAACCGAGTTCAAGTTTTGCCTCCTCCGACATCATGCTCTGGTCCCATGCCGGCTCGAAGACGAGTCGCAGGTCCACTTTCTCCGGGCCTTTGATACTCACGAGTTTCTGACGCACATCCTCTATGATGAAGTCAGCCGCCGGACAGCTCGGAGCTGTAAGGGTCATGTCGACATGAAGAGTCTTGGCATCCACATCATAGTCGATCTTATAAATCAGACCCAGATCATACACGTTCACGGGTATTTCCGGATCGAACACCGTGCGCAGCAGTTCAATTGCCTTTGTGGTCACGCGGAGTTCCTCCGTGTTTTTCTCATCTATATTGTTTTCCATTTGAAATTGTTTCTACTGAAGTTTTTTCTTTGATAACGTTGGTATCAATTATGAAGTTGTCTAAACTTATTTCTTTTCTTTGATAACATTGGTATCAATCAATTAGTTTTATGAATCTTCTCCAGAATCAGAATCAGTTTTCGCGCAAGCGTCCTGACCTGATCGTCGGAAACAGCGAGATAAGGGGGCATAAGGTAGGCATTATGGGCAAAAGGTCTTATCCATACCCCTTCCTGCACACAGAGTTTCTGGAATTCCCCGAGCCATGAAATGTATTCATAAAGCTCGATCACGCCGATACCGCCGAGCACCCGCACTTCCTTCACATACGGCAGTGAAGCGGCGGGAGCGAGTTCCTGACGAAGTATAGCCTCAATTTCTGATATCCTCTTCTGCCAGGGACTTTGAAGAAGGAGTCGGGTGCTTGCCAAGGCTACCGCGCATGCGAGGGGATTGCCCATGAATGTCGGACCGTGCATTATGCACCCCGCCTCACTCGAAGAGATCATCTCCGCCACTTTTTCAGAAGTGGCGACTGCCGAGAATGTCATATATCCTCCGGTCAAAGCCTTTCCTATAAGCATGATGTCAGGCTCTACGCCCGCATGTTCCCAGGCAAACAGTTTGCCGGTCCTGCCGAAACCTGTGGCGATTTCGTCAAAGATAAGAAGAATACCCTTCTCGTCGCATACCCTTCTGAGCTCGCGCAGATATTGAGGATGATAGAAACGCATACCTCCGGCGCCTTGCACTATCGGCTCCAGAATCACTGCGGCTATGGTGTCGGCATGATTGTTCAGGATGTCGTTCATGCTCTTGAAATCGTCCGGATTCCACTCATCGTAAAAGCCGCATTGAGGGGCATCGGCAAAAAAGCGAATCGGAAGCGCGGGACCGAAAGCGCCGTGCATCCCGGTAACGGGGTCGCAGACCGACATGGCGTTCCATGTATCGCCGTGATAACCGCTTCGTATAGTCGCGAAATTGGTGCGCTTGGGATTATCCTGAGCCTGCACCGCCATTTTCATGGCGACCTCGGTAGCCACAGAACCGGAATCGGCATAGAAAATACGGTTCATCGTCGGCGGAAGAATGTCGAGCAACAGTTTTGCAAGGTCAATAGCCGGCTGATGTGTCAGTCCTCCGAACATCACATGGCTCATCTTCCGGATCTGAGCGGTGACAGCATCATTAAGAACTGGATGATTGTATCCATGAATCACACACCACCATGAAGACATACCGTCGATCAGTTCCGTTCCATCGTCAAGAGTAATGACAGCACCCTCCGCATGGTCCACTTTATAAGTAGGCAGCGGATCATGAGTGGACGTATAGGGATGCCAGATATGATTGATGTCAAATGTATCGTGCACTTTATTTTAATTAGTAATGAGTAATTAGTAATGAGTAATTAGTAATTGGTCGAGAGGTTTGGTACGGATTCCCATCCTTTACAGATGGAGTCTGAAACCAATGCAAAATTACAAAAAATGGGGGGGATATGCAAGAAAAATCAAAAAGGGCCTAACCACCACGGTCGAGCCCTTTTTATGAGTTTCTACAGGTAAAAAATCTTAAGGTAAAAAGATTGTTTAGGTTCTTGATGCAAAGGTAATGCAAAAAATCTAACTATCCAAATAAAAAATGACAAAATGTCACAAATATGTTGCACAACATATAATTTTAGGGAATCTTTGGTAAAAAACTACTGGAAAGAGTACCCATTTTGCTAAAAATATGTTTTACAACATAAAAACACAGCGCATCAATCCACTACATAAACTACGGGACGCATACCCTTTTTGAATTCTTTCGAGCTACCGTCCTCAATCAGGATGTCGCCTGATTTGGTCAGGATAACCCCCTTGAGACCCTGCTGGGGAATATAGATTTTGTTGTCCTCAAAGGTATAGGTGTAAACTTCCCCATCCCATTCCGAGCTCCAGTAACTTTCGCCGATCGTTTTACCCTGCGGCACATAGCTGAGCGTAGCGTTAGGATAATAAACCAATGTGTTATGATTGATAAAGTTGTAGCAACTACCGATATTATTGCTCACATCGCTAACATTGCCGTAGACACCCGACATCACATCCTTATCTTCATCGCTACAAGAAGACAAAACAAAGCAACCAAGAGTCGCGGCGATTCCAATCAAAAAGAAAAACAGTTTTTTCATGACTTCAACTTTTTATGGTTAATACAACGCAAAATAAATGATTTTTTATGAAATATTCAAAAAAATACGACATTTTTTTCGAAATGTTTTTTCACACCCTGCAAATACATCGCGTCAAGGATTACTGGGGGCGAGGATTTGCAAATCCTCGCCCCCAGTAAATCGCTCCCGGTAATCCACCCCCAATAAGCGCAGTCAGTCTTTAGAATACTGCTTGTCGATGACAGGAGTGGCTCCCCGGTATGCCTTCATCACCATGCCGACATTGCTGCCGATATAGGTCGGGTCCGCGCTGTAGTAGCGCACGCCGTCCGTATTGTAGTAGTAACCTTTGATGTCGTCGGCGAGTGCAACCGTCGCGCTCTCGTGTCCCGGATACTGAACCATCTGGCAGGGAATGCCCAGGGTGTTCCATATCAGATACGAGAAGAAGATCGCGCGGTCCTCGCAGTCGTTGTAGTCATACAGAAGGCTCTCCTCCAGGAAGTAGGGC
>JAGAJP010000064.1 GCA_017626045.1 Muribaculaceae bacterium | reverse complement strand
TTTAAGCCAAAACTGAAAAAAACAAGATTTTGATAACAGGATAACTTTTTGACATACAGACATAGAAAAATTACCCGCTCCGGACTGAAGCGGGTAAGGGAGGATGTGCTCTTTATTTTAGTTTAAATGAAAGAGCCGTGAAAGAAGTTGTATCGACCACGGGACTCAGCATAATGTCTTAAACGGACATATGTCGCAGGTCTTTGGATATTCCGATGGCCGGAATGGCTCATTGATATCAAAAAGCTCCATTAGCATACGTTGTAGTTGCCCGAGAAACTCGGGATTCTGCTCCGTATGGTCGGACTGTGCCACATTCTCAACCTCCGGCATCGAGTGTTTCATGCTCGACATTCCTCCTATGTCATAAAATTCCAATATATATGGTCGGGTCGGCAATACCACTCCATCGCCAAACAGACGGACGCTCTGTGTCTTGATGTCTTTCACAGACTGTGACATTACAGCATCAAACAGGTTGGCATACAACCATAACTGAAGAAGATTTCGTCCCTGCGGGTCTCCTCTGAACACCATTTCCATAGACGCTGCCTTGTTGTGTAGCTGGCCAGTCTTGTAATCGACAATTCGCAATACGGGGTGACCGGTTGAATCAACGCATCCTTTCGGAGAGTCTATTCGGTCGATTGCATACTTCATGTTGATCTCTCTGCCGTCAGGCATCTTGATCTTAACTTGCTCCTTTATCTCGACTCCATAGAGAGTGATGGGAGCCTGGGAAAGGTCAAATCTAAGTATCCCGATTACCTGGTTGCGAAATGCCTTGGCTACATATCGCAACGCTCCTTCAAGAGGTGCGTCGAGCTCCGGATCTTCAAGATGGTTATGATGCTTGTTGATCGCCCTCCTTATCAAGGTGTCGATGAGTCTCGGATTGTCTATCCTTGACTTTATTGTCGCCGCATCTATTACCTCCGGCTGCTCAAGATAGCGATTATGCTTCAACTCTGGAAGATAGATATGCTGCATCACTTCATGAATCACTGAGCCATGAGTCATCGGATCTATATATTCCATTTCCGGCTCGTCTGTCTTTATCCTCAGCACATGCTCGAAATAGAATCTCACCTGACACGCGGCATATCCCATCAGCGCGGTCGCCGACAGATTGTAGCCATCCTCTCCGTCTCGACAGAATGCCTCGAGTTCTTCCATCATCCGTGGAGTCTTGGCAACCGGCGAAGGTGTTCTGTCTGATTTCGACATCTCAAACGTGCGCGATTCCATCTTGAGGTGTCCTCTGGCATAAAGATACTTCAACTGCAGCACATATCGCGATACATCGCCGCTTCTCGCTCCTTCCGACGACCTGCCGTCATATAGCATCACTACTTCTTTTGCCCTCGAGATCATTCGATAGAAGTAATAGGCGAAGAGCGTTTCGGAATAATTCACAGGAGGAAGACCGTATGCCTTTCGCAGCGAGTCGGAGATAAAAGTCCTGGCTCTCCGCCGCATCGGCAATATCCTTTCATTTAGCGACGGGATGATTACTCGCTCGAAGTCAAGGGCTCGAGTCTCCAGAAGTCCCATCACCTGAAGACCCTTAAGTGGTTGACCCTCGAAATTTACCGTCTCTGAGGCAAGTAGTCGGTCTGTGAGCGACAGGTATGTGCGCCACTGCATCTTGATTCCATATTCCTCTACTGTGTCAAGAAGACGTGCAAGTGCCAGACGATACACATTGATGTTGGCGAGATCCACCGAGTCCTGATGGTCTTCATCACATCTTGAACTAAGTTCGTCTGCCACAGATTTTAGTATCCTGTCTATCCATTCCGCCGACTTATGTTCGTCGGCATCGTCGGGAAGCGGCGGGATCAACTGCCCGAATTTTTCGTCTATTTCATTTAGCGAGGATATGTCCACTATGATACAGTGGTGCTTACGTAGCCATTCCTTTACCTTGCTCGTGCTTTCTCCAAAAAGCCGCTGGCTGTATGGATGCGATAAAACGAGATTCAGGTCTTTATAATAATAGCCGGTCTCTCCGTTTTTTGCTTTCCTACGGCTCGACTGAAGCCTACGGAGGAGTGACACGTATGTATAGGTGGAAGTAAGCCTCAGAGGATATCCCATCGTGATGTTGACATCGGGAATCGATTCCGGCACCGAGTAGAGCATGGGTATCAGCAGCCCTTCATCAGGAAGCACCACTGCTACTTTTGCATCAGTGAAATCTGTTTCCGAATGCGTTGATGCCCAATCTTCAAGTATTTCGGATATTACTTTTGTCTGTAAGGAGTTGGATGGAACTGATATGACCCGCATTTCTGGTGGCATTCCCTTTTCCTCTGATTCTGAGAGATAGGGCGAGCTCCACTCCGGCATTGGCCATCGTCGCATTCCGAACTGCACATAACGGGCCGCCGCGGACTGAACGTCAGACAGCACCGGGCCTGTGGCATCCCAGAAAAATGATGCGAACGAGTCTCCGTCATCCTCTTTAGGTTCTATTTCGGCAAGTGCGTCGAATATTCTTCTTTCGCTGGCAGTCAAGGCATTGAAGCCTATCATCGCAATCCTGTCCGCATCGAGGCACGCCGCCCCATGCTCTTCCAGCAACTCGGCAGCCTTGCGATATGCTCCTCCCGACGTTATAAGTCCATTATTCTCAAGTTCCTCGTGCAGGCTATGATACAGTGGACCCAATTCCTGCCATATCATGCGGAATCGTGGTTTAAGACCTTCCTCTCCTTCCGTATCATTGAATTCTTTCCAGAAACCGGTCGCCATTATTTCCGGATCAAAAGCTTGGCCAAAGAATTCTTCCATCACCTGCATCTGCTCATCGGTCAGGAAGTTGGCACTTATTTCCTTTACATCCTTTACGTTTTTGAACACTGCGTCTGCATCTACGCTTTGCATGTCTACTTCGTTGAAATCGGAAAGTGCTGTCTCGCCCCACCGGCGAAACGAGTCGAATTCCGGTATCGACTCGACTCCGAGACGCTGCAATAGCGACACATACGACCTGTATAGCACAAACAGAAGTTCTATGCGTCCGGCAACAACCCTGCCGCTAATCTCCTCCACAAAATCCGTCATCGTGGTCACACGTGGAAGGATGGCATTTCGGTTACCGGCATATTTCAAAAGATTTTTCAAAAAAAATGTCCCGGCTCGACGGTTGGGAAAGACAAATATATGTCGAGACATATCTCTGTATCTTTCAGCATACGCCTTCGCTATGCTCTGCAGAAATGGTATTGCCATTGTTGACTCCTTATTTATTTACCATGCAAATTTAATATAAAAATTTGGTTCAACATCATATTTTTTGTAAATTTGCATGAATTTGACATCGAGACTGCGGATATTAGTTCGTTCCGCTTGTTTTTCGTTGTTTCAGGTAATTAATATGAAGTTTTCGGATATAACCGGTCATAGAAATGTAGTTGATTCTCTGCGTAATCTGGTCGATTCTGACAGGATTCCGCATGCAATCCTGATTGGAGGCCCTTCCGGTATCGGTAAGATGAGGCTGGTAAGAGCGTTGGTTAACTATATATATTGCCTTGATCGTCACAACGGTGACAGTTGCGGCAAGTGTCCGGCTTGCCTGCAAAACGACCACCACAACAATCCCGACCTTCATTTCGTATTCCCTCGCACCGGCGCCTCAACAAAGTCAACTGATTCTTTCCTCCCGAAGTGGTTCGAGTTTCTTGACGAATCTTCTTTCATGCCACCGGAAGGATGGGCAAGACATATCGAGGCTGCGAATACTGTGCCGGTGATATACCGAAGCGATGCCGATGACATATCGCGCACTGCATCTCTATCAAGTTTTGCTTATCGTTACAAGACTTATGTGATCTGGCTTCCGGAAAGGATGCAGCCGCAATGCGCCAACGCCCTCCTGAAATTGCTGGAAGAACCTTACCCCGATACCTTGTTTATTCTCGTCAGCAACGAACCCGACAAACTGTTGCCTACCATTTTCTCTCGAACTCAGCGATTCAACTTAAAACCGCTCCCCGATGAAGATATTTCCCGTATGCTGACCAACGCGGGATTGAACTCTGTTGAGGCGCATGAGGTGGCTCGTCTCGCTGAAGGAAGTATGCTTAAGGCTTTGGATATTGCGGGTGAAGGAGGCGAGATAAAGGAGTTCTCTTCATACTATATGCAGATGATGAGGCTGGCTTACGCCAGAAATGCAGGTGCCGTCAGAATGCTGTCAGAAGGAATTGCCGCACTCGGACGAGAGAAGACAGGCCGCTTTCTCGCCTATTGCGCGAGAATGACACGCGAGAGTTTTATCTGTAATCTCCACAATCCTCAACTTAATGTAATGACAAAGTCCGAAACAGACTTCAATGCACGTTTCTCTCCCTTTGTCAATCATAAGAATGTGGAAAGGATTATGGCGGAAATACAAAGGGCTCACACCGATGTGCTCAGAAACGGCAATGCAAAACTCGTGCTATTCGACTTCATGCTAAAAGTAATGATACAGCTCAGACGTTAAAATCCCTCAATTCCTCATATCTCTCATATTCCTCATATCTCTCATATTCCTCATATCTCTCAAGAAAGAATAACCAAAACCCAAATAAAAATAAAAATTATGAAACCCACATTGTTTATCCTCGCTGCTGGCATGGGAAGCCGTTACGGCGGTCTAAAACAGCTCGACTCTCTCGGCCCTTCCGGTGAAACCATCATGGACTATAGCGTGTACGACGCTCTTCAGGCTGGTTTCGGCAAGATCGTTTTCGTAATCCGTCACGATTTCGAAAAGGATTTCCGCGATAAGGTCATCTCTAAATATGAAGGCCATCTTCCCGTGGAGGTTGTATTCCAGGACATCCACGATCTTCCCGAAGGATTCTCCGTGCCGGAAGGTCGCCAGAAGCCTTGGGGCACAAACCATGCCGTTCTCATGGCGAAGGATGTGATCAAGGAACCTTTCGTCGTTATCAACGCCGACGACTATTATGGTCCCGAAAGTTTCAGACTTGCAGCCGAAACCCTTAAGGAGCTTGAAGGTAAGACTGGAGAATATTGCATGATCGGATTCCGCATCGAGAATACCCTCAGCGAAAACGGTGGCGTTAGCCGTGGTCTTTGCCAGGTCAACGAGCAGGGATACCTCACCGGTGTCAAGGAATGCCACGGCATCCAGCGTAAGGGTGACTCTCTCATTTTCGTCGAAGATGATGTTGAGAAACCGTTCCCCGCAGGCGCAAGCGTCAGCATGAACATGTGGGGCTTCACTCCCGACTATTTCGGCTACAGCGAGAAGGCTTTCGTAAAATTCCTTCAGGAGCATGGCAACGAACTGAAGTCGGAATTCTATATCCCCACTGTCGTCAACGACCTTATCCAGAAAGGAGAGGCTACCCTTAAGGTTGTCCAGACCCCTTCAAAGTGGTTTGGTGTCACTTTCGCCGCTGACCGTCAGGCTACCGTTGACCAGTTCAAGGCTCTCGTAGACGCAGGCGTATATCCCTCGCCACTCTTCTAAAGACCCATCCCATCAAAAGGAGCTGAAAGCTTAATAAGCCCGGCAAAATCAAGCAAACTCAAGCAAAATCATGATTCTTCATGCTTCATCAAGCTTAATCAAGCTAATAAAGCCCAATTCAGCCCCTTCCACAAAACCTAAAAAATCAAAAAAAATGCCAACAAAAATATTAGTCACCGGAGGCACCGGTTATATCGGCAGCCACACAGTAGTGGAACTCCAGCAGGCTGGTTACGAGGTCGTAATCATCGACAACCTCTCTAACTCCAACCGCGAGGTGCTCAAAGGTATCGAGGCTATCACCGGAATCGCTCCCGTATTTGTCGAAGGCGACTGCACCGATCTCGACACCCTGAAAAACCTGTTCGAACAGAATCCTGGAATCAAGGGCATTATCAATTTCGCTGCTTCCAAGGCAGTGGGTGAAAGCGTGCAGAAACCCCTCCTGTATTACCACAACAACCTTACCACGCTCATAAATCTCCTTGACTGCATGCCTCAGTATGGCGTAAAGGGAATTGTGTTCTCAAGCAGCTGCACTGTATATGGAGAACCGGACGTCAATCCTATTGATGAGACCGCTCCCATTAAGCCCGCGACTTCCCCTTACGGCAACACCAAGCAGATTTCCGAAGAGATCATCACCGACTATATTGCAAGCGGCGCTCCCATCAAGAGCATTATCCTTCGGTATTTCAACCCGATCGGCGCTCACCCAAGCGCTAAAATCGGTGAACTCCCGCTCGGCGTGCCGCAGAATCTCGTGCCTTACCTGACTCAGACAGCCGCCGGAATCCGTAAGGAACTCACTGTTTTCGGCGATGACTACAACACTCCCGACGGAAGCTGTATACGCGACTATATCGATGTGGTTGATCTCGCTAAGGCTCACGTCGTGGCGATGAAGAGAATGCTCGATGGTCAGGACACTGACCAGATTGAAATCTTCAATCTCGGAACGGGTAGGGGAGTGTCGGTGCTCGAACTCATCAACACCTTCGAAAAGGCTACCGGTGTCCCCGTGCCTCATAAGATAGGACCACGTCGTGCCGGCGATATCGAGAAAATATGGGCTATCCCCGACAAGGCAAACAATGTCCTCGGCTGGACTGCCGAAGTCCCCATTGACCAGACACTCGCCAACGCCTGGAGGTGGCAGTGCACCCTCTCCAAGTAATCCCGGAAAGCCTTCCACGGAAAGCCTTCCGCGAAAGCAATCCCCGATAACTACCAAGCCGCCGAGAGAGTAAACCCACCCTCCCGGCGGCGTTTCCATATCTGCCCCCTCCCCCTCGTCTCCCTCCCCGAAATCCCTCCCCAAGTCTCTGTTTGTCTCGGTGTCCGAGCCTCAGGCTCGGCTCCCTCCTCTCCAAAATTGCCCCCAAAAGTCTCTGTTTGTCTCGGTGTCCGAGCCTCCGGCTCGGCTCCTATATCCCCGCTTTAATATCAATCAAGCGAAAATAATCCTCAAAAAAATATTCACAATATTTTGCACTCAATACTTTTTTTTTATAACTTTGCATTGTATACTCATATATCACTGAATATTCAAAGAATAATACAACAACAATAACAACAATAAACTATGATGCAAATCGACAGATTTAGTTTTATTAAAGGTTGTCTGTCTATTGCCGCATGCTGCACCTTAGCAGGATGCGTCGACGACAAGTATGACCTTACCGACATCGACACCACGACCCGTGTCACTGTCAACAATCTCACAGTCCCTGTCAATCTTAACACTATTAAACTTGACGATGTGGTTGAACTGGACGATAACGAGAACATCTCCAAAATCATGATTGACGGGAAGGAATGCTATGCCCTCCTAAAAGACGGCGACATCAACACCTCCAATTTCAATATCGGAGGTATTCACGTGGCCTCAATTCCTATTAACTCTCTTCAGTACAGCATTGTGCCCCCTTACAACAATGCTTCAGCTCGTAAAGCCGCCGCTTTCGACGTGAATCTCCCGGACAATCTCCCGATGTCTTCCTATCATTTCAACATGGACAATATCGACCCGGCTCTCCTGCAATTGAAGGATGTGAAGACTTCCAGTGACATTCTGCTGAATGTGATGCTTTCGGTGAATCCCGAATTCATTGGTGATGAAAACAAGATTGTATTTAAAAATGTTGCCATCAAGCTCCCCTGGGGTCTTATTTCCGACGACACTCGTTATGACATGTCCACAGGAATTATAGTAATTCCGGAAATTCCTGTCGGTTCTGACGGATATGCACGCTTCTCTTTTAAAGCATCAGGACTTGAACTCGGAGAAAGAGGCGTCGTTAATAACCATTCAATCGATATTTCTGATGAAATCGGTATTATTTCTGCTGCCATTTCTTTCGACATCAATTCTTTCAATCTGCCTCAAGGTATGATTGAAGTGAAAGCCGATTTCGATATTTCTGCTTTCGACATCGCAAGTTTCAGCGGAAAGATCGACTACCACATGGACAATATCGACATTGCTCCGATTTCTCTTTCTGATCTCCCCGATTTCCTTGACAGCCCTGAAACTGAAATCAGAATCGCCAATCCTACTATTCTTGTCAACATCAATAATCCCGTGGGCAGATACGGTGTGGCAGGTTATGGCAAGATTCGCCTGACTTCCAATTTCGACGGCGGTGCTTCCACTGTTGCTGAAAGCGATTTGTTCTCTATCAGCGAAAGCGGCGCAAGCCTGACTTTCGGTAAAGACGCTTCTTCCGACAACTATATTCACTTCAACGGTCTTACCGACATTCTTGTCAATCCCAACGCAGGCGGACTTCCGCAGACCATTACCGTCAACCTTGAGAATATACGCTTTGCAGGTGATGCCGTCGACTTCCCCCTCGGCACTATCGAGAGCGCTCACGGCGATTATACTTTCACCGCACCCCTCGGTTTCGAGAGCCCCTCTAAAGTGGTGTATGAAACAACCGAAGACGGCTGGAACAGCGAAGATCTTGACAAACTCTTCATCAACCATATAAAACTGAAGGCTGTATGCTCCACAAACCTTCCCGTGGGTCTTACACTAAAGGTTAATCCTGTCGACAAAAACGGCAACCTCATACCTGTCAAGGAGGATTCTTCCAACTTCGAGGTAGAGCCGATGAGTCAGGGTAAGGAGGTGTCGCTTTCTATCGAAGGTGCCAACGGACCTATACATTCTTTCGACGGTATCAGATTCCGCGCTGTAATTTCGCAGGACGGCGACAACACGTCTGCAATCGGCCCGGACCTCGATATCAAACTTTCCGACCTCCGCATTTGCGTCGACGGATATTATGAAACGGATTTTTAAGAACTTTAGATCAGAACTGCAATGAACCTCATAAATAAAAAATTTCTTGCTCTCTTCTTGACTTCCGCATCCGTCTTCGCTGTTGCGGCTCAGGAATCCAACACCGGCTATTTCAACGACAACTACCAGATGCGATGGCAGATGAATCCCGCTATGGGCAACCGTAACGGATATGTCGGTTTCCCGGGACTCGGCAACCTTAATGTAGGAGTTAACGGTAATGTCAATGTCACCGACCTCGTTTACAGCTACGGAGGTAAGACTGTCCTCTTCACAAACCCCAATATCTCCGCTCAGGAAGTCCTCGGCAACCTGCACGATAAAAACCGAATCTCGCAGTCTGCCAACATCAATATACTTCAGGTCGGCTTCAAGGCTTTCGGAGGCTACAACAACGTGGCAATCAATGTGCGTAACACCGCCAGCTTCGACCTTCCCAAAAGCATATTTTCTCTGCTTAAGGAGGGGCTCAGCAACCAGACTTACGATATCAAAGACCTGCGCGTCAAAGCTAACGCTTATGCAGAATTGGCACTTAACCATTCGCGCGACATCAAGCAGGTGCCGGGCCTGAGGGCAGGCGTAAGCCTTAAGTTCCTGCTCCCTGTCGCTATGGCAGAGGCTAAATTCAATCAGCTCGAACTCGAACTCGGTGAAAACAACTGGTACGCTCGCTCAAACGCCGAGATGAAGCTCGCTATGAAAGGTCTCAGATATGAGACCGATGTCAACGACAGAACAGGAAATCGTTATGTCAGCGGTGTCAATGGCGATGACATTGGTTTCGGTATTAACGGCTTCGGTTTCGGTATCGACCTCGGCGCTCTTTATGAGTGGAAAGACTTCACTTTCTCACTCGCACTCTCAGACCTTGGTATGGTGAACTTCAACTCCGTTCAGCTCGCTTCTACCAACGGTACCAAGACTTTCGAGACTGCGGCAAATCCTATTGGCGTAGGTGACGACGGAGATAGCTGGGACAGTTTTGTCGACAACCTTTCTCCTCTCTATGAACTTTCCGACATGGGCGACTCCGGTTCTTCTAAAATGGGTCTTGAAGGCAAGCTCCGTGTAGGAGTAGACTATAAGCTTCCTTATTACGACAAACTGCACTTCGGTCTCATGAACACCACAAATCTCAGTTCCATTTTCCCCATGACGGAATTCCGTCTCTCGGCAAATGTGGAGCCGGTGAAGGGCGTGGCTGCTTCTGTCAGCGCGGCTGCAGGCACTTATGGAGCAACCTACGGTTTCCTCCTCAGTCTCGGAAACAAGGGCTTCAATTTCGTGCTCGGTATGGACTATGCTCACATTAAGATGGATAAGAACCATATCCCGCTAACTTCCAACGCGGACTTCCATATGGGCATAACATTCCCATTCTAATCTGAATTCTTTTAGTTGTAAATTCATATTAAAAAGAGGGCGGGAGACTTTCCTTATTCGGGGGTCTCCCGTTTTATACGCCAGTATTAGAAACGGCGCTTATGACACCGGGTTGCAAGCTATTTGTGATATCTTTGCGTTTATTATTGAGATATTTCACCCTTCCCGAGCGGTACTTTTCCTCGCGAAGATGTCTTAATATCAGATACCTTGATAGAATAGCATTAAACCCGTATTATGACATATCGATTGATAAACATCCCTTTTGCCGCTGCCGCCTCAATGCTTCTGTGCGCGTCAGTATCCGTTTCCTGCTCAAAGTCTGAAAACCATGATGACCATGTCTCTGAAAAATCAGATAGTCATGAGGCTGACGGTCATGGTCATCATCATGACCTGATAGATTTTGACGACAGTGTCGCTGCCCACTTCGGAGTCGTTGCCCGTGAAGTGAGGCCGGCAGATTTCCATGATGTAATCCTTGTGTCCGGACAGATCGAGACCAAGGCTTCCGATGAAGCTGTCGCCACCGCAGGGCGAAGCGGAATTCTCACCCTTTCACCCGACATCAACACCGGTTCCATCGTGTCGGCAGGCACACCCATTGCACGCATTTCGGCTTCAGGTGTTCAGAATTCAGATCCCACTCTTACCGCTTCCGCAGCTAAAGTGGCGGCGAAAAGGGAACTGGACCGACTGAAACCTCTTCACGATGACGGTATCGTTAGCGATGAGGTTTACAACTCCGCTCTCCGAGCATACGAAGAAGCGGACGCAACCTTGCGTTCTTCAAGTCAGGGCAAACCTACTGTGGTGTCGCCTAAATCGGGCGTCATCACACAATTGCTCGCAAAGTCCGGTGAATTTGTCGAGGCGGGTCAGCAGATAGCTGTCATCAGCGGTAACACTAATCTTACCCTTCGTGCCGATGTTCCCGAAAAATACATGCCGCAGATTCAGCGAATTGAATCAGCAAATTTCCGGCCGGCTTCTTCAGATAAGTTCTTTTCCATAGCAGACCTCGGAGGTAGAATGATATCGAATCCCGGTTCGGCGGTAGCTCAGAATGGATTTATTCCCATATATTTCGTATTCAACAACAATGGGGCGGCGGCTCCCGGCTCTTTCGCCGAGATTTACCTTAAAAGTGGAGTCCGACATGATGTGATGTCGGTTCCGATTGACGCTATCGTCGAAGTCAGCGGCAACAAATGCGTATATGCTTCCTTAGGAAATGGACACTTTGCTAAACATGTGGTGACCACAGGTGCCTCCGACGGCAAAAATGTCGAGATAACTTCCGGTATACATAAAGGTGAAAAAATAGTAGTGAAGGGCGCTCCTGTAGTCAGGATGGCTGAGACTTCTTCTCAGGCGGTTCCCGGTCATACCCACAATCATTGATCCCTATGCTCAACAAAATCATACACTGGTCTCTGACCTATAGATTCGCCGTCCTCTTCATCTCTTGCGCCATGCTGCTTGCAGGCGTATTTGTGATTATGCGCTCGGAAATCGATATTTTTCCGGATCTTAACGCTCCTACTGTCACGGTGATGACGGAAGCCCCGGGGATGGCTCCCGAGGAAGTGGAGCGAACAGTGACTTTTCCAATCGAGACCGCTGTCAACGGAGCCTCAGGTGTGAGAAGGGTTCGATCAAGTTCCGCTTCCGGTTTTTCGATTGTCCACGTTGAGTTTGACTGGGACACGGATGTCTATCACGCCCGCCAGACAGTCAGCGAACGCCTCGCGCAGATTGCCGACGAAATGCCTCCCAACGTAGGCTCGCCCGTAATGGGTCCACAGTCTTCTATTCTCGGCGAAATTATGATTATTGGACTCACAAGCGACAGTATCGATGCCGGACAACTGCGCAGCATCGCCGACCGGACAATTCGTCCGAGACTCCTTTCGCTTGGCGGCGTTAGCCAGGTTGCTGTAATTGGAGGCGAGGAACTGGAATACCAGATACTGCTCGCTCCCGAGAAAATGAGACACTTCGGTGTTTCCCTCTCTGACGTTGCCGATGCCACTCGCAATATGAACGTCAATTCTTCCGGAGGAGTGGTGTATGAGTATGGCAACGAATACCTTATCAAGGGAAACGTCGCCACTAAGGATGTCAATGAAATTGCTTTGGCTTCGGTCGGAACATCATCGGGAAATTCCGTGAGGCTTGCCGATATCGCTGAGGTAAAGATAGGGCCAAAGACTCCTAAGTTCGGAACAGCGACTCTCCGAACACAACCCGCAGTGTTAATCACTGTGACAAAACAGCCGAAAGTCGGCTCTATCGGGCTATCGGAAAAAATAATCGACGAACTGGACCATATTCGCCCGTCAATGCCCGCAGGCATCGATATCGATACTGAGATATTCAACCAGAGCGATTTCATACAGACCTCCGTAAGCAACCTGCAGGTCTCGCTCTTCGAAGGCGCGCTGTTTGTGATTATTGTTCTCTTCTTCTTCCTCATGAATCTGAAGACTACAGTAATCTCTGTTATAGCGATTCCTCTTTCCATCCTGATGGCGCTCATCTGTCTTTACTTTATGGGATTCTCTATCAACACCATGACTTTGGGCGGTATCGCAATCGCTATCGGCTCTCTGGTGGATGACGCTATCGTGGATGTGGAAAACGTTTATAAAAGATTGAAGGAAAACGCTGCTTTGGAGCCTGACAAACGGCTCCCGGTCCTTAAGGTGGTGTTTGAGGCTTCGAGAGAAGTCCGAAAACCAATTCTCAACTCGACCCTTATCATAATGGCGTCGTTCATTCCGCTGTTCTTCCTTAGCGGTATCGAGGGTCGACTCCTCAAACCTCTTGGTGTTGCCTTTATAGTATCGCTGGTGGCTTCAACTGTAGTGGCTCTCACTTTGACTCCTGTATTATGCAGTTTCCTTCTTGCAGATGACAGAAAGAAAGATGTGCTAAAAATCGACCGAGAACCTCGCACTTCGGCATGGCTTCGCGAAAAGTACTCAGCCACTCTCTCTAATGTTCTTGCACGCCCTAAGCCATGGCTATATTCTACCGCAGCTTTGTTTATCGTTTCATTAATTCTCTTTTTCACCCTCGGTAGAAGTTTCCTCCCCGGGTTCAACGAGGGTAGTTTCACTATCAATGTGAGTGCGATGCCTGGCGTATCTCTGGACCAGAGCGACAGTATCGGCATGGCAGCTGAGAGATTGATCATGTCGGTGCCGGAAGTCAGGAATGTGGCGAGAAAGACCGGCAGGGCGGAACTTGATGAGCATTCGTTAGGTGTGAACACATCAGAGATGGAAGTGCCTTATGTCCTTGACAAAGGTCGCTCAAGAAAAGAGGTGGCAAATGAAATCCGTCATAAACTTTCGGCTATTCCCGGTGTCAATGTGGAGATCGGTCAGCCTATTTCGCATCGCATCGATGCTATGCTTAGCGGCTCGCAGTCGCAGATTGCCGTTAAGGTTTTCGGACCCGATCTCGACCGACTTTATACTATAGGCAAGAAGATTGGCGCAGAAATGAAGGAGATTCCGGGTATTGTAGACGTCAACATTGAGCAACAGATTGCAAGACCTCAGCTCGAGATAACTCCTCGGCGCGAGATGCTGGCAAAATACGGCATCTCTATCCCTCAGTTCAATGAATTCGTGAATATGGCTGTGGGTGGGGAAGTTGTCGGCAATGTGTTTGAGCAGGGTATTCCTTTTGATTTAACTGTGAAGGTCGATGACTCTCGCCGCTCGACTCGCGATAGAATCGAAGACCTGTTGATTCAGAGCAACTCCGGTATGATTCCTCTTTCCTATGTGGCGGATGTAAAACCTGCGGAAGGGCCAAACACAATAAATAGGGAGAATGTAAACCGTCTGCTCACAGTCACCGCCAATGTCGACGGAAGAGACCTCAGAGGGGCGGTTGACGACATCATGAGGCATGTCAACGATAATGTTTCTTTGCCCGAAAATTATTCAGTGACTTATGGCGGTCAGTTTGAAAACGAAGCGGCGGCATCAAGAATGCTGACTGTAACTTCAATTCTTGCGCTTATCGTGATTTTCTTCCTCATTTACGCGGAATTCAAAAGCATCCCCCAGTCCCTGACCATTCTTGTCAATATGCCTCTCGCCCTCATCGGTGGAGTATTGATTCTCAGGTGTACCTCCGGAGAACTGAACATTCCGGCAATCATTGGTTTTATATCTTTGATGGGTATATCGACGAGAAACGGTATGCTGCTCATGTCGCACTATAATAAACTGAAGGCAGACGGTTGTCCTCTGGAGGATAGAGTACGGAAGGGTTCGTCCGACCGTCTTCTTCCTATCATTATGACGGCCCTTACATCTGCACTCGCCCTTATTCCTATCGCTATAAGGGGCAGCGAACCGGGAAATGAGATTCAGTCGCCGATGGCTATCGTGATTCTCGGTGGTCTTGTGAGCTCAACTTTGCTTAATATTTTTATAGTTCCCATTCTCTACAGAAGAAGTGAGAGTAAATCAATAAATAAGAAATGAGAATCAACACTATACTTGCCTTGGTAGCCGCAACCGCGACACTTCAGGTTTTTGCTATTTCCCCCGGCGAGGCTGCCGATGCCATTCTTTCAAGAAACGGTGACTTCATTGCCGCGTTCACCTCTCTGAATGCCGCAAATCTTGATGCCAAAACAATGGCGAATATCCCCGATCCGGAGATTGAGGGCGGTTACAAATTCGCACCTGCCGGAGAGGACAACAGATGGGACATAGGCATTTCATACTCAATGGAATGGCCTGGAGTCTACGGTGCAAGGCGCAATATGGCCAAGGCAATGGAAAACGGCAACAATACCGAGTTGAATGCTCTCGCCGCTGCTTTAAGACTCGAGATTCTGGAAAGAATCGAAGAATACCTACTTGCCGACAGAAAAATGTCTCTCATGAGTTCTATGGCGAGTGCTACTGATTCTTTGCGCCTCGTCACTGAAAAGGCTGTACGCGGAGGTCAGATGTCTCGTATAGATCTCGCTAAAATTTCTTTGGAACAGGGCAGACTGAAGACTCTGCTCGCGTCGGCTCAAAACGATCTCGACCGGGCGGAAGGTGAACTGCAGGCTCTAAACGGAGGATACGATTGCAAGGCTATCCTTGAAACTATTGATAGAAAAGACAACCGTCAGGCTCTCCTTCCCGAAAAGCACTATCTCGAAGGTGTCGAAAACAATCCCGAGTTTCTTAAGAGTATGGCGGAGTTCATGTCGGCTCAACGCAGCGAGAATGTTGTCAAGGCAGAGGCTCTTCCTTCTCTCAAAGTCGGATACTCACACGATTTCGAAGACGGTATGCACTTCAACGGCGCAAGTCTCGGTGTCTCAGTCCCCATCTTTTCTAACCGAGGGAAGGCAAAAGCGGCTAAAGCTGCCGTAGCCGCTGCCGAACAAAAAATGGTACTCGTCACCGATAGAACCGAAGCGCAGGTAAAATCCCTTTACCGTCAGCTCGGCGAGCTCGACGAATCACTCAAAACACCCGACGAGATTTTCAGCACCACAGACTATCCGACGCTCCTCCTCAAAGCGTTGAAAGGCGGCGAAATTTCCCTCACCGAATATCTCCAGGAACGCAACTGGTTTTTCGAATCCCACCTCGATTATCTCGAACTCCAGACACGCCGAGCCATCGCCATGCACTCCCTCCAGTCCCTCACCTCACCCCGCCCTTAATTGGACGTTTTCGAAGCTGATGTAGATTCATTTGCATATTTAATGTATTTTGATTAATTTTGTGCAGAAATATGCAATGACATGACTATTCTTCTTGCCGATGCCGGCTCCACTAAAACCGATTGGGTGTGTCTGACTGAAAATCAGTGCATCGCTTGTATTGACGGGTCTTTTTCCGGTCCCGGCATCAGTCCTGTGCATAATGATTCGGAATCTATCTGCAATATTTTGATGCAGGCCAGGGATGCCATCGGACACTCTTTCGACCACATTAGATTCTTTGGAACAGGCGTTGGCTCTCCTGAACTAAAAATGAAGATAGAAGAGTGCGTCGCATCTGTTTTCAACTGTCCCGATATAAAAGCCGACAGCGACATGGCGGCTGCCGCCCGCGCCGTCTTGGGTAATAGCCCCGGTATAGCGTGCATTATGGGCACCGGAAGCAACTCATGCCATTACAACGGATCTGCAATCGACAGAAAAAGTGCGTCTCTCGGCTTTATTCTCGATGACGATGGGGGAGGAGTGGCTTTCGGGAAACGGCTACTCGCTGATATTTTCAAAAATGTAGCGCCCGGTAAAATTATCGAATTATTCCACTCCTCATATCGGCTTTCAACTCCCGACGTTGTCCGCCACATCTATCGCGAGCCTTCTCCCAACAGATGGATTGCCGGATTCATGCCCTTCATCGTTGACCACATCGAGAACCCATACATCGCGAATCTTGTGGATTCTCAAATCGAAAGGTTCATCAGCAGAGAGTTCGCAATCTATCCTGACTCCGAACTTACCGACGAAGGTGTGGGATTTGTAGGTTCCGTAGCATGTCTGTTTGAAGACAGAATACGAAAAGCTTTTTATGACAGAGGATGGAAAGTAAGAAATTTTACTCCCAAACCTCTCGAAGAACTTATTCGTAATGAAATGAATTCCCCCGGAGCCATAATCTGAATGTTTATTTTCGATTGAATGCCATCCAGACCATCAAAATATAGAAAATTAATAATCACCATATATGACACTTAAGACAATCGCTAAAATATCCCTTGTGACTTTCGCGGCACTCACTGCGTCAAGTTCGATCGCTTCGGAAATCAATGACTCCACAGAGGTCTTCGACAGAGGTGTGCTGTATCTCACGCCGCTGTTCGATTATCCCATAGCTCCTGAAGAAATTGAGAGTTTCACCGATAAATGCGACTGGCTTGCTGAAAATTTCTGGACGCCCTTCGACTTCAAGTCTAAGGAGGCGGTTGACCAGGCAAAACTCAACCATGCGTTCTCCGTATATGCGAATACTTGCCAGTATGCGTCGAAAGAGAAGGTTTCCGCCGCTGTCGACAAACTGATGAAGAGCATTCAGAAAAATCCGACTCTTCTTGTGCAGTTCGCCAAAGCTGCCGAAGAGTCCATCTATGGCCCCCGTGCCGAGGTTTGGATTGATGAGCTCTATGTTAGGATTCTAAAGAATGCCCTTGCCTCCAAGAAGTTCCCGAAATCAAGAAGACCTCACTACGAGTATCAGATGAAACTGCTCGAAGGATCTATGACCGGTGCAACTCCTCCCGCTTTCGACTTCAAGCGTCCAAACGGCGACAGCGCAAGATATTTCCCGATGAGTACCCCCACCATAATTATTTTCGGCGACCCGGATTGCGACGACTGCAGACGTAGCCGGTTGAGAATGGAGACGAATGTCGCTTTCACAAAGGCTGTGGCGGACGGCAGGATCAATGTGCTCTACATCATCCCTGACCCCGACGAGGGTTGGGAAAAGAAAATCGAAGGATTCCCCAAAAACTGGACCATCGGAGCCTCCGACTCCGTAGCCGACCTTTACGATATGAGGGTATCGCCCGAAATTTATATCATAGATGCCGAAGGTAAAATCGCCGACAAGCATGTCGATACCCTGCAGGCTATGGATAAAGCTCTGAAAATCTCCGGGAAGTAATCTATATTGAGTTAATTACAAAGTTTATTTGTCATGTCTATCAATAAAATGAACGTTTTAGGGTTTCCAAAAAGATTCTATATCTGGACCACCGGTTACAGCTACACGAATCTCGGTCGCCTCTTCCTGCGCCTGTTCGTTGGCATTATGCTCATGCAGTTCGGTATCAGGCAAATCTCTGATTTCCCCCTGGTGGCAGACTCATTTCCCGCAGTCTTCGGAATGTCGCCCTCCGCAAGCCTCATTGTCATGATTGCCATCGAAATCGGCTGCAGCGTCTTCATTATGGCAGGATTCCTTACCCGTATCATGATTATACCTCCTTTTGTCGCTATGATTGTGGCGGAATACTATCTGCTGACTCATCTTGTCAATGAACTGCCTTACCAGCTTTCTTGGCAGCAACCCGGATATATTCCGATACTCTTCCTCGGTATATATTTCTTCCTTATGCTCGTGGGCCCGGGAAAGATTTCTGTTGATTATTTTCTGTCTTTGCATCTTCTGCATTCATCAGACCATAGCGAAGACGAACTGGAGGAAGTGTGATGAAGATAGCTGTCTTGATTTCAGGTGGCGTCGACAGTGCCGTGGTAGTCGACAGGCTCGTGAAGCAGAGTCACGATATTCACCTTTTCTACATCCGCATCGGCATGGACAACGGTGAGGGTGACTGCTCTGCCGACGAAGACATCGAGATCTGCACATTGATTGCAAGAAAATACGATCTGCCGTTTAAGGTAGTTTCCCTCCACGAGGAGTATTGGGAATATGTAATGAAATATGCTCTCGATACGGTGCAGAAAGGTCTCACTCCACATCCCGATATGATGTGTAACAAAATTATCAAGTTCGGTTTCTTTGAAGAGCGGTGGGGACATCTATTCGACAAGACCGCAACCGGACACTATGCCAAAATTGTTGAAAAAGACGGCAAGGTTTGGCTCGGAACCGCGCCGGACCCTGTTAAGGACCAGACGGATTTCCTCGCTCGCATCAGCTACTCCCAGCTTTCTCATCTCATGTTCCCACTCGGCGACATGACAAAGGAGGAAGTACGCGAGGCTGCCAGAGTGGCGGGACTCCCAAACGCTGCCCGTAAAGACAGCCAGGGTATATGCTTCCTCGGCAAGATTGACTACCGAGATTTTCTCGAGCGTCAGCTCGGAACAAGACCTGGACCCGTTATCGAAATTGAGACCGGAAAGAAGATTGGCGAACACAAGGGTTTCTGGTTCTATACCATCGGCCAGCGTAAGGGTCTCGGGCTCAGCGGCGGACCATGGTTCGTGGTCAGAAAGAATGTACGCGACAATGTCATATATGTCAGCAACGGATATGATACCAAGCTGCAATACGGACGCTCTGTAATCCTCACCGAAATGGAATGGATTACGGTTGACCCTTTTGCCGACGATTCTTTCCCCAAAGATGAACATTCTCTTCGTATCTCTTTCAAGACGCGTCACACACCGGAATTTCTCGACGGATATCTGACCACTCAACCGGATGGCTCTCTACGTATTGACTCTGATTCAGATATCCAGGGAATCGCCCCGGGGCAGTATGCTATTGTTTACACTCCCGACCGAATGATTTGTCTTGGATCGGGTATGATCTCAAATTAATTCATCATCGTAATATGGATGCCGTATTTGTACCTCTTAGAGTGATTGGTATCACCTACAACCAGATTGAAAACGGTATGTATGCTCTGGTGCTTGAAGAAATAGGCGGGTCTCTGAGATTCCCGATTATTGTCGGGTATACGGAGGCGCAGGCTATTGAATGCCTACTCCAGAAAATAGCGACCCCAAGACCTCTCACTCACGAGTTTATCGCGAGGACTTTCGATTCGTTTGAAATTTCAATCAAGCATGTCCTCATCAAGCAGTTGCCCAATGGCATTTTCACTGCCGACATCACTCTCTGCATGGGGGATGTGACTCATGTGCTCGACGCCCGTTCCAGCGACGCGATCGCTCTTGCCATGCGCCTCGGAGCTCCTATTTTCACAACTCGAAAGCTTCTTGACTCTGTCGGTATTGAAAGAGACTCCATTTCTCCTCGTATCACTCATCAGTCGATTCCGGCCCGGCAGGCTATAGCGCGAATGTCTAACCCTCATAATTCACCCTTTGCAAACGTTTCCGATGAAAGACTGATTCAGCTTATGGAGAAGGCAGTCGATGATGAGGATTATGAAAAGGCTGATAAAATTAAATCTGAAATAAGACGCAGGAATTCTGAAAAATAAATGTTCAATACTTGATGTATCAAAATATTGAATTTCAGTTCGCAATAATCATGCATCATGAATTGTGCATTACCATTTAAATATTCTCCTTATGAGCAAGAAAAACGCAAGAATTGAGACTCTTATCGAGATTATAAAAAACAATAGTGTCGGGAATCAGGCTGAACTCCTCAGACTGCTCGCCGATAAAGGTATAGATGTAACTCAGGCTACTCTTTCAAGAGACCTTAAAATGCTTAAGACAAGCAAGGTTCCTCTCGACCATGGTGAATATGCCTATATGCTTCCCGATGCCCTGACCGCAAAAATCACTACTCCCGCTAAGTCTTCCGCTTTCGATAGACATCCGGTCAGTGGTTTCATATCTATAGAGTTTACTGGTAATCTCGGTGTTATGCTCACCAGAAACGGTTACGCATCCGGTATCGCTTACGACATTGATATGCTGAACGCACCGGAGATTGCCGGGACTATTGCCGGCGCAAATACCGTCTTTATCGCTTTCCGGGAAGACGTTTCTCATGAACTCGCACGCGAAATCCTTAGTCAGATTGTGCCGGTAAACGATGTTTATAAACCTGTTAATTTACCATCAGATAAATGATAAAAGTTGGAATAGCCGGTGCTGACACCCCTATGGCAGGCGAGTTGATACGTATCCTCGTCAATCACCCGGATGTGGAGATTATAAGTGCCTTTGCCCCGGGTAAGGTGGGACGAAAGGTGGCTTCAGTTCACCATGGCCTTGAAGGGGAGTGCGACCTCGATTTTTCTCAGGATATCAATCCTGCACGCCTCGACGTTATTTTCATCGATGCGCATTCTGAGGTTGCTGACAGGTTCAGACTCAACACCGACAGATGGCCCGACCTCCGGATTATCGATATGTCTCACTGCCCTTCGCTCGACTTCAAGTCGCTCGACATGACTTACGGACTTTCGGAAATCAATAGAAAAGCTCTCGTCAGAGGCTGCCGCCGAGCTGTCGTGCCGCGGACTGTTGCCGAAATGGCACTCATTTGCCTTTATCCTCTCGCCAGAAATCTTCTCCTTAAAGGCGATGTGACCGTTGATTATGCTTGCCCCCCCGATATCGATACCCCGGAAAAGGCTGAGATGTCTCGTCTTGAGATTCTTGACGTCCTCGGGAAAACGCAGAATTCATTTGCCGGTAACGTTACTCTTCATAGAACTCCCGAAGAGGTATCTCAAAGAGGAGCGAGAGTGGAGATTGAAATTCCATGCGCCATAGAGATAAACGAAGTTTTCAAGATTTTCGAAGAAATCTATGACGACCATAATTTCACACACCTCATTCCAATGACGGTTTCCGGTTATGAAGTGGAGGGAACTCAGAAATGCCTCGTGTCTATACAGAAGAAATCTCCTGACACCGTCACCGTGAGCGCCGTGGCAGACTGCAGAATGAGAGGGGGAGCGGGCGATGCTGTTCATATCATGAATCTCCTCTTCGGCCTTCATGAAAGAACAGGCCTTTACCTCAAGGTTCATCATTTTTAATTATTCCGTATATGAGCGTCAACAAGGTTATTCTTTTAGGAAACGTAGGCGGTGATCCGGAAATCAGATACCCCGAAAAGGATTTTCCCGTGGCATATTTTTCTCTTGCCACCAATCAGCAGATTGGCAACACGGAAGTGACCGAATGGCACAATATCGTGATGACCGGTGAGCAGGCTCGTTACGCCGAGCGTTACATCAGAAAAGGATGTCGTCTTTATATTGAAGGCTCCCTCCGCACTCGCCAGTATACCGATAAATTCAATATTTCACGTAAAAGAACTGAAATTTATACCATCTTTTTTGAGATTCTCGGCAGAAATGCCTGATTTTTTGTTTTAACTTTAAAGGCTTTTTCTATAACCGGCATGCGCCTATTATTATGCCTTATAGAACAAGGCTTTTGTTTTTCATTCGTTTTGTATTCGTTTAATGTTACCATATAATGAGAAAGTGGAGAATTGAGGATTCCAGTGAACTGTACAATATCCAGGGCTGGGGACTGAATTATTTCAGTATCAACGAGAAGGGACATGTCCAGGTTACCCCGAAGGAGGGATATTCTCCTGTCGACATCCGCGAGGTGCTCGATGAGCTGAAACTCAGGGACGTTTCTGCTCCCGTACTGCTTAGGTTTCCCGATATCCTGGACGATAGAATCAGGAAAATCACCGGTTGCTTCAAGACAGCGAGCCAGACATACGATTTCAATGCCGACAGTTATCTGGTTTATCCGATTAAGGTGAATCAGATGAGGCAGGTAGTGGAGGAAATTGTCAGTCACGGTAATAAATACAATATCGGCCTCGAAGCCGGTTCTAAACCTGAACTTCACGCAGTGCTCGCCGTTAACACACATGAGAATTCCCTCGTGGTATGCAACGGATACAAAGATGAAGACTATGTGGAACTCGCGCTCCTCGCACAAAAGATGGGCCGGAGGATTTATCTTGTTGTCGAGAAACTTAACGAGCTCCGTATCATCCTTAATATCGCGAAGCGACTTAAAGTGGAGCCCAATATCGGCATTCGCATAAAACTGTCCTCCGCCGGCAGCGGTAAATGGGAAGAGTCAGGTGGCGATGTAAGCAAGTTCGGACTGAATTCAAGCGAGCTCCTTGATGCGCTCGAATTTCTGGAGAAGAACAAGATGACCCAGTGCCTGAAGCTGATTCATTTCCATATAGGAAGCCAGATTACCAAAATACGGCGTATAAAGAACGCCCTCCGCGAGGCTATGCAGTTTTATGTTCAGCTTTCCAAGGCAGGGTTCGACATTGATTTCGTCGACATCGGCGGTGGTCTTGGCGTTGACTACGACGGCACTCGCTCCTCTTCCGGCGAAAACTCGATGAACTATTCCATTCAGGAATATGCCAACGACGCGGTGTCAGCGCTTACCGACGTGTGCGCTAAAAACGGTCTCAAGCATCCTAACATCATCACGGAGTCCGGCAGATCCATGACAGCCCATCATTCGGTGTTGATCATCGAGACTCTTGAGACTACTCATCTTCCGATTTGGAACGATAATGATGAGCTCCCGGAAAACGCACATGAACTCACTCGGGAACTTTACTCAATATGGGACAAAATTGATTCTTCCAGAGTCTTTGAGGATTGGCACGACGCCCTTCAGATCAGGGAGGAGGCGCTCGAACTTTTCAGTCTCGGACTAATTGACCTCACTACAAGAGCCCAGGTGGAAAAACTCTTCTGGAGCGTGGCAAGGGATGTTCATGACATCACAAGGTCTATGAAGCACCCTCCCGAAGAGTTGAGAAAGGTGGCGCGGATGCTCCCGGAAAAGTATTTCTGCAATTTCTCGCTTTTCCAGTCGCTCCCCGATACCTGGGCCATTGATCAGATGTTCCCCATTATGCCTGTCTCAAGACTTGACGAAAAACCGACTCACGAATGCACCATTCAGGACGTGACATGCGATTCCGACGGCAAGATAAGCAGGTTTGTCGCTCCCCAGGGTGTCAGCCATTCTCTTCCCGTGCATCAGCTTAAGCCCGGTGATCCTTACTACATCGGCGTTTTCCTTGTTGGCGCTTATCAGGAGATTCTCGGTGATCTTCACAATCTGTTCGGTGATACGGCGGCTGTTCATATCACTTGCGACAAGGACGGGTACGATATTGAGCAGGTAATCGACGGAGAACCCGTGGCAGACGTGCTCGACTATGTGGAATACAATCCGAAAAAACTTGTTAGGAACCTTGAGACTTGGGTGTCAAAATCCATGAAAGAAGGAAAGATCACTGCCGAAGAGGGTCGCCAGTTCCTAAATATATATAAGTCCGGGCTTTATGGTATAACTTACCTCGAGAGGGACTGAGACCGTTTCTGTCATGAATAGATATCTAATGCGTCTGGCTTATAGAGGGGCCGGGTTCCACGGCTGGCAGTCCCAGCCTAATGCCGTCAGTGTCCAGAGTGTGGTTGAGCAGGCTCTCCATACCGCCCTGCGCACAGAGGTGCCGATTGTTGGCGCCGGACGCACCGACACCGGTGTCAACGCCCGCACTATGTTCGCCCACTTTGATTTTGATGGTGAACTGCCTGACACCGGGCGGTTGCTTGTCTCGCTCAACAGACTCGTCGGTAAGGATATCGCCATTCACGACATTCGCCGTGTACGCGATGATTTCCACGCAAGATTCGACGCCACCGAACGCACCTACAAATACTTCGTGTCGTTCGTCAAGAATCCTTTCATTTACCCGCTTTCCTGGTTTTGTCACACTCCCCTCGACCTATCCCGGATGAATGAGGCTGCAGATATTTTGCTGGAAACCTCGGATTTCACATCTTTCGCAAAATTGCATAGCGATGCAAAAACTAATATTTGCGATGTCCGGTGCGCCCGTTGGGAATATCTGCAAGACAACACTGCTGTCTTCACCATTTCTGCCGACCGTTTCCTCAGAAACATGGTCAGAGCGGTTGTAGGGACTCTTGTGGATGTGGGAAGGGGCAAGTTGACCCTCCATGACTTCCGCGAGGTCATCAAGTCGAAAGACAGATGCGCCGCAGGCCAGTCGATGCCCGGAGAGGCGCTTTTCCTCTGGGATATTAAATATGACTCGTTTATTTAACCTTATACGCTTGATCAATAATGGAAAACAGAATAAAACAGCTTCGAGACGAACTGAATCGTCATAATCATAATTATTACGTACTTAATTCTCCTGAAATCAGCGATAAGGATTTTGACCTGATGATGAAGGAACTGGAGGATCTCGAATCCCGCTTCCCGGAGTTTTACGACCCTCTTTCCCCCACTCAGCGTGTAGGTTCTGACCTCTCGAAGGGTTTCATGCACGTCACTCATGAGCGCCCCATGCTGTCGCTCGCCAACACTTATTCCATTGGTGAGGTCGACGAGTGGTTCGACAGAGTAAGAAAGGGTCTCGAAGGCGAGGACTTTGAAATAACAGGTGAAATGAAATATGACGGCACTTCTATTTCCATTACCTATGAAAACGGACGTCTGACTCGTGCGGTAACCAGAGGAGACGGAACTCAAGGCGATGATGTGACACGAAATGTGATGACCATTCGAAGCATTCCTCTTGTCCTTCAGCCGGGCGACTGGCCGCAAAAGTTTGAGATTCGCGGAGAAATCCTTATGCCGTGGAAGGTCTTTGATGAAATAAACAGGGAACGCGAATACAACGAGGAGCCGCTGTTTGCCAATCCACGCAATGCCGCAAGTGGAACGCTAAAGACCCAGGATCCGAGAGAGGTGGCGCGCAGACGTCTTGACGCTATTTTCTATTATCTCCTCTCCGATGACCTCCCCGCCGACAATCATTTCGACAATATGATGGCGGCTAAAAGATGGGGATTCAAGGTAACCGGAGAGATAAAGATTCTTCACTCCGTGGATGAGGTCAACGACTATATCGAGTTCTGGGATTCTGAAAGAAAAAAACTTCCCGTGGCTACCGATGGCCTTGTGTTCAAGGTCAATTCTCTCCGTCAGCAGCTAAACCTCGGGTACACGGCGAAATCTCCCCGCTGGGCGGTCGCTTATAAGTTCAATCCCGAAAACGCCTGTACTCGTCTTAGATTCGTCAGTTTCGAAACCGGAAGAATGGGTATCGTGACACCTGTGGCAAATCTCGAACCTGTTCTCCTTTCAGGTACTGTCGTGAAGCGTGCTTCACTGCACAATGCAGACATTATGCGGGAACTCGATATTCACGAAAACGACTGGCTCTATGTGGAGAAGGGTGGTGAGATAATACCGAAAATTACCGGTGTCGAACTTGACAAACGACTTCCCGACTCAAAACCTGTACAGTTTGTGTCTCATTGCCCGGTATGTGGTACTCCTCTTGTTAAGCAGCAGGGCGACGCGGCTTGGATGTGTCCTAACAAATACGGATGTAGGCCACAGATTACGGGACGCATCGAGCATTTCTGCGCACGTCGTATGATGAACATTGACGGAATCGGTGAGGAGACTGCCGAACTGCTCTACGACAAAGGGCTGGCGGTTTCATACGCTGACCTTTATGATCTAACTGCCGACACACTCTCCGCTCTCGACCGATTCGGTGAGAAAAGCGCAGAAAGAATACTAAAGGGCCTCGAGGATTCAAGGCAAGTCCCATTCGAAAGGGTGGTATACGCGCTGTCAATCCCCAATATTGGAGAGACAACAGCAAAAAGAGTCGCCAAGTCCGTGAAAAGCATGGCGCGACTCATGGAAATGTCGCTGGAGGAACTGCAGGCTATTCCGGATGTAGGTCCCGTGGTGGCGCAGTGTATTTTTGATTTCATGCGCGACCCGATTAATATCAGCAATATTTCCAGACTTACTGCAGCCGGACTGCAGATGCAGGTAAGCGCCGATAGCATTGCTTCAGCGGGAAACGCTCTCGAGGGTAAGACTATCGTCATTTCCGGAACTTTCTCACACCACAGCCGCGAGGAATATAAGGAAATGATCGAGGCTAACGGAGGGAAAAACTCCGGAAGCGTTTCGAAAAAAACGTCTTTCGTGCTTGCCGGTGAGAATATGGGACCCGCCAAACTTGAGAAATGCAAAAGTCTCGGAATCCCCCTCGTGTCAGAAGATGAGTTCCTGAAAATGCTTTGATTCAATAGAAGCCCTCCACATAAGAACCAAAGGCCAACCATTCAAAAGCAATTTTTTAACCGCGCCGGAGTTTAACTCCGACGCCAAAGCTTAAAGCCTAAAGCCTATAGCACAAAGCTTAAATTATCCCCACCGAGTGAAACAGCCGTCTGTAATACTCCGCTTTCTTCTCAAGGGATAGAGGATAGGCTCGACTGGTGGAGGGCATCCTCCATATCTCGAGACCATCGGCAGATGTCTCTTTTTCTCCTATACGCGGAAGGGGAGTACCGGTAAGCTCCGCGACTATTCCAGCCGCCTTCTCTCCCGTTGTCGCTATGGTCCTGCAGTCCGGAAGCTCTCTCAGCAAATCATAGATAGGAGTAGGCGTCACAATCTCGAGATATTTGTCGGAGGCGTTTCCCTTAAGCCTGCGTATCTCATGTGCAGTGTCGTGTAAGGCTATGTGTTTTTCAGCCATAAGCTTCTTGCATTCTTCTTCCTTGAACTTTTTGCTCTCTGCGTCGTAGAGACGGTTCTTGTCACCGAAAAACAGCAAACCGCATATCCGCCAGAAATCATTGGTGGGGTTGGGGTAATAGAAGTCCATACACCAGCGGTGTTTGCCGGGAGGGAATGTGCCCATTATGAGCACTCTGGCTCCCTCCGGCATGAATGGTGCAAATGGATGTAGCTCTGTATTCATTGTTCAAATATATTATTTTTTTTTTCCAATTATCTACCTTCCCCATTTCCTTAAACGCATGAATCTGATATATGTTGCTAAAAATAGTTCTTTTTCATTCATAGAAACATACTCATATCCCGATTTTTATCGTTATCTTTACATGATGAGAAATTGGCTTGTTTTTATTTTATCCGTGGCATTCCCGGCTCTGTCAGTGGCACAGTCGCTGACCTTTTCCGGAAATTCACTTAAGGTTATAGAAGTGAATCCCGAAAAGTCTTCAGGACTGAACAATATATATGTTCTCTATTCCGCAGACGGAGTTTCGGTTTCATATACTTCCCCCTCCGGAAATAAGGCTTCATGGTATAAATTCGGGTATCTCGGTGCCGCTCATTCCGAACTTATTGGTTCCACGCAAAACGGCAACACAAGTTCCATTTCAGAACTTGAAGGAAATATGGGATACGTTGTGGAAGACGGCGATAGAAGTTATTTCTTCTGGATTACTGAATACAAACCATATAGACTTAATCTTCAGTCTGCAGAAGAAGCTCCGGACCAGGAATGTGGCGCGTCCCTGATTAATGTGTCGGGGTCCGGTGATCCCATATATTACTATACTATCAACGGCGTCCGGAAAACCCTCGACAGGCAGATACATGTCAACTACTATACTCAGGAATGGAACGAGTCAGAAAATATGCCCAATTTCGTGAATGTTGAGCAGACTGCATCTTTTGAAAATTTCCAGAATGAATACAGAGTCTCTCCCCCAAACTATTGCGCGTCTAAATTCACCGTTTCAGGCGACCGTTTCCTGCGTGAATGGAACTGGGAGTCGGAAGTGGAGACTTCCGTAATTCAGCCGCACTCTGTCGATGCCCGAACTTTTGCGAAAGTCATCGGCGATGACAGCTCTGACAATGACGCAGGCAGCAACCAGATCGGGGCTGACGACGAAGAGGGCCTCGGAGGGTCCGCCCCATGTGAGATTTCATTTACCGCTTTCGTTACAGACGGTGTCATACACAACGAATGGCAGTTGACCAAAGATCCTTCTTTTGAAGATATAGAATATCGATTCAATACTCAGGACCTGGACTATACTTTCCTTGACGAAGGTGTCCACTACGTCAGATATATCGGCAGCAATGCTGACGGTAGCTGCGAGTGCATCAGCGATGTATATCAGGTTTCTATAGGTGCAAGTCAGTTGCTCGTGCCAAACGCGTTCTCACCAAACGGCGATGGCGTCAACGATGAATGGAAAGTGGCTTACCGCTCGATTCTCGATTTCAACTGTTGGATTTTCGATCGTCAGGGACACGAGGTTTGCCACCTTTCGTCGCCGGACCAAGGTTGGAACGGTACTGTCGGTGGCAAGACTGTTGATTCCGGAGTGTTCTTCTATGTGATAGAGGCGAAAGGCACCGACGGAAAGATATACAAAAAGTCCGGAGATATCAACATCGTGAAGTACGTCGGCATTACAAACTCTCAGCAATAACCCCCGTCTTATTCTCAACAGTTGAGCATCGCCATTATGCAGATTAACAATTAATCACACTATTTGGCACTGTTTTTGCAGTATGATAATGGCGATTACTTTCATTTATTTCCTATTCACAGCAATAGTACGGCTTTCACATCGCTATTATAACTGAAAATATTGAATATGAACGATATATTACAACCTTCCGATTCAATTAAGGTATCAGGCGCAAGAGTCCACAACCTTAAGAATATTGATGTGACCATTCCTCACAATAAACTTTGCGTCATTACCGGTCTTAGCGGTTGCGGAAAATCTTCTTTAGCTTTCGATACTATTTTCGCTGAAGGACAACGAAGATATATCGAGACTTTCTCTTCTTATGCAAGAAATCTTCTCGGCAAGATGGAGCGACCGGATGTCGACAATATTTCCGGACTCAATCCCGTAATCAGCATTGAACAGAAGACTGTCAACAAGAATCCTCGTTCTACCATCGGCACTACTACCGAAATTTATGATTTCTTCCGCCTTCTTTTCGCACGCCTCGGACAGGCAAGAAGCTATATAAGCGGAAAACTTCTCGTTAAATTCACTAAGGATAAGATTATCGAGATGATTTCCTCTAATTATGCCGGAAAGAAAATTTATGTGCTCGCCCCTGTTGTGAAAAACAGAAAGGGTCATTATAAGGAACTTTTTGAGAATTTGCGCAAAAAGGGCTACCTTAATGTGCGTGTCGACGGTGTCATCAAAGAACTTGCATACGGAATGAAGACTGACAGATACCGGAATCATAACATAGAACTCGTGATAGACAGGCTCAGAGTCAAGGATGTGGAATCGGAACGCCTGAAGATTGCCGTCGAGGACGCTCTCGAGCAGGGCGACCAGCAGATGATGATTATCGATATGGAGACCGGTAAAGTCAATTATTTCTCCCTTATGCTGATGGATCCCGAAAATGGGCTGGCTTACCCGGAACCGGCTCCTCATAATTTCTCTTTCAATTCCCCGCTCGGGGCTTGCGAAAAATGCAACGGTATTGGCTCTAAAAATCTCCCGGATCCCGAGAAATTCATGCCGGATAAAGAAAAGTCTATATACGATGGCGGCATTAAGCCTCTCGGTCGTTTCAATTCCCGTATTTATATTTTCGAGAAGATTGAGGCGGTTTGCAATATGTTTGGCGTTTCTATCCTAACTCCTATCAAAGACCTGCCTGAAAAGGTCTTGAATGTTATTATTGACGGTACCGACTATCTGATTTCTGTTGACCCCGATGCCAATATTCCCCCTTCTTTGGATAATTTCAGGGGAGGGGTCAGAGATTTCTTGTGGCTTACCTCTAAAAATAACTACTTTCAAGATAGTAATAAGTGGGAAGATCTTTATTTTACCAATTATGTCTGTCCGGTATGCAACGGTAATAGACTGACAAAAATGTCCCTCAACTACTTCATTGACGGGAAGAATATCGCCGAAGTTGCAAATATGGACTTAAAAGAACTGTATGACTGGACTTTAGGGCTGGAAGACAGAATCGACACTCAGAGAAAGGTCGTGGCGGTCGAGATACTTAAGGAAATCAGGACAAGACTCAAGTTCCTCCTCGATGTCGGTCTTGAGTATCTTTCCCTAAATCGTGCCAGCGCTTCGCTTTCCGGCGGCGAAAGCCAGCGTATCAGACTGGCTACTCAGATAGGGACTCAGCTCGTGAATGTGCTGTATATTCTCGACGAACCCTCTATCGGCCTTCACCAGCGCGACAATCAGCGCCTGATCAATAGCCTTAAGAAATTGCGCGACAATGGAAACTCTATCATTGTTGTTGAACATGACAAGGACATTATGCGGCAAGCTGACTATATTGTCGACATAGGTCCCGGTGCCGGGCGGAAAGGTGGCAATGTGGTATTCCAGGGTACTCCTGACCAAATGCTTGAGGAGCATACCCTGACCGCAACTTATCTTAATGGCGAAAACTCAATCCCCGTTCCTGACCATAGAAGGGAGGGCAACGGCTTGAGTCTAAAAATCATAGGGGCTTCCGGAAATAATCTGAAAAACATTGACGCTGAATTCCCGCTCGGTAAGTTTATATGCGTGACGGGAGTTTCAGGTTCAGGCAAGTCAAGTCTTGTCAATAATACTCTTCAGCCGATTCTCAGCAAGAAGTTTTACAGATCACTTGCCAACCCTCTTCCTTATGAGGATTTAATTGGTATCGAGAACATCGACAAGGTGGTGACTGTGGATCAGTCGCCCCTCGGTAAGTCGCCAAGGTCTAATCCAGCAACTTACAATGGTGTCTTTACGGAAATTAGAAAACTTTTCTCCGAACTTCCTGAATCCGGCATAAGAGGATACAAGGTAGGGCGATTCTCTTTCAACGTCAAAGGCGGAAGATGCGAGAAATGCGACGGAAACGGATACAGAACAATAGAGATGAATTTCCTTCCCGACGTGCTCGTACCTTGTGAGGAATGCAAAGGTAAACGTTTTAACAGGGAGACTCTGGAGGTGAGATATAAGGGAAAGTCTATCGCAGATGTCCTCGATATGACTGTAAATCAGGCTACGGAGTTTTTTGAGAATATTCCTTCTATTCGTAATAAAATCAAACTCCTTAAGGATTTAGGTCTCGGCTACATTAAGCTCGGTCAGCCTTCAAGCACACTCAGCGGCGGCGAAAACCAACGAGTGAAACTTGCCACTGAGCTTGCCAAAAGAGATACAGGTAAAACTTTGTTCATTCTTGATGAACCGACCACCGGTTTGCATTTCGAGGATATCAAGGTGCTTCTCGGCGTCATAAACAAACTCGTCGACAGGGGCAACACTGTTATTGTGATTGAACACAATCTCGATGTTATCAAATGTGCCGACTGGATTATCGAGCTGGGTCCTCATGGAGGCAAGGAGGGCGGTTTGATTGTAGGGCAGGGCACTCCCGAACAGATTGCCGAAATGGATACAGAGACTTCAAGATTTCTCAAAGAGGAACTTAACGGAGGCTCTCACTGACCGTTTCCGTCAAGCCCCTTTGGACACGGAGTCGCTGCGCTGTTGTCGCGCACTCCGCTTGATTCCCTGAGTTGCCTCATATATGCGGCAAGTTTGCTTTCTGCCGGATTAGGCTGGGGTGTCCACAGTTGTGTTCCCTGAAGACCGTCAGGAAGATATTGCTGGTCGGCATAATGATTGGCGTAATTATGGGCATACTTATACTCCTGTCCATACCCCATCTCTTTCATTAGGGATGTCGGAGCGTTGCGCAAGTGCAGTGGCACCGGTAGGTCTCCTGTATTCCTCACAAGTTCAAGTGCTTTGTCGATTGAGAGATAGGCGGAGTTGCTCTTCGGTGACGTGGCAAGATACACCGTGCATTCTGCCAATATTATCCTTCCCTCGGGCCAGCCTATCTTCTGAAGGGCGTCAAACGTTGCGTTGGCGAGAAGAAGCGCGTTGGGATTTGCGAGTCCTATGTCTTCAGCCGCGAGTATCACGAGACGGCGGGCAATGAACTTGGGGTCTTCTCCTCCGGCTACCATTCTCGCCAGCCAATAGACCGCGGCGTCAGGGTCGCTGCCGCGAACCGACTTTATGAAGGCGGAGATGATGTCGTAATGCATCTCTCCGTCGCGGTCGTATGCTGCCGGATTCACTTGAAGCCTGTCGGTGACTATATCATCGTCTATAACCACCGGTTTACCCGCCGCCACACTCTGCTCGAGAAGGTCGAGGATGTTCAGGAGTTTTCTCGCATCTCCTCCGGCAAAGCGGAATAGGGCATTTGTGGATCTTATCTCCACTTCGCGCCGGCTCAACACTTCGTCTTTCTTGATAGCTCTCTCAAGCAATTCCTGAAGATCTTCTTTCTCCAGAGACTTTAGAGTATACACCTGTGCCCGGCTCAGCAACGGTCTAATCACTTCAAACGACGGATTCTCCGTTGTCGCACCGATTAGAGTAAGTATACCCTTCTCGACTGCTCCGAGAAGTGAGTCCTGTTGCGCCTTGTTAAACCGATGAATTTCATCGATAAACAGTATAGGACGGGCACTCGCAAACATACCGCCGCTTTCACGAGTACATCGCTCGATGACATCGCGTACATCCTTCACTCCCGATGTAACTGCGCTCAAGGTGTAGAATCTCGCTTCTATTGAATTGGCTATAATCCGCGCAAGTGTGGTCTTTCCGACTCCGGGAGGACCCCATAGTATAAACGAGTTGACCTTTCCGGTCTCAATCATGTTTCTTATGATGCCTCCGGGTCCCACAAGATGTTTCTGTCCTATGTAGTCGTCGAGGGTCGTGGGTCTGAGTCGCTCCGCAAGCGGTGAGAAATTGTGTGCTGTCATACGATTGTTCTTACTTCCTTACCTTTTATGCAGGATGCTTTCAAGATTGTCGCAGTCAAACCCTTCAAGGGTATCAACCACGATATCGCAATAGGGAGCTATGTCTTCTGCCTTAAGCGTACCTGCCACTCCAACCACGAATGCTCCTGAAGCGCGCCCCGCCTTTACTCCCTGAAGAGAGTCTTCAAAAACGGCACAGCGGCGTGAGTCGACTCCTAATGCGGACGAGGCCTTCAGATATCCCTCGGGATCCGGCTTTGAGTGTGTCACTTCGTCTCCGGTTATGATGGTCCGGAACTCGCCCTTCAAATTAGGCATGTCGTTCCATAGATGTGCCATCTTAAGGTCATTGCTGCTTGTCACCAAGGCTGTCGCCACTTCATCCTCCCGTAGTTTCTCCAGAAGTTTCATCGCGCCGGGTTTGGGCTCATACACCATCATTCCCTCGAGTCGGTAGAGTTCTTCTGTCACTTGCTGCCGTATCTCAGCCGGAAAATACTTGTGAAGTATGTCTTCCAGCGTTGTGCCTTTGATTTTATATGGAAAGTTTTCTACTCCCGTAGGCCATTGACACTCTATTGCCTCCCAAATCTTTGTGTATATTCTCTCACTGTCCACCAAAACTCCGTCAAGGTCAAACAGACATGCTATATCTTTATTGATTGCCATTGCTAATACTTCTTTATATTGTAGGATGGGGTCTCTATGCGCTCTTTATCCGGCACAATTCCCTACAAAATTACCAATAAATATATGAATTGCCAAAAATATTTACTAATTTTGTAAATGAAACAATTCACACGGATGAAATGATCAAAGACGTTACACTTCGTGTCTCGCCGGAGACTGCTGCCACGCCCGAGCTGCTTGAGAAATACGTTTGCTCTTCAGCCGGATGCAAAGTCAATGACTGGAAGGTGGTGAGAAGGTCGGTCGATGCCAGAAAACGCGACATCATTATCAATTTGATGGTTCGCGTCGCTTCCGGCTCCGACCGTAAGGTGCCGTCCCCTTTTACGCCGGTCTCTTTCCGCGACGTGTCGAATGCCGCACATTCGGTCGTGATTGTCGGAGCTGGCCCTGCCGGACTCTTCGCTGCCCTTGAGGCTATTCGTCTCGGGATTCGCCCGATTGTTCTGGAACGGGGAAAAGATGTGGATTCCAGACGACTCGACATTGCGGCGCTTAACAGAAACCGTATAGTAGACCCGGAGTCAAACTATTGCTTCGGCGAAGGGGGTGCCGGTACTTTCTCCGATGGAAAACTATACACAAGAAGTAAGAAAAGAGGAAATTCCGACGCCGTGCTTTCTCTGCTTGTGCAGCATGGAGCGGATGAAAGTATACTCATCGACGCTCATCCCCACATTGGAAGCGACCGTCTTCCGGTGATTATGAAAAACATCAGGCAGTCGATTATCGCCCATGGAGGTGACGTTCGGTTCATGGCAAGAGCAGACAGGCTCCTGATTAAAGATCGGCGCGCTATCGGAGTGGTTCTTTCCGACGGTACGGAAGTTACGGGAGATGCCGTAATTCTCGCCACCGGACACTCGGCTCGCGATGTTTACAGATGGCTTGACCGTGACGGTGTTTTTCTCGAGGCAAAGGGTCTCGCCGTTGGTGTGCGTCTTGAGCATCCTCAGAGACTCATCGACTCAATTCAGTATCATAATCCTGCCGGACGCGGTCCATGGCTCCCTCCGGCTGAATACAGTTTCGTTACTCAGGTCGACGGTAGGGGAGTGTACAGTTTCTGTATGTGTCCCGGAGGAGTGGTGGTTCCAGCTGCAAGTGCGCCCGGTGAACTCGTGGTCAACGGTATGTCGGCTTCCGCAAGAAGCAGCATATGGGCGAATTCCGGAATGGTGGTGGAGATTCACCCCGGCGACTTCCCCGAATATGCAGGCAAAGGTGCTTTCGAGATGCTCGATTTCGTGGAAAATCTTGAGAAAAAATTCTTTAGAGCTGCCGGCGACAGCATTGTGGCTCCCGCCCAGCGGATGACTGATTTCGTAGAGGGACGAGATTCAAAAAACCTTCCCCCTTCGAGTTATATCCCCGGTCTGAGGGAGGCGCGCCTCGACACTCTTCTGCCTGAGTTCATAGCCTCAAGACTGCAGACAGGTTTCCGACATTTCGGCAAAAAGGCCAAGGGGTTCCTATCAAAAGACGCCGTGCTTATAGGACTTGAATCAAGAACCTCAAGCCCGGTAAGGATTCCTCGCGGCAAAGAGTCGCTATGCCACCCCTACATCTATGGACTATATCCGGCGGGCGAAGGCGCCGGATATGCCGGCGGTATTGTCTCAGCGGCTGTCGACGGTATGAGATGCGCTTCGCAAATTTTCAATTCTATTAATAATCAAAAATGAGCACTATATTATGCATTGAGACATCCGGCAAATTTTGCAGCGTCGCGCTTGTTCGCGATGGTCTTGCCGAATTTTCTCGTGAGGATGACAGGGAGATGAACCATGCTCGGGCTATCGCGCCATTCGTCGACGAGTGCATGGCGGAAGCTCGCCGCCGAGAATGGCGCATAGATGCTGTCGCTGTAAGCATGGGACCTGGCAGTTATACGGGTCTGAGAATCGGTCTCTCGGTTGCCAAAGGTCTTTGCTTCTCCCTTGATGTGCCGCTGATCGGTGTGTCTACTCTACAACTGCTTGCGGTGAAGGCGATGTTCCGCAATTTCGATTGGTCGGGAAATGAAATTCTTGTACCGATGATCGATGCGCGTAGAATGGAGGTCTATACTGCCGCATACAATTTCCGCCTTGACGCAATCATTCCACCCAAGCCGATGATTCTGCAGGAGGAATGCTTCAATTCTCTCCCTGATGATCGAGAGGTATACTTCATGGGTGACGGGGCAGAGAAATCAAAGTCTGTGCTGAAAGGAGACAGGTTTCACTGGATCGACAATATCTCGCCTCGTGCCGCCGATATGACTGCTCTCGCCGAAAAAGCCTTCCGAGAAGGCGTTTTCCTCGATACCGCATATAGCGTCCCGGAATATCTTAAGGAATACGATGCTAAAAAAAGCACCGTTAAGGGACTTTCCTGATTTTTTTAATTTCAATTCTTTAATCATGACTGACAACATTAAAGACCCCGATTATATCGACACTGAACTGCTGGCTACCGCTGAAGTTGCCCCGGAACTTCTGCACATGATTCCGTACAATACAGGACTCGAACCGGTAAAACTCGCTGAATATGGGCGAAACGTCCAGAACCTCGTGAAATTCTGTATGACAATTCCCGACAGGGAGGAACGCACTCGATGCGCATTTGCAATTGCAGATATCATGACGATTCTTTTCCCGGCTCTTAAAAAAGACCCGAACGACAGGAAAAAAATATGGGACCACATAAACATCATGTCGAATTTTCAACTCGACATCGACTTCCCGGTGCCCGTGATTCAGGAGGAGGAGGCGAATCCGAAACCGGATACCATACCATACAGCGACTCCCGTGAAATAATCTTCCGTTACTATGGAAAACACATTCAGGACATGGTGCAGACTGTGGCGGATATGGAAGATTCCGAAGAGAGAAGAAACTTGATAGGGGTCATTGCCAACCACATGAAGAAACTCATGGTGGCCCACAACAAAGAGGCGGTCAGCGATGAGAAGGTGCTCAGAGACCTCTGTTTCATAAGCAACGGAAAGATTGATCTGATGCCGGGAGATATTTTCCTCCACGACTATCACGAGGCGTCCGCAACACACAAGCAGACCAAGAAGAAAAATAAACAATGATTCTCTCAATCCTAAATTCTAATTTCTAATTTCAGTAATCGAATTATGAGCGAATTCATTGTAGAAGGCGGTCACCGCCTACAAGGTTCTATTGAACCGCAGGGTGCAAAGAACGAGGCTTTGCAAGTGATTTGTGCCACGCTTCTGACTTCCGAAGCTGTAACTATTTCCAATCTTCCCGATATCGCCGATGTCGGTAACCTCATAGATCTCCTATCTCACCTTGGTGTCAAGACTGAATATCTCGACCGCCACACCTGCCGATTCAAGGCTGACTCTGTTGATCTCGCTTTTCTTCATTCCGAAGATTTCAGGAAGAGGGCTGAGGCGCTCCGAGGTTCTGTTATGGTGACCGGTCCTCTCGTGGCTCGCTTCGGCGAGGCTGTGCTTCCTAAACCGGGTGGCGACAAAATCGGAAGAAGACGCCTTGACACCCACTTGCTCGGACTTGAGAAAATTGGTGCCGTATTCGAATACGATTCCTCAAAACGAGTTTTCAACATCTCTGCGCCAAAGGGGCTTCATGGCGTGTATATGCTTCTTGACGAGGCTTCTGTCACCGGCACTGCCAACCTTGTGATGGCTGCCGTCCTGGCTGAGGGAACAACCGTCATCTACAATGCCGCTTGCGAACCCTATGTGCAGCAACTGTGCAAAATGCTCGTAAGAATGGGAGCTGTTATCGAAGGTATCGGAAGCAATCTTCTTACCATCACCGGTGTGCCGGAACTTCACGGTACTACTCATTCACTCCTGCCAGACATGATCGAGGTGGGAAGTTTCATCGGTATAGCTGCCATGACCGGAAGTTGCCTCACTCTCAAGAATGTCGGTGTCAGAGATCTCGGAATTATCCCCGATGCTTTCGCGCGCCTCGGAATAAACCTTCAGGTGAATGGTGACGATATCATAATCGACCAGAAAGAAATATACGAAATAGAGACTTTCATCGACGGTTCTATCATGACTGTGGCTGACGCGCCCTGGCCCGGCCTTTCGCCTGACCTCCTGAGTATTTTCCTTGTGGCAGCAACCCAAGCGAGGGGTAGCGTCCTGATTCATCAGAAAATGTTTGAGAGCAGGCTCTTCTTCGTTGACAAACTGATTGATATGGGTGCAAGAATTATACTCTGCGACCCGCATAGGGCCGCTGTGATCGGAAGCGGTAAGTTCAATTCTTTGAGAGCTTCCCGTATGGTGAGTCCCGACATTCGCGCCGGAATCGCCCTGCTCATCGCTGCCATGGCGGCTAAAGGTACAAGCAGAATCGAAAACATCGACCAGATTGACCGTGGTTATGAACGTATTGACGAACGTCTGAATTCTCTCGGCGCTAAAATCATAAGAAACTAATGATTAATGCAGACCAGATTTCCGCAATTGGAAGATTGCAGAAAACTCACGCCCTGAAGGGGGAACTCAACCTCCTTCTTGATATAGATCCGGATTATCTTACTTCGGGCAATCCGGCTATTATCGACATAGATGGTATTTTCGTCCCTTTCTATGCCGTGGCTGTCAGACCTAAAGGGGCTTTCTCGTTCCTTGTCACTTTCGATGGCATCGATTCTGAGCAGAAGGCTAAGCCTTTTGTCAACAAGACCGTTTATGCTCTGAGAAATGAACTGAAGGAGTTCATTGAAGAAAATTATGAAGAGGATATCGCTCTCTATGATGACCTGAAAGGTTGGACCGTTGAGGATGACAGGCTCGGCGTAATCGGAACTGTTGTGGAAGTTGACACCAACACTATCAATGAACTGCTCATCGTCAAGGATAAGAACGGCAACAATATATATATCCCGTTTGCCGACGACTTTATACTTGATGTTAACGAAGACAGCAGACGTATACTCATGAGTCTGCCTGATGGTATTATTGACCTAAATTGATTATTATGAAGTCTCTTAAAACCATAATTGTGGCTCTTGCTCTGTCTTTCCTTGCGCCCACGGCTATTGCGCAAGACCAGAACTCAGAACTCGACAACCTGAATTTCTCCCAGATGCTTAAATCTGTGGATTTGTCAAAAGAATCTAAAGCCGCCGATCTGATCAGAAAGTTTCAGAATCTTGAGGCTCGGAATAAACTTTTGAACGGCCCCCTTTCTCCGAAAAAGGGCGTTTGCAATATCGAGGCTTGTAGAAACAAAGAGGTCTTGCTCATAACGATTCCGGCAAGTGCCCTGTTCGGTCCGAATTCTACCGACCTCCTTCCCGAGGCTGCCACATACCTGAATCCCATCAAAAGATATATGAAGGATCCGGATATGTTCAGAGTGCTTCTCGTGATGCATACCGACAATACAGGTTCTGAGAAATACCGTGACAATATCACAGGGGATAGAGTGGATGCCGTCACCACTTGGTTTGAAGACAACGGTGCGGATACCTCTTTCACTTTTTCCTATGCCTACGGCGACGAAAGTCCTCTCGTACCCAACACATCTTATGAAAACAGAGACCGGAACCGACGTCTTGAAATCTACCTCATGCCGGGAGAAAAGATGCTCGCCGCCGCAAAAAAAGGCAAAATTGACTTCTAACCCCACATAGATCAGCAGCATCCCACCGCCCGTCAGATTCCCGATTCAAAGCAAGCTTCTGAGCAAAGTCAGACCTTTGTTACTGTTCCGGCGATTCATCGCCGTTTCCAAGTCTATGTTTGTTCAGGTGTCAGAGCCTTTGGCTCTGCCTCCAAATAGCAACAAAGCAAATCATGAATTAAATTTAATATTACCCCAATGCTCCAAACCCCATATTACATAATTTACGAAGAAAAACTTATCCGCAACCTAACCCTCCTAAAAAAAGTAGAGAAGGAGGCGGACGTAAAAATTATCATGGCATTTAAAGCAAATGCTCTGTGGAAGACTTTCCCCATAATCAATAAATACTTCTCTTCCTCCACAGCAAGTTCACTCAACGAGATGCAGCTGTCTCTTGAGTTTCTCGGAAATGACGTGCACGCTTACTGCCCCGTATATACTGATAAGACTTTCCCCGAGTTCCTTAAAGGCTGCAGCCATATAACTTTCAATTCCCTCGCCCAGTTCTATCATTTCCATCCGGCTATCATCGAATGGAATGAGGCTAATCCCGACAGTAAAGTCAGTGCTGGCATTCGCGTAAATCCCCACTGCAGCGTGATCGAGACCGACATCTATAATCCCTGTGTGCCGGGTTCCAGATTCGGTGAGTCGCGCGAAGCGCTCGTCGACGGACTTCCGACAGGCCTCGACGGCATTCACTTCCATGCGCTTTGCGAATCCGACAGCCATGACCTCGCCAAGGTGCTCGACGCCCTCAAACAACAGTATGGACATCTTCTGAAGCAGGCGAAATGGCTGAATATGGGCGGTGGGCATCTGATGACCAGAAAAGGTTACGACATAGATTTCCTGATTGCCCTGATGAAGAATCTACATGCAGTGTATCCCGGTCTTAAAATCATTATGGAGCCCGGTAGTGCTTTCACTTGGCAAACCGGCGACCTCGTAACTGAAGTTCTGGATGTCGTCGAAAATGCAGGAATCAAGACAGCTATTATCGACGCTTCTTTTGCCTGCCACATGCCTGACTGCCTTGAGATGCCATACAAACCGGTCATCAAAGAGGCTCTTCCGGATATCGATAATCCCGACCTGCGTACTAACGACTCCTCTTTTGGAGTACCAAAGAGATACACCTATAGACTCGGCGGCAACTCCTGTCTGAGCGGAGATTTCGTGGGAGACTGGGATTTCAGTTCTCCGCTAAAACCCGGAGACCGACTGACTCTTTGCGATATGAATCATTACACAACGGTAAAGACAAACATGTTCAACGGTATTCAGCACCCTTCAATTTGGCTGAAGCCCATTGAAGGCGACCCGATACTGCTTCGCCGTTTCTCCTATGAAGACTATCGCTCAAGAATGGACTGATCAATGCACATGTCTCTCGGCATGATAGGATGAGCGCACCATTGGGGAAGACTCAATATGCCTGAATCCCATCTTCAGTCCTTCAAGCCTGTACTCTTCAAATACATCCGGATGGATATAATCCTGAATAGGGTAGTGATGTGGCGTCGGCTGCAGATACTGCCCTATTGTCATTACTTCGCAACCGACTTCTCTAAGATCTCTCATAGTCTCCAATATCTCCTCGCGAGTCTCTCCAAGACCAAGCATAATGCCGCTCTTCGATCTTATGCCGGATTCCGAGATATGACGTATCACGTTGAGCGACGTATCATAAGTGGCATGACACCTGACTTCAGGAGTCAGACGCCTAACAGTCTCAAGATTATGGGATATCACATCCGGACCTTCTGCTATCACCTTATCCACAAGTTCCAGACGTCCCTGAAAATCAGGTATTAGTACTTCCATCGTAACTCCGATGCATTCTGTCTTTAGAGCCCTTATCATGTCAGCCCAATGTGAGGCACCTAAGTCAGGAAGGTCATCTCTGTCAACAGATGTCAGAACAATGTGCTTTAATTTAAGAGCTTTTACTGACTCTACAATATCCATTATCTCTTTCTTGTCTAATGGAAGCGGTTTGCCGGTAGCTACATTGCAGAAGCGACAGCTTCTGGTGCAAATGTTTCCCCCTATCATGAATGTCGCGGTTCCGTTGCCCCAGCATTCTCCTCTATTGGGACACATGCCGCTCGAGCATATCGTGTGAAGATGCTTTTCATTAAGCAACCCCACTACCTGACTCGTCTTGAATCCTTTCGGAAGCTTTATCTTAAGCCATTCAGGCTTTCTTCTGTAATCTGCCATCGTTTATAATGTCCTTTATTCGTTTTCTGTCTCTCCTTCAGTCTGTTCATTCTCATTTTCTGCCGGAGAGCTCTCCGGTTCCGTCTGAACGGGAACGGATTCTACCGGCGATGCCTCTTCCTCCTTGACTTTCGGTTCTGCTGCCTTCTTCTGTCGGTCCGTATTCTCGTTTCCAACTTTTTCCGAAGCACTTTCATGCACCGCAGGGATTCCTCCTGCCTGGGTTAGCATAGTCTTAACTTTGGAGGCACTTCCGCTGCTGTATGCGTTGAATACGTTGAAGCATACAGCAATATCCGTTATATGGTTGTCTTCGACATATTTCTTCAGATTGTGGGTAAAATAACGGAAGTCTACCACATGAACCTCATTGAATGAATAGAACAGGTTGCCGGGAACTGCGTTGCCATACGAGTCCTTGATCACAAGCAGCCTCCGGTTGCCGGGAGTGCCTGTCTTGACCTTTACAAACACTTGGTCGCTTCCGATAAAACTGAGATAGGCATTCCCGCTGCCATTTTTGAAATTTTTGAAAAATGACGATTTATAAGGTTTCGATTCTCGGACTATCTTGAAGTTCTTGTTGAGTGTATATGCAACAAATTCTGATTCATATTTGACATCCTTGGGAGTATAGAACACAAAATCTTCCGGTGAGTTCTTGACCGATATATCTTTGGAGTATCCATACATTGACCCGACGAAATTCTTTATGACATGCTTGTCATACGCCTCAAGTCCCTTGAATGGAACTCCAGCTGCCTGGGCAAGGCGCTTGGCTGCATAGTAGCCACCGAGTGCCGACCAGTGGTGGTCGGTCCGAAGATAGATATCTTCGTCTTTGTGCTTAAGAAGCTCATCATATATGTCCACAAACTTCACATTGCCGTTGAGTCTGTCTCGGATGCTGTAGATGAACGGCTTCTGAGGATTGCTTACCTTAGCGGCTTTTGCGGGCAGATAGTATTCGGTCGCTAAAGGTGCCACCATGGCATACACTCTCTGCGACGGAAAAGTCTCCGCCAGTGTGTTGAGAAGAGATACATAGCCTCCGCCTCCCTTCGATGTGCCTCCAAATGCCATGAGTGCCCTCACTTTGTCACCCTTTCCTATGATGATGGTACCGGCGTCTCCGAGTTTTGCGACTCCGTCATCCTCAACTCCCGTTTCTCCATCCTCTTCTTCCCCGGCAGGTGTGCCGTCCTCATCGAAGTCTTCGTCTTGATGAGTGCTTGCGGATGCTGTTTTATCTGACGAATTACGGATCTCCGATGGCCGGAACGAAACCGTTTCTTCTTCAGGGAGAATATTGCCGCGCATAGCAGAGCGGATGTTCATGCTCAATGTCATGAGCTCGTCTCTATAAGGTTCCGTGTCACTGAACCATGAAGACACCGCGGCTGTATATTCACCGGCCCTTCCTTGGTAATCTTTTATTTCCGGGAATTCCTTTAGATCTCGTTTTTCAAGCTCGGAGTATTCCGATCTCGGAAAAAACACAAACAACACGGTCAAGGCTATGAACACAAGTCCCGTGATGACAAGATACATCCTCGAGGCTCCATATCCTCGAGTCTTCGGCTCCTCTGCTTCGTTTTCCGTCTGGTTTTGCATCTGTTCAGAATCTTGTATATATGAATGCATTGTTGGTTGCGCCCACCAGAAGTGCCACACAACAGATCAGTATCACCACCGACACTATGGCATGGCAGAACTGAAGGGTATAGTCTCCGACATAGGGAAGTGCGGATGCCGCTTTCTGTCCAATCTTCTCTACATGCTGTCTGACCGGCAGACACAGTATCAATGCGGCGACCCAAAGCCATAGATTGTCGATAAGCACGCTTTCCACCTCCATTGGTACGCCATGCGTGCCGTTTAGTCCGAAGAATGCGGTGAAGAACTGACCAAGTCGTCCGAAGTCATCGAAATAGAAGATTCCCCAGCCTACAAGCAAAAGGAATATGCTGTATACATAAAGGCCGATTTTCGGTACCCTCCAGCGCAACAATGTATATTTCTCTATCATTATTATCAATCCGAAGTAGACACCCCAGATTATGAAATTCCAGCTTGCGCCATGCCACATCCCGGTCAGAAACCATACTGTCATGATATTTAGTGCCTGATGCCGTCGGTTACCGCCCATCGGAATATAGACATAGTCTCGGAAAAATGATCCTAAACTCATGTGCCATCGACGCCAGAAATCGGTCATCGACGTACATGTATACGGATGGTTGAAGTTCTCGGGAAAATGAAAACCGACACACCTACCTATACCTATCGCCATGTCGGAATAGCCGGAGAAGTCAAAATAAATCTGAATGGAGAAGGCAAGGATTCCTACCCACGCTCCGACTGTTGAAAGGTCATCCAGATTCCCTCCGAGAAGAGATGTCGCGATCTCGCCCATGATATTGGCGATTATCACTTTCTTGCCAAGTCCTATGATAAACCTATATATTCCGTCGGCTATGTCGTCAGACGTGGCGTGGCGTCTGCCTATTTCTTTCGCAACGCTCCCGTATCTCACTATCGGTCCCGCTATAAGCTGAGGGAACATGGAGATGTATAGCAGAAGGTCGAAATAGTTTCGCTGTGGTTCGGATTCTTTTCGGTAAACGTCCACCAGATAGGATATGGACTGGAATACATAGAAACTGATTCCTATAGGAAGCGCTATCTGTGGATCCGGCACGTCAAGTCCGATGCTTCTAAGGATTCCGGAAAAGAATCCGAGATATTTGAAACTGCCGAGTGCCGCAAGGTCTATGGCGACTCCTATGATTAACCAGAATTTACGTATACCGGCTTTATCGCTCATTGAGAGCAACAAGCCGCTTAGGTAGTTGGCCAATACTACAAGAAGCATGAGTAGTACATACACCGGCTCTCCCCATGCATAAAACAGTATGGAAAATACCGTCAGCACGGCATTCCGCCAAAGCATAGGCCGCCGTAGTTCCGACTCCTCGCCATCATGTCTGCCGATTCTGCCACCGTCTATCTTTCCTGCCAATATATAGAGCAGTCCGAACAGCGGAATAAAACAGAATATGAAAAATAAATCAGAAAATACCATCTTTATACGTGTGCAATAACGCTAATCAAAATCATGCTTAATCAAGCTTCTTCAAGATTCTTCATCCTTCTTCAAGCTTCATCAATCAAAATCATGATTCATCAAGCTTAATCATGATTCATCAAGCCCAATTCTAAATTATAATTCTAAATTCCCAATAATATATTCTCCAAGCATCCTGGCTCCTTCCGAGTTAGTATGCACTCCGTCGGAAGTATAATGTGGATTCTTCTTTTCTTCGTCATGGCGGATGCTTACATCCTTGTCTGCCCGAAATGTCAAGACTCCACATGCTTTTCCCGCCACTTCTATTATATCCGACACCTTCGATATGATTTCAGCCGGAGCTCTTGACATCTCGGTTGGTGTGACAAGAACTATTTTTGAAGTTGGGAATCTTTCCTTCAAATTATTGACTGAAAGCATCACGCTGCCATATAAAGATATCACGTTGGAAGGAGATGTGACTTTGCCATTCTCATAAATAATCCTCTGGTTATCTTCGAAAATACCCGGACGCCTGTCACGAAACCATGCATCGTTGGCTCCGGCCATTATTATGATGATCTCAGGAGTGCGTGCGGAATCGCTGTCCGCACTCTTTATCAGGCGTAGAACCTGATTGTAGACCACATTGTCTGCGTCCAATATCTCAGTGTATGACTCCGTGTCTGCCTTTGTGGCTGATGTATTACACCATGTGGCGCCGCTTCTCGCATACATGTCGATTTCTCCGCAAAGCCCGCTCCGTTTTAAATAGTGGCTCCAGCCTTGCGGATTCTGACACGAATCGCCTCCGATCCATGTCATTGAGTCGCCAAGAAGCGCTACTCGTGGCAAACATCCAGCCTCGCGTTCCAAAGCTGTTGCATGAAAACTTGCCATGCTGTATATCGACATTACCACGACACACAAAGCCTTCATGCCATATTTTATTGATATGCAATGCATAAACTCATTCCTTTTTCCTATTCGCCCGATATCATAATCGATGATTCAAATACCGGCCGCGTTAAAAACTTACAAAGTTACACCTATTTCGCCACATATCAAAATTCATCAATACAAAATCCTCTAAAATTTACGAACATTTAGCCCTAATTCCCATGATTCTTCCCAACATTGATGAACCCGTGAATCGCGTGAACCCAATTATCTTTCTATTTGTTTTAGTTAAAAATTACTTAGTAATATTAATACGTTTTTAATCAAATATTTTTGACAAATTCTACATTTAAATCTTATAAACTATGAAAAGGACTATTATTCAATCCGCCGCTCGTTATTGGTGGTTGCCCATGATTACCGGGCTCCTCGCTATTGGAGTAGGTGTGTGGTGTCTCGCAAGCCCGGACTCGTCTCTTCCCGTTTTTGCTTATGTTTTTTCTATCATCCTCGCAGTCGCAGGTTTTATGAATCTTGCGTTTTCACTGTCTAATATCGGTAGACTTACAGGATGGGGCTTCAAAATGTTTATCGGTATTATCGAACTCATCTGTGGTATTTGGATGCTTATGATGCCCGAGCAGCAAATGGTGGGTGTTTTCATATATGGCGTTGGCTTCTACCTCGTTTTTGTGGCAATTACTGCCATTTGCGAAACGTGTATGTTTTATGGTGACAACAGCTTCTGGCTGACTTTGCTCCTGACGTTTATTATTTGCACCCTGGTTTTCGCCTTTATTTTCCTCGCCGGCCCGATTGCCGGTGGAATAGCCGTATGGCTTTACATCGGTATCGCGTTCATTTGCTTCGGTCTATATCGAATTTTTATTTCTGCAAAAATATATCAGGTAAACAAGATGATCAACTGATTGTTTGGTAATTTTTACTTCAAGGTGTGAGGAAACCGACTTCCTCACACCTTACTTTATATCCCGGCTCACACATTTCCAATCACGTCATCGTTAAATATAAAAAACCGGACCTACTAATGGATCCGGCAGAAGTTATTGTTTTCTTATAAGTCTGTTCGACTTATCAGTTTACAGTGGCTATTGCATTTTTGCAAGTTACTTTTCTGTATATACCTGCGCGCAGTTTTCAAAATATGCAAGAACCATTTTTTTAATAAAATGTTTCATATTCAAATTATTATTAAAAACCTAAACAAGTTCAAGTTAACCGGATTGCCAATCCTTCAGTGGCTTTTGATGAGTAGGAGAGTCCTCACTCCGGTTGCCGGATTGTCCAGCTGTTTTACCTCATATTAATTCACAATAATAACTTCACCCTATAAAACGCCTCTCAAGCCCAAAAGTTGAAAACAAAACTAAAAAATATGTTCTTCAGCATATTTTTCATGCCTGAATAGCCCCAAATCTCTCTCTTTTCTCGATTCTTCCCCATCTCTTATGATTCTTTCCCATCTCTCCCTTTTTCTCGCCTGAAGCAAATGTTTGTTTTGGTGTCAGAGCCTTTGGCTCTGCATTTCCTCTCTGTGTCATGCATAGTCCCATAATGCCTTCCCGCCCGGTAATAAAAAAAGGAGATGACCCGAAGGCCATCCCCTTGATTATTGAATTTCTCAAATCTTATTTCTTTATGAACTTATGCGTCTGTCGGTTGCCGTTTGCCTCGATAGTAAGAATGTATATGCCTTTCTCAAGTTCGCCGGTGATTCCGACAGCGTCATTTCCTTTGGCTGATTTCACTATCCTGCCGCTAAGCACGTCTACTATTGTAAAGTTGGAGTCAGCACCTCCGGCTATAATCCCCTCGACAAAATTGACGTCCATCTTCTCATAATTGGCTGCTACCTCCTCTTTAGAAAGAACAAAGGGATAAATCGTCATTTCATCAAGAAGACCGTTGTAGGTTCTGTGCTCGCGACCCGAGGTCAGCTCATCGTCACCGCCGATAAACATCTTCTCTTTTGCGTTGAAGTTGAGCGCTCCTGTGCCGACATTGTTGTTGGTGATGTTCTGCTTGCCGTCTACATAGATGGTCATCGTCTTTGCCTCGGCATTGCGGACGCACACTATCTGATGCCATTCTCCGTCAAAAATCTTGTCCGGACTCAAAGCATAGCAGTCACTCTTGGTGACATTGTCGTCGATTGAGAAACACAGACGGTTGGTGCTCTCGTTGCTGAGTCGCTCAAGACCTACCCAGTTGCCTGTGCCTCCTTCTACATTAGTGGTGTTGTGAGTGCCGACACAGAAGAGATAGCCGTCCTTGTCGGTAGAATTCATCCAGAGTTCAATCGAGAAATCATTATTTCCAAACATCAGTTCGTCATACAAAGTCTGCGTCAGATAACCGGTGCCGTCAAACTTGATACCTCCGTTCTTAACTCCTTCCGAAGATGCCACCTCGCCGTTGATGTCGGCAACTGTGCCGGTCTTGTAGTCATTGGCAACGGTTGTGGCGCCTACGGCGTCAAACGAGAAATATGCGGCGCGTCCGCTTTTGTCTATGAAGATTACCTTCAATGTGCCCGTTATGGATATTTCCTCCCCGTCTTCCGATCCTACAGTCGTAATCGTGTAGGTATATTCACCCTTCTCAGTCGGTGTGCCGGATATAACTCCTGTCTTGATTTCCTTGTCGAAAGTGAATTCCAGTCCTTCCGGAAGTCCGGTAACTGTGGCTTCCGATGCGTGAAGCACCGTGAACTCTAATGTTTCGAACTCGTCTCCAAGCGACAGTGACTGACTGAGGCTACCGCTTTTCACTACTATGCGGGGGCGTGTGTCAAACTGCGACTCAAGATCATAGCTCAGATGGGGTGGCTGGTTGTAGGCAACGTTCTGCCATGCTATCGCCACACGATACTGGCGGTCGGTCATAAGGCACGGCACCTTATATTCTGACGGTATCGTCGTTGTGAAGATAATCAGGTCTGACTCCGTACTGCTGTCATGGAATATTACTTCTTCTCGCCAGTCACCGAATAGGTCTGCCTGAAGATTGGGTGTCTTTTTGGTTCCGTTGCAGGAGGCTGCATGAGATGTATTGGTGCAGTTCTTGACATTGGAGATGGAGGTAAGGTCATCATTGATCTTAGTGATGAGGGTGCCGTCAAGAAGCTCGTCAAGAAGGTCTCCGTCCCAGTAAATTCTAAAATTTACCGACGGTCTTCTGGATCCTACTACTTCTCCGGAATTCATGACATCTCCGTTAAGTGTAGACCAGTATTCACTGCCGAGGTATTGGGATGACACATTGGCGATGAGGCCTCTGCCATTGTCTTTGCCGTTCATCGCTTGGCTGTATAATACTTTTCCGGTCTTGCCGTCGCGAAGGGTGGTGGCCCACTTGCCTTTTTTGTCCTCGTGCGGCATGAAGATCTCCAGTCCTTCGTTCTCAAGAATGAAGTCTCCGACGTGCAGTGCGTCGCCATGTCCGCCTCCGGTGGAGTGCAGGAATGTTCCGTCATGGTCAACCGCTGCCGAACCGATGATGATCTCGTCACACCCGTCGCCGTCAAGATCAGCTATCGACAGCGAGTGTGTGCCTTGGCCGTAGATGCTCTTGGAGCCCGGTTCTCCCGATGAATGAAGCCAACGCTCCTTCAGTTCCTTGCCGTCGAAGTCTACAGCCCATACATACGAAGCTGTGTAGTAACCTCTAACGAAGATTCCGCTCGGATGCTCCCCGTCAAGATATGCTACACCGGCAAGATAACGCTCACATCGGTTGCCGTAGTTGTCGCCCCAGCCATCAGGAGTGCCTTTCTGATGCTTCTTGATTGAACGAGGAGGATTGTAGGCTATCGTATGTACTGCCGCTCCTGTCTCTCCGTTGAAAACGGTCAGATATTCCGGACCGCTGAGCACTACGCCGTCACTCTTGCGATAGTCGTCTGTTACTTTGTCGTTTCCCATCAGCACAGCGTTTCCTTTGCCGTCTATTGTGCCAGGTGCTGTCTTGCACATCAGTTCCGCCTTCCCGTCGCCATCGAAGTCATACACCATAAACTGGGTATAATGGTTGCCGGACCGGATATTTTGTCCGAGGTCTATTCTCCATAGTTTCGTGCCGTCAAGTTCATAGCAATCGAAGATAGTGTTGCCGGTATAGCGGGTGTGTGAGTTATCAGCGGCATTCGTTGGAAACCATTTCACGATATATTCATATTCGCCGTCGCCATCTACGTCGCCGACTGAAACATCATCCGGCGTATATGTATACTCTCGCTGCTCCTTTGCACCGCCTGCGGGAGATGTTCCACCTTCCGGACGATCGAGATGAATCTTCATATAGTCTCCGTTCCATACCGACGGAGCTTCGCTCACTTCTACCTCTGATCCATTGAGCATCGCCTTAACCGTGTATTTCGCATTAACCGTGCCTTCGGGATCCTTGAAGTTTGTCTTCTTTTTGATCGGGGCCTGATTAACCTTCACTCCGTCGCGGTAGAGGTCGAATTCAAGTAATGCGTCATCGGTAGGCAATGAGCGCCATGACACGAACACTCCGTCATCTGCCTTGACCGCCAATACTCCGCGTCCGAGATTGTCGGCGTTCACTATATGGGAGTATTGCGCAATGGCTGTGGTTGATGCGGCAAGCATTAGTGCCGCTATCGCAGTCTTTTTCATATTTGCTCTTATTGTTGTGTTTATTTACCAAGGGCTTCCCGCATCGATTTAACCATTTCGGAATATTCTTCATCCAATAGATATACCTCGCCGGGATTCATCCTGAATGTGCCGCCGTAGTCCGGGCCGTCTACATATTTCGGTGCAAGATGGAAATGAAGATGCGACAGTTTGTCGCTATATGCTCCATAATTGATTTTTTCAGGATGGAAAACTTTGTCCATAGCGCGAGTCACGTCCGCTACATCTTTCATGAAAGCGTTACGCTCGTCGTCGCTCAGTTCGTTCAGGTCATTCACATGACCGTTATATGCCACAAGACATCGTCCGCGATAGGTCTGCTCTTTAAAGAGGAATACCCTCGATACTTCTAACGGAGCAATCTCTATCATGAGGTTGTGGAGTGTCTCATTGTTGGTACAATAGAGGCAGTCCTTAGGATCGCTATACATATATGTTTAAAAATTAAAAGGTTAGTCGATTCAAAGTTTCAATCTGGCAGATTCTGATTCTTTTATGACGATACTTCTCTGCCCTCGTTTAGCAAAGTTAGTAATTTTTGCTCAATTTATGAAATTTTTATATGTTGATTTTTTTAATTAATTTTGTATTCGACTTTTCGCGATTAACGGAAATAATTCGATAATCTCACTCTATTCTAATTTTTCTTTTGCTCTCGGGCATATTTGACAAGATGACAAAAACTGAGACAATTCGTGTCGAACACCTCGATACCGGATACCGAAATAATAATAAGAAAGTAGTTATCTCACGCGACATCAATGCGTCTCTTTATTCCGGGCAACTTGCTTGTCTTTTAGGGCCTAACGGTGCCGGCAAATCAACTTTGCTCAAGACTCTTACGGCTTTCATACCACCCATTGCCGGGAATATATATGTAGAAGGGAAACCTCTCGAGTCTTATTCAGAGGCTTCTCTCGCCAAGGTGTTGGGTATGGTGCTTACAGAAAAACTGAATGTGGAAAACATGACCGCCTATGAACTCGTGGGACTCGGACGAAGTCCTTACACCGGGTTCTGGGGCAAATTGTCTGATTATGACAAAGAAATTGTCGATAAAGCTTTCAATCTCGTTGGAATTGATACTCTAAAAACAAGATTAGTCCAGACTCTGAGCGATGGCGAGCGTCAGAAAGTGATGATCGCTAAGGCGCTCGCGCAGGAAACTCCTATCATTTTTCTTGACGAACCGACAGCCTTCCTCGACTATCCCAGTAAAGTGGAAATTATGTTGCTTCTCCGGAAACTTACGATGGAGCAGAACAAGACTGTGTTCATGTCGACCCACGACCTTGATCTTGCCATTCAGATGGCTGACTCAATCTGGCTTATAGACAAAGTTTACGGAGTCAATATCGGTACTGCCGAGGAGCTCGCGCTTAGTGGATCTCTTGAAAAATATTTCTGCCGTGAAGGTGTGGAGTTTGATGCTGAAAGAAGGTCCTTCCGAATATCTGACTTCTATAAAAGAAATTTCGGCAATAAGAATGAGGTTGCGTCTTTGGTGTAAGTGAGTTTTAGATGATGAACAAAGAGGGTTTCGACATAAAGAAGATTTTAGTTATTCTTGACGGTATGGACGACGAGCCACGGCAAGACACCCACGGCTTGACACCGAGGGATCTTGCATTTATGCCTGCGCTTGAACGCATGGAGAAAGAGGGCAACGTGACTCTAATAAAAACCATTCCGCATGGTAATGAACCTGCTACAGATGTGGCGATTCTAAAGATTTTGGGTAATGACGTGCCGGAGTCTTTTTCCGGCAGAGCGTGGCTTGAGGCGCTCGGGGAAGGTATAGATGTCAATGACAGTGATCTTTGCATCAGATGTAACCTTATCCGGACTGATAACGGAATAATCGTGTCTCATGCAGCAGAGGGTATTGAGGATTCTTCTATTGCCATTGAATCTTTCAATAGTCGTTTCGCAAACGGCAGGTTTAAATTCTACAAAGGAAGGGGTTATCGGAACCTTCTGATTATAAAAAACTGCAATTCAAACATAAGGGCTCGACCTGTACATACTTTGGTTGGAAGTGAGTTTGAGTCTCTATATGTTGACTGCGATGACGATGATATCCGGAATACCCTTAATGACATTATTTCCAAGGCTCCCGAAATTCTTGCCGCTTGTCGATGCGGCGATGCAAACGGAATCGCCTTATGGGGTTCCGGCAGGAAACCGGTTATGTTTCCTCGAAAAAATGAGGGTGTGGTGGTTGCAGGCGTTAGCCTTGTTAAAGGTATCGGGAAATGGATGGGAATGGAAGCTCCTGACGTTAAAGGTGCTTCCGGAGGAATCGACACGGATTTGAAAGCAAAAATGGCGACGGCTGCCGATGCTTTGAGAGACAATCGATTTGTTTTGCTTCATATCGAGGCTCCTGATGAGGCTTCCCACATGAGAAGTCCTGAAATCAAAAAGGATATTCTTGAAACTATCGACAGGGACGTGCTGATGCCGCTATTGAATCTGCCGTTCGACATGGACGTGACAGTGATGTCTGACCATGCGACTTCTTCAATCACCGGAGCTCATTTGGATATTCCGGTAAAGGTTGTAGAATGCCATATAAGAAACAAAAGTTTTCATAACCCCATTTCTGATAAAATATGAAAAGACTTAATCCCGTGATGTTGGCAGGTACCGGCAGTGACGTGGGTAAAAGCCTTATTGCAACAGCTTTGTGCAGAATCTTTCTTCAAGACGGATTTCATCCTGCCCCGTTCAAGGCTCAGAACATGGCTCTTAACTCATTTGCTACTCCCGACGGTCTGGAGATTGGAAGGGCACAGGCGGTACAGGCGGACGCCGCAGGTATTGAGTGCTCTTCCGATATGAATCCTATTCTTCTGAAACCGGCGGGAAATCTGTCTTCGCAAGTAGTGGTAAACGGACGTCCGGCAGGTAACCGCGAGGCTATTTCTTATTTCCGGAAGGTGGAGAAAGAAAAACTGCGCTCTGTCGCTCACACTGCTTTCGACAGACTTGCGAAAAAATTTAACCCCATTGTGCTGGAGGGCGCGGGAAGTATTGCTGAAATCAACCTTAAGGACTGCGATATAGTCAACATGTCTATGGCGGCTTATGCCGGCGCTGATGTTATCCTTGTCGCCGACATCGACAGAGGTGGGGTATTCGCAAGTGCTTATGGTTCCGTCATGCTACAGTCGCCCGAAGACAGACAAAGAATCAAAGGAATCATCGTCAATAAGTTCAGGGGTGACTTGAGGCTGTTCGAACATGGCAGGAAAATGATGGAGAATATATGCGGAATGCCGGTGCTGGGGGTGGTCCCGATGGCCGATCACATACATATTGAGGAGGAGGATTCTGTGTCGCTTGCTAAAAAGTCCACCAAACCCGTGGAGGGAAAGATAAATATTGGAGTGACACTGTTGAGGCATATTTCTAACTTCACCGATTTCAATGTGCTTGAACTTCATCCCGACATTAATCTTTACTATACTTCTTCTCCCGATGACCTGGACAAGGCAGACATAGTGATTGTGCCGGGAACTAAGAACACAATCGACGACATCGCTTTTATCCACGAGGCCGGATTGGATGACGCTATAGTCAAGGCTGGCAAGATGGGGAAAACTGTGGTGGGAATATGTGGAGGATATCAGATTCTTGGCGAATATGTAGCCGATCCTCTTGCAATGGAAGGCATGACTGCCGGCATAAAGGGGCTCGGTCTTCTTCCGGTCAAGACCGTTATTGAACGGGAAAAGACAACTCGTCGCTCTTCTTTCAGATTCCTAAACGATAGCCGCGAATGTTTCGGTTATGAAATACACATGGGACACACCGTTTCGCAAAATCCCGTCTGCACCTTTAATGACGGTTCTTTCGACGGATGTATCGGAAATGGCAGGTGTTTCGGTTCCTATATCCACGGTATTCTCGACAATAGAGCTGTCCTCGAATGGTTGCTCAAGCCTTTCGGCATCTCGGTTGTTAATAATATTCCTGACTATGCGGCTTACAGGGAGAATCAGTTTGACCTGCTTGCAGATTGGGTCAGGAAATATGTCGACATTCAGAAAATTTATGAAATTCTTGAGGCATGACATACGGACACGGTGATGACGTCTTCAGATATGGAGATCGCATCAAATACAATTTCAGCACAAACATTCACCAGAATGTGGATCACTCCGCCCTTATTGGGCATCTCGCTTCAATCGGAGATATTTTCAAAAACTATCCGGAACCTGAGGCTGAAAGTGTTGAGGAGTTGATTGCCAATATCCTATCTATCAACAAGGATAATGTATTCGTGACAAATGGAGCCACGGAGGCTATATATCTTATTGCGATTATGGCTCAGGGAAAGCGGTCTGCTATAGTTGTTCCGACTTTCAGAGAGTATCAGGACGCTTGCAGTGTATTCCGTCACAACGTCTCATTCATTTCATCCCCCCTCGAAATTCCCTCAGACTGCGATTTGGTATGGATCTGTAACCCCAATAACCCTACTGGAAGAGCCTATGATGCTGATATCATGTTGTCTATAATAGAGGCTAATCCTGACAAATTGTTTGTGGTGGACCAGGCTTACTCTGATTATTCAATCAAACCGACCCTTTCTCCAAAGGTGATGGATAAGCTCGACAATATTATTCTTCTATACTCCCTCACCAAACGATTTGCTGTGCCGGGTCTTCGGATTGGATATTCTGTCGGTCACAAAAAGATTCTCGATAATTTGAAGAAGTATCGAATGCCCTGGTCTGTCAATTCCATCGCAATAGCTTCAGCTTTATATCTTCTTCAAAATCGCAATGACTATCATATCGATGCTGATGGCCTTCATAAGGAAATCATTAGAATTTCAAAGGCTTTTACTGATATGGGGCTGATTGTGACCCCTTCAGACTGCAATTTCATTCTTGTTGAACTTCCCGACCGAAGTGCGGCTCAACTGAAAAGCTGGATGATAGATAATTACGGGATTCTTATAAGGGATGCCTCTAATTTTGAATGCCTCGGAATACGTCACTTCCGAGTAGCTGCTCAGTCTGAAGCCGAAAACGATATCTTAATCAATGCTGTAAGAAAATGGATTACATTATCATAATTGCTCCTCTGTTTTTAGGTTGGATTCTCGACCGAATGCTTGGTGATCCGGCTTGGCTCCCTCATCCCGTGGTCGGATTCGGTAAAGCAATATCCTTTTGCGAACGGATTTTCAACAAGGGAAAGAATCGCACTCTAAAGGGTGGTGTTTGCGCGGTGATGCTTATTGCCTCCGTTTTCCTTATTTCATCCTTCATTCTGAAATGGCTTTCGTTTTGCTCTATTCTCAAGATTGCGGTAGAGAGCCTGCTCGTCTTCTACTGTCTTGCAGGAAAGACTCTGATTCGGGAAGTGATGCAGGTTTTCTTAGCACTGGAAAGATCTTTGGACGACGGACGAAGACAGGTCGCAAGAATCGTCGGACGCGATACGTCTGATCTGTCACCAAAAGAAATAAGAACTGCTGCACTTGAGACTCTCGCGGAAAACCTGAGCGACGGAGTAGTGGCGCCTCTTTGCTGGTTTGCGATTCTCGGGGTGCCGGGAATGCTCGCCTACAAAATGATTAATACTCTCGACTCAATGATTGGATATAGAAATGAGCGATATAGTGAGTTCGGTATGATTGCTGCCAAAATTGACGATGTCGCAAACTATTTCCCGGCAAGGCTTACGGCCATTCTTATGATTGCCGCTTCCGGTAAATTATTCCTTTGGCGGTTTGTGGCTAAATTCGGCAGAATGCATGCCAGTCCAAACAGCGGATATCCGGAATCCGCTCTCGCAGGAATTCTTGACTGCCGTTTCGGAGGACCGCATGACTATTTCGGAGAAACCGTATATAAGCCTTTTATTGGTGATCGAGAACGCGACTTCAACTTTTCAGACGCTGAAACAGCGGCTGCTATCAATCGGCATGTTGAGATGTATATGCTTATTATTGCGGCTGTCGTCAGATGTCTGATTCCATTATAGTCCTGTAGTCAGATATCTAATTCCAATATTGTCCCGTAGGGTAGTGCTGTGCCGAATGCTTCTTTATATGTCTTTCCACAATAACGCACAAGCGCATGGATGAGGATGCCTCCATGCGTGAACGCCGCAACTGTTTCTTGACCCGAGCAGTCTCTCTTTAGCATTCGTATGAATGATTCAAACCTCTCTTTTTGGCTCATCGACGATTCTCCTCCTGTCGGCGCGACATTCATGTAGTCGTCATACCATTCTTGAAGTCGTGGATCCGAAATCTCGTCAAATCGCTTCATCTCCCATTCTCCAAAGTTCATCTCCTTTAGGCGTGAGTCCCGTATTGCCTCAGGATATCCGCAATATTCCGCAAGCCTCACACATCTTGTGAGAGGACTCGTATACACTCTGCCGAATCTATATCCATGAAGTTTCTTCCTTACCTCATACGCCTCTTCTTCAAATGTGCCGGAAAGTGGAACATCACTATTGCCATAGCACACTCCACGTGGAACCGCAACCGATGTATGACGGATCAATATCAATTCCATAAAGACCACAAGATGATTATTCCTGTCATCATCGACATCTCGCATATAAGATAAGCAGCGCCACAGCAGTCGCCGGTATAGCCTGATATTTTCTTTTTTAGATAACCAATCATCGCCCCCATTACTAATAACGTAAAAACCATTGCGCCGATTTCAATATTATCATAAAGCAATAATGGTATAGTCGGAATGAACCCAAAAGCCAGACTCATAAGGTAAGTGACGGACGTCAGCCTATCATAATGAATCTTATTTTTTGCTCCTTCCGGACGTGCATAGTCAAGAAAACCCACAATCGTAGAGGCGCTGAATTTCGAAAATGGATCTGCTGCTATGATTGCCAGAGCTGCCACAGTCGCAGGCATGGATGACAGTATCGATACCTCAAGAAGGAAATAGAATATAAGACCGACAACGCCATAGGTGCCGATATGGGAGTCTTTCATTATGGCAAGAATCCTTTCCTTGTCCGTTCCTCCGCCAAAACCATCGCAGAAGTCGGCAAGACCATCTTCATGCAAGGCGCACGTAAGGAGCATTCGGCATCCAAGTCCAAGCACCACGGCAGGAAGCATTGGTATTATGCAGGCGAGTGCATATATCACACCCCCGGCGACACTTCCTGTAATCCATCCGGTCAAGGGCCAGTAAACCACCGCCTTTCTATAATCGTCTTCCTTCAACTCAGCAAGTTTCCACGCCGGAATTCGAGTAAAGAGCGTTAATGCTGCAAGAAACCCTTTCATCAGAAATATTTTGTGACATTTACAGACTGAAAACTGTCCATATTGTTGATCATATTTAAAGCAGACTGCAGTATAGGATAGGCGCACACCGCTCCTGAGCCCTCGCCAAGTCTTAGGTCCAGATGCAATATTGCATTCACTCCAATATGTTCAAGCATAAGTTTGTGGCCGCTCTCGTCTCCCTGATGTCCGAAAACGGCATACTCAAGAACCGCCGGATAAAGTCTTGACGCAGCGAGTATCACGCTTGTCATTATGAATCCGTCGACTATTATGGTCATCCCTGATTCGGCGGCTTTCAGCATTCCGCCAAGTGCCATCGCCATCTCAAGACCTCCAAACCATGCCATCTTTGACACATCGTCGTCCTTTCCTGAATAATTGGCGAGAGCTCGTGACAGTACTTCGATTTTATGGTTGACTCCTTCTGATGAAAGTCCCGCCCCGGCTCCGATACACCGCTGTAATTCTATCCCGGTGAAAAGATGCATCCACATTGCCGACGGAGATGTATTGCCGCTACCCATCTCTCCGAAACTTATAACATTGCATCCGGTGGTGGCATGTATTTCCTCTACTACCTTTGCACCCCTTTCAATGCATAGGTCGAATTCCTCTCCTGTCATGGCTCCCTCGTGCAGAAAGTTGCGTGTGCCGCGACGGACTTTCATGTCGATGATGCCATGTCCTGAAGGTATGTCATAATCAACTCCAGCGTCTACAAGTACAAGACGGAATCCATGCTGGTCACATAGAAAGTTTATTCCGGCTCCTCCCTTGGAGAAATGGCTCAGCTGCTGCCACGTCACTTCCTTGGGTGACACCGTCACTCCTTCTTCTATTATCCCGTGGTCGGCGGCAAACAGAACGTTATGGGGCTCCCTCAATTCCGGATTGAGTGTATGCTGTATCAGACATATCTTCAATGCGAGTTCTTCAAGTCTGCCAAGTGATCCCTTGGGCTTTGTGAGGTTGTCTATCTTCGATATTATTTCGTCTTTTATTGTTAGGTCTACCGGCTTAATATTAAATTCCATTCGTTTTTACTTTATTCTTATAGCTATTCCTGATATTGTCATATATACTTCACTCGAGATTTCCGCAACATACTGATTAACCAGTCCCTGAAGATCCGTAAACTTCCGCTGGATGTCGTTCTCGCTTATACCTCCAAGCCCTATCTCATTGGTGACGGCGATAAAGGTGGCGTCTTTCTCAAGAAGTGCGGATATCTCATTTTTAATTTTTGTCAAAGCAATGCTGCTATCGCAATCACTCTCAAGAAACCAGTTCGTTGCCCATAGTGTGAGGCAGTCTATAAGCACGACTTCTCCCGGGGGTATAGAAATCTCCGAAAGAAGAAGTCGCTCTTCTATGTTTCTCCAGTTGTCGCCACGTCGCAACCTGTGTTTGGCTACCCGCTCGCGCATCTCGTCGTCCAGGACTGCCGCTGTTGCAAGATACACAGGACGTTCGGACATCTTCAGTGCGAGCTTTTCGGCATACTCGCTTTTACCCGAACGCTGGCCCCCGGTTATCATTATGAAGTTTGCTTTCATATAATTTCTGCCTTTTTTCGCGATCTGCTTACATAGTCTGTCAGATAAACAGTAAACAATGGGAACATTATCGTTCCGGCTATCGGAAGTATCACCGCCACTATCTTGCCGGCTATTGTCACCGGAGATATGTCGCATCCTGCTGTCGATACGTTCATGCCTGCCCACCAAAGTGCTGTCCAGTAGGTCTTCACTTCCGGATTCACACCGACTTCCCGCTGATAGAAGATCAGCGAGCAGAAATAAACCACAAATAGCATTATCGTGAGATACGACATAAACAGACTCGTCACCGAATTGCTCGATATGTATCCAACCACTACTGTCAATGCCAAGGCTCCGCGCATCAGTGGAATGAATCGCGCGAAATACACTGCCTCCGCATTTAAAGATATGTCGAGCGTGTTGATGATATTAAGATAGGGTATTGACAGTATCAGAAAAAATATCCTGTGTTTGAAAAATCTCAGCCTGTCTTTCGCAAAAATCAGCCCCACAAAAAAATCCAGTATGAACACCATGCATACCCAGAACTGGAACTGCATGTAAGAATGGTTGGTGAGTAGGTCCACCCGGTTGAACGTGTCGATTGATATCCAGATTATGAGAACAAACGATAAAAGCAGAACCACGAGGTTCATCGTGGTCTGCACATAGCCTCTATACTTTATATCTTTCCTGGCGTTTACAGTGGATTCCATTGCTCTTGTGGTATTAGAGTTGAGGCAAATTCTATTAAATGTCTCGCTGATTTCAAATCATGGCAGACAGTTTTATAGAACCTGCCTCTCTTCTAATAAAACTTGCTTAATGCAGTTTTTGTTTATGATCTTTGCAAAATTGCAATGAACTCATCCGCAATGCCAGTATTTTCTCACCACTTTCAGCATTTCTTCCGGACTTCCTGTAAGCCTGTCGCGTAGATTCGCATCGTCATACTTCATCAACTTGCTTATTATGCCGTCGATAAGCTGAGGAGAGAATACCCCTCTGGACTCAAACACATTCCGGCGAGCTTCAAGGGCTTTGGCAGATGCGACGCAACTGTCGGGCAATGATTTCAGCGCCGCGAGTTTCTCCTTGTTCTCGTCGGTGTGGATGTTTACGCTGACATACATGTCTTCAGCTCTCTGAAGCGCGTCTTCCATCTCGAAGCCGGTGCGGGCCGCTACTACCATTGCCGCTATCAGTTGATATATGTCGGCGGAGCAGTCCGCACTCCGAAGTTCCACTGTCTGCTTCTGGGGAGCATGCCCGTCACCCGGTTTCTCAAGAGGATTAGCCTGGCTGCACATATCCTTGCCTCCGGTCCATCCTAACGGAACCCTGACAAGCACCGACCGGTTGCGGTCTCCCCAGCAGATGGAGGTGGGAGCCTCCTGATGCGGTACAAGTCGGAAATAACTTGTCGGCACCTTGTTGCCCATGGCGGTGATCGCATCAGCCTGACTCAGTATGCCGGCTATCGCTTTTTTTGCTACATCGCTGAGTTTGCCGTCGGAAATCATCATGTTCTCTTTCCCTTTCATTATCTTGAAATGGATATGAAGCCCGCTGCCGGCCTTCCCGGACGTTATCTTGGGCGCGAAGGTAACATCATAGCCCTTCCTTGCTCCAAGTGTCCTGATGATCCATTTGGCTATCATTAGGTTGTCGGCGGCCTGTCTTGCAGGTATCGGCAGGAACTCTATCTCGTTCTGCTCGTAGATCATGCCGTCGAGGGTAAAGTTCCCGACTTCATTGTGCCCGTATTTGATCTGGCCTCCTGCTTCCGCTATGAGACTCATGCATTCGGTCCTGAATTCGTTGAATTTGGCAAATGGCTCCGATTCATGATATCCCTTTTGGTCATTGGCGTGAAAAAGACCGTTGTCTGCCGATATGACATAGTATTCAAGTTCCCCCATAGCATAGAATTCCATCCCAGTGACTTCCTGAAAAGACTCGCATGCCTTCTGAAGTGTATATTCCGGCGACGAATGAAGCGGATTTCCCTCCTTGTCGAAAAATGACGCAAGCATCGTCAGTGTCGGTATTTCTGCAAACGGGTCCTGGAATGCGGTGGAGTAGCGGGGTATTACATACAGGTCGCTGTTGCCCGCCTCTATGAAGGGGAATAGACTCGAACCGTCCACGCGCTCGCCATACGTGAGTATCGATTCAAGATACTCCTCCGAATTGACTACAAAATTCAATGTCTTGAGCCTGTTGTCGTCGGATGGATACATGAAGTTGACCATTCTTATTCCATTCTCCTCGACATACCTTATCAGGTCAGCTTTCCTGATGTCTTGCGGTGCCTTCTGGAGATATTGCACCACTTTGTTGGGACTTAGATTGAGTTTTCTGTCCATGGCATATTTTTAATTTAGGTTATGTTTCATAGGCTTCTCTTCCTTGTTTTTTATTCGGGATTGCCTCGCTTTCCAAAATTACGAATTAATCCTGAATCCACAAAATCCACGATTCATTTTATGGGAGGTTCTATTATTAGTTTTTCAAGACCCCGGATAGACGACAGAACCTCGTTAGCCGCCTTGTCCGTCTTGTTTTGACAAGGGCAAAATTACACAATCACTTCCATATTTCCAAATATTTTTACGTCATATTTTTTT
>JAGAJP010000063.1 GCA_017626045.1 Muribaculaceae bacterium | reverse complement strand
GACATTCAAACATAACCATAATGTTTTATTAAAATTTAGTTATATGAAAAGATTGCTAACACTAATGGCAGTGATGACGGCAATAGTCGCTTCGGCGCTGGGACAGCGCACGGCAAGCGGATACGTCTATTCTGTCAGCGATGACCAACCTGTGGTCGGGGCAACAGTCCTGGTGAAGGGTACGACGATTGGCACCTCAACCGATCTGGACGGCAACTTCACCATTAAGAACATCCCGGCAAACGCTTCCAAGCTGGTGGTTTCCTACGTGGGAATGCTTGCTCAGGAAGTTTCAATCGGAGAAGACCTCAAGATTGGTCTTCACAGCGATGCACATGAACTTGACGACCTTATGGTCGTAGCTTATGGCACAGCCAAGAAATCTGAATATACAGGCGCGGCATCGGTAGTAAACGCGGAAACTCTTGAAAACCGTCTCGTGACAAACGTTACGAATGCCCTCAACGGCGCGGTTGCCGGTGTCCAAACTCTCAATGACAACGGACAGCCGGGAGTTGGCTCCAAGGTACGTATCCGAGGCGTAGGCTCCATCAACGCGAGCATGACTCCTCTTTATGTACTTGACGGTGTGCCTTACGACGGAGATATCGCAGCTCTTAACCCAAGCGATATAGAATCAATAACCGTCCTCAAGGACGCAGCCGCAGCTGCACTCTATGGCGCGCGCGGTGCTAACGGTGTAATTCTTGTCACCACAAAGCGCGGCAAGATGGGTACCACGAAAGTGACTGTAGACGCCAAGTGGGGCGCCAACAGCCGTGAGGTGACAAACTATGACGTGATCTCAAGTCCCGCCACATACTACGAGCTCAGCTACGCCGCTCAGCGCAACGCTGCCCTCTACAACCTCGGTTATGACGCCGACCGCGCTCACGCATACGCCAACAGCCAGATGCTCTCAGCTCTCGGATATCAGGTCTACACCGTGCCCGATGGCGAGACTCTCATCGGCCCTAACGGCAAACTCAATCCCAACGCTACCCTCGGCTATCGCTACGGCAATTACTACTTCACTCCCGATGACTGGGGGAAGGAAACATTCCGCAACGGTCTGAGACAGGAATATAATGTCAGCGTGTCAGGAGCCAACGATAAGTTCAACTACTACTTCAACGGCGGCTACACCAAAGATGAAGGTACTATCAAGAACTCAAGCTACGAACGTCTGTCTACCCGTCTGAGCGTGGACTACAACGTTACAAAATGGCTGAAATTAGGCACCAACATCAGCTATGCGTATGCAAAGAGCGACTATCCCCGCGATATGGACTCCGATTCTTCGACAAGTAACGGAAACGCATTCTACGCAGCCAACAACGTTGCGCCCATCTATCCTATATATGTGCGTGACGCTGAAGGCAACATCGTATATGACGAGTCTTACAATAAGCCTGTTTACGACTACGGCGACGCCAAGTCCACTCCGCTCGCCCGTCCTATCATCACCAACGGTAACCCCGCAGGTCAGCTTATCTATGACTCCCGCGAGTATCTGACCGACCTCTTCAACGGCAAATGGTATCTGAAGCTTACTCCCGTGGATGGTCTTACTCTGACCGGCACACTCGGATATACTGTTAACAACACCCGCTACCACATGGTGCTCAACGGCATCTACGGACAGTTCACTACCCAGGGCGGTAACGCCACCCAGGAGTCGGACCGCACTTCAGGTCTTACTATCCAGGGTATCGCCAACTATCAGCACACTTTCAACGATGTGCATAACCTTCAGGCAATGGTCGGCTATGAAAGCTACGACTATAAGAGCGAATATGTGCAAGGTAGCGGTATGGGACTCTACAATCCCTTCTCCTGGGCTGTCAACAACACTCTCATGAATGATGCCCGCAGAGGTTACGGCGCATATAATGAATACGCTACACGCGGTATCTTCGGCCAGATCAACTACAACTACGACACACGCTACTTCCTGACCGGAATGTATCGCCGCGACGCATCCTCACGCTTCGCTCCCGACCACCGCTGGGGTAACTTCTTCTCAGTGTCTGCCGCATGGGACATCGCAAAAGAACACTTTATGGATGCCTCACACAACTGGCTCAACCAATTGAAACTCCGCGCAAGCTTCGGACAGCAGGGTAACGACAATCTCTGGAACGGTGTAGGCGTCGGCTCATATTACTACTATGCTTATATGGACCAGTATTCAATCGACGGCACCACAAGCTGGAGCGACGGCGTGCTCGCCTTCAAGGGAAATCCCGACATCACATGGGAGACTTCAAACTCCTTCAACATTGGTCTCGACTACGCATTCCTCGACGGAAAGGTGACCGGTACTCTTGAATACTTCAACCGCCAGACCTCCGACATGCTCTACAACCGTCCTGTAGCTCCCTCGCTCGGCTACAACACCATTCCTATGAACATCGGCTCCATGAGAAACTACGGTATGGAACTCGAGGTCAACTACAAGCCTATAAAGACTGACAAAATAGATTGGTCGATCAACTTCAACGGCACCTGGATCAACAACAAGATTCTCAAGCTCGCCCCCGAGCTCAATGGAGAATGGATTAGCGGCTCCCGTATCTATCGTGAAGGTGAATCGATGTATCAGTTGTATCTCGTGAAATATGCAGGCGTTGATCCCGCAACCGGAAAGTCTCTCTACTGGGGCTGGGATTATGACAAGGACACCAATGAAAAGATTGAAGGCTCCTACCACGTTAAGGATACTTATGACACCAAAGACCGTCAGTGCTCCGGCAACCTTCTTCCCAAGTTCTACGGTGGTTTCGGCACAAACCTTTCTCTCTATGGCTTCGACATCTCGGTGGCGTTCAGCTATCAGGCAGGTGGCAAAATCTACGACAGCGGTTATAAGAATCTCATGGGAAGCGGTTATTCAAGCGACTACGGACATGCATGGCACAAGGATATCCTCAATGCCTGGACACCGGAAAACCGCTTCACAGACGTTCCCCGTCTTGATGCAACCGACAGCTATACCTTCTCGTCAGGCAATGTGGTTACCGACCGTGCTCTCGTTTCCAGCAACTATCTGTCGCTTAACAACATCACTGTCGGATATACCATTCCGGCAAGCGTTACCAAGAAGTTTGGTGTAAGCGCCCTGAGGGTATACTTCTCAGGCGACAACATCGCCCTCTGGTCAGCACGCAAGGGTCTTGACCCGCGTCAGGACTTCGTCTCTGCTACCACTTCCACTTATACGGCGGTTCGTTGCCTGTCAGGCGGTATCAAAATTGAATTCTAATCTCAATAAGCGAAAAAATGAAGACAACATATAAATTTCTTCCCGTCGTTGCAGCGCTGGCTTTTCTGGGATCCTGCAACGATCTCGACACTGAGCCGATGGGCAGTGTGGTGACCTCCACGCAAAAAGAGAATGTGGTCGCCAACGATCCCTCGATGGCAGAGGCGAGTGTAAACGCTCTCCCGATGATGACAAAGCAGTATTGCGGTGTCCTTGGCAATACTAAAGTGCAGAGCGACTTTGGATGGCCCGCATCTATGCTCTTCCTCGACTCGAGAACTGCCGACATGCCATCCACCACAAGCACATACAACTGGTTTGGCGATGGTCTTGACTACAGTGACAAGACTAACAATAATTACTCCACCCGCTTCATGTGGGGTACCAACTACAATATGATCTTCGCATGCAACTCCATTCTGAAGACCATGGACCCCGAGACCACCAATCCGACACTGCAGTATTTCATGGCGCAGGCACTTGGCTACCGCGCATGGGCTTACTTCAACCTTGCCCAGATGTATCAGTTCACCTATGTGGGCAATCAGGATAAACCCTGCGTGCCGATCATCACCGAGGTCAACAGCGACAAGGTTGCAGTCGATGGCGCAGCCCGCGCCACAGTACAGGAAGTGTATGACCAGATTCTGAGCGATCTCAACAAAGCTGTTGATCTCCTCAAGAGCACCGGCCATATCGCGCCCGCCGACCGTCTTGGCAAGCAGTATATCACAGCCTCAACAGCCGCCGGCATCCGCGCCCGCGTATATCTTGTGATGAACGAATGGGAAAAGGCAGCCACCGACGCCCAGTATGTAATAGACAACAGCCAGTGCACTCCATATTCTATCGCCGAGGTTTCGAAACCTTCATTCTGGGATGCTTCCGACCATTCATGGCTCTTCGCAATAGACATCGAATCAGGCGAGGTGGGCAACCTTCACTGCTGGCCGGGCCATTTCGTTACATTCTACACCGGCGGTTATGCTCAGGTGGGTGTGTATAGAAAAATCAACACGGCTCTCTTCGAGTCTATTCCTGCCACCGACGTGCGCAAGGGATGGTGGTGTGACGCCAACGGCGACAGCCCCAACCTCGACAAGGCGCATGCCGATATCCTTTACGGCACTCCCGGAAGCTATTTTGAGAGTAAGGAGGAGGCTGCCTACATCAACGTCAAGTTTGACACATATCAGAGCATGTTTAGCGGAGTCTGCTACCTCAACGACATTCCTCTGATGCGTATCGAGGAAATGTATCTCACGCTCGCCGAGGCTCAGGCAATGAACAACCCCACCTTAGGTGTGGCTACCCTCAACAATTTCATGCAGACATACCGCAACCCGCAATACAACTGTATGCTGACCTCTGCCACTGAGATTCAGGACGAAATCTGGAAGCAGCGCCGTATAGAGCTCTGGGGCGAAGGTCTGTCATACTTCGACCTCCAGCGTCTGAAGAAGCCGGTTGACCGTGTAGGCGGAGGATTCGAGCCTGCAGTAGTCTTCAACATTCCTGCCGACAGCCCGCTGCGTCTCTATCTGATTCCGCTTGGCGAGACTCAGACCAACCCCTTGATTCCCGCAAGCGCAAATAATGAGGAAGGTCCCATTCCTACTCCCATCGCAGAGTAAAAAACTAAAAAAATAGACTGAAATGAATATCTATAAGAAAATATCAGTGGCCGCATCGATCTTAGCGGTAGCCGCCCTCTCTTCCTGCTCCGACAAGGGATACTGGGACGAGGCTCCGAGCGAGCAGGCATACTATTTTACAAAAGCTTCTTATGAAGCAACTCTTTCTCCGGGTGCCAACGAGATTGTGATTCCTGTCGAGCGTATCTATACCTCGGCTTCGGAGACGCTGGATGTTGTCTTTACTCCCGGTACAGATTGTCCTTCCGATATTTCGGTGGCAAGCCCCGTGACATTCGAGGCTGGCAGCAACACTGCCAATGTAGTGGTCAAGATTGCCGACGCTGTGCCTCCATTTACCTATACCGGTAAGTTGACCTTCAAGGGCAACGAGAGCTATAGCGGAATTTCTGCAGTTTCTTTCAACTGTCCGGTGGCATACACCTGGACAAGTATCGGCAAAGGTCAGTTCATTGACGCATTTGTAATGGATAATGCAGAAGCGATGTATCAGGTGGAGATTCTGAAGGCAGACGGATTCGAACGCTATCGCGTCGTAGAGCCTTACAAGGAATACTACACTACCATTGGTCCCGCTTCATGGGAGAACTGGATTGCATCCACTGGTCCCGAATATGTGGAATTCTGGGAAAACGAGTCCGGAACACTGTCGTTCAAATCTTATATGACAGGTTTGAATTATCAGGCAACCTCCGGCCAGCCCATAGGAGCATATTCATGGACTGCATTTGGAGAAGACAGTGGATATACGGGCGACAATGACATTTGGGCAGAACCAGGATATGCAGTCCTCTCGCCTGTATACTACATCAATGGTGTTGGCGGTTTCGGCCAGCAGAAATATGCAGTGCAGATTGCACTCCCCGAATAAATTCGAAGCAATCTCATATAATATAGAACAATAAGAGAGAGAGGAGGAGTACAGCCGTGAAGGTTGCACTCCTCCTCATTTTCGCATTATTTCGCATGCCTTTATCATGCACTCCCCCTCATTAATTTTGCATTTCTTATGCCTTATATTGAATTCTTATGCCTTATATCGAATTCTTATGCCTCCATTATTATTTATGCCGCAATTATTTGCATATTCCGAATCTTAGTGCTAACTTGCGCTCTGAAAAATCTTTGTCACTGTTCAGCCGATTCATCGGCGTCAGTAGTGGATTGTCGGATTTATTTGTTAATTTTGCGGAGTGATTTCTTTTATCTGCTTATGAAAAAGATGATGAGTTTTCTGGAGGTGCTGCCCCCCTATACGCTAACGGCGGTGTGCTTCATCGCTATATGCTGGCTCACACTGGCGTCAAAGCCTCTCGGCAATACCGACGTGATGCTCTTCCCTCATGCCGATAAGGTGGCGCATGCCATAATGTTTGGCGGCTTCACATTCTGTATGATTCTCGACTCGGTGAGGCGGCGAGGCTGGCCGCGATGTAGCATGGCGGCGGCTGTCCTGGCGGTTTTGGCTGCCGCAGCCTTGGGTGTCGCCACCGAATGGATGCAGAGCGCGATGCATGCCGGCAGATCCGGCGACACGATGGATCTTGTGGCAGACTGCGCAGGCGCGGTTGTCGTGGCAACAGTCTGCCGGTTCATAAAGATAAAAGGCGGCAAACCTTAATGAGGTAAGCCGCCTTCTGTTTCAGACCGCGCATCGCAATATCAGACCGCGCGTCGTATAGGAATCATTTCTTCTTCAGGATGGAGCGTCCTTTCTCTATCGCCTGCTCGTTGAGCGGAATGAGTTTGTGGTGGCGCTCAGGAAGCGATTTCTTGAGCCCCTTTATCACGTTTTCCATCGGAATCTTATAAGGCATCGCCTCGAGGAGGGCACCCATCACTATCATGTTGTATGCCTTGGCGTTGCCCAGTTCGAGAGTCGCGTCCATTGCATCGACGGGATAGATGTTGATGTCGTCGCGCTGCGGATGCTTGTGGATACCGTTGGTGTCGTAGATAAGTATGCCCCCTTTCTTCACGCGGGGTCCGAACTTGTCAAGGCTCTGCTGGTTGAGGGCGATCACTATGTCGTATGTGTCGAGCACCGGCGATGAGATACGCTCGTCGCTCAGGATAACGGTGACATTGGCTGTGCCTCCCCTCTGTTCGGGGCCGTAGGATGGCATCCAGCTCACTTCCTTATTGTCCATGAGTCCGGAATAAGCCAGAATCTTGCCCATCGAGAGGACGCCCTGTCCTCCGAATCCGGCTGCTATAATCTCAGTCTTCATCTTTTACTCGTTTTTGAGATCCCCGAGAGGATATTTAGCAAACATATGTTCCGCCATCCATTCATTGGCTTTCTGGGGCGACATCTTCCATCCGGAGTTGCATGTCGACACCACTTCCACCACGCTTGTGCCCTTCTTGTCGATGGCGTTCTGGAAAGCCTTCTTCAGGGCTGCCTTGGTCTTTCTGACATTGGCTGCGGTGTGCACACTCTGGCGAGTCACGTAGCATGTGCCGTCGAGTTCCTTCAGAAGGTTTGTGATCTCAAGCGGATGTCCGTTGAGGTCTACCCGGCGTCCGTAGGGTGAGGTGGCGGTCTTCTGTCCGATTAGTGTAGTCGGCGCCATCTGTCCGCCGGTCATTCCGTAGATGGCGTTGTTGACGAAAATCATCACTATGTTTTCGCCGCGGTTGGCGGCGTGGATTGTCTCGGCGGTTCCGATTGCCGACATGTCGCCGTCGCCCTGGTATGTGAACACCACATCTTCGGGCCATAAGCGGCTGACAGCCGTGGCGACTGCGGGAGCCCTTCCGTGGGCTGCCTCGATCCAGTCGCAGTCGATGTAATTGTAGGCGAAGACGGCGCATCCCACGGGCGAAATGCCTACCGTGCGCTCCACTATGCCGAGTTCGGCGATTACTTCCGCCACGAGTTTATGGATCACTCCGTGGCTGCATCCCGGGCAATAGTGCATATTCACTTCCTCAAGGAGCTCCGGCTTGCTGTATACCTTGTTTTCAGGGCGGATTATATCTGTAATTTCCATATCTTGCCTTGATTAGTGTGAATCGATTACCCTTTCCTTCAGGGCGGTTACAATCTCAGACGGGCTGGGGATGATGCCTCCCATGCGGCCGAAGTGCTTCACCGGCAGCGAATCGTGCACTGCAAGGCGAACGTCTTCTATCATCTGGCCGGCGTTGAGCTCGACCACGAGGATGCCCTTCTTTCCTTCCGCAGCCTTTCTGATGGCTTCGGAGGGGAATGGCCAGAGGGTTATGGGGCGCAGGATGCCGACCTTCAGACCCTCTTCGGCAGCGAGTTCCTTGGCTTTTGTGGAGATACGCGCCACGGAGCCGAACGATATGATGAGATAGTCGGCGTCTTCGGTGTCGATTTCCTCCCAGCGGGTCTCGTTTTCCTCAATCCGGCGGTATTTTGCCTGAAGCTCTTCGTTGATGACCTCCATGCGAGACGACTCAAGTTCGAGCGAAGTAATCACATTGCGCTTTCTGAGTCCCTTGCGTCCGTTGGCTGCCCAGGGGCACTGCTCCCTGATTTCTTCGTCGGTGCGTCGTGCCCTCTGTTCGGGGAGCACCACCTTCTCCATCATCTGACCCACTATTCCGTCGGCGAGAATCATGGCGGGGTTGCAGTATTTGAACGCCAGGTCGAATCCGAGCCCCACGAAGTCCGCCATCTCCTGGACAGTGGAGGGCGCGAGCACTATCAGGTGATAGTCGCCGTGGCCTCCGCCCTTGGTAGCCTGGAAATAGTCTGCCTGGGAAGGCTGGATGGTGCCAAGACCGGGGCCTCCGCGCATCACGTTGAGCACGAGCGCCGGCAGAGATGCCGCCGCGATATAGGAAATGCCTTCCTGCTTAAGGCTGACGCCGGGCGATGACGACGAGGTCATCACAGCCTTTCCGGTGGACGCCCCGCCATACACCATATTGATGGCGGCAACTTCCGATTCCGCCTGAAGCACCACCATGCCGGTAGTTTCCCAGGGCATCAGTTCCTCGAGGGTCTCGAGCACTTCCGACTGAGGGGTGATGGGATAGCCGAAATATCCGTCGCATCCATAGCGGATGGCGGCGTGGGCGATTGCCTCGTTCCCCTTCATTAGTCTTACCTCTTCCATATTGTAATGTTGGTTTGTTCGTTTGGAGTTTCAGTCTATTTTCACGCGATACACCTCGATGCAGGCGTCGGGACACACCATCGCGCAGCTGCAGCATCCGATGCAGGCGTCGGGGTGTGCCATATAAGCGTAGTGAAACCCTCGGTCATTGACCTCGTTGGGCTGCAGCGACAGCGTATCGGTCGGACATGCGACCACGCAAAGATTGCATCCTTTGCACCGTTCGGTGTTGACGGTGACTGCTCCTTGTATTTTTGCCATTGGTATTATTTGGTAATGATTATTATCGGTTTTCGACTCTCTGCAACGCCTGCCGGTTGGCAAATGTTGCCTGCAAACGTTTTCACTTACAAATATAGGTAAAAAAATGTCAACATTTGTCAGTGAACCTCAAGATTAACAAAATTTAATAATCTGCTCATTTCTCCCCTTTTGTGCAATAATCCGTTTTCTCCCCCCTATTGCCCCGTCCGGTGTCAGATTTTTTTGAGTACAAGGCGTGCGTCTGCAAATGATGAGGCGGCATCGGTGAGGTCAAGTACCGACTGCCATGCGGCTTTGCTGAAAAGCGGACGCTGTATTCTGGACCTTACTGCCAAGGTCAGGCTTTTGCCATCGGGCGAGAGTTTTATTCCGGAGATGAACATTCCCACGGGAGTCTGCACATTGCAGGAGAGTGACTCAAGGGATTTCTCATCCACCGAATATCCTTCCGGAATATTCAATAGGATTGTATAGTTTTCCTGATATGCCGACTTATAGTTTATATCGGTGGTCCTGTTGCGTTCGATGCCTTCAATCCGGCTGTTGTTTCCTGCCAACTGGCCTATCTTGACTATGATGTCATTGCCGGCCCTTGCGGTGAATGCCTGGATGGAAGACGTGAACTTCAGCTTAAAGTCAGGTGCGTCTGATGTGATTCCGCGCGACACCACCACGACATTGCTTATCTTGGAGCTTTCCCCGGTGTGGAAGGCGTCATAAAGTTCGCCTGCATACTCTTTGAGTTTCTTTGACCGTGCTTCAGGATCATGATATTTGTCCTTATATCTCTTTCCCGGTTCTATTTCGAGAAAATCCTCCTGTTCCGCCAGCCATTCCGAGTCTGTGACAAACGGTTCTGATGCGTCTTTCATCGCACCCGTAAGAGTAATCTCGTTTTCTATTGTAGCATTGTCATCTTCTCCGAGCGATACGACAGCGTTCACAAGAATCTTATTATCGTTAGATTTCGACACATCAGTCGTCATGATCTTAGGCATTGTGAATTCCCACAGTTTGTCGCGGTCTCCGGGATAGGTGGCACATATCTGTCCCTGGTATTCGCCCGGAAGTTCGCCTGGAAGAAAAGACCTCAGAGTGCAGGACAGATACAGTTTTTCTCCAACGAGGGTACCGAAATCCGGCTGTCGCCAGTTGATGATTTCTCCGGTTGCCACATTGTTGGCTGGCATAATGAATGCAACGGATGCGGACTCGGACAGTTTTTCCTTTTTCAGAATGTCGGAAAACATCAGGGCGAGCCAATAGTCAGAGGCGTCGTTGTCTTTGGAGACTGCATTGGCGTAGTTTGTTGCAATCCATGCCATGTCTGTCAGTTCTTCCGTGGTAGCCTCGGGATGTGCCTTGCGGTAATTTTTTATTATACCTCTAATTTTACCGGGAAGGTTGGATTTGTCGTAATTGGAAGCAGCCATCATCAGTGATATGTCGCGGAATATAGTTCCGGCAAGAGGATTCTGATACAGGCCTCCCGCTCTGGAATATTTGGGATAGTAGCGATAAGGTGACGTGTTGTTGAGGACAAAGAAGTCATAAAACGGTATTTCCCGCCAGCGGTTGACAAATCTTGTGTCTGTCATCATTGGTATGTTTTCCAGATGTATATACGCCGTGTTGTCGCCTGCTTTGTTCTTGCCTGTCTCAAGGTCAGGAACTCCGTTGTAACCTCGGAATTCGACTGTAAGTTTAGGGTCAAACGTGCATTCCACCACTGCCTCCATCACGGGATATTCATCAGAGACCGTAATTCTTGTATACGGAAGGTCCAGTTCTCTGGTGCGATAGCGCGTACAGGTGAAATATTCCAATACATCGCCGGGTTCAAGACCGGGAATGTCAATAATCTTCTTTATCAGTTTGTCGTCGCCTCCTTTTTTCCCTTCATCTATATTATATGCCTTCGATACGTCTACATCCTTGACCGTTCCGTCTGGCTTGTGGATTTTTGCTCCGAAAGCGTTGTCGCTCTCCGCGATATTCTGTCTGAATCGTATTCCCGCCTTTTGTGAAGAGCCGAACTCATGTTTTGAAAAATTCTCGACTGCCGTGCGGTCCAGCAACTTTACCATTTTTCTGGTAAAAGTGATGCATTCGGCGCGTGTCTCGACTCCATAGGGGGTGTCATAGACCATATAGTCGGCATTAAGATTGTCGTAACATCCCAGAACAACAGCCGAGACGGACTCTCGAAGAGAATCCGGAATCTCGCGTTTCGGATCAAATAGTTCCGGACGGGCGTTCCAGACTTTGTCGGCGGCTTCCCGCATAAACCTGGAGTCTGCGCTACGCATGGCGGCCGGAAATAATTGAATTGCAATTAAGAAAATTAGTACTCGTTTCATAATGGTTTGTTTTATTGTTGGTTGTGTATTTACTTCCGGATTTGTAGTTCCGTCTTAGGATAGACGGACAAGGGTCAACTGGCTGTCGGATGCTTTCTTTAGTGTGAGAATGCCCTTGTTTCTTTTCGGAATTTCCTCCCTTTCGGCGGAGAGGGATTTTGTAGACACCTCACATCGGCATTGAATCCTATCTTCTTCCACTGTATATGACAGCGTCCCTTTATGCCAGTCGTCGTTGATCGTTACGCTTTCAGGCACCGATTCGATCCTGTATCCCTCGGGAATCCTGATTGAGTAGACATAGGATGACACATATCCGTATGGCACTTCCAGGCCGGCTCTTCTTGCGAATGTGTCTGTGGCATCCATCATTGCTTCCCGCATGGGACGTAGGTCCAAATAAATCTTGTCACCGCTTTCCGTCACCGAATATCTTTCCTCAATTTCAGCCGACAGCGTGACCGCCGTGTCGCCGTATGTGACCGAGACGTCCGCCACCTCTGAATTTTTCTTTGGGAAGGCAAGGATTTTTTTGCAGATCATATCCCTGTCGCGAGGTTCGGAGTTGGCGTAGGTTGCAAGGAATTCAACTCTTCTCACTCCGGAGAGTGTTAGTGATATTTTGCCCTTCAGAGATCTGCCTTCAATTCGGAAGTCAGCAGTCAGATGTTCGGAGTCTTCCTTCGTCCCGGGGTCGGGTACCACGGAGAGGATGTAGTTTTCGTCGTCCTCAATTAGGGCTTTGCGTCCTCTGATTGAGGGTGGTATATAACCCGGTCGTGCCCATGTGGCGGTGCCGTCAATATAGAGGATGGTGTCAGGCAGCATACATGCGGCTATGACATGGTTGCCGGAACAGAGTGCGGGTACGGAATCCCAGTCATACGGCACCTCATCTCGCGTGCCAATCCAGACAAGACGTCCGTCAAGCCCGTTTAGGCGCAAAAGTGCCTTTATGAGATTTGCTGAGCCCTTGCAGTCTCCGGCTCTTTTTCGTAAGACTTCGGAAGCGTCGTCGGGACGAAACGCATATTCGCCGTGCTCAATGGCGAGGTAGCGTATGTTGGACCTGACCCAGTCTGTTATGCTGTCGATTACAGCCTTCCTGTCTTTACAGCGAGCTGCGATATCCGATGCAAGTTTAGTCAGGGATGCATCGTACTCTTCGTTGCCGGCAAATTTTTTTATATATCGGTATAGGGAACCGAGATCCCGGAATGCGCCTGTCACTATGAGTTGGGGAGCGCTTACTGCAAGAGATGGTGCTCCGGGGTCAACAGGATAGCGTTGCCTGTTGGATGTTTCCGCCGTATACGTCACGCTCCCGTCGGAAAGTGTCTCTGACCGGAAGGTTATATCATCTGTCAGGTTGCGTGGAGTCACGTGGATCCTCGCGGCGAGACTTGCAGGAACCCTTACAACCGTTTTCGAGTTGAACGTATAGTATGGAGATACCAATAATATCCGGCAAAAATGCTCCGGATCCTTGTATGTGAGATTAAAGGTAGCCTTGGCTTTTTTCCCTTTTTTAAGCGGTACCCTCATGTAGCATATTCTTGAGCCGTCGTAGAAGACATCGGAACTTTCCCAGCTTCTGTAATATGCTTTTGCTCCGGGAGCGGATGCTTTGTCGACTGAGATGTGGTCGCTATACATGGTCAGTGCGTCGGCATAGGAGTCAGAGCGCAATGCGCTGTAGGTGGTTTCATCTATCACCTTTACGCAAGAGATTTCACCATGATTGTCTTTGATCTCGTATTCCTTAAATTCAGTGTCGATGACTACGTTGTCGGTCACGACAGTCTCTTCGGCATTGAGCTGAATGAATCCTGAAGCGGCGATGAACATCAGTATTGCCGGCAGACATTTCTTAAACTCAGGTATCATGGCAGAGGAGGGAGGTGAGGGTTTTCATTCCTTCGGAGGCTGTCTGCGGGATTACCGTGAGGTTAGGGATGTCGGGGGTGGCGGCGGGGTGCGGGTCTATATAATATATAGGAGTGCCGGGGCGCACGCTGTAGAGGAGGCCGGCGGCGGGATACACGGCGAGGCTCGTGCCGATGATGCAGAAGATGTCGGCTTCGCTCACCAGCTGCATGGCTTTCTCGATATTTGGGACCGCCTCCTGGAAGAATACTATATGCGGACGCATGGGGTCTCCGTTTGCCCCGCGTGTCTCCGGGGTGGTGTCAAGGTGGTCCGGGTCGAGTGTCTCTACATATTCGGGATGGATTATGGAGCGTATCTTCATGAGTTCGCCATGCAGGTGAAGCACGTTTTTCGAGCCGGCTCTTTCGTGCAGGTCGTCAACGTTCTGGGTTATGATGTAGACATCGAAATGCTTTTCGAGGTCTACGAGTGCGCGGTGTGCGGCGTTGGGCTGCGCCTTCAGCAGGTCGTGGCGGCGCGCGTTGTAGAAGTCATGCACGAGTTTCGGGTTTCTGCGGAAACCGTCGGCGGACGCCACATCCATAACGGGATAGTTTTCCCAGAGGCCTCCGGCGTCGCGGAAGGTCTTTATGCCGGACTCGGCGCTTATCCCCGCTCCGGAGCTTATCACTAATTTCGGTTTCTTCATAACTGTATCGGTTAGGCTACACTATGTCCGAAAACCGGGCAGCGGCAGCCGTTGATGTTTTACGACTGCAAGTTACAATTATTTTTTCAAATTTGCAAATCTGATTTGAATTTGTTTGGTCGGGAATGGACCGGGCAGCCCGGAGGGTCGATTTAGGGAGCGGGAAAGAGGTGATATTTTGTAGTTTCGGAGATTTTTATTAATTTTGCAGTGTCTTTTGCCGAAAGGGGTTTCCGACAGGAGGAGAGAGACCTCGGAAACATCCTTTTTCAGAAAGGCATAAACATTCATTAACCAATTAACTCTCACAAAAATGCATCTTTCAACAGAAGAAAAACAGGCAATTTTCGAGAAGTATGGCCAGGGCGCAACCGACACCGGCAGCCCTGAAAGCCAGATCGCACTCTTCTCTATCCGTATCAAGCACCTTACAGAGCACCTGAAGGAAAACCACAAGGACTTCGCTACAGCCCGCGCTCTGAAAATGCTCGTAGGCCAGCGCCGCAGCCTTCTCGACTACCTGAAGCGCAAGGATATCAACCGCTATCGCGCCATCATCGCCAAGAAGGAACTCGGTATCCGCAGATAATGTCATACTGCCTGTATCGGTAGATTTAGTCCGGCATCATTCGTTTGATGCCGGATTTTTTACGCCCGCTTGCAATGCCGGGCACTGCGCGGTCGGCTTAAAATTTCCTGAAAAATCACGGAATTCCGTAATTGACGTGTTATCAGTAAAATGCTAATTTTGCGTATTGTTTAATTCATAATACTTGAACACATGAAAATTAGATTGTTTTTGCTGATATCGGCGATGGTTGTGTCGCTCGCCGAGGTCTTTGCATTCGACCTGAATGTGTCCGAGCCGGGCTCATTCAAGGATCTGCTTATCGACACAGAGGCAGACATCTCCACGTTGCGCCTTTCCGGCACGCTCAATGCCGCCGACGTGGAATATCTCACCGGAAACTCCGGTAAGATCATGCAGGTGAAGCATCTCGACATCACCGATGTTAAACTGGTGGAGTCGGAGACTGAACCATACCGTAAGGTGACAATCTTCGCCGAGGCGGGAGGCGGAACGTATGCCAAGTTCTATTACTCGAAAAACAAGAGAGAAGAAGTCTCCACCTCCACCGGAGGTCTCGGTATGCCGGTTGCTGTCTACAGCATTTATGGCGACGACCTCGCCGGTCTGCTCGCAAACACTGAATTTGAAAAAGTCACTCTCCCGGCAAAAGACAACAGAATAGCTGACTACATCTGCTTCAAGAGCATGGGCCTCAAGGAGGCGGTGCTCCCCGACAATGTCGAGGAAATAGGCGAATCCTGCTTCGAGGACTGTTTCGGTCTTGCCTCCGTCAACATGCCCTCCGCCCTTAAGAAAATAGGTTCCAACGCATTCTACAGAACCGTTTTGACATCAGTCACTCTGCCTGCGCATCCCGTGGCTATCGGTGACCGCGCCTTCTGGCGAGTGGAATCCCTCTCGTCAATCAATCTTGAGAATGTCAACGCCATTGGCGATGAGGCGTTCAAGGCAACAGCCCTCTCTTCAGCCGACCTCTCAAATGTTGAAAAGATTTCTTCCGCGGCTTTTATGGACTGCCCGATAAGCGAGCTGAAACTGTCTGCAAATCTGCGTGAGATAGGCGACCGTGCATTCTATCTTGAAAACTGGAGTCTTAGGGAAAAGGTAAAACTGACGGAACTCATATTTCCGGAAGGGACAGAGAGTATCGGTGCGTCTGCCTTTGAGGGCACGGCACTCTCCGATGTTGAGATTCCCGTCTCTGTCTCCTTTATTGGCGACAGAGCCTTCAAGGACACTCCTTGGGACCGGAACCTGAACACCACAGCCGTCGATGGTGTCGTTTATCTCGGCAATGTGGCTTATAAGGCGGTCAATAAGCCTACTGATATTACATTCCGCGACGGTACCGTTTCCATAGCCGCCAACTTCGACATGTCATCGGTGCGTAGCTTTACGCTCCCCTCTTCCGTAGAGTCCTTGTATGCCGCTGGTGGCTATTACGAGAATCTTGAGAGCGCCACACTCAACGATGGTCTTCGCATCATCGGCGATAATGTATTCTACAGTTCACCGAAACTGACAAGCATCGAGATTCCCTCCACAGTCGAGTATATCGGCGACAACGCTTTCTGTATGTCAGGCATTACCTCTTTAAAATTGCCGGAGGGATTGAAAGTGATTAAAAGCAGTGGTCAGAATGAGTTTTACAGCACATTCGGCAATACAAAAATAACATCAGTCACACTCCCCGCCTCACTTGAGGAAATTGGTGGAACAGCATTTATGGGCTGTCCGTATCTTTCTACCGTGCGTCTTGATTCCCGCACACTTGATTATGGTGACTATATAGGCTCATACGTGCCGTTTTCAGGGTGTAATATAGAGAAGCTTGTTATTGGAGCCGGTGTGGAGAATATTCCGGACGGACTGTTTAGTATAGGAGGTTCTCTGGCGCGTGTGGAGTTTGAGGATTCGGATGTCCCTCTCGAAATCGGCAATAAAGCCATATGGGCTTATAGCGATAATCCGGCTAAGGTGAAAGGATCCATCGACAGGGTCGTCAGTCTTGGAGAGGAGGCGCTTTCCGGTCTGGAGTTTCCTTTCGGCACAAAACTATCTCTGCCTAATATGAAGCATTTGGGCGATAGGGCGTTGTATAATGTTTCGGGTGTCATAGAGATGGACCTGCATTCCGGGATTGAAAGTCTTCCGGAGTACTTGCCGGTTTGCGAGTCAATGCCGGACCTTCGCAAGGTTATTTTCGATATCCCGAATCTCAAGAGGGTGCCTCAATACGACTATGTGTATCCGTTGATCTCGTTACATTACGAGAATGCTCTTGACTCTCTGGTGATAGGAAAGAATGTGGAGGTTATACCCGAATCTCTTTTTGAATCTTCCCGTATCAACACGGTAGTGTTCGCTCCTCGTCCGCAGACTCGCGCGGCGTCTTCTCTCAGTATCGGCAAAAACGCCTTTAGCAACAACAGCAATCTCTATTGCGTGGAGTTTCCTGCCGGACTTACTTCTCTTGGTGAAAGTGCCTTCAATGGCTGCGACCAGCTATCGACGGTTTATTTCCATGGAGCTGAAGCTCCCGCAGCAGGCTCGAATGCCATCCAGAGGACTGCCACTGTCTATGTGCCTGCCGATGCCGAGTCGGAATATCGCTCCGCTATGTCGGGCAACAATGTGGTGCCATACCGCATAGAGTCGGTGATGCTCGACAAGAGTGCTCTCGGTCTTAATGTAAACGGCGCCGACTATCTGATAGCCCGCATTGCTCCGGCTGAATGCAGCGAGATGGGTATCGAGTGGTCCACTTCAGACCCGTCCGTAGCCACCGTGAGCACAAGAGGTGACGTTATTGGTGTGGCTCCCGGCAACGCCGTGATAACCGCCACCATCGCCCTTGCTCCAGAGTTCAAGGCTGAGTGCCTGGTGACGGTAACAGACCCCAATGGAGTGGAAGGCGTGGAAGACGTTTCCGGTGCGCCCGTGGTGGCATACTATACACTTGAGGGTACAAGAATAGAAAAACCGTCCGCACCCGGCATATACGTGGCTGTCCATGCCGACGGCACGAAGTCGAAAGTGATGCTGAAATAGCAGATATTACGGATAAATCCCGATTGTCGCATAAGGAGTGTTCCGGTGTAGAAAGCCGGGGCATTCCTTTATTTTTCCGGTAGGCGGTAGCGCACGTCGTCGCCGGAGGGCGCCTGGTATATGCGCAGTCCGAATTCCCTGACGCTGGCGTATACATGGTCGAAGATGTCCGCCTGCAGGCGCTCGAAGGCGCTCCATGCCGTGATGCGCGTGAAGAAATAGAGCTCAAGCGGAAGCCCCTGCGGCTTCGGCGCCAGCTGGCGCACCATCAGAATCACTGCCGAGTCCGGATGCCGTTTGATTACTTCCGGATGCGACGTGAGATAGCGGATGAGGTATTTTCGGAAGAGCGACAGGTTGACCTCTCTCTCGGCATGCTTCAGTTCATGCTCGGAGATGAAGCCGCGCTCCAGAAGAGTGTTCACTTCCTCCGCCCTCAGGAAGCGGACCGTGTCGAAGTCGATGTATATGGACCGAGCCACGCGGCGAGCCCCCACCTCGCGCATATTCTGATAGTTGCGGAAAGAGTCGCTGATGAGAGTGTAGGGATGAATGGTGACGATGGAGTTGTCCCAGTTGCGCACCTTCACGGTGGTGAGCTTCACTTCCTGCACCTCTCCGTCGGCTCCCGCCTTCTCGCATACTATCCAGTCGCCCTTCTTCAACATCTTGTTGAGCGAGAGCTGCACACCTGCCACAAAGCCTTTGATCGTGTCCTGAAACACCAGCATCAGCACAGCGGCTGACGCTCCGAATCCGGTAAGCACCATGCCCGGCTTCTTGTCGAAAAGAATGCTCAGCGCGATTATCACTCCCACTATCACCATAATCAGTTTCATGGCGTCTTCAAGCAGGGTGAGATTGTGCTGGCTTGCCTTGTCGCGCTTCTCGAAAGCATCCACAGTGTTTGACATAAGGCGCGCCAGAAGGTTGATTACCGCATATACGATATAGACGTCGGTGAGTTTCTCGATAGTGGATACACCCCATTCATGCCCGGTGAAAGCCTCGGGAAGCATCCATGAGAGAAGGCAGGCGGGCGCAAGCTGCGAGAATGCCTTCATTGCCTTCTCTTCGAAGATATCGTTGTCCCACTCGGTCTTCGACTTTTTTGTGATGATTTTCACGAGCGGCGTGAGTATCTTGACACAGAGATAGTAGGACACCACCGATATCACGGCTATAGCCGCAATCAGAAGCGGTGTGGTGAGGGTGGCGGCTGTATCCGGCGCCACACATGAGTTCAGCAACTCGGTAATCCATTTTTTCAGCAGCATGGCGAATGGTGTTGTTGTGGGTGGTCAGGTGTGGATTTTATATCATTTGCGACCGAAGTCGGCGGGAATCTCTCCCCATAGGTCGGTCTGCCATTTCATGATCTTGACGGGCCACGAGTTGCTTCGGATCCATACGAGCGCGCGCCCCATAAGCTCGAAGAGTCTCGCGTTTTCTTTCGTGGGTTTCAGCTGTGTCTTCACCTGGCGGTTGCGGATCCATGCCATGGCGGTCTTGGAATCGCTGTAGATGTTGTGCCAGTCGTTGCGGCGGCGCATCTCCGCCAATGCGTGCACAATCGCGAGAAACTCACCGATGTTGTTGGTGCCCTGTGCGAAGGGACCCATACGGAAGATGACGCGTCCTGTGGCTACCTCCACCCCCTTGTATTCCATTATTCCCGGGTTGCCCTGACAGGAGGCGTCTACCGCCCATGCGTCTTTGTCGATGTCGGGATTCGACATGTAAGCGGGGGTATGGGGAATGCTTTCGCGGTGGTCGGCGGCGGCGATGAGGAAAGAGCCGAGGTCTTCGGTAGAGCCCTCCCCCTCGCGGAATGCCGCGGCTGCCTCGGCTGCCGACGAGAACCCCTTATAGCGTGCGCCGGGAAAGTTCAGTATCTGCTCCTCGCAGTCGCTCCAGTTGTCGTAGACACCGGGTTCGCGTCCCGCCCACACTACATAGAATTTCTGTTTTCCCATATTATTTCACGCCGGCGGCTCGTTTGATCAGTTTAGGAATTTCGGTGTTGTCAAGGTTGCCCGTAAAGTAGTGGGAGTTGGCACCCACGGCATATACCGGCACGAAGTTTCCGGTGTGTGACGTTGATGTCCATCCAATGCCCATGTGGGCGTTGAGCACATCAAACACCTTGGCTGTAAATGCGTTGAAGGTGTGATACAGGGTCTTCTGGTCTTCTGCCTCACGGTTGATGAAAGTCTTGGTGAAGAGTGCCTTGAGTTCTTCAGTCTCTATGTCGCTTACCGGCACGCCGTTCCAGAATCCGAGTTTTTCCCGGAGTGTCTTCTCCATCTCGTCCCAGGAGGGATTCTCTGTCCGGCTGCCCCAGTTGCGGGTCCATTCGCCGAAAACGTCCTTCGATATCCGCTGGAAGTCGGCATATCCGATGTCTGCTCCCTTCATTCCGTTTCTTCCGTATGCCATGCCTCCCGTGTCATGGTCGGCGGTAATCACGATAAGGGTCTCGTCGGGATGGCGCAGGTAGAACTGGTATGCCACGTTGACGGCATCCTGAAAGTTGAGGATTTCCTTAATCACGGCTCCGCCGTCGTTGGCATGCGCCGCCCAGTCGATATTTCCGCCCTCTATCATCATGAGGAACTTGTCGGCATCGGCGCTGCGCAGTGTGGAGAGACATGCCTCAGTGATCTGCGCGCAGGTCATAGCGCCGGGAATGGAGTCTATGGTGTAGCCCACCTGGCCCCACGTGGGGTTGTCGGAATAGAGAAGCACCTTGTGGGGAGCCTTCCCCTTGTCGCGCAGTTGCCGGAAAGCCTCGAAACCCTCGCATATCTGATAGTCGCCTTTCTGCATCACCTTCACGAAATCCTCAAACGCCTCCTCTCCGGCGCCGCGGAGCTTGAAGTCTCCTCCTGCGAGGAAAGTGAGTCCGCTTTGGGCCGCCTGGGGGGCTATGTCCTCTTTCATGGAGCGGTTGGCTGCATGTGCGTACCATGCGGCAGGAGTGGCGTCGTCAGCCTGAACTGTCGTGCCCACGCCCACCGGGAAACCTGCCTTCATGAAGTCGACGGCGATGCTTTCCACCGCCACTGAGTCGGGATTCATTCCGATCATTGAGTTTTTGGTCTTGTGGCCCGTTGACAGGGCTGTGCCTGCTGCCGCGCTGTCGGTTATGGGACTCGAGGCTGAATATGTGCGTGCCTGCGACGCTACCGGGAAGGTAAGCATCAGCAGGGGGCGTTCGCTTTTCAGAACATCCCGGTTGTATATCTCCGTGGCATTTACATGGCCCATACCCATGCCGTCGCCGATAAAATAGAAAATATATCTGGCATCATTAGCCGTCATGCCCATAGCCGATGCAAGCATCAAAAAGGCAAAAAAAACTCTTTTCATAAAATTAAATTACTACTTACTAACTACTAATTACTAATTACTAATTATTCATTATGCAGCGGATACCCGTTTCGCATCGACTCGAACTTCTCCGGGTGAGATTTCAGTTCTGCCGTGAGGGGTGCCGGGTCGAATTTCTCCATTAGTATTTCACGTGTGATGATGCTTGGTTCGGTATATGCCCCCTGCAGTCCGTCGGTAATAACCGGAATGCCGAGGCACTCCCCCACCGCCTCGAGAGCCATGCGTGTGGCGCGCTCCTTGCCCTGCCGGCTGTAGCCTGCTATATGGCATGTCGCCACGTCGGCGAGTTCAAGAAGTTCACGGTCTATGACAGGTTCTCCTTCCCAGGTGTCGATGATTGCCTTCGAAATGCGGTGTGAGCGTATGGCGTCACACAGAGCGCGGGTCTCCGCCACCTCTCCCCTCGCGGCGTTGACAAATATCGCACCTTCTTTCAGGAAACGCAGCGTCTTCTCGTTGATCAGATGGAATGTCGGGCAGTCACCGCTTCGCGTGAGTGGCGTGTGGAGGGTCACAGCGTCGCTTTGCTCCAAAAGTTCCTCCAGTGAAATATACTCATGGTCGGTATATTCGGCGGCAGCCCTCGGCGGGTCGCATACCAGCACTTTTGCGCCAAGCCGTCTGCCCCACTGCGCCACTATTCCCCCCACGTGTCCGCATCCGACCACTCCAAGGGTATGCTTCCGGGGGTCGAAACCGGAGCGGAGGAGTGATGCCCATACATACACCGCAACTCCGGGCGCGTTGCATCCCGGGGCGTTCCGCGCCGCAATTCCGTGGCTCTCACACCAGGGGATGTCTATATGGTCCAGTCCGATGGTGGCGGTTGCCACAACCCTGACGTTCGACCCCTCGAGCAGCGATGCGTCGCAGCGGGTTCGCGTCCTTACCATAACGGCATCGGCGTCATGAACCGTTTCGCGACAGATTTTTCCTGCCGGAAGAATCCGGATATCGGCTCCGGGTATCCTTCCGTCGATGAAAGGTATGTTGTCGTCGATTACTATTTTCATGATGTGTACATTTATTTTGCAATCGTGGCGTCCACGACCATAAGAATATAGAATACGATAAAGAGCGACATAAGCGACCAGAACCATATATGGCTCCGGGGTATGCGGCGCATGGCGAAGAAATTGGAAATCTGTACCGCCGCCGTGAAGCAGAAAGTCGTGGAATAAGCCTGGAAATTGTCAAAGTCCGCAAGCATGCATGCAAGGCACGCCAGTCCGAGCAGCGTGATCATGTTGTTGAAAGTCCTTTCCCGTATGTTGCCTGAATATATCAGCATTACGTTGTTGAGCGACATCATCAGGCATGTCAGCGCCAATGTGCCCAGCGAGATGAATATGAAGAGCATGAACCCTGTGCCGTATTGAGGCATTATGGCGAGAAACTGAGGCATCCGGAAGTCTTGAGGGGAGATGATCCCGAAACCGAGAAGCACCCAGTATGGCGCCAGCAGACCCATTACGTATGCTATGGTTTCCTTAGGTCGAAGCACCTTTGCCATTAGGGCTATTACGGGATACACGAGCATCATGGGCAGGAAGGCATACTGTATCATCGACCCGAGTGAGAGATAGGTCGCCACGGCAAACATTTGCGTCGTGGCGTTGGGCGAACGGTACGCCTTCATCATGATGTCAAGGCATACGAGGTTGACGATAAGCATTATGACCGGTATGCCGAGATATGACGTGTTGACAGGATTCGATGCAAGAAGCACTGCCAGAGATGTCGGGAGAATGCCTTCGGTGCCTTTTACAAACGAATATCTCCGGTTGATGAAAAATGCGGCGGTGACGGCAATCAGTATCAGAACGGCATTAATCGGGACCTCGGCGTATGGTATCACCCACTGGTTGGGCGACGGAAGGCATATTCCATAGTTGCCTTCCGGCGCGAGATTGGGCAGCAGGAGCGCTGTGGCGGCAATCATGGCGACAGCCGCGACAGCGCCTGTTATGATGGATGCGGGGCCGGCAGTGCGGTAGTTGCTCATTTCAGGTCAGTCTTCTTTCAGGTCAGTCTTCGTCATCGTTGCGGAAGTCCCTGCCGTTGTTGCGGCGTGAGCGCATCTTGCCCGGTGCGCGTGTTTCCTCATACTGGGTAAGTCTCGGTCCTTTGTCGGATATTTTTCGCGGTTCGTCGCCGAAGCGCCTTGGCTTGCGGTCATCATCACCGAAACGTTTGGGCTTGCGGTCGTCGTCGAAGCGTCTCGGCTTGCGGTCATCGTCGCCGAAGCGTTTTGGTTTACGGTCATTGTCGAAGCGTCTCGGCTTGCGGTCGTCGTCGCCGAAACGTCTCGGCTTGCGGTCGTCGTCGCCGAAACGTCTCGGCTTGCGGTCGTCGCTGTCGAAGCGGCCGGACTTGCCACCTTTTGAGAAGTCTTTGCGGGTGTTGTCTTTCTTGCGGCTTTTGCCGTCAAATCTGCGGGCGTCATCCTCCCATTCTCGGTCTGACATTCGGCGCACTTTCGGCTGCTCGTCTTTAGGAGACGCGTGTTTCACTACTCCCCCGTCGGCGCGGAAGTCGTTGTAGTTACCGCTAAACATCACATACTCGTTGAGGGTGCATTCCAGCGAGCCGTTGAGAAGAGGATACTTCACCGACGGCTTGAGACCAATGTCCTGCATGTTGCCCTCCTCAAGTCCTATTATCCATGCATGCCATCCCTCGAAGTTTTTCTTAAGGCATGAGCCGATGGTCTTGTAGAGAATCTGCGCCGTCATATTGGAGGGATTGATGCGCTGTCCGTAAGGCGGATTGGTCACGAGAACACCCTCGGGAGCGTTGTCGGTCCAGTCCTCTATGCTTTTGCATGAAATCTCCACCATATTCTCCACCTTGGCGCTCCTGACGTTCTTGCGTGCTATCTTCACTGCCTCGGGGTCGATGTCGCCTCCGTAGATCTTATATGCGAAGTCTCTTTCACCGCTGTCGTCATTGTATATTTCCTCAAAGAGGTCGCGGTCGAAATTGTCCCATGTCTCGAAAGCGAAATGCTCTCTGTATATGCCCGGATTGATATTTGCGGCAATCAGGGCAGCCTCCGTAAGGAATGTGCCTGATCCGCACATCGGGTCGGCGAAGTCGCATTCGCCGCGCCAGCCGGTCTTCAGTATTATTCCGGCGGCAAGCACCTCGTTGATTGGCGCCTCAGTGTTCTCCACCTTATAGCCGCGTTTCGAGAGCGGTTCGCCGCTGGAGTCGAGCGATATCGTCACCCGGTCTTCCGATATATGCACATTAAGCTGGATGTCTGCGCCCTGCAGCCTTATCGAGGGGCGGCGTCCGCAAATGTCGTTGAAATGGTCCACTATGCCGTCTTTCACGCGGTAGGTCACAAATTTGGAATGGGTGAAGTCCGCGCTGCTAACGGTGGAGTCGATGGAGAAGGTGGAGTCTGCCGTCATGTATTTCTCCCATTCTATTTCCCTTACGGCATCGTAAAGGTCGTCGGGGTTTGAGGCAGTGAACTTCACGATGGGTTTGAGAATCCTCAGAGCCGTGCGGCAGCACAGGTTTGCCTTATACATCATGGCGAGGTCTCCCTCAAACTGCACCATGCGCTTGCCGGTCTCCACGTTTTCAGCCCCGAGGGCCACAAGTTCGTCGCACAACACATCCTCCAGGCCCTGGAAGGTCTTGGCGACCATAGTAAATTTATTTTCCATTCGTATTTCAGCCGAAATTAATTACATTGGTAGAAGAAGAGGAGGTGTCTTTGGCATTAGGTTTCTGAGTCATGCGGGAGTCTTTGCCGTCAGTGGTCTTACGCAGTTCTTCCAGAAAGTCTGCGGGACGGTTATAGGCGGGTGTCCTTTCGAGGAGCGCCGCCACCTCATGGTTGTCGAACTGGGACGGCTCGAGCACGGCATACTTCGCCTTGTTGGCGTCGCGCATCTGCTGCTTCAGTTTCTCGGCGCCATACATCTTGACAATCTCGTCGTCGACGGCCTTTGCCTGAGCGGCGACTACTTCCGGGTTCTCATGCTCTCCTCCGAATATCACTATATTGTCGTCTTTCTCCTGACCCTCTTTCGAGGTCTTGTTGCCGTCGACCAGAGTCAGGTTGAATCCCGAGGCGAGTATCGTCACCTTCAGTTTGTCGCCGAGATCCGGATTGTCGGCTATGCCCCACTTCACGTCGATGGAGTCCGAGAGCTGTGAGGTGAAGTTGTATATCTCGGTCATTTCCGCGGCGGTTATCGGACGGCTGCTCGTGCGGCTGCAGGAGAACTTCAGCAGAAGGCGCTGTGAGGTGTTGATGTCGTGCTGCCGGAGCAGAGGCGAGTGTATGGCATTGCGAATGGCGCTCGAGATGCGGTTCTCGCCCTCGCCGTATGCGGTGGAGATAATCGCGGTCCCGGACCCCTTGAGGGTGGTCTTCACATCCTCGAAGTCCACATTGATGTAGCACTCCTCGCTGATGATTTCCGAGATTGACCTCGCGGCGTTGGCGAGAGTGTCGTCGGCTTTCTCAAACGCGTTGAAGAAATCGTAGTCCGGATATATCTCGATAAGGTTCTCGTTGTTGATCACCAGAAGGGCGTCGACGTTTTTCTGCATCTCCTTCGCGCCTTCGAAAGCCTTGAGGATTTTCTTTTTACCTTCGAAGAGGAATGGCACCGTGACGATGCCGATGGTCAGTTTCCCCTCTTCCTTGGCAATCCTCGCCACTACGGGTGCCGCGCCTGTTCCGGTGCCTCCGCCCATTCCGGCGGTGATGAACACCATCTCGGTGCTGTCGTCGAAAAGGTTGCGTATCTCGTCGGCGGAAGCCTCGGCACATTGCCGGCCCACCGCCGGGTCGTTGCCGGCTCCGCGGCCGTGGGTCACATCCCAGCCGAGCACCAGTTTGTTGGGCACCGGCGACATGTTGAGCGCCTGCTCATCGGTATTGCACACCACGAAGTTTACATACGGTATGTTTTGCCGGAACATATAGTTCACGGCATTGTCACCGCCGCCGCCTACTCCGATCACTTTGATGATAGACTTGGGACGGTTGTCGGTGAATTCAGCCGTATTGGTTATGTCGTTGTAATTTTCTTCCATAGTTATGAGTGGCTTTTCAATTCAGTTCTTCGCCGTCGTCATCGTCGTCGATGGGGGTGAACATACGGCTCAGTTTATTGCCGATAGAGCTGAAGAATGAATTCTTTCTTGTCTTCGGCTGCACGGCTGCCGCCTGCTCCACGACTGCCGCGGTCTCGGTTTCCGGCATTTCCTCCTGCTTCACCGGCAGCGCGAGGCACTCCTCGTCGCATTTCTCTGCGCCGGCATACATTATGGCGGCAACCTGGAGCGAGTCCATGCCCTGTCCCATCGTGTCGTTCATGCGTATGAACGGAGGGAGCCCCGCCATGCGCACCTTAAGTCCGCTGTATTTCCCTATCAGTTCCATCATGCCATTGAGGCGGGCTCCGCCGCCACACAGCACTATGCCTTCGGGAAGGTCGCTTTCCGAGAGTCCGGCGTATTGTATCTGCTCCACTATGTTTGCCACGATTTCTTCGGAGCGCGCCACCACGATGTTGCTGATGTCGGACTGCTTGTGGCGCCCCACCTTTACCTGCGACGGCGTGGCGGGTGCTATGGCGTTGCCGAAATTCTGCTTGTATTCCTCGGCTTTCTCCTCAAGTTCGTTGAGAGTGGTGAGGTCGCGCGTGATGTTTCTACCTCCCAACGGAAGGGTGGCGAAGTAGACCATGTTTCCTTTCGTGTAGATGGTGACGGTGGTGGTCTCTGCGCCGAGGTCCACGAGCATGCATCCGAGTTTCTTCTCCTGCTCGCTCAGGGCGACATATCCGGTGGCGAGCGGGGTCACCACGATGCCCATGATCTCAAGTCCGAGCTTGTCTTTGATCACACGTTTCAGATTTGCCTGAATCGCCGGGCGCGCCACTATCAGGTCGTAGGTGGCGAAGATGCTGTTTCCCATCATGCCGATGGGGCGGTGTGTCTCGGTTTTCCCTACCTTGAACACTCGCGGCACCGCGTCGATTATCTCCAGAGAGTTGTCGATGTCGGCGGCGAGGGCGTTTGAGCGCAGCCTTTCCACTATCGACTCGGAAATCTCCGTGTCGTCCGGGAGGCTGAGGCTCACGTCGATGGGGATGCTGCGCAGCGACCTTCCGGAGAGTCCGATATATACTCCGGTGATTTCGCGCGGCGACACGTTGGGGCGCCTTTCCAGCCGCTCCAGTACGTAGTTGGTAAGGTTGAAGGTCTCTTCTGTATTCTGTATCTGCCCATACCGCACGGTGTCGGTGGATTTCTCCTGTTCAGCGGCAATTATCTCAAGCTGACCGCTTTTGCCGGATATTCCCACGGCACCGATCACCTTCGAACTGCTGATTTCTATGGCAGCTATGTATTTGTCTTTGCTCATTATATATATTAACCGTTCTCTTCAGTAGAATGTTCTGTAGTCATTTCCGCAACATCGGGAAGCGTTGCCTCCTCGAGGTCTTCACCCTCCTCCGGCATTGAGCCGTGGTTGTTGACAGACTTGTCGCGTCGCGTCGCCACTATCTGACCCCGGAATTTCACCGACACTGTGTCGTATGTGTTCCAGCCCCTCGCGTCAAGGATGCTCCGGTATGCGGTCATGATGGCGGCTTTTTTCTCCGCACGCTGCGTTGAGTCTCCGAAGTTTATCACATGTCCCTGGATGCGCGGTATCAGTATGATGTCGTTGGGCCCGTCGATCTTGAATGCTGTTATAAGAGAGTTTAGGTCGGAATCGGATGTGACGAACCGTATCACCGACAGTGCGCTGCCGAAATATTCCTCAGTCCCTCGGGAGGCTATCAGCACCGGAACGTCGACATAGAACTCCGCGTCGGCATCTATGCGTTTTCCGCTGCGGTTGATGTAGTAGCTTTTGCCGTCGGAGGCGAAAACCCTCACTTCCGGGCTTATGGGTGATACCGTGATGCGGAGTCGGCTGTCGGGGTCGAAGCTGCATTCCACCCATTCGAAGTTGGAGAACTGTCCTAAATAGTTTTCCAGCCTCTGGAGGTCGATGCGCTCGAGACGCTCTCCCTTAAGCGGCTTTCCGTATCTGGCGAGCTGAGACGCGACTCCTTGCCTCAGCACGCTGTCGGGAAGTGTGTTTCCCTCAATGCGGAGGTCTATGCCGGTGCATTTGCGCATGCCGTTTTCCTGACGCCCGAACGCAAAAGCCAGCGCCACATACGCCAGCAGCATCACGCAGATGATCCATTTGAGGGCAGTCTTCCACATCTCGGTTTCCTATATTTGCAGTCCTTCGCCTTGTGGCGGTTTCTATGGGTTTGTATATCAGTTCTTTGATTTGACTATGCCGCATATCTCAGGCAGCAGCACGTTTAAATCGGCCGCTCCTAAAGTCATAAGCACCTCAAAGTTACTATTTTTTATCAAATTGAGCAAATTTTTTCTTTCGCAAAACACTTTATTTTTGCAATCCACCTGCCTGAGCACCATCTGCGAGTCAACACCCTCGATGGGTGCCTCGCGTGCCGGATATATTTCGGTCATGATCACTTCGTCGGCATGAGAGAGCGCCTCGGCGAATTCCGGAGCGAAATCGCGTGTGCGCGTATACAGGTGAGGCTGGAAAATCACCGATATCCTCTTGCCCGGATAGAGTTTCCTTACCGACCTTATGGAGGCGCGTATCTCCTGTGGCGAATGGGCGTAGTCGTCGATTACCACTGTGGAGCCGTCGCTCTCTCCGTCGAGCCATATCTGAAAACGTCTCTCAGCCCCTAAGAAAGTCGCTATTCCTTTGCGGATGGCGTCGGTGTCGGCGCCGGCGTAGTATGCCGCAGACGCCGCGGCAACGGCATTGTCGATGTTGATTTCCACCGGCACTCCGAGGCTGACGTTGTCGATTCTTGTGTCGGGACCCACAATGTCGATGGTGATGTGTCCAGGTGTCCAACGGATATTGTCGGCATACCAGTCCCCTTTCATGCTTTGGTCATGTCCGCTGTAGGTCAGGATGCGCACTCCTTCGCGTACCCGAGGCTTCAGTTTCAGCCCCGTGTGCATCAGGAGTATGCCGTCTTCCCTGATCAGGGAAGTGAAGTGGGCGAAACCCTCGAGGTATCCCTCTTCGTCGCCGTATATGTCGAGATGGTCGGGGTCTACCGACGTCACCACAGCCAGCCAGGGGCTCAGTCTGTGAAACGAACGGTCGTATTCATCCGCCTCAACTACGGAATAACGGCTGCCGCGCGAGAGCATGAGGTTGCTGCCGGTGTTTCTCAGTATGCCGCCGAGAAACGCGTTGCAGCCGCCGGGTGTCTGCTCCAAGATCCAAGCCGTCATCGAAGAAGTGGTGGTCTTGCCGTGGGAGCCCGACACGCAGATGGCGTCCGTGTGTCCGGTGATCATCCCGAGGAGAGCGGCTCGCTTCACGGGTGTGAAGCCCTTTGCCCGGAATGTGTTGAGTATGTTGTTGTCGTCGCCGACTGCCGGAGTGTAGACCACGAGGGTATCCGCCGGGTCGAGCATTTCCTGCGGCACAAGGTCGGGACTGTCGGTGTAGACTATTTCCGCGCCTTCTTCCGAGAGCGCGTCGGTTAACTGTGTGCGTGTCCTGTCATAGCCTGCCACCCTGCATCCCTTGCTCAGGCAGTATCTCACCAGGTTTGCCATGCCGATGCCGCCTGCCCCTACGAAATATATGTTATGCGGTATGTTCATTTTTCAGTATATTGACAATTTCGTCCACTATTTTCTCATCAGATTCCGGGAGTGCGAGTTTCTTGATTTCATCGCTCATCTGCCTGAGTCTGTCGGGTTGCCCGATAAGGGTAATGATGCTGTCTACGAGAATATCGCGCGCGGCTGAGTCTTCCACGAGCATGGCTGCCCCTTTGTCGGAGAGCGCGCGGGCGTTTTTCGTCTGATGGTCTTCCGCCACATTGGGGCTGGGCACGAGGATACATGGCTTTCCGAGCAGTTCCAGTTCGCTTATGGAGCCGGCTCCCGCTCGTGACACCACGAGGTCTGCCGCCGCGTATGCCGATGCCATGTCGGAGATGAACTTGGTGACAACGATTCCGTGAAGACCTTTGGCGGCTGCCGGTCCGCGGTCGCCGAAATTCTTACCTGTCTGCCATATCACCTGTATTCCGCTGTCGTGGAGCTTTTTGATGCCGGACTCCAGACTCTCGTTGAGGGTTCGGGCGCCGAGGCTGCCTCCTACCACCAGCACTGTGGGGAGTTTCGGATTCAGCCCAAAACGGCCTCTTGCCTTTTCCGCTGTCACTTCAGCGTCAAGAAGGTCTTTTCTGACGGGGTTGCCGGTCATCACTATTTTGCCTGCCGGAAAGAAGCGTTCCATCTCAGGATATGCCACGCATATTTTTTTTGCCTTCTTTGCCAGGAGTTTGTTGGTGACTCCGGCATAGGAGTTCTGTTCCTGAAGCAGTGTTGGTACACCTGCCTTCTGTGCCGCCTTCAGTGTCGGACCCGAGCAATAGCCTCCCACGCCGATGGCGATGTCGGGCCGGAAGTCCTTGACGATGCGGCGGGCGATCGCCATTGACTTGCGGAGCTTCAGAAGCACTCCGAAGTTGCGGAGCAGGTTGCGGCGGTCGAAGCCCGCCACCGGCAGCCCCTTTATGTTGTAGCCTGCCGCCGGCACTTTCTCCATCTCCATTCTGTTGTCGGCGCCCACGAAGAGTATTTCGGCGTCAAGCCTACGTTTCAAGGCGTTTGCGATGCTGAGGGCGGGAAAGATGTGTCCTCCCGTGCCACCTCCGCTTATGAGGATCTTATACATTTTTTATTCTATAATTCTTAAGTAACAATTAATTGTCAGCCGCGGCGTTGATGGCTCCCATGTCGTCGCCAAGCTGTTTTGCCTCGTTGCGGTCGTTGTCAGACCTTCCTTCATCCTTGCGTGCCGCATGGCGCGACACCGAGAGCATGATGCCGATGGCAGCGCTCATCACCAGCACCGACGTGCCACCTTTGGATATAAGGGGCAGCGGCTGTCCCGACACCGGGAAAAGTCCGGTCACAATTGCCATGTGCACGAGTGCCTGAAACACTATCAGAATGGCACACCCGAGGATGAGAAACGCCGGAAGCGCCCTCTTGACGTGGTATGCCACATATCCCGCCCTCGCCAATAGAAGAAGGTAGAGCACCATCAGGAATATGCCTCCGATGAGGCCGCTCTCCTCTATCACGATGCTGTAGATATAGTCGGAGAAGGCGAGGGGAAGGCGAACGCTTTCCCTCGAGTTGCCCAGACCTTTGCCATAGACGCCTCCGCGCGCCTGCGCGAGTTTCGCCATGATCACCTGCCTGTTGAGGTCGTTGAGGTCGTCGTCTGGATGCACTCCCTCCAGGAAGCGGATTACGCGGTTGATCTGCGTCTCAGACCCCAAGGAGTGCTCGCCTCCTATGGATGAGTTCGCGATTTCGTCGGTCTGTTCGGTGCCGACCTTGTCAAACTCCGTGGTGGTGTTGATGACCTTCGATCCAACGTAGAAAACTCCGAAGAGGGCGGCATATACCGCCATCACGATGCATATCTTCTTCATCGGGATTCCGCAGATAAGGAACATCGAGAGACTCACGAGCATCACGAGCGCGGTGTTGGTGAGTCCGTTCAGCGCCAGAAGACCGCCGAACGCCGCCACGATGACGGCAGAGTAGACGATGCCCCATGTCTTCACGTCATGGCTCATCTGGCTCTTGGCGAGCACCGCCGCAAGCCATACGATGACCGTCAGTTTCACTATTTCCGGCGGCTGCACGGTGAATGGACCTATCATAAACGCACGCTGCGCCCCGTTGATCTCCACTCCGAAGAACGTGGAGTAGGCGAGGGCGAGCCACGACAGGACGCCTATCAGCACCGACAGTCGCGCTATGTAGCCGTAGTGGGTGCGCTGGATGATGTAGAGTATCGCAAACCCGATGCCGAGAAACATGCCGTGTCTTATGAGAGGGGCATACACGTTGCTTCCCACCACCTCCGACGCCGACGCGCTGTAGAGCTCTATCACCGATATGAGCAGCAGCATGAGGTAGATGCCCCATATATACGGGTCGCTCTTAAAGGTGCTGACCACTTTCGACTTCTTGGTGCGGACGGGTCGCGCCACGGCGGCGGGTGTTTCCACTCCGCCTATCGTCTCGCGTATGAAGATGCCGTCTTGTTCCGGATTTTTCATAATTGTGTCTGTTGGTTAAAGGCGTGCCACCGCATCCTTGAATTTCCTGCCCCTGTCTTCATAACTGGAGAAAAGGTCGAAGCTCGCGCAGCAGGGCGACAGAAGCACGGTATCTCCCTCCGCAGCCAGGTCGCGGCATGCCGCCACGGCATCGGCGAGTGAATGGGTGTCGCGGATTTCTCCCACTTCTCCGCTGAAGAAGTCGAGGAGTTTTGTGTTGTCCTTGCCCATGCATACGATAGCCTTCACCTTCTCTTTCACGAGCGGGAGGATTTCGCTGTAGTCGTTGCCCTTGTCTTTGCCTCCGAGTATAAGCACCACCGGGGTGCGCATGCTTTCAAGCGCATACCATGTGGAGTTGACATTGGTCGCCTTGGAGTCGTTGATCCATCTTACGCCGTCAAGCTCGCGGACAAACTCCAGCCGGTGCTCAACCGCCTCAAAATCGCCGAGCGCCTCGCGTATGGTATCGCTCTTGATGCGCAGAAGGCTCGCGGAGATGCCCGCCGCCATTGAATTGTAAAGGTTGTGCTTGCCGGGCAGCGAGATGTTGTCGCGGGGTATCTGCCACACCTCGCCGGGAATCTCGAAATGCACTATGCCGTCCTCGTCTTTCCATGCCACGGCGTCCGGGTCGTATTCCTCAGAGAAGGGCATCAGGGTAGCCTCCGACTGAAGTGCCTTCACCTGCGACGACACTATGGGGTCGCCGAGCCAATAGACGAAATAGTCGTCGGGCTGCTGGTTGCGAGTGATGCGGAACTTTGCCCGTGTGTAGTTTTCCATCTTGTGGTCGTAGCGGTCCAGATGGTCGGGAGTGATGTTGAGCATCACGGCGATGTTTGCCTTGAACTCATACATGTTCTCAAGCTGGAAACTTGAAAGCTCTATCACGTATATGTCATGCGGCTCTTCCGCCACCTGGAGCGCGAGGCTTCTGCCAACGTTTCCGGCAAGCCCGGCGTTCAGTCCCGCCTTACACAGGATGTGGTGGATGAGTAGGGTAGTGGTGGTCTTGCCGTTGGAGCCGGTGATGCACACCATCTTCGAGTCTGTAAACCATCCGGCGAACTCAATCTCGGAGAGCACGGGTATGCCCGCCTCCAGCGCCGCCTTCACGAGTGGGGCAGTGGGAGGTATTCCGGGGCTTTTCACTATATAGTCGGCGGCGAGGGCGCGACGGGTGTCGTGGCCCCCCTCCTCAAACGGTATGCCGCGGCGCAGGAGTTCGGCGCGGTATTTGTCGGGCACTGTGCCGCTGTCGCTGACGAGCACGCGCATGCCGATGGACTCGCCGAGCACGGCAGCGCCCACGCCGCTTTCTCCGGCGCCCAGCACTATGAGAGTCTTGTCTTTAAAGTCTTTCTTGTCTTTCATTTTGATATGTCCTCGCCGGTCCCTTTCCGGGTGCCGGCGGTGAATGTTTGTTGTTGTGTCGTTATCTTATCTTGAGTGTCACGAATGTGATGGTGGCGAGCAGAATGCCGATAATCCAGAAGCGGACCACAATCTTCGATTCCGGTATGGGATGCTTCGGGATGTTGACAAGGCAGCGGATGCTGCCGTCGCCGGCTTTCTGGAAATGATGGTGGAGCGGAGTCATCTTGAATATGCGCCGTCCCTCGCCGTATCTGCGTTTCGTCATCTTGAAATATGCCACCTGCACCACCACCGAGAGGTCTTCGATGAAGAAGATGAGGCAGAGGAGCGGTATCAGCAGTTCCTTGCGTATCAGGATGGCGAAGACCGCCAGAATGCCTCCGAGCATCAGCGAGCCGGTGTCGCCCATGAATACCTGCGCCGGAAAGGCGTTATACCACAGGAATCCTACGAGCGCCCCGATGAAGGCTGCGGCATACACCACGAGTTCCTCCGAGCCCGGGATATACATTATGTTGAGGTATCCCGAATATATCACGTTGCCGCCGAGATATGCCATAATGGCGAGCGCAACGCCTATGATTGCCGAGGTCCCCGCGCATAGTCCGTCGAGTCCGTCGGTAAGGTTGGCGCCGTTGCTTACTGCGGTCACCACGAAGATCACCACTATCACGAAGATTATCCATCCTGCGGTGGACGCGGCTTCTTTGTCGGGTATCCAGGATGTGAGCCACTGATAGTTGAAGTTGTTGTTTTTCACAAACGGTATCGTTGTTTCCGGAGTCTTGTATACCTTGACCGGCTGTACGGTGCCTTCGTTTTCTGTCTCGTCGTAGGCGCTCGAGGCGAGTACAATCGACGAGCCGTCTCCCTGCTCCACGGTTATTACCTCCGCCTGCGCGAGTTCCCGGGCTGCTGTCTGGCGGTCGACTGAAGGAGCGCTGCTCATCATGATGTCAGGCGACAGCCACATGGCGAGTCCGATCAGCAATCCGAGTCCGATCTGCCCTATCACCTTGTATTTACCCTGCAGACCGTCTTTGTTGTGGTATTTGATTTTGCGATAGTCGTCGAGAAATCCGATGGCGCCTGTCCATACTGTTGCGACAAGCATCAGCAGCATATAGATATTGGCAAGGTTGCCGATCAGCAGACAGGGCACCATTATCGACATGATGATTATCACGCCGCCCATGGTGGGGGTGCCGGTCTTTTTCATCTGTCCCTCAAGTCCGAGATTGCGGACCACCTCGCCTACCTGCATCTTCTGCAGGCGGTCGATGACGCGGCGTCCGAACACGAGCGCTATCAGAAGAGCGAGCGTGAAAGTGATGCCGGAGCGGAACGAGATATAGGTCATCAGGCGCAGTCCCGGAAAGTCGAGTGCCGTTGATTCAAGATAGTCGAATAGCGCGTATAGCATCGTCGTGATGTATTATGAATTGAAATATTCCATTACCTGCTCCCTGTCGTCGAAATGGTGACGAACGCCTTTCACTTCCTGATACGGCTCGTGCCCCTTCCCGGCTATCAGCACCACTCCCCCGGGAGGGCATGTGGAGAGGGCGGCGCGTATCGCCTCGCGGCGGTCGGTGATGCTGAGGGTCCTCCGCATCTCCTCGGCGCTGAGTCCCGCCTTCATCATCGCTATTATCTCGTCGGGGTCTTCATCGCGCGGATTGTCGGATGTGAGTATGAGCCTGTCGGAGCGGCACGCCGCCTCCTGCGCCATCATCGGACGCTTGCCGTGGTCGCGGTTGCCGCCGGCTCCCACCACCGTGCAGATGTATCCTTCGCTTCCCAATACCTCGCGTATGGTGTCGAGCACGTTGACCAGCGCGTCGGGAGTATGGGCGTAGTCCACGATGGCGGTCACGCCGTCTCCTCCCCGGAATGTCTGGAACCTGCCGGCTACCGGCACAAGACGGCTCATGTTGACGAGTACCTCCTCTTTGTCGAATCCGGCGAGGATGGCGGCTCCGTAGACGGCGGTCAGGTTGTAGGCGTTGAAACGTCCGGTGAACTGCACCTCAACCTCGCGTCCGTTGAACGACAGCAGTGTGCCGTCAAGACGGCTCTCCACGACCCTGCCGCGGAAGTCGGCGTCGCTGCGGAGCGAATAGGTGTAGGTGCGGGCTTTAGTGTTCTGTATCATATAGCGTCCCGCCTTGTCGTCGATGTTGACAAGTGCGAAAGCGGTGGCGGGCAACATGTCGAAAAACGCTTTCTTTGCATTCATGTAGTTTTCCACAGTGCCGTGATAGTCGAGGTGGTCGCGTGTCAGGTTGGAGAAGACGGCGCCGGCAAATTCAAGCCCGGCGATTCTCTTCTGCTGCGCCGCATGGCTTGAAACCTCCATGAAGGCGTAGGCGCAGCCTGCTTCTACCATCTCCGCGAGGAGTGAGTTGAGCGTGAGGGGGTCGGGGGTGGTGTGGGTGGTGGGAATGGCGCGTGTGCCCACATAGTTCATAACTGTGGATATGAGTCCCGCCTCATATCCTTCGAAACGTGCCATCTCGTAGAGCAGGGTAGCGGTGGTGGTCTTTCCGTTGGTGCCGGTGACGCCAATGAGTTTCAGGGCGCGCGACGGGTGTCCGTACCATGCCGACGCCAGGCGTCCAAGGGCTTCGGAAGAGTCTGCCACACGGATATAGGTGATGCCCGGCTCGAACTGCGACGGCATCTCCTCGCAGACGATAGCGCCAACGTGGGCGGATGCAACTACGGGGATATATTTGTGGCCGTCGGTAGTGACGCCTTTCACGGCAACGAACATGCCGTCTTTCTGCACTTTGCGTGAGTCGCTTTCGAGAGCCACGATATTTTTGTCGATATCTCCCACTGTCTCGAGTGTATCGATTTCCTTTAGCAGGGTTGATAGTTTGGTAGTCATAATATATTGAGGATTTTTCTTTCTGATGATTGTTGTGGCAATGAATGACGTTGTCTCTATACTTTCAGTGTAAGCCGGATTCTCTGACCTCTTTTTATCGGCGAGCCGGGGGCTATCGACTGGTGTATCACGCGTCCCGCTCCCGCGATATCCACATTTAGTCCGCGGTCTTCAAGAATCCGTATCGCCGACCGGAGGTCGTAGCCGGTCACGTCCGGCACCTTCCCTTCGGGGGCGGCACTTTTGGGAGACACGGTTTTTACGGCACAGCGCAGTGTGGCGGCGGTCTTTTCCGCCGGATGCGACGTGCTGGCGGCGAGGGTCGGCTTGCCGGCGGCCGCCGTGCGCTGAAGCCGCGGAGAGTCGGATATCATGCCGCGCGCGTGCATCATGAGGGCTATGCGTTTCATCACCTGCCCCGACGAGCGGTTGGCGCTTAGGCCCGCGGGACCCTCCACGAGCACCATACACGAATATTTCGGTTCGTCGTAGGGGAAGAAGCCCGCGAAGGCGAGGCGGCGCTTGGAGGTGTTGTACTGCCCTTTTTCCACAGGAAACACTGTTCCGGTCTTTCCTGCGATCTTCACGCGGTCGTCGCGCACCATGCGTGCGGTGCCGTGCTCTCCCCACACCACTTCGTGGATGCATTGCTTGACCTTTTCGGCGGTTTCCGGAGAGCATACCTGCTCGCGTATGTAGCTGACGGGGATTATGGAGTCCCCTTTTTCAGAGCGAAGCCCGCGCACGAGGTGCGGTCGCACAAGCCGCCCGTGGTTTGCGATGGCGTTGTAGTATGCCAGAGTGTAGAGTGGCGGTATCATTGTATTGTAGCCGTATGCCTGACGCGCGAGGTCCAGGTGTCTTGAGGTCATGGTGATGTTGTTGCCTCGGCTGTCGGTGGGCAGCAGGCGTCTCACCTGTGGAGTCTGCTCGCCGGCGATTCCCGAGCCTATGCGGTCGAAAAATCCTATCGAGGCGAGTCGGTCGTAGTATTTCGAGGGGTCGGCGGAGTAGCCGCGGAATATGATTCGTGCAATGCCGGTGTTGCTCGACATCTCGATTACCTGCTTCATGGTCTTGACCGACGGGGCGTGAGGGTCTTTCGTGCGCTGGAAAGGAGAGCAGTCCACAGTCTCGTCGACGCCCCTGACAAGTCCGTCTTCAAAGGCTATCATCATTGAGATGGGCTTGATGACCGAGCCGGGCTCAAAGGGGAGCACGGCGCGGTTTAGCGCCTCGCCGTAGGAGCCGTCGTCCATCCGCTCTATGCTCGATATTGCCTTGATCTCTCCTGTCGCGACCTCCATTAGTATGGCGGTCCCCCACTTGCATCCGTGTTCCGCGCAGATGTCGGTGAGGCTTTCCTCCACTATGTCCTGGAGGTCGATGTCGATGGTGGTGAGAAGGTCGTAGCCACGCTGCGGGGGAGTGGTGGTCCAGTTGCCGTAGCCTTTGGTGAGTGCTACCTTTTTTGCGAATCCGGGCTTCCCGTAGAGCAGGGAGTCAAGGTCTTTCTCAAGTCCGGAATATCCTCGAATCTCTCCTTTCTTCCCCGGAATGCCGGATGCCTTTTCGTGTACCCTGCCGATGCTTCGGTTTGCCATCTTGCCGTATGGATATATGCGGCGGGAGTGCTCCTCTTTATATAAGGGGCATCTGAAGCCGGCTCCCTTGAAGTCGCGTATGAATATGAATTTTCTTGCGGAGTCGTATTCCTCGAGTGGACGGTTTTTCGCTATTACGAGGGCGCGGGTCCTGCGGTCGGGATCCTTGTCGATTTCCTTCTTGAAGCGTACCTTCCATGACTTGGCTGTTCTGGTGGCGCGGTCGGCGGTTTTGGGGTCGAAGCGCGGATATCGTACATCAAGGAACTCAGCGAGGGAGTCGAGTTTTTCCGTAAGGCTTTTTTTGCTTAGTTTCTTAATCTTCTCATGCCGCATGTCGATCTTGATGTCGCATACCTTGACGTTGCAGGCGAGAATGTTGCCGTTGGCGGCGATGATGCTTCCCCGCTCGGGCTGTATGGTGTCGATTTTCGACAGTTCGCGACGCGCCCGTTCGTTCCATGCCGGAGCCTCGATCACTGTGGTGCGAAACATGTTCCACACTATGCCGATGGCAATCAGCAGGAAGAATGCCGTGATAAGTCCGTAGCGTACGAATATGCGTCTTTTGTTGCCTTTCTTAGTCATCTTTCCCTCCTGTCGTTATTGTTCGCATTCCACCACTATGGGGGGCTCTTCCTGGAAGGCAAGTCCCGGATTTTTCTCCGCTGTAAGCCGTGTCAGCTCCGTCTCCCTTATGAGGGTCATGTATGATGCCTTCTCCTGCAGTTTCTCGCTTTCCGCCCTCTGGAGTTCTCTTGTAAGACTTTTGATTTCCGACATCCTGGTCTTGGTGCGGTAGCGGAGTCCCATCACGCTGATGATGGCAGTCATGATGGCTATCAGCAACCAGGCGTTCCGTTTGAAAAAGTCAATCGAAACAGCGCGTCCCATCCTCAGGTCGTCGGTATTCTTCTTCACCGTCTTCCTGACGGCGGATCCAAAGCCCTTTTTGTCGTTATCTTTTTTTGCCATCCTCCCTTGTCGTTATATGTTGTGGTCTTTTGTTATGAAATTCTTGCTTATTTTTTGTTTTGTTTTTGTCGTTGAAGTTGTTTCTTATTATTTCGTTGTTAAGATTTCGTCAGGATTCCGGTGTGTATGCCGCGGCTCGGAGTTTGGCGCTCCGGCTTCTGGGATTCCGGCTCACTTCCTCTTCATCGGCAGTGATGGGCGAGCGGGTCACGGGAGTCCAGTCACATATCACTTTCCCATAGAAGTCCTTTTCTATCTTGCCTTCCGTGTTTCCTGAGCGGAAGAAGTTTTTCACTATCCTGTCTTCCACTGAGTGGTAGGTCAGTATCACAGCCCTACCCTCCTTTTTCAGCACCTGCGGGGCGGCGTCGAGCAGTTCGCAAAGTGCCTCCGTCTCTGAGTTGACGGCTATGCGCAGTGCCTGGAATACCTGAGCCATCTCTTTCTTTTCCGCTTTCGGATTGAGGGCAGGCCTTACGGCGTCGGCAAGCTGCAGTGTCGTCTGAATCGGAGCGGCGTCACGGGCTTTGATTATCGCCTTTGCGGCTTTCGCCGGATTCTTCAGGTCGGCGTATGAGCGCAGCAGCTCGGTAATCCGTCGCTCGTCGCAGTCGGCAAGCAGTTGCGTTGCCGACAGGGTAGCGTTCCGGTTCATGCGCATGTCGAGAGGGGCGTCGCTGCGGAATGAGAACCCCCGCGATGCATCGTCGAAGTGATGGAAGGATACTCCGAGGTCGGCGAGTATGCCGTCGATTTTTCCCATGCCGTGAAAGCGCAGGAAGTTGCGAATATACCGGAAGTTGCTTCTTACGAAAGTGAATCGCGGGTCGTCGGGAGCGTTGGCGGCGGCATCGGCGTCCTGGTCGAAGCCAAACAGACGGCCGTTGCTTCCGAGACGTTCCAGAATGGCACGCGAGTGCCCTCCGCCGCCAAACGTGGCGTCGACATAGATGCCATCGGGCTTTATGTCGAGGCATTCGAGCGTCTGGGGCAAGAGTGCCGGTATATGGTAGGTCTGCTCAGGCATGGCTGTCGGTTTTGTAGCTTCAAATTTACTTGAATATCTATAAAAAAATCGCTTGAATTTCCGATAAGGAAATTCAAGCGTAAAATTACATAAATATTTTGGAATTTGCGAATGCAAACTGCAAATTTTCTCGTTTTTTCGCAAAAAACTTATCTACACATCCCGCAAACCCTTTTCCCAATTTGATTAATATTCAATTTGCCAATCTTCGACAGTCCGAGTCTGAGACGAGAAGTTGGCTCCGATGAGAAAAACCTTACGAGGATCAGTGCGGTAGGGCATGGGACACAATGGAAGCGTCCGCTCCGGAGGCGCTGCGGGTGTAGAGCGGCAGCAGCTGGTCGAAGATTCCTTTCTTGACCTCCCTGTTAGGGATGCCGAGCAGGAACATTCCGAGCTCCGGATCGTAGTACTTGATTGTGAGGTATCCCGTCTGGTACATGAGGGCGGTGGGGTCCGGATTCAGCAGGTCGAGCCCCTTGAGCCTGTCAAAACGTGATTACATTTTGGAGTGGACTATTGCAAGGATGGCGTTTTCGCGTGATTCCGCTGATTTCTCGATTTCGGATGCCTCCGCCACGAGAGCGTCGGCGGCCGAGCGGTCCTTGAGTCCGGCGGCGTTGATGCGCACGTTGAGACCTGCTCCCCTTACGGCGGCGCGTGCCGCAAGCGTTCCTACGCCGGCATCCGTCACTGACGCCGGATTTCCGGTGGCTGCCATTTTCTCTACAATGTCAAACACCTCATATGCCTTTTTCATGGTGCGGAGAGGCACCTGTGTAGCATAGAGTGTTGCTGCCTCCAATGCTTCCGCCCGTGCCTTTTTCTCCTCTTCAGTCTTCTTCGGCATACCGAAAACTGCCATTATGCGGTTGAAGGCAGCGGTATCCTCGTCCACGAGATGGAGTAGGTCCTCCATCAGTTCCTGACCCTTCTCAGCCACGTCAGAGAATTCCTCCCAGCGGTCATCGTATGCCGCCTTGTGCGCGGAAAGGTTGGCGACCATAGTGCCGAGCGCAGCTCCCAAGGCTCCCATGTATGCCGAGATGCTGCCACCGCCGGGTGCCGGCGACTCCGACGCCGTCTCCTCCGCCAGTCCTCTTGCCGTGAGGTCGGTGAGTTTCTTTTCCTCATGGTCTTCGATCAGATATTCAATCACCTTCTGGCGCGGATCGAACTCTGACAGCTGGTCGAGTCCCATCGACTTTATGGCGATTCTTATTATCTCGCGGTCGGGTATGCCCACACTGCGACGCTGCTTGCGGAGGAAATATTTTCCGGCATCGATGAGGGTGCGTTTCGGCACGAGACCCACAATCTCGGTCCCTGTCACTCGTACGCCCCGTTCGTCTGCCTTCCGGCATACTTCGTCGAATGCCACATGAAGCGGTACCTTCGCGATGTCTGTGATATTCATCGATACCTGGGCGATACCGTATTCATCGATATACCATCCTATAGCCTTGGTACCCTTGAGGGTGCCGGGTATCATCACAGTCTTGCCCTCTTCATCCTTCACGGGTTTTCCGGTCACTTTGCCTCCCTCGCGCATGGGGCGACCCTTTTCTCGAACATCAAACGCTATGGCATTCGCGCGGCGCGTGGAGGTGGTGTTGAGATTGAAGTTTACGGCGATAAGGAAGTCGCGGGCGCCGATGGTGGTGGCACCGGTTCGGGCGGCAGCCTCGTCAAACGGACGGCGTCCGAAGTCGGGCCCCTTCTCCTCTGAGTCCATCTTTACTGCCAAAGCCTCGTATTCCCCTTCGCGGCATACCGCAAGGTTCTTTCGCTCGGGGCGGAAGGCTGCCGCCTCGTAGCAGTATGTCGGTATGCCGAGTTCAGTGGCAACCCTTTCGGCAAGCCTGCGGGCAAGTGCGGCGCACTCTTCGAGTGTAATCCCCGATACAGGAATAAGGGGGCAAACATCGGTAGCGCCCATGCGCGGATGCGCGCCGTGGTGCTGACGCATGTCAATTACTTCCGACGCCTTGCGGATTCCCTGAAAGGCTGCCTCGACAACGGCTTCCGGACTTCCCACAAACGTAACCACGGTGCGGTTGGTGGCCTCTCCCGGATCCACGTCGAGAAGGCTTATCCCTTCGATTGACTCAATGGCATCGGTGATTTCCTTTATTTTCGCTTTGTCGCGCCCTTCGCTGAAATTGGGCACGCATTCTACTATCGCTTTCTTCATGATGCAAAAAAATTTAGGCGTAAATTTATTGTTTTATCTGATGAAGACCGGAAGGCCTTCATGCCGTCTGAAAAATTCAAAATTCTAAATTACGATTCCGTATTACGGAATCGCGTCCGGTCGCGTTCTGTCTTTTTCTTCATGGCCTTCCGGAATGCCTCCGTGAGGTCAACGCCGGTCTGGTTGGCAAGACATGCCACCACCCACAACACATCGGCAAGCTCCTCTTCAAGACTTTTGTCAAGGTCTCCCGGCTTCGGCACCTGCGGTCCGTATTTCCGCACGATTACGCGTGCCAGCTCGCCCGTCTCTTCGGTCAGAATCGCCATATTGGCAAGCGGAGGGAAATACCCTTTCCCTATTTCCCGAATCCAATCGTCGACCCGGCGCTGAAGGTCTGCCAAAGTCAGTTGCTCCATATCTTATCCGTTTCAGATGAGTTGAAGAATCCGGAGCTCATCGCGCAGCTCGTTGCCTGATAGAACTCGTTTTCTCGACAGCACTCGCGCAAACTCCTCGATGGCGGGATGCAGGCGAGGGTTGGCGAAAATGCGGCGGGAATATGAGAGCGTGCGGTTGAAGAGGGTGTCGATCTCATCGTCTTCCAGACCGCAGCTGTCGCGCCCCTCGTCAAGGATCGCGGTGTGTACTGCGCCGAGCACTTCCGCCGGTATCTCGCGATGCATCCTGACCATGGCTCTCGACATCACGTTACTTATCACCATAGATGCCGTGATATGGAAATTCTGCACCATGTTGTCCCATGTGCTCTTGGGCGATATCGAAGGACTTCCCGAGAAATAATATTCGTTGGAGAACTCCACCATCGACGGCTCTCCGTCAAGGTTTATCTCCGCAATGCGGTCGAAGGCGTCGAGGGCGGCAAGCGATATCGCCATTCCGGCGAGTCCGTATGCCCGGTCGTCTTCATTGGAATATTGAAGTGTGAGCGTATTTTCGTTTTCTGTGGTTTTCATATTTGCAATTATATTTTGCCAATGAAGTTCTTTCTACTGAAGTTGTTTCTACTTCATTTCTGCCGGTGTGGCATTATGCTAACAAATTAACAATTCCGCAACGTAAATCGTTTTAAGAGTCCATCAGAAGATTATCTGCACTCCTGCCGCGGCGTTGAATCCTTCGAGGGCAAGCCCCGGCAGCATCTCCTCATGGCGGTTGAGAAGATTGTTGAACTCCGCGCCGACAGAGATTCGATCACTGATAGAATAATCCGCCGAGAGGTCAAGACGGCTGATGTTTCCCTTCACGAGTTGCCGGCATGCCCGCAGCCTGTAGGATAGGGCGAGCCCGAGTTTCTCAATCGGGTGCGACTCTGCTGATAGATCGGCGGTGAAGCGAGGTCTGTCAAACCCGTTGAGCACACCCACGGTTCCGTGTTGCGGCTGCCAGGTGGCGTTGCCGTGGATCTTGAGTTCCTTGCAGAAGTCATAGCCCGCGTTCACTTCCACGCTGACGCCGTGGAGTCTCGACGGGAGTGCTTTCTCCGGTATGGTCTCGCCGTTGAGGTATGCCTGATAGAATCCGCCGAGACTTTCATCGAGCGTGGTCTTCCATGTTCCGTGGATTCCGAAAGTCCATTTGCCGGCAGGGTTCAGCTGCACGCCCGCGCGAGCGTCGATGGGCGAGTATGCCGCCCGGGTGCATCCGGCATAGGGATTGGAGTAATAGTCCATATTGTGCATCCATGCAAGGGTGCGGAGGCTTGTGCCCCCCCCTACTGCCGCTGAGATTGCCGCAATACCGGCATTGACGGTCATTTTCACGTCGGGAGCCATTCTGAAGCGGGTCCTGTCTCCGTTGACTAAGGCAAGCTCCATTCCTATACGAAGACTCATGCCGTCGCGTGCCAAAGTGTAGGCAGGGGTTAGCTTCACCCGGTTTACATTGCTGGCTATATCGTTGACTACACCGGAGTAGAGCAGTTCCGCCTCGAGTCCTGATGAGGAGGAGAGTGAGTGTCGAAGCCCTGCTCCCGCGTTGACGGCAGTTTCCCGCTCCCCTTCCCTGTAGGCGAAATGTCTTGCATTGGCATTTACGGAATATGTCAGGGCATCGGATGCTTTTGCGGTCCAGTCGGCTCCGGCATAGATGTCGTTGATGGTCTGGGTTGGTGCCTTGACTCGTGATTCGCCGCTTGGAGCGGCGGTTGTGCCGTAATAGTTGAAATATCCGAGATGGTAACGCACGTCGGCACTGAGGACGCAGGCGCTGTGGAAGCGGTGGGAGAGGGCTGCGTTGATTGTCTCGTCATACCGGAATCTCTTGTCGGCGTCCGGTTGTCCCTGCTTCCCGGTCCATGCCTGCCATAGGGAGGTGGAGTTGTGCTGCAGGGCTATTCCGAGACGTGTGTCGGCATTGTCAACCGCCGCCACTCCTGCTGAAAGCGATGAGTTGAGCCAGCTGCCGAGCCGCAGGTCGAGATACCCTTTGCTGCGGTTGTATTTCCGGGAGGTGCGCCAGCCGGTGGAGGGCATGGGAAGAGCGTCGGGAGCGAAATTGGCGAAGACCCCTTTACGGTCGTAGTCAAGGCTGCTTTCCGGAGGTGTGAGAGTGGCGGTGGCGGGGAGAATGGGAAGTCGGTCAGCCTTGATGATCTCTGGCCTGTATTTGCCTTCTACCGTCACCGATTCCTCAAGAGACTGCGCGTTGGCTGCCGCAGTCAGCAGAGCTGCTGCAACCATAGTGGTAAATATGCTGTATATTCGTGTTTTCATCAGTGCTTCGTATTATATTCTGAGATTCCGGATTCTATTGCTTCCAGTATGTCCGGTTCATTGCCCGGATAGTTGTCGCGCAGGCTCTTAAGATATTCGGAGGCGAGATAGTCGTTGCCTTCGGCATGGTATGCCTTGGCGAGATCTATGAATCCGCGTGCGAGCCAATAGGCGTGTACAGAGCCGGCGTCGGTAAATTTCTCAAGTGTGGCGAGGGCATCCTTAGTGTTTCCCTGCGCGAGTTGCCACTCCCCTAACTCTACTGCAGCCTTTGCGCCTGACAGGGTGTCGGGATTCTTTGCGAGTTCCCGCAGAGAGCGTTGTCCGGCTTCTGCGTCTCCGGAGTGGAGAAGGCCGGAAGCCTCGTAGAATCGGGCGTCTTCGGCATCGGTGTCGGCAACCCCTCCCATGGCGAGCAGGCGACGCGCGTATTCGGTGCGCTCGCGGGCATCGGAGGTACATCTCATTATACCGGCGGTAGACTCTGCCGCGAAATCGGTGCTTCCTCTTGTGGCGAGAGCCCTGTACGATTCGAGAGCCTTGTCTTTTTCTCCCGAGTCTTCAAGAATCTCAGCCTGGAGGAAAAGGGCTGCGGGAGCCTGCTGCGAGTCACCGCGGGCAGAGAGGAGCCGTTCGAGCCATGAGAGGGCTTTCTCTGAGTTTCCGGCGCGGTCGGCGGCTTCCGCAAGGTCCATCAGGGCGTTGGAGAGCCAGCGTCCGTCGGGGTAGCGTTCCACGTATTTCTCGAGAAGATGTGTGTTGGCGGGATCTTCGGCATACGCTGTCTCCGCTGCCTCGAAGGTGAAGGTGTCCATTTCGTCGGGGTTGATCTGCGGAGCACCTTTTATTGTCGAAAGGAATTCGGCATACTCCTGAAGGGTTCCGTCGGCTGCCGTGAGTCGCTTCATGTCGTCGTTGGCAAGTGCCGCCTCTTCGCTGGTGGGCCATGTGCGTATGATGTCGCGGTATGCATCTTGTGCTTCGCGCTGCTTCCCTTGCTTCATGTATGCAAGTGCGAGCGACATGGCTCCCTCCCTGCTCTTGGCGTCGCGGGGATAGTCGCGTCGCAGTCTCTCAAGATATGGGGCAGCTTTGTCTGGACGCTCGAGAGCCGCCATGGTGCGTCCCGCTTCGAGAAGCACTTGGGGGGTCCACGGTGAGTTCCGGCGGTTTTCGAGGAATATGTCAAGTTCCCTCATCTTGGCGTCGGTTCCGTCTGTGAGTCCTGCCACCACCGCGTGCCGGAATGCGGCATAGTCGGCGTCGGGGCCGCCGGCGCGAGATGCAGCGAGATATTTCGTGCCGGCATCTTTATGTCTGCCGAGATAGTGGAGGCAGTCGGCGTCGCGTATCAGGGCGTCGCTCCTCATGGATTCGGGAGCGGAAGTGTCGTCTGCTATCATGGCGAAGTCTTTCTGCGCTTTTTTCCAGTCTCCGCGCTGAAATTCTGAATAGGCAAGTCCATAGCGCGCCATTCTCTTGTTGGAGGCGGAAAGCGTGCTTTTCAGCGCTGTCTCGTAGGCGGATACGGCTCCTTTGTAGTCTTCCGTCCGGTAGAGAGCCTCTCCTAACCATACCCGGGCGTCGTTTGCCAAAGCAGGGTCGGTCGACGTCATGGCGGCGGCTTCCTGAAGATGCTTTATGGCATTGGCGGGCTTACCCGCCGATATGTCGCTTATTCCATAGCGGTAGAGAATCTTCTGTTTGGTGGCGAGAGTTGCGTCCGATGTGTTTTTTACCCGGTTGATGGCGGCAAGAGCCTTCTGAAAGTCATTTTCATGGAAGTATGCTGTGGCGAGACTCTCCTCCACTTCGGAGGCGTATGGTGAGTCCGGATATTTCGCGAGAAAATCCTCAAGCATCGATATGCTGCTTGCAAACGGGGTCCCCCCGCCTTTTGAGATGGCGACTATGCGGTTGTATGCCGCGGTCTCCGCCACTTTTCTGTCGAAAGCCATTCCGGCGGCTTTCCCGAAGGCGATGGCGGCGGCGTTCATGTCTCCCTCGCGTTCGGCTATCTGTCCGAGGTATAGATACGCTCCCTGCGCCAGGACATTGTTGCGGTCGGTGAGAGTCTGCATCTTTTTCGCTGATGCCGCAAGGTCGTTGTCGGCATACTGTATTGCTCCCAGGGCATAGACAGCGTCGTCGTTGGGGGAGTCGGTAGACCCTACGTATTCAGTGAGATGGGCGCGGGCATTGTCGATGTCGCCGGTCTTGAACAGGCTAAGGCCTGCGATGCGGTGAATTTCCGGCAGCAGTTCATCTACCGGGCGCTTTGCCATGAGTGTGGCGGTGTGGTCAATGACTTTTTGATATTCCCCTCTCAGGTATTCGATCTGCGCCATATAGTATAGCGGCTCGATGCCGTCGCTGACATAGGTGTGTTCGGCGCGTGCGAGTCGTTGTCCTCTGCCGCTCCTCGAGGTGGAGGTGGTCCCGGAGATCTCTTCCGCTATTCTCTTCATCTCGGAGTAGGCTGTGTCGTAGTCGGCGTTCAGGTATGCGGCGTAGGCGAGATAGTAGCGCGCTGCCGTGTCGTATCCCTCGGTTCCGACAAGAGTGGAGAGAAGGGGTGTGGCGTTTTCCGGCATTCCGCATTTCAGATATGCGAGAGCCTTGCGGTATGTGTATAGTCGGCGTTCCGCGTCGGGGAGGCTTTTGATGTCTACCCGTGAGTATAGTTCGAGGGCGTCATGCCATTCGGAATGAAACCAGTGCCAGTCGCCTGCGGTGAGGATGGCGGGGACGGCTTTGGGCGATTCCGGAAACTCGGAAGCCAGACTCAGCAGCGTTTTCAGGCAGTCGGCGTCTCCTCTGTCGAAAAGTGCCGCTCCCTTGGCGGCAAGCCATTCGGCTTTTTCCATATCGGAGAGAAACTCGAAATCCATCGACGTCAGGTCGATTTGTCCGATGGTGCCAAGCGGATTGCCTGTCTGAAGCATTCTTGTGGCACGCATTATGTATCCGGGACATAGCGGGTCGAGGTCTCCCGCCGTTCCGAAAGCCTGTGAATTCGCCGGTATCGGAGTCAGGGCGGCGGCAACGGCCAATCCCAGAAGCCTGTATCTTTGTGAGATGCTATCTAAATTCATTGCGGTGTATTTTACCGCAAAAATAGCATATTTTGGTGAAACTTCAAAATTGAAGCAGTTTAAACTTAGACCCATCTCGCAAAATAGCGCGAGGACGCAAGCTTTTTGTACTGAAAACGAGTATGAATATTACCGGTCTCAAAAAGTGGGCGGAGCAATATTATATGGATTTGGGGAATTATGTGTAAATGTTTGCAAAATCTTTAAATTGATTGAACAAAATGATATTGCACGGTGTTCTATCAATATACAACTGAATCCCAAACTCCATAAAATCTTACTGCCATGTTTATCCCTCCTTTTCCCCCCGGCCGTTCATGAACCGGTTTCCAAAGGCATCGCCTGCTCGAGTTTTAAGTTTTAGAGTGTATAAAATTTAACGGACGCTTCCGATGAGGCGTCCGGTTTTTGTGTAATCTGGTATAAGTTTCAACTTTTGCCAGATTTTTATCGTTTGGAAATAAGTAAAAACAACTTCATTGTGAAAGTTTGCCTAAATGGCAATGCATGAGGTTTTCTTCCGAATCCCTCAGGTGCATACCGTTTCCCTCGCAATATCGCCAGAAGGAGCAGTCGCCGCATGCGCCTGTCTTCATCCTTTATCGGGTCTCCGCCAGCAGCGTCGGCAGTCCCGTCTCGTTCCAATAATTGCCGATCTTGCGTTGGGAAAGACAATTCAGCAGAGACCATGGATTGTAGATATCACTACCCTCCTCGGCGAATCTGTAGCCGTCATAGTTCTGTTTCAAGAGAGTGTGAGCCTCATCAGCCGTCACACGGTATTTTTCCGCAAGACTGTCGATGCCGGGCCACAAGTAGTCTGTAAGTTCCTGTTCGGTAATGCCGCAGATGTCTGCATACTCGTTGAGAAAGGTAATGTCCTGGATATTGTTCAGGTCGGAAAACACGCTGAGTTTGCTGAAGCGGCTCACGCCTGTCAGGAACACCAGCCTGATATGCTCCGCGCCGCTCTTGAAATTGGCGTATACACCCGCCAGTTTCGCACGGTAGTGCTCAAAGAGGTCATTCTTGTTGAGATTCACGACCAATGGCTTGTCGTATTCGTCGACGAGAATCACCACCTGACGCCCTGTCTTCTCGTGGGCAGTCTTAATGATGTTGCGGAACCTTACCGACATATCATCGCTTTGAGCCTCGACCTCATATTTCTTTTCCCATTCCGAAAAAAGATTGTCAATTATCTTGTCGAGCATCCCCGGTTCTTCATATCGGCTAATGTTCAGGTCGAGGCGGAGCACCGGGTATTCCTCCCAGTCCCACTGCATTGTGTCGGCAGAGAGTCCTCTGAAGAGTTCTCTTTCCCCTCGGAAGAAATAGTCAAGGGTAGACAGAAAGAGGCTTTTTCCGAAGCGTCTTTAAATTTTCTTGATTACTTATATAACAAAAATAATGGCGTTTAAGACAACATTAAGGCTCCATTCCCACGGCTTTGACGATTTCGTGGGAACGGAGCCTTAGAGTGTTTTGCTATTCGATCTGAATGTTAGTCTACAATGACGAATCCGTCTGCAGGATCGATGGAAACCTGTACCTTTCCCGGATTCTTGATTTTGAGCGGACTTGCTGTCATTCCCTTCCCTTTCTTCTCCGAATAGAGGGTCGCCTCGTCGCCGGCGTTAAGCATCGGAAGGTCGAGAGTCAGCTTGAGTGGCTTGTCGAGGGCGTTGACTCCGGCAATGTACCATTTGTCGGCATGTCGGCGCGCGAGCACCACATATTTACCGGGATATCCGTCGACTAAGAGGGTCTCGTCCCAGGTGGTGGGCACATCCTTCATGAACTGTATGGCATCGGCGGGAGCGTCTGTGAGATTGTTGGGCGCAAGGGCGAAATTCTGCACCGGATTCTGGAAGAGAATTGCGGTTGCAATCTCAAAGGCATCGGTCGTGCGTCGGATAGTGCCTTTCTCGTTGGTGCGGTCAAGGCGTTTGTTGAGCACTGTGCCGCCATATTCCATGGAGCCCGCGGCGTTGCGTATGAAAGGATGAAGAGCGGCGTGGAAAGGCGCCTTGTCGCAGAAGTCCTGGCTGAACACAAGGTTTTCCGATGCCAGCACAGCCTCGCTGCCCACATAGTTGGGATACATACGCTCCCAGCCTCTCGGCATGGTGCAGCCGTGGAAAATCACGCTGATTCCATAGTCGTTGGCATCGCTGAGGATATCCTCGTAGAGGCGCATTGTCTCCTGCTTGTCGCCGCCGAAGAAGTCTACCTTTATACCGGTCGCTCCTATCGACTTGAGCCACTTCATCTCCTCCTTGCGCGGGATGGGGCGAGACATGACGTTGACGGGACTCTGCACTATATCGTTCCACCAGCCCGATGATGAATACCATACGATAAGGTTCACTCCTTTGCTTTTGGCGTATTTGGCGAGCTGCGCCATGCGGTCGCGCCCTATGTTCACGTCCCATGCCGCATCTACCAGCACGTTTTCGTAGCCCATGTCGGCGGCTAAGTCGATATATTTTATCTGATCTTCATAATTGATGGAATTGTCTTGCCAGATAATCCAGCTCCATGTGCCTCTGCCCGGACGTACCTCTCCGGTGGCTTCGTAGAGAGGCTCCACGACATTCCATGGAATAGTAGTCTCAACTATCGGTTTCAGTTCGTTGCCAACTGTAATGGTGCGCCAGGGTGTTTTTCCTGGAAGGGGAATGCCCGGTGCCGCAGTTCCGTTTCCGTTGTTTTCCTCCGGCATTGGGAATTCGACGGTAAACACTCCGTCTTTATAGTCGCTGAGTCTGCTGCCGCAGAAACCGCCGTCCACTCCGGTTTCCGTCAGGAGTGCCCATCCGTTGTCTCCCACATGGAAGAGAGCCGGGAAGGTGAAGCCGTGTCCATATTGTGAAGGCTTGTCAAGGGGCGCGTCAGGTGAGTAAAACTCCTCATAGGAGGGTTTTGAGCGCTTCCAGCCTATCATGGCGTGGCTCTGGGGAGTAAGGAAGGTTGTGGTGAAGTCGGGGAATCTGTATCCTGTGGCTTCTTTGGTGATTATCATGCTGCGGGTATCGCCTTGTGCCGGAATCAGATATCGGAAGGCAATGTCGTTGTTGCCTACTTCCCACTGAATGGTAAACTTTTTCCCGTCGGGAGTGCTGTATTCTTCTGTCAGTGATTTGGCAGACCAGTCTATATGGCTTTTCTTTATGCGGTCCTGATTGAAAGAACGCGATATATCGCCGGTGGTGCTTCCGACGCTCGTGAGATTGTCGGAAAAATTTCCGATATTGGACTCAAAACCCAGCGGAGAGTCAAAAAGAATCGGTTTGCCGTCGTAGCTGACGGAATATACGGCCTTGCCGTCTTTAATTGAAGTGGTAAGCGTCAGACGGCTGTCGGGACTGCTTACTGTCGCTGCGTTTCCTGCCAAGGAAACTGCCAGAAGAGTCAGAAGTGTGCTTCGGTATTTCATAATTTAGTTAGAGTGGGCTTGTGAGAGCCTGATCTGTTTCTTTCAGCTCTCCAATGAATGATATGCAAAAGTAGGGATTTTTTGCGATATACACAAATTTTTCATATTTATATCCGGCAAATTTGGGAAGATGGGATTTTTTTAATAATTTTGTGAAAACCAAAACGAATCATCTCATGGAATACAAAAGAATTCTTCTGAAACTCTCCGGAGAGTCGCTCATGGGAGCCCAGGGCTACGGTATCGACCGCGACCGTCTGGAGTCCTATGCGCGTCAGATCAAAGAGATAGCCTTGACGGGTGTTGAGATAGGAATAGTGATTGGCGGAGGCAATATCTTCCGAGGACTTCAGGGTGCCGCGAAAGGTTTCGACCGCGTGAAGGGTGACCAGATGGGTATGCTCGCCACAGTTATCAATTCTCTCGCTCTTTCGTCGGCTCTCGAGTCGGTGGGGCAGCCGGCGCAGGTGTTCACCGCAATCCCCATGTTTCCCATTGGAAAGCCATATAGCAAATGGGAGGCAATAGCGGCGATGAAGGAAGGGAAGATCGCCATCATGAGCTGTGGCACCGGCCAGCCGTTCTTCACTACCGACACCGGCTCCGCCCTCCGTGCCATTGAGATTGAGGCGGACGTGATGCTGAAAGGTACACGCGTCGACGGCGTCTACACCGCCGACCCCGAAAAGGATCCGAAAGCCACCAAGTTTGACAAAATCACTTATGATGCCGTAATCTCTGCCGGACTCAAGGTTATGGACCTGACAGCCACCGCCCTTTGCAAGGAAAACGGCATGCCCATCTATGTCTTCAACATGGACAAGGAGGGCAACCTGAAGAAAATGATATCCGGCGAAAACGTAGGAACACTGGTATACAATGCATAATTCATAATGCATAATGCATAATTATTGCTATTGTGAATCAGTATTTTGTGGCTATAATAGGGTGTAATAAGTAGTAAAAATTATACATTGTGCGTTGCATTGAATTATGAAGGGTAATGAGAGTAATGTCATAGTCTTAAAATCTAAGGCATTTGCCATAAGAACCATTAAACTGCGTAAGTATTTGAGGTAAGAGCGTCATGAATATGATTTATCCAAACAACTTCTTAGAAGTGGTACAAGTATTGGTGCAAATGTTAAGGAGGCTATCAGAGGTCAGTCAAAAGCTGACTTCGGTGCAAAAATGAATATAGCTTTGAAAGAGGCAAGCGAGTCTGAATATTGGCTTGAAATCCTATTTGAATCCGGCTATATCGACAATCCCAGTTTTAATTCAATGATAATTGATTGCAGGGAATTAATTAAGCTATTGACATCTATCGTTAAAACAACCTTCTGTAAAAATGCATTATCAAACAACAGATATGGTGGTTAGTAAATAAATATTATTAATATAAACTTTTAATTTTGCATTACGCATTATAAATATTGCATTGAATAAAGGATCGGCATTCAATTATGAATTATGCATTATGAATTAGATTAAGTGTCGGCATTTAATTATGCATTATGAATTATGCATTATGCATTGAATAAAATTATGGAGGTAAAGGAATATCTTGACAATGCGCAGGAGTCGATGGAACTCGCTGCTGACTATCTTGAAGAAACTCTGGCACGAATCCGCGCCGGAAAGGCATCTGCAAAACTCCTCGACGGCATTCGCGTGGACTATTACGGCAGCCAGGCCCCGATTTCCAATGTGGCTAATGTGTCGGTGCCCGATGCTCGCACTATCGCCATAACACCATGGGAGAAATCAATGTTTCGCGTTATTGAGAAGGCAATCATTGATTCCGAACTTGGTGTGACACCCGAAAACAACGGTGAAGTTATCAGACTATGCATTCCCCCGCTTACGGAAGACCGCAGAAAGCAGCTCGTGAAGCAGTGCAAGGCTGAGGCTGAGAATGCGAAGGTGTCGGTGCGCAACGCTCGCCGCGAGGCTATCGACGGACTGAAAAAGGAAATCAAGCAGGGCCTGAGCGAGGATGCCGAGAAGGACGCTGAAGGAAATGTACAGAAACTTCATGACAAGTATCTGAAGAAAATCGACGAAATTTTCGCCGCCAAGGAGAAGGAGATCCTTACAGTGTAAATTAACCGACACATCCCAAAAATCAACTGTGTTACCGAAATCATGAAAAGACTCCTTTTTGCTTCGGCTTTTGTCATCGCGACTTTGCCACTTTCCGCGCAGACCTTCCGTGAATGGCAGGATCCTGCCGTCAATGCCGTCAACCGTGCCCCCATGCGTTCCGAAGCTTTCGCCTTCAGGCAGGGGGAATCGGGGACTTCGAAAATTGACCGGAAGAACTCCGCCAATTATCTGAGCCTCAACGGCGACTGGAAATTCAACTGGGTCGACGACGCCTCGTCGCGCCCGACAGAATTCTGGAAAAAAGATTTCAACGACAAGGGTTGGGCAACGATGAAAGTACCGGGAATGTGGGAACTGAACGGCTATGGCGACCCCATATATGTCAACACCCACTATCCCTGGCATAACCATTTCAAAAACAATCCACCCTTTGTTCCCGAAGAGGAGAACCATGTAGGCACCTACCGCCGCGAGATTCTTGTGCCCGCCTCATGGAAGGGGAAAGAGATCTTCGCTCATTTCGGGTCGGTAACCTCAAACATCTATCTGTGGGTAAACGGCAAATATGTGGGATATAGCGAAGACAGCAAACTGGAGGCGGAGTTTGACCTCACACGCTACCTTGTGCCCGGAAAGGAGAACCTGATATGTTTCCAGGTTTTCCGCTGGTGTGACGGGTCATATCTCGAAGACCAGGATTTTTGGCGTCTGTCGGGAGTGGGACGTGACTGCTACCTTTTCGCACGCGATAAAAATCGCATAGCCGATATTCGGGTTACCCCAGACCTTGACAACGGCTATGCCGACGGAATACTCGACATAGACCTCTCGCTCACTGCATCACGTCCGGTGAAGCTTACGTTGACCGATGCCGACGGAGCAGTAGTGGCGGAGGCCACCGCCACTAAAAGCGGCAAGACCCAGATGAAGGTGAAGAATCCGAAGAAATGGTCGGCTGAATCACCATATCTTTACACTCTCACTGCAGCTATGCAGGGAAGCGATGAGGTGGTGCCTGTGAAGGTGGGTTTCCGAAAGATTGAGCTCACCGGAGGCCAGGTGCTGGTAAACGGCAAACCTGTGCTCTTCAAGGGCGCCGACCGTCATGAACTTGACCCTGACGGCGGGTATGTCGTGTCGCCGGAACGGATGCTTCAGGACATAGAGCTTATGAAGCGTCTTAACATCAATGCCGTGCGTACCTGCCACTATCCCGACGATGAGCTCTGGTATGAACTCTGCGACAAATACGGCATATATGTGGTGGCGGAAGCAGACATCGAGAGCCACGGCATGGGATACAAGGAGCATACTCTCGCCAAGAATCCGCTTTACCATGACGAGCACATCGAGCGCAACCGGCGCAATGTGGTGCGAAACTTCAATCATCCATCGGTGATATTCTGGTCGCTCGGCAACGAGGCGGGATATGGTCCGAACTTTGAGGACGCATACCGCTGGGTGAAGAGTTTCGATCCCTCCAGGGCCTGTCAGTATGAGCAGGCAAGGCATGACGGACTGACGGATGTCTTCTGCCCGATGTATTACGGATATGAGGGAATGGAGAGCTACGGCAAGAATACGGCTGCCGACAAGCCTCTTATCCAGTGTGAGTATGCCCACGCCATGGGCAATTCCATGGGTGGATTCAAGGAGTATTGGGACCTCATACGCAAGTATCCAAACCTGCAGGGAGGATTCATCTGGGACTTTGTAGACCAGGGCCTCCGAGCCAAGGATGCCGACGGTGTGGAGTTCTACGCCTATGGCGGTGACTACAACCCATACGACGGTAGCGACAACAATTTCTGCTGCAACGGTCTGGTAAGTCCTGACAGAGTGCCGAATCCACATGCCGACGAGGTGGGATACTTCTATCAGAACGTCTGGACCACTCCGGGCGACCTGCAGGCAGGAAAGGTGAAGGTATATAACGAAAACTTCTTCCGAGACCTGTCTGACCTTTATCTCGAATGGACTCTGCTTCGCGACGGACGTCCTGTGGACAGGGGAATCATCAATGACCTGACTGTAGCCCCCGGAGAAACCGCCGAAGTTGCTATTCCGTATAAGAAGCCTGACTCCGACGGCGAATGGCTGCTCAATGTGGCGTATCGTCTGAAGTCGGCAGACGGCATTCTCCCTGCGGGTCACGTTGCCGCGCGCGACCAGCTGACGCTTGCGTCCGCTCCTGCCCCGATTCTCGATATCCGTCCGGAATACGCCAAGGGCGAGAGCGCTTCCGCGCCCCGTGTGCTTGACCACAGGAGAAACATGATTATCGTGGAAGGCGATGACTTCACCATCGAGTTTGACCGCGCCGACGGGTTCATCAACCGTTATGACGTAAACGGCATCCCCATGCTCGCGGAGGGCGGACGTCTCACACCGAACTTCTGGCGCGCTCCGACCGACAATGATTTCGGCGCCGGTCTTCAGCGTAAATACGAGGCGTGGCGACACCCTGAGCTAAAGCTGAAGGATCTCAAGGCGTCGGAGTCTGACGGCATTGTCACGGTGAAGGCTGACTATGAGATGCCCGGAGTGAACGGTGTCCTCGGCATGACCTATATGGTCAACGGAATGGGTGAGGTAATGGTGACCGAAGACTTCAAGGCATCGGAAGGTGCGAAGGTGAGCCCGATGTTCCGTTTCGGAATGCAGATGCAGATGCCGTCGGATTTCGAATATATTGATTATTACGGACGCGGCCCTATTGAAAACTATTCCGACCGCAACCACTCTACGTTTATAGGTCGTTATTCTCAGCAGGTTGCCGACCAGTATTATCCGTATATCCGTCCTCAGGAAACAGGCACCAAGACCGATATCCGCTGGTGGCGGCAGCTCAACCGTGCAGGCAATGGACTGGAGTTCACTGCAACGGCACCATTCTCGGCGTCGGCTCTCGACTACAGCATCGACAGCCTCGACGACTGGCCCGAAAAGAGACAGAGCCACGGCTCGCTGGTGAAAAAGGCAGACTATACAAACCTCTGTATCGACAAGGCTCAGATGGGTCTCGCTTGTGTCAACAGCTGGGGCGCCATCCCGCTGCCTGAATACACCCTCCCCTACGGTGACTATTCGTTCACGTTCATGATGAAGCCCGTGTCTCATCAGATACCGGGCGGACTCTGATATTGTAAAAGGAATGAAACCTTCATTTTTCCATACGATATGGGGAGCGGCGGTTCGTCTGCCGCTCCCTGTACGGCATATAGCGGTCGTTATAGGTCTGTTGTGTGTCGTGATTAACACGACATTTCAGATAGATGCACAGAACCGGGAGATACCGGCGCGACTTACGCCCGAGATTAGGAAGATGCTTGCGGATGTGGACTCGCTTTTGCTGAAGTTCCCGGAAATAATCAAGGAAAAGGAAGGTCGTATAGACAGTTATCTCCGGAAACTTGACGCAACCGGAAACATGGAGCAGCGCTATTGGCTGCAGTCGTCGCTCTATGATGAATATAGCGCCTATGACTCCGACCTTGCCATGAAATACGCCGACGAGGCTCTTGCCACGGCGCAGAGCCTCGGACGGTCGGATCTTGAGTCAGAGATGAAGCTCAATAAGGTTTATCTTCTCTCGGCGACAGGGTTCCTTGAGAAGGCTTCCGCCGTCATCGATTCCATCGATCCCGCGTCTCTTTCTCCCGAACTCGCACTTAAATACTGCGACCGAATGCTGTTCCTTTCCACTCATCAGGACCTTTACATGGGAGTCGAATATGAAATGGGAATGTATTCTCAGATGGCAGACAGCATCCTGCACGTGATGACCAAGGATCTGAAGCGGGAAGACTCCGGCTACTACTGGCTCACCGGCTGGAGCAGCCTCAATAACCGTAAAAAGGCTTCTGAGGCTATTCCTCTGCTCAAAAAGAATGTGGAGTCCTCCGACAACTGCACCCGAGACTTCGCCATGATGTCGTGGGTGCTCGCAAAGCTCTATGAACTCACGGGCGACAGACAGAATTACCTCAAATTTCTGCTTGTGTCGGCGATGGCCGACATACGGGCATGCAACAAGGAGATAGCCTCGCTTGAAGAGGCGGCGAGGATATTATATCAACTCGACGACCTTGACCACGCAAACCAATACGTGAACTTCTGCATTGCATGTGCCAATGAATACAAGAGCCGTGTGCGCACGGGAAATCTGGCACGTCTGCAGAAAGATATCCTGCAGGGCATCCAGGAAAGAAGCGAGCGGCAGATACGTATCAATCATATCTATCTGGTGCTTCTCATAGTGATAATCGTGATCATCAACGCGTCGATATTCTATATCATGCGTCAGAACAGACTGCTTAAGCAGTCCAGGGCAACGCTAAACGAGGCAAACAGTGAACTTAACGAAAAGGTTCAGGAGCTCTCCGGTATACGCGTACAGCTCAATGAGGCGAATGAAAAGCTCCATGAGATGTATCAGAAGGCGCGTGCCAGCGCGAGGGAACTCGCCGAGGTCAATGAAGAGAAGGAGAGGCATATAGCCGATATGTTTGCAATCTGCAGCAACTATATCAACAAGATGGATGAATTCCGCCTCAACATCCATCGGCTCCTCGTCGACAAAAAATTTGACAAGGTGATAGACATAGTGAAGTCGCCCGAACTTTCCTATGATGAAATCAGGGAGCTATATGAGACTTTCGATGAGATATTCCTCAAAATATATCCCCATTTCGTGGACGACTTCAATACACTTCTGCGTCCGGAGGAGCACATAAAGCTACGGAATCCGAAAAAACTGACCACTGAGCTACGCATATATGCCCTCGTGAGGCTCGGACTCAACGACAGCGTCAAGATCGCGAAGTTCCTGCATTGCTCGGTCCAGACTGTATACAACACACGCCAGCGCACACGCAACAAGGCGGCTGCAGGACGCGAACATTTCGCCGAAGCTGTCGCAAAACTAGGCAAAATCGATGGCTGAAGGAACTCTTCAGCAGTATTCGCAATTTACCTATATTGATTCAGAATAAAAGGCATTGTCTTGATTGTCAAGGTAATGCTTTTTGCTTTGCCTTACCAATATCCTTACATCCTACCGAACCGGTTCAAATTAGCAGTAATTTTGCAAAAAACAGTTATAGGCAATTAAAAATACTTAACCTAAATTATAACTCATGAAAAAGTTCAAAGCAAGGTATCTGACCGCCCTGACTGCTGCGATGCTCGGCATTGGTTCTTCTTATGCCGACATAGATGTCAGAGGCACTGTGACCGACACTGCAGGCGAACCGATCATCGGCGCGTCTGTCCTGGAGAAATCAACTCTTAAAGGAACCGCTACCGATATTGACGGAAATTTCAAAATAACGGTTCCTGACAATTCCATCCTGCGGTTCAGCGCCGTCGGATATGAAGTCAAAGACGCGAAGGCAGAGTCTTCGATGAAGATTGTGCTTAAGGAGAGCGCCGATATGCTCGACGACCTGGTGGTGATCGGATATGGCACGCAGAAGAAAAGCGTTGTCACTGCAGCGATTTCAAGCATCAGTTCCGACGATCTTGAGATGACGGCTCCTGTGAGGGTAGACAATGCCCTTAAGGGTCTTGCATCAGGTGTCACGGTCACTTCCTCTTCCGGACAGCCCGGCGCTGCTGCAAGAGTGCGTATCCGCGGTATCGGCACAATCAACAATTCGGATCCTCTATATATAGTTGACGGTATGCCTATTGAGGGAGGTCTCGATTATCTGAATCCCGCCGACATCGTATCGATAGAGGTGCTCAAGGACGCTGCCTCAGGAGCAGTGTATGGCGCGCGTGCCGCCAATGGTGTAGTGCTCGTCACGACAAGGCAGGGACAGACAGGACGAGCCAAAGTCACATACGGCTTCAGCTACGGCTGGCAGAGCGTGGCAAAGAAGCGTAGCGTGCTCAACGCAAGTGAGTATGCAATGATGATTAACGAAGGCTATCTGAATTCCGGTGTCGCTCCTCTGTATGCCGATCCGGCTTCGTATGGCGAAGGCACCGACTGGCAGGAAGAGGTCTTCAACGACAATGCACCGGTAATGAACCATCAGGTGGCGGTAAGCGGCGGCTCAGAGGCTGTCAAATACATGCTTTCTCTCGGCTATTATGACCAGGACGGTATTGTCGGAGGCAATTTCAACCGTTCGGACTACAACCGCCTCACGCTTCGCTCGAATCTCGGAATCACACTGTTCGACCAATCGAGCAAGCGCTCATGGCTCAACAAGGCTACAATTCAGACAAACCTTGCATACACCCGTATCAAGAGCCATGGTATCGAGGCAAACTCCACATGGGGTTCGCCGCTCGGCTCTGCTCTCGCTATGTCTCCGATCCTGACGCCATATCTTGAAAAGGGGAGCGCCGAAGAGGCCGCGCAGTTAAGCTATCTCTCGAATCAGCCCGACTATGTGCCTATGTATGGTGACGACGGACGCCTCGTGATGGTGCCGACTGCTTTCGGCAACTTCCAGGAGATGAGCAACCCCATCGCAAACCTCATGCTTCCGGGCAACAAGAACTGGAGCCATAAGTTTGTGGGCAATTTCAGCGGCGACCTCCAGATCTGGGACAATCTCCACTACCGCATCAGCTACGGTGCCGACCTCTCATTCTGGGGATATGACGGCTACACTCCCCTCTATTATCTTCGCGACGGTGGATCATCGAGCCATTCATCGGCTACATCCACAAGCGAGCGCGGTCTCGTATGGCAGATTGAGAATATACTGTCCTACGACAAGACAATAGGTGCACACTCCTTCAGCGTCCTCCTCGGTCAGTCGGCTAAGGAAAGCAGCGGCCAGTATCTCGGCGGATCGCGCAACAACATCATCAACTATGACCGCCCATGGATCGACGGCTGTACCGGTCTTGCAGCCAATGGCGACATGACTGTATGGGGCGCGCCGCAGGTGAAGTCCAAACTCGCTTCCTATTTCGCCCGAGTCAGCTACGACTACGATTCCCGTTATATGATTCAGGCGACTGTTCGCCGGGACGGCTCAAGCCGATTCGGTGCCAACAACCACTGGGCTACATTCCCGTCAGTGTCGGCAGGATGGAACATTATGAACGAGCATTTCATGGAGTCCTCCGCCAACTGGCTCAACAACATGAAACTGCGTGCGTCTTGGGGTAAGAATGGTAATGAGAACATCGGCAATTTCCAGTATGTGGCGCTTACAAGCACCAACAACAACGCCATCTTCGGCAATCCCGGTTCTATAACCATCGGCACCAAGCCATCGCAGCTCGCCAATCCCGACCTCCGCTGGGAAGAATCAGAGTCTTATGACGTGGGTCTTGATTTCGGCTTCCTCAGCAATACGCTGACTTTCTCCGCCGACTGGTTCCTTAAGAAAACAAACGGAATGCTTATGACCATGTCGCTTCCGCAGTATGTGGGTGAGTCGATTCCTGTGGGCAACGTGGGCAAGATGCAGAACTGGGGCCTTGAGTTTGATCTCGGCTTCCGTCATGAATTCTTCAATCAGCTCACCGTTGGAGTCTCCGCAAACCTGTCGTATCTCAAAAACAAACTTATAGCCTACGGTAATGAACAGGGCTGGGCAAACCTCGACAGCTTCCAGGGCGTAGGCACTATCCTCAGGGCGCAGAATGGCCTGCCTTTCCCGTATTTCTACGGTTACAAGACCGACGGCATCATACAGAACATGGCGGAGGCTAATGAATACAACACGAAATACGGAACCTCTCTCGTACCCGGCGACGTTCGTTTCGTAGACACCGACGGTAATGGATCCATCAATGAAGACGACCGCACGAATATCGGCAACGGTACTCCGGACTGGACCTATGGCGCCTCTCTGAATCTCGCCTGGAAGGGATTTGACTTCAATATATTCTTCCAGGGAGTTGCCGGCAACGACATATTCGATGCCACAAGACGTGTAGATGCCCGTTCGGTCAATCTCCCGTCGTGGATGCTCGACCGATGGACCGGTGAGGGAACTTCCGACAGAATACCGCGCTTCGTGATTGGCGACGGCTACAACTGGCAGAGTTCGGACCTCTACGTCTATGACGGAAGTTACTGCAGGCTCAAGAACATGCAGCTCGGCTACACGGTGCCCGCCGACATCACCAAGAAAATCGGAGTCCAGAAATTCCGTGCCTATGTGGCAGTCGAAAACCTCGCCACGTGGACAAAGTATCACGGATATGACCCCGAAATATCTTCGGGTTCCGACAGGTCAAACGGCATTGACTTCGGAGTATACCCCCAGGCTCGCACTTGGACTGTGGGATTCAATATCGAGTTTTAAAGCATACTAATCTAATATTATATCCTGAAAGATATGAAAACTATATATAAGGCCTTGGCATCTGCCGCGTTTGCCCTTGTCCTGACATCCTGCGGCGATGAATTCCTCACGGTGACTTCCCCGACTCAGGAAGACGCTTCGGAATATTTCTCCACTAAAGAGCATGTGGAGGAAGGGATAGTGGCAGCCTACGACCCCATGCACTGGACCGACTGGAGCATGGACAACTACGAGCCGTTCATCCTTATGTCTGACATTATGGCCGACGACATGTGGGTGGGTGGTTCCGACAAGAACGACAATCAGAACTGGCACCTCATGGCTAACTATGAGGCAACACCTATGAAAGTGATCACAAGCATCTGGATCGACGGATTCAGTGGCGTGAAGAGATGCAACGACGTGTTTGGCTATCTTGCCAAAGACATCGCGGGTGCCACTGAGAGCGACATCAAGTCTTGGAGGGCTCAGGCTCTCGTGCTACGGGCTTTCTATGCCAACTGGCTGTGGAAATTCTATGGCAACGTACCGTACTACACAGAGAATCTTACAGAGCCGTACGTAGCAGAGCAATTGAGTGCCGACGAGCTGTATTCCCACATTGTCGGCGACCTTGAGGAGGCTATAGCGCTCGGAGTGCTCCCCTGGAAGGGTGACGCCGCTACTTTCGGACGCGTCACGACCGCTATGGCATACATGCTTTATGCTGAAGTCGTGATGTACCAGAAAGACGACAAAAGGTATCCGACCGCTCTCAAATACATGAAGGAAATCATCGACTCTCCCGATTATTCACTTGCACCTGTCTTTGCCGATATTTTCGAGCAGTCCGGAGAATGGTGCTGTGAGTCGATCTATGAGATAAACTACATCTCCGAAAACGCGGCTCGCGACTGGGGGGCTCCCCTCACGGCAGGAGGCACTGTGCTTCCGACCCTGATCAGCCCCAACAACTGGCCTGCCGGGCAGGATGGTCACAACACGGGATGGGGCTTCTGTCCGCTGAGACTCGAGACATACGACCGTTATTCTCCCGACGACGCTCGTGTCGCGACGCCACATGCTGGGACGTTCGTGGATTTGACGGCACTTACAACAAGCGTTACCAGGACTTCGGTTTCTTCCTTCAGAAATATTCCGCACGTGCCGACGGCAATGCCGGTCAGGTGGCTTCCGGCGAACTCAACTACAACAACAACTGGCGTATCTACCGCTACTCCGAGACCCTGCTTAACGCTGCTGAACTCCTCGTGTTGACCGGTGGCAGCGCAGCTGAGGCTAAATCTTATCTCAACGAGGTGCGCCGGCGCGCCGGTCTCCGGACTGAGCTCGAACCCACAATCGACAACATCATCGAAGAGCGTCATCTTGAATTTGTGGGCGAGGGTAAACGTTACTGGGACCTTATACGCACCGACAAAGCGGCTTCCACGCTCATTCCGGATGAATACGGATACAGAACGAACTCGTGGACTCCCAACAAGAAGTACCTGCCGATCCCGCAGAGCGAGATTGACCGCGCGAAAGGAACCCTTAAACAAAATCCTTATTAATTTTCACAATCATGAAACCCAACATATCAAAAATCCTCGCGGCAGTTCTGGCGGTTTCGCCCCTGCTGATCACCTCCTGCTCCGAACAGGACTATTATGAGGTCAATATCAACGACGTTCCCGAGGCTTCCGCTTATGTCGACGCCGTAAACATCACAGTCGACCAGGAAACCAACACCGCATATTTCGAATTCAACGGCAAGGGAACATACCCTGTATGGATTATCGACGGCAAGTCTTATTCCACCAATATGTCTTTCTCTCGCTATTACCGCAAGGCGGGTGAATATAGCGTGGAAGTGAAGGTCGGAAACGGCAACGGCGTATCCAAGGGCACAATCACCAAGACCTTTACCGTAGACAAGACCAAGATGACCGGTTTCGCCGGCTTTGTATACGACAGCGAGTTTAACCTCTGGCCGAAATCCGAGCATAAGATCAACAGCTTCTGGTATGCCCCGGGCTGGAACCAGATTGCCGATCCTTCCTGCAGTTTCTCCACTGATATGATTTCCCTCACCCTCCCCGAGGCAACTACCGACCAGTGGCAGGCGCAGATGCACGTTGGCACCGATATCTCGCTTCCGGCGGGAGAACACTATGACGGGTCGGTAATCTTCACAGCAAACATGGATATGAACAACATTACGATGAAGATTCACCCCGACGGCGACGACGACGACTCCCACTCATTCTTCTGCAGCCAGAAGATCAACCTTAAGGCTGACGAGCCGGCTGCATTCTTCTTCAGCGATCTCGAGGCTGCCGTAGACATGAACAATCTCGTATATACTTTCGACTTCGGCGGCAATCCTGCAGGCGTGGAGATAATGATTGAAAACATTGTGCTCAAGAATCATAAGGATGACGATGGGACAGTGCTTCCGGAACTCCCCTCCGAGCCGGAGCCGAACTGGGTGGCATGGGACAGCCCCGACAACCTTTTCCATGGTATTACCTGCACTCCGTCGTTCTGGTACGCTCCCGGATGGGCGCAGATCGCAGACCCGGAGTTCTCCGATGACGGCGCCGGAACATACACATTCGCTCTTCCGGTGGCGGCTCCCGAGAGATGGCAGGCGCAGTGCATGCTCAATACCGACATCCGCATCGATGACCCGACGGTGCCATACGATTTCACATGCACCATCGAATCGAATGTTGACATCCCTGCGGTGATGGTCAAACTCGTGCAAACCGACGAGGGCCCGGACAATAAGCATGACGGCAACTTCTTCTGTGCCGACGAGATGCCTGTGGCTGCCGGAACCAACAAGTTCTGGAGAGCCTCTTTGACTCCCGCAGAGGGTAAGGCTATGCAGGCTGTCACGCTTGTCCTTGACTTCGGAACATGCCCGGATAATACAGAGATTAAGGTTAGTAATATAATTTTCCAGGTTCATCACGATTAATTTCATGTAGGTTCGACGCCGGCATTCCGCGACGAAGCGGAGTGCCGGCTTCAAGGTATTAGAATTATGAAAAAATTTTGTTTGATTCTTGGGCAGTTATTGTTGATTTCACTCACAGCCTGCGGTAATTCTTCGTCGACGGATGTCGACGCCGACATCGCGCTCTCATCCTCCATTCTGTCTTTTACAGCCTCGGGAGGCGATGCCTCCGTGGAAGTGACGGCTCCCGGCGAATGGGACGCCACTCCTTCCGATGCATGGATCAGGGTGGTGAAGACGGGAACCCTTTCATCTAAAGGTGAGATCAAGGTCGAGGTCGAGCCAAACGGATTGCGAAATGCGCGATCCGGCTCTGTGCTGGTGCAAAGCCGGTCGAGTCGTGCCGAAATCAAGATTTCACAGGAGGGGAAGGAGATGCCTTCCGGTCCGGTCGATGAGCCTGATGGCTATTCGCTGGTGTGGAGTGACGAGTTCGACGGCAAGGAACTAAGCCGCGCCGACTGGACCTATGAGGTGCAGGGACCGGGATGGGTCAACAATGAACTGCAGACATACGTCAGCGCTGCCTATGATGGGAAACCGGTAACAGAGGTTGGCGACGGCAGTCTGAAGATTCACTGTTTCAAGGCTTCGGACGGCAAGATTTGCTCGGCAAGAATATATGCCCATGTCAATTCCGGGTGGAAATACGGCATAATCGAGGCTTCGATCAGGCTGCCTAAAGGCAAAGGCACATGGCCTGCGTTCTGGATGATGCCGGTGGCTAATGACTGGAGCAAGACACCCTGGCCAATGTGTGGCGAGATAGATATCATGGAGGAAGTGGGATATCATCCCGACTACACTTCTTCTTCAATCCATTGCGACAGCTACAACCACGTGAAGGGGACGCAGAAGACGGCTGAGCGCTTCACGAAGGGTGCTGAAGACGATTTCCATGTTTATCGTCTGGAATGGACTGAAGACTATATCCGCACTTATGTGGATGGTTCACTGCTCCTCAATTTTGCCAACGACGGTAAGGGAAACATCTCCACATGGCCTTTCAACCGCGCTTTCTACCCGATTCTGAATCTTGCGTGGGGTGGCGACTGGGGTGGCGCACAGGGTGTCGATGAAAAATGTCTTCCCGTCACTATGGAGGTAGATTACGTTAGGGTGTTTCAGAAAAAATAAATGAAAGTTAATATGTCTGATATGAAATATTTTTTGATGACAGCCGTGGCGTCCATGGCGCTTTCTGCCGCGATGTCGGCTCAGAAGGCGGAAGTTCCCCCATATCTGGACTCTTCACTTCCGATTGAACAACGGGTGGAGGACGCTCTCTCGCGTATGACGCTAAGGGAGAAGATCGGTGTCCTTCACGCTCAGTCGAAGTTCTGTTCCCGAGGTGTCCCGAGGCTTGGGATTCCTGAATTGTGGACCACCGACGGACCTCACGGAATACGTCCGGAAGTGCTCTGGGACGAATGGGACCAGGCGGGATGGACCAACGACTCATGTGTGGCTTTTCCCGCGCTCACTTGTCTTGCCGCTACCTGGGATCCCGAGATGTCGAGGCTCTATGGCAGGTCGATTGGCGAGGAGGCTCTATACAGAGGGAAGGATATCCTTCTCGGTCCCGGTGTCAATATCTACCGGACGCCCCTTAACGGCAGGAATTTCGAATATATGGGCGAGGACCCGTATCTCGCATCCAGGATGGTGGTGCCCTATATCCAAGGTCTTCAGGGCAACGGTGTGGCGGCATGCGTGAAACATTACGCACTCAACAACAACGAGGTCAACCGCCACAACACGAACGTGATTGTCGACGACCGAACCCTCTATGAGATATATCTTCCAGCCTTCAAGGCGGCGGTACAGGACGGTGGCGCGTGGAGCATTATGGCGGCTTACAATCTCTATGGCGATGAGCATCTGTGTCACAACCGGCGTATGCTCAATGATATTCTAAAGAAAGAATGGGGATTCGACGGAGCCGTGGTCAGCGACTGGGGCGGCACGCACGATACCCGTCAGGCGATTGCAAACGGTCTCGATCTGGAATTCGGTAGCTGGACCAATGGTCTGTCAAACGGTAAGAGCAACGCGTATGACAGTTATTATCTGGCAGACCCTTATCTGGATTTGATTAAGAAAGGCGAGGTCGGTACCGATGAACTTGACGACAAGGTGCGGCGCGTTCTGAGGCTCATGATGCGCACGTCGATGGCAGACGGCAAAGGTCACGGAGCTCTCTGCAGCGACAGCCATTATGAGGCGGCGCGTACCATAGGCGATGCCGGCATAGTGCTGTTGCGCAACAAGGGCAACGTGCTTCCCATCTCCGCCGCCGGGGGAAAGAGAATCCTCGTGGTCGGAGAGAATGCATTGAAGATGATGACCGTGGGCGGCGGAAGCAGCTCACTGAAGGTGCAGCGCGAGATGTCGCCATTTGAGGGTATATCCGCTGCCGCCGCTGAGGCGGGAGCCATAGTGGATTTCGCTCGTGGCTATGTCGGTGACGTGTCGGGTGAGTACAACGGTGTGGTGACCGGACAGGATCTTTCCGATTCCCGCTCTCCGGAGGAACTGATTGCCGAGGCGTGCGCGAAGGCGAAGGATGCCGACTATGTGATATTCGTCGGGGGACTCAATAAAAGCTATGGTCAGGATTGCGAGGACTCGGACCGCGCGGGTCTCGGTCTTCCCTACGGCCAGGATGATGTGATAAAAGCTCTCGCCAAGGCTAATCCCAATGTTGTTGTGGTCAACATAAGCGGAAATGCAGTAGCTATGCCGTGGGTCAATTCCGTGAGGGGCATAGTCCAGGCTTGGTTCTTAGGCTCGGAGGCAGGCAACTCTATCGCCGATGTTATCTTTGGGAAGGTTAATCCCTCCGGGAAACTACCGTTCACATTCCCGGTGGCGCTCGGCGACAATTCTGCCCATGCTCTCGGAGCCTATCCGGGTGTGAAGCGTCCCGATTCCCCTGTCTTTGATCTTGAATACAAGGAGGGTGTGCTTGTGGGATATCGTTGGCACGACACAAAGAAAGTGAAGCCTCTCTTCGCGTTCGGACACGGGCTCAGCTATACTTCATTCAAACTTGGCAAACTAAAGGCGGATCGCAACAATATTTCAGCAGATGAAAACGTTACATTCAGCGTAGAGGTGACCAATACGGGCGACGTCGCCGGAGCGGAGGTGGTGCAGCTGTATATATCCGATGCGGAATGCAGCGTGCTTCGCCCTGCCAAGGAACTGAAGGCTTTCTCGAAGGTTTATCTTGAGCCGGGGGAATCCCGTGTGGTCAGCATGAAGATAGACAGGTCCGCACTGTCATATTTTGATGCGGCCCGTCATGAATGGGTGGCTGAGCCGGGCGTTTTCGTGGCGTCTGTGGGCAATGCTTCCGACAACATACAGTCAACCTTGAAATTTAAACTGGAATGATAGCATTGGGTAGAAAAACTGTTTTGGCAGTATGCGCCGCTGTTTCCGCAGGCGCGGTTTTTGCCGCTTCCGGCTCGGAGGAGATGGATGCGTTCATCACGAAGCTTATGGACCGCATGACCGTGGATGAGAAAATCGGTCAGCTTAATCTTCCCGCCTCCGACGACATCGTCACCGGGCAGTCGATAAAGAGCAATATCGGAAAGGCTGTTGTGGCGGGTGAGGCAGGCGGCACGTTCAATGTGAAGGGCGCCGCGAAAGTTCGCGAACTTCAGCGTCTTGCCGTGGAGGAGAGCCGTCTCGGGATTCCCCTCCTGATTGGCATGGACGTTATCCACGGATATGAGACGGTGTTTCCTATTCCTCTCGGCATGTCGTGCACATGGAATCTTGCGGGCATCGAGGAGTCGTCGCGTGTCGCGGCGGAAGAGATGTCTGCCGCTGGCGTCAACTGGACGTTCAGCCCTATGGTTGACATCTGTCGCGATCCCCGCTGGGGCCGCATGGCGGAAGGCTCGGGCGAGGACCCGTATTTAGGCTCGCGCATAGCCGAGGCTATGGTGCGCGGATATCAGGGAAAGGACATGTGTCGCCACGACGAGGTGATGGCGTGTGTGAAGCATTTCGCGCTTTACGGTGCCTCTGAAGCCGGCAGGGACTACAATACGGTAGATATGAGCAAATTCCGGATGTATAACGAATATTTTCCGCCCTATAAGGCGGCGGTTGATGCCGGGGTGGGTTCGGTGATGTCTTCGTTTAATCTCATCAACGGGATCCCCGCTACTGAAAACAAATGGCTGCTCGACGATGTGTTGCGCCACCAGTGGCGTTTCGACGGCTTCGTGGTGACAGACTATGGCTCGATAGGAGAAATAGCCGTACATGGGCTTGAGTCGCTTCCTGAGGCGTCTGTCAACGCTCTTTTAGCCGGCTCCGATATGGATATGTGCTCCAATGGTTTCAGCGGCACTCTGAAGAAGAGTCTTGAGGAGGGCAAGGTGAGCATGGAGGATATCGACAGGGCGGTCAGAAGGATTCTTGAGGCTAAGTATAAACTTGGGCTCTTCAATGATCCGTATAAATACAACGACCTGAGCCGCGAGACCGAGATGATCTATACTGCGGCACATCGCGAGGTGGCTCGCAGGCTTGCCGCGCAGTCGTTTGTGCTCCTGAAAAATGAGGGAAGTGTCCTCCCCCTTGCCAAGAAGGGTAAGGTGGCGCTTATAGGCCCGCTTGCCGACACCGGTTCCAATATGTTCGGTACATGGAGCGTCGCCGCCGACCATTCGAAGTGCAGGTCGGTCAGAGCCGGGTTTGAAGACGCTCTGAGAGGAAAGGCTGAGGTGCTTTATGCCAAGGGTTCGAACCTTTATGCCGACCCGGTGCTGGAGGCGGCATGCTCGGTATTCGGGCACTCCATGCGCGACCCTCGCCCGGAAGAGGAATTGCTCGCCGAGGCGCTTGAGGTGGCTGCAAAGGCAGATGTCATTGTGGCGGCATTGGGCGAGGGCGCGGAGTCGAGCGGTGAGTCTTCGTCGAGAACAGTGCTGACGCTTCCCGATACTCAGAGGCGTCTGCTCGAGGCGCTTCTCGCCACCGGCAAACCGGTGGTGATGCTGAACTTCTCCGGGCGTCCTACCGTGATGACCTGGGAGTCCGAGCATGTGCCCGCAATAATGAATGTGTGGTTCCCGGGCTCAGAGGCTGGCGACGCTATTGCGGATGTGGTGTTTGGCGATGTGTGTCCGTCGGGAAAACTGACTGCCTCGATGCCTTACAATGAGGGACAGATTCCGGTATACTACAACCATTTCAACACCGGTCGCCCCAAGAGCCCCGACGCCACCTCTTTCCAGCAATATCGCTCCAACTTCATCGACGCTCCCAATGAGCCCCTTTATCCGTTCGGTTTCGGACTCAGTTATACCGACTTCACCTACGGCGATTTCAAGCTTGATAAGGATGTCCTTAAGCCGGGTGGTTGCGTGACTGCGTCGGTCACTGTCTCCAATACCGGATCAAGGAAGGGTGACGAGATAGTGCAGTTCTACATCCGCGACATGAAGGCAAGTGTGGCGCGTCCCGTGAAGGAACTGAAGCATTTCGAGAGGATAAGCCTTGCTCCCGGAGAGTCTAAGACCGTCAGTTTCACCATTACTCCCGAGAACCTTAAGTTTTACAACTCTGCTCTTGAGTATGTGGCTGAGCCCGGTGAGTTCCGTGTCATGGCGGGTCCCGACAGCCGCCGGCTCCGGACTCTCTCGTTTACTTTGGAATAATATACCCTTATTTTGGAATAATATACCATTATTTCCGCAGGACTTGACTGTTCCTGCGGAAAACCATATAACAACCGCATCATGAAAAGATTTATATCCATACTGCTTTCAGCCGTTTGCGTAGTCGGCGCTTTTGCCGATGAGCCTTTCAACGGCATGGTTTTCGACAGCCAGGGCGCGCCTGTGAAGGGTGCGCGTATCTATACCCGCAATCCGGCGCGCTGCGCCACTTCCGACAAGCAGGGACGCTTCGGACTCACGGATGTTCAGCCCGACGACACACTGCACGTAAAGGTGAAGAAGCGCAAATTGCCCTATGTGGTTCCGGTGGCGGGACGCAAGAGCATGAAGATATACCTTGCCGACGAGAATGTGCGTTCAGAGGAGGATGAGCAGCTCGTAAGCTATGGCTATGGGTTCGTAAAGAAGCGTGAGTCTACCGGTGTAAGAAACGGAATCAGCGGCGAGACGCTTGTGCGCACCGGGCAGCGCGATGTTTTGTCTGCCCTGAAGGGACTCGTGCCCGGACTGGAGATAGGTTCCGGTGGCGTCACGATAAGGGGTGTCCACAGTTTCATGCTTTCCAGTGAGCCTCTGTATCTCGTGGACGGAGTGGTGGTCTACGATTTCAGCGGCATCAATCTTCACGACGTCGACCATGTGGAAGTGCTGAAGGATGCATCCATCTACGGCTCAAGGGGAGCCAACGGAGCAATCCTCGTCTACACCAAGACCGGCGCAACCAAAAAATAAATTTAAATTCTCAATTCTAAATTAATTCCGTCTGTTCTCCACGTCGTCGTTGGTGATGGATTTGGATGTTTTCTTCACCTGCACGTTGAGCGAGCCGAAGCGGTAGCTGATTGAGAGCGAGAGATTGTTGGCTTGATTATACTGCCACCCTTTCGTATAACCGCTGTAGCCTGCGTTGATGGGCTCCGAGGTATATACCCTTGCGGAATTCTTGAAGGGGTTGGAGATGCCGATTCTCACGCTCAGACGTTTCTCCTTAAGGAATGATTTCTGCAGGTCAAGGCCGTAGAAGAGATTGTCGCTCCATGAGGAGGTGTTTTTGGAATATAGAGACACTCCCGGTTTCCATTCGCTGACAAATACGGTCAGGTCCACGTCCCATGGCAGGCGCTGACGTATCCTTCCGAAGATATCCATTCCCCAACCTTGCTCCGAGATGGCGAGTGACCTGTTTTCATATTTTCTCCAGTTGGCGCTCATGTTGATCATTACCGAAGTCTTGTCGGTCGCCTGCCATTGCATCCATGCGCCGAGGTTCACGGAGCGCTGGCGCCCGGCGTTGGCGTATGTATGCTGGATTATATCGTTTTCAAGCAGGTTCTGCACTGATGTCACGGAGTTGTTTGAGAAACTGTATCCGGCGTTCACATCAAGGCTCAGGCGGCGCGTTATGAAGTTGTAGTTGAGCGACAGCGACTGATGGCGCGACGAGCCGAGGTGTGGATTTCCCGAGGAGATGCTTGTTGGCGACTCGACGACTGCGGGATTCAGTTGCGATATTCCCGGTCGGTTGATGCGGGAGGAGTAGGAGAGCTTAAGGGAGTTGGCGTCATTGATGTTGTAGGATATGGCGGCGTTGGGCACCCAGTCGTTGAGATTGCTGTGGAAGGGTTCGTTTGAGCCGTCCTTATACTTTGCCGAGAGGCGCGAGTATTCGTATCGCAGTCCTGCCCTGGCGCCGAATTTCTTGTAGTTGAAACGGTAGTCGGCGTAGAACGCGAGCACCTGCGTGATGTGGGAGAAGTCGGAATGCTCCGTGTGGTCGTTGATATAGTCTATGTCGTTGACTGAATGGTTGCGGCGGTTGATATATTTTGAGCCTATGTCGAATTTGTTGTAGTCGTTTATGGGGCGTGTCCAGTCTATCTGGCCGGTGTGCTCGATGAAGTTGAGGTTGAAGATATTGTCTACTCCCGTATACGTCACCGGCATGTTCAGGATTTCTTCATAGTCCGTCTCTGAGTGCTGCTTCTGGTCGGTGGTCGATATGAGGTATGAGAGGGTGATTGATTCTCCTTTACGGCGTGTGGAACGCTGATAGTTGATGCCTCCGTTGAAGTCAAGGTATCTGTTGGGCTTTGCGAGGGATGAGGTGTTGTAGGAGTATATGAGGTTGCCCAATGCGTCTTTCATTGAGGTGTTGCCGTAGCTGTTGTTGCGGAAGTCATATAGATATCCGCCGAATTCGGCTGTCACAAGATTCAGGGAGTCGACTTCATAGCTCAGGTCTGTGCCGAAATATGTTAGGTATCCCTTGCCGGATGATTCGTCGGAAGACGAGAGTTCATTGCCGGAGTCGTTGTAGTGTGTCATGGATTCCGACTTCCCTCTCATCTGCTTTTCCGACATGATGGAGCCGCCGGCATATACGGAAAACGACACCTTGTCGATCTGTGAGGAGAGCCAGATGTTTGGTGTGGGGTAGCCCGGCATCCTGTAGTTGAGGCCTGCGCTTCCCATTACGCCCCTCACGGTGGTGTTTTCCATCGTCACTATGTTGAGGATGGCACTTGTCCCTTCGGCGTCCTCGCGGGCTCCCGGGTCGGTTATCACCTCTATCTTCTTTATCATGGAGGCGGGTATCGACTTGAATATTTCCTTGGCGTTGCGTGAGAAGGAGTTGTTGGGGCGTCCGTTTTTATATATCTTGAAGTCAGTGCTTCCCTTTACTTTTATCGTGCCGTCCGGGTCGACGCTCACGAGGGGCACGCGTTTGAGCATGTCGTCGAGCTGGCTGGTCTTGGAGTCGGGGTCAGACTGCACGTCATAGCCGATACGGTCTATTTCTTTGCTTACAAGCGGTTTCTGGGCGGTCACCGTCACTTCCTGGAGTAGGTTTATGGCTTCGCGCACCTTTATCTGCCCGAGGTCCACATTAGGATGTGCTTCCGACAGGGTGATGTCTTTATTTTCCGGAGTTTTTCCGAAAGCAAGTATGTTTACCCGATATGATCCGGGAGATGCGAGGTCAACTGTGAATCGGCCGGCATCGTCGGCTACGCTCCCCTTGATGGGGTGTATGGTGTCGTTGAGGGCGAAGACTCTGACAGTAGCGAAACTTTCGGGATTGCCGATTGAGTCGGCGACAGCCCCGGTTATCTTATAACTGGCGGAAAACAGCGGAATCGTGGTAAGGAAAAAAGTCAGAAAAAGAAGATTTTTTAACAGATTTTGTGTTCCTGAAAAGCATTTTGTTGTTGTCATTGCTGTAGCTTGATATTGCAGGCATTTCATAGTACCTCGTCTTATACATCTTGAAAAGTCTAACGACTACTCTAATATAACAATATGTAAAGCCATTACGGATAGCATCCTTTCCCATAAAAAATGTTAATGAAAAGACCCCGTAACCGTACTTTAACCGTATAGCCCAGCTCATGCAATGCAATTCAAATTAGCGGTCATCTCCCCCGAAGCATTACAAATAACCGAGCAGGGACGCACTGCTCGTGCAATGCGGTTCAAATAGCGGTCATCCCCCGAAGCATTACACATAACCTGATAGGGACGCACGGCTCGTGTGCCCTCATTATCAGACGGTTATTTTATTGATTTAAGGACGCTCGATTCGAGCGTCCCTACCGGGTTATCGGTAATTCTACGGAACTGTATGAATAATGCAGGCTAAGTATATCAAAGTATGTCCATAAAATGTGAGAATCTCCACAAAGTATGTCCATAAAATGTGAGAATCTCCACAAAGTATGTCCATAAAATGTGAGAATCTCCACAAAGTATGTACATAAAATGTGATAGAGTATTGTTTGGATAAAAGTTTTTGTGTAAATTTGCACTATAAAGACGAATGAAGTATGAAAAGATTTGCAATTAGGGAACTGAAAGAATGGAAGGATTCCGCCGTAAGGAAACCACTTATAGTAGAGGGCGCACGTCAGGTGGGAAAGACCTGGCTTATAAAGGAGTTTGCTTCAACTCATTATAAAAACCTTGTTTATGTGAATTTTGAGGAGCAGAGGAATCTTAGGGATATCTTCAAAGTGGACTATGATACCACGAGGATTTTGACAGCAGTTAAGGCTACTGCTCATCAGGAGGTAATACCCGGTGAGACCCTTATTTTTTTTGATGAGATTCAAGAAGCGGAAAATGGATTGACAGCGTTGAAATATTTTAAAGAAAATGCGCCGGAACAACACATTGTGGCTGCCGGGAGTCTTTTAGGCATAGAACTGTACCGCAATTCCTCATTTCCTGTAGGGAAAGTACGTTTTTTAACGCTTCGCCCTATGTCCTTTTATGAGTTCTTAATTGCGTTGGGAGAGGATAGGCTGGAAAAAATGCTCGAGGATGAGGATTGGGTCAATCTCTCTCTCTTTGCCTCAAAACTTAAGGAATTCCTTAAGATGTATTATTATGTGGGTGGTATGCCGGAGGCTGTCTTGGCATTTAGCCTTACGCGGAATTTTGAAGAGGTAAGAGAAATTCAGAACGACATACTTCATAGTTATGATTATGACTTCTCAAAGCATGCGCCGATTGATATCGTGCCGAGGATTCGTCAATTGTGGAATTCTTTACCGGCACAGCTTTCAAAAGAAAACCGTAAGTTTATATATGGACTCGTTAAGGAGGGTGCTCGCGCAAGGGAATATGAGTGCGCTCTTCAATGGCTGATCGACGGCGGAATGATTAATAAAGTCAATAATGTCGCGGCTCCGCGTATTCCTTTGAAAAGTTATGAGGATGCATCTGCCTTTAAACTTTTTGCCCTTGATGTGGGATTGCTTGGAGCCATGGCTTCCCTTGATTCCGAGACGGTAGTAGAAGGCAGCCGTATTTTCACAGAGTTTAAAGGCGCATTAACAGAGCAGTATGTGTTTCAAGAATTGCTATTGCACAACGAGCCTTTCTATTTTTCCAAAACCAATTCTCAGATGGAGATAGATTTTCTGATTCAGAAAAAAGGGAAAGTCATTCCCATTGAAGTCAAGGCAGAGGAAAACTTAAGGGCAAGAAGCTTGCGTCAGTTTGTTGCTGATTATTCCCCGGTCGATGCTTTTCGGCTCTCGATGTCTGACTACCGACGGGAATCCTGGATGACCAACCTCCCTCTATATGCCGCTGAATCCCTGTAACTAAGTATTGCATCATGCAATATGAATGTCATTCTTTTCGGCAGATGGAGTCGATGCAGTCATTCTACATAACCTTCACGACACACATTCAACAGTTTTTTACCGGGGGCGAGGATTTAATGGGGGCAAGGATTTACCTTCGGTCAAGCTAAAGCAAGTGTAAATCCTCGCCCCCAGTCAAGTCTAAAGTCTGAAGTCATAGCAGAGCGACAGCACGAAAGTGCGGGGAGCCGCGATGTCATATATAGTCTTGTTCAGTCCCAGCTGATAGAGAGCGCGTAGCCTGACGCTCCTGAACCTGACATTGCCCCCGAATGCGAATCCGGCGTCGATACGGTCCGATCCGTCGATCGTCACCGGCTCCCTTCTGCCGGTAGATGTGTCGTAGTGGGTGAATTCGGATTT
>JAGAJP010000062.1 GCA_017626045.1 Muribaculaceae bacterium | reverse complement strand
GCTCATTTCATAAAAAGATTTTTTGACCTGAGCGGAATTGACCCGAACAAGACTTTAAATGCTAAACTTGTCAAAGAACTCTTTGGCTTGGCGGTGGATGCCGCTTAGCCTATGGATTAATTTTTAACGAACTATTGTTTAGTTCAGGATACAATATTATTAGATTGCATAATGCGCAAGCAGTCATCGAACACGCATATATCGCCCACTCTCCCTGGAACTGGCGACCGATCTCTTCCGGCATTTTTGCAATAAGGTCTTCAGGATTGCTCACAATGACCTCCTTACATAGCCAGTCAGCCCTTCTGAGGAGTTCGCTCTTTTCTTTCTTGGATGCAAAGGGATATTCATATCGCATCCTTTGATCATCCCTATCTGACCAGGATTCTATATTTTTCCCGTTTACCACAAAGAGAGTATGAATAGCTGTCGGAATATATTTCCAATGCTTCAGACATAACCTTATGCCCTTTCGGAGTACTTCCATCCTATATTTTGATAGAAATTTATAATTCCCATGTTTCCTCATTGAAATGCATTACTGTTTAAAGATAATTAGTTTCTTACCGGGATTGTCTGCCTCGATCGAGCCGGGACTTATTTCCTTTTGCCGAATATTGTGCTTAGGATGGCGTTGCCGATTTTTCTCTCGAGGCCACTCCGTGTTGTCGGGATTCCGGTGGCGTTGGCGAAATCCCGCTTCAGCTTGGAAACGCCGAGAGCGCGTTTCCAAGAGAAGCTGAGTCCGGGAATTTTCATAGTTTAGTAGGGTTCGATATCATCGCGTTCTTTCTTATACGAGGCATAGACCGCTTTCATTTCTTCGTCATCACAATGCTTCATCATGTCGTCAAACCTGGCACGTCCTGCCAATGAGCCGCGGGCGCAGACTGAAGCGCGAAGCAGTCGGACGGTCTTATTGCCGCTATGGAAAGGCACGCTTACACCATCGGTCATAGCGGAGAGTTCTTTAAACCAGGGCTCATCGGAAATAGTGACGGTGTCGATCTTGATTTTCTTCTCGACAGCCTTGCGTGCCTCGATTCGCCAATCAATCTGGTTTCCGGAGATGACATTGCCGTAAGAATATCCTATCTGATGGGGCACCGCATCAGCGATAAGAAGAATAGCGCGCGTCGATCCTTCTCTCCACTCTGTTTCTTCCACTATTTTTTTGATGACCAGTTCATAGAACTCCGGACCATCGCCACCGGACGTATCCTTCGAATTGAGAACAAACCTGATCAGTTCATTCTCATTATCAGTCGGTGCGATACATTGATAGGCATCTCCGAAATCCTGCGCGCTGTTCATGTCGCAGTAATCACCGAAAGCGACAATACCGAGTCGGAGGTCTTCGTTATCCTTGAATAACTGGGGTATCAACTCGGACACCTCCTTGCGCACGGCACCGATGTAATCTGCCATTGAACCTGTAGTATCAAACGCTATGACCATATCGAGCTTGCCGATATTCTTTGGAGCTACCTTGCCGAAAGGTTCCTCCTTTTTCGCCTCATCTGTCGTTGCCGTTGTTGTCGTGGCAGTGGCTGTCTTTTCTGCAGCCGCTTCCTTTTTCTTCTTTTTGCCAAAAAGTCCCATAAGCTTAGATTTTATAGTTGTTTTTAATTGTGTAAGTTTTACTCAATCATTTGCGTCTTCACAACAACCAAAGCTTAAAAGTTACGCAATTTGCATAATTTTAACACATATTAACAAAACGAATTGTCCTCCTGCGAATCTGTGATTAGAATGCCGCTGTGCTCGTCTTCTGCCATGTGGTGTCTTCTGAAGTTGTCTAAACTTCATAACACATCACAAGCCGATAATTGGTAAACAAGACACCGGAAATGTACCAAATACCCCTCCTACTGTATGAACTGGCTATTTGTCGAAGATGCCTTTGATTATCATCCTTCCGATCTTGCGCTCGAGACCCAATTTCGAGGAGGGTATGCCCGTCTGCCGGGCGAACGGCTGCTTCGCCTGCGTGATGCCAAAGGCTTATATTCACGCCTATTCATTAAGCAAAAGAAATGTGAGAAAAGTTGCCAACATCTTCGAGATCCTTATCTTCCGACATAATATCAGGAAGAAGATATTCTTCGCTATTGGGAAGGACCGCAAGAATGCATTCATCACTGACATTCAAGCAACCTCTCATTTTCTTAAAGAACTTCACCTCTGAGTACAATATCTGATTGTCTGCCTCAATCATCTTAATAGAGAGTTCGATTAATTTTATTTGTTCCTCATCTGTCAACGAAGTCTCCGCAAGTTCCCTAAGGAAACTTTTAAGAAACATTTTACCCTGAGCATTAATGAGATTGACATAGGTGTTGAGTATGGATTCAACATCCATATTCTCAAACAATTTTTCTTTTTCTGAAAGACTTTTCACTAGAGAAATTTCTTCCGAGGCAATTTCTCCATCACAAGCACTGCAACAAAACAGCGTTTTTAGGTATAATTCACAGGTTTCCATAAGTTATGTTATGCATTAAATCCGACACGTGAACGAGGAGTAGAGGATGATGCCTCACCATCCATTTGGGATTTAATGGCGAGGTATTTCTTTAATTCGTAGGCAGTTAATGAAGGCTTAGTTTTAGAGATTACATCTTCCAAAATTGCCATCGTAATTTTTGATTTTTGACGCAAAGCGATTCGAGAAGCATCGTTGATAATCATTTCTATATCAGACGAAACATAATCCTCCGTGAGCTGGGCTAGTTTGTCATAGTCTAGGCCAAAGTCATATGGTCTTGATTTGAGGTATAACTCAAACATGAGTTTACGAGCCTCAAAGTCAGGAGTTCCAATATAGTATTTCTTATCAAGGCGACCGGCGCGAAGAATTGCTGGATCAATCATGTTTGGATAATTGGTCGCACCAATTATGAATATGCCTTTCTCGCCAGTCCTATCCATCTGAGCAAGCATTTCATTCACGGCACCTCTCGCCATTTCATGTACATCGCTATCGCGGTTAGGTACGAGTTCGTTCATTTCGTCTATGAAAATGATAGTCGGAGCATTCTCTTCGGCGTCCTTAAACATTTGAGCAATATTCTCTTGCGTCGCATTAACGAAGCGACTTTTAAGAGAGCTGGGCTTAATAAACATAAAGTTGAAACCAACTTCCTCTGCGAAATGTTTGGCGAAGAATGTCTTACCACATCCAGGAGGGCCATAAAGCAACATTCCGTTAGGAATCGTAAGACCATATTTTGCATATTCTTCCGGATTATGCAGTGCGTCGATAACTTCAACCTGCATTTGCTCTTTAAGCTCATGCATACCAGCGATAGCAGAAAATCCTTTCCCTTGAGGAATAGTGATTTTTGTTCCCTTCTGTTGAGAGTCATCGTTTTTGTGTTTTCTTTTATTGTCTATGCGCTGTACTTTTATCTCACCGTTAAGAGCCTTAATAAACTCATCTGCAGATTCAAAACGATCCTCTATGTCAGAAGCGAGTGCTTTGCGCATGATATTCATTAAATCATCGTCAAGCTCAAACTTCTCGATTTTCGGGAAATACAGAGGCAGTTCCCGCTGAGCATCAATTTTCTCTCGCTGAAGATTAACATCCCCACTGCAATCAGCAAGTTCAACGAAGTATGGAGGCATCCCGAATACCAAATTAAAAAGGATAGCTCCAGCAGAGAAAATATCCGATTTAACAGAAAAAACTCCATTAAGAGCTTCGGGTGCAAGATAGAATGGTGATAAGCCATTCTTATTGAATGCGGAGCTACCTTGTGAGAGGTATCTCGCATATCCAAAGTCTATAATCTTCGGGATAGTTGCACCGGAATAAACATCCACCATTACATTTTGCAACGTAATTTCATTGTGAATAATGGGGTTATGCAAAGAATGCAAAAATTTGAGACCATTTAGAATTCCAATGACAATAATCTTTGCATTGTACACACTGCAATCCCCCTCACGAGCAAGGAATTGTGAAGTAGTTTCTCCGCTAATATAGTCAAAGACAATATAAGCATACTTACGACTGTTGATAATGGTTTCTCCACTATCTCTATACTTGACGATGTTTGGATGGTCAAGTTGTTTGGCAATTTCAACTTCGAGAACGTTCCCTTCTGAATCAAATTGAGTGCGATGTAATTTTGCACAGTTGATCAATTTGAGAAAACGATTCTTCCCAGCCGAGTCTTTGACGCGGTAGGTTTCTGCATAATCTCCTTCCTTTACAGGAAACGTTATCGTGTAATTATCTATCTGCTGTTTCTTTGCGAGTGTAAACATTAGAGTCCATTGTATAAACGGTCAAAGAAAATCAAAAAAGCCTGACGATTACCTAAAGAAGATAACGGGATACTACTTATATCACCATTTTCGATGAACCCAAAGAGTTTCTTTGAATGGTTAATATGCTCTATAACGAGATTGCCATTAGACGTATAGATTCTTTTGGTATTAGAAGAATTATAGAGCGTTCCATAAACATTAATTTCGTTCCGAGAAATAGTTATGGCATCTGAGTTTATAACTTCATCGTTTATGAGGTCGAAATTAACTTTATCATCAGATGCATGAGAAAGTACAAAAAACGAGGTCCATATTTTTTCCACTATTTTCAGCATACAATATTCCTCATTAGCTCCTTTAGGATTAAATGCATCAGTAGGGCGCTTATCATCATATGCGCCTTCCGAAAAGAAAATATTATTATACTGATTTGTCGATTCATCAAGCTTGCCATAGATAGAAAAGTAATAAGACGTATTATTATAAGTATAATTCATCTTATTAATACATTCTCCAGTGAAAAAATACTCAATATCCTTAAATAGAAGAATGTTTACAGATATTATATTATCTCTTGTACCCCAAAATGAAACAGTGGCGAAGCCCTTGTCTCCCACGAAATAATCACTCCCAGAAAAAGTGGAATCACTAACCATACCAGTGATGATTATAGCTAAGATGGTAATTATGCCACCCCAAATATAGTGATTATATAAGAAAATCCAATATAATATGAGAACTAAAGCACATACAATAACTGCTATGATCTTTTTACGTTTTGCTACGATTGGGCTTAAAGGCTCGCTATTAGGTTGATTAGTGTCGCAGTAAAGCACATTCCCGATTTCTTCGGGAATGTGCCTAAATACGGCGATTTGCGCAGCGATTTTATCAAGCTGCTCAGATTTCCACGATTTGTTCATTTCTATTAGGAACCTAACACCGAGTCGCCAGGTTCAATCATAAGGTCTATAACTGAACGAACAATGGGGTGCAGAGTACTCTCTGATGGGTTGGAGGTTGCAATTTCTTTACCTTGCTGAAGAAGTTGACGAGCCCGGTTAGAGTCTTTCCATTGAATAGAATTGAATTTCTTCAAATGATAGTCAATAAAACCCATGAGCTGATAGATGAATGTAACAGCCACAAAAAGGCTTTTAATATCAGCGAGAACTGCACGACCCTGACGAACGTCTTTGATGCGAATAACCATATCAATTTGGCTACGCACTGCAGCGACTTGTTTGTCATACTTATTGCCAAGGTCATTATTAGCTTTTTCAAGGCGGTCAAATTCTGCGCGCATTTCAGCTTCGAGTGCTTCCCACTCATGAACTCTTTCAACCTCTTCCATTTTGAGGAAAACTCGCCGAATATCTGCCTGAAGATGCATACGACCGTCCTCCGAATTTTTTTCACCATCGAAGCGATTGTTGATGTCTGTAAGCAGTTTATCAGCTTCAGCAGTTTCATTGGCACTTATTGAAGATGATGATTTCAGAGCGCTAAGTTTGTTGTTCGCAGCCTCCTTGAGCTTTTCAAGTTCAAAAACTGAAATTACTGAACGAGCCGCAATCTCGACTTCTTTCTCTATGGACTCCCCGCTTACGGGGAAAAATACTTCGAGCTTGAGCATCTGTGACCGGTCAACTTTTATAGTGATATCAACATCGCTTCCGACCGGAATTAGCTGTCCGACTTCATCACCAGTGACAATGACGTCAAATACGTGGTCATTATGAACGGCAGATGTCCCCTCCGCATTGTGCTCGCTCTGGTAAATAGGAATGATGATTGTATCTTCTTCTATTCCTGGGCGAAGCTGATTACGAGTCTTAAGGCCATTAAGAGTCCCGGTAGCAGGGATTTGTTGGTTTTTTTCAAGACCTTTTACGGATTTGACAACTTTTTTATCAAGACCTGTGTCAAATACCTCTATAGAGATATTGTATGGCAAAACGGCATTACCTACCACAATCCCCTGCATGATGTTGATTTCCGTAGGGAAGCACGGGATGACGGAACCTTTGTCATCGTAAGCTGTAACGGTAAAGGAATTGTTTTTACCCTCCATCAGTTGACATTCAACAACATCTCCGATGTCGTTAATTTCAACCTTTCCACTCGACCATCCATTATCACTGCGGACGAGTTCCACGAAAAGTTTTTGGGGAAGATTACCCGTACTCTCGTTTTTGTCCAACTGCACAGTTACATATTCAATCGGCTGAACGGAGTTAGATTCATAAGAGAGATTGAGGGCCACTGTCCCAACCGCAATTTCCTCTTTGACTTCGCTGTCAATGCTGGATGCAAATAACGCAGCTCCTTTAGCAACGGCTGTCATCGGGTCGATGTCGGTATCCACGTTAGGTGTAACCTGTTCGCGAAGCATTGCACGCAGAACCGGAGAATATGTCGGACCACCCACAAGAATTAGTTTATCAAGATCGGTACCAGTAAGGCCATTGCGTTTCAGAAGCTCTTTGGTAATATCAATAGCTTTTTGGAAGACCTTGGTAAGAACAGGTTTAAGTTGTTCTTTGGTAATCACGAGGTCAAGTTCGATTTCGTTGCCCTCATCATCTTCGCCAAACTCGTCGAGTTGGGAGGTGATGTCTACCTGATCTTTGAATGAAAGTTGATTTTTTGCTTGCTCGGCATAGAACTTCATGGCATCACGAATGATGCTGCGCGTAGCGTCGTCCGCCATGATTTTGTCTATAACGAAATTCTCCTGAAGATAGGGAATAATAATGTTGTCAACAACTGCATAGTCAAGATTTTTACCGCCAAGATAATTGTCGCCTTCGGTATCCTTAACCTGCATGATTCCGTCTTCGACCTTAATAAGAGCAACATCGAAAGTACCTCCCCCGAAGTCAAACACAAGCCATTGTCCATTCTTATTTGCAGAACTTAAGCCATAGGCCATAGATGCTGCTATTGGCTCTTGAAGAAGTTCACAATGCTCAATACCCGCAAGCTGAGCTGCCCGTTTGGTTGCAGCTATCTGATCTGCTTTGAATTTAGCAGGGATTGTGATAACTGCAGCTGAAACATTTTCATCCCCAATTAAAGACTTGAGAGTTTTGAGAACTTCGGATGAGAGTTGTTCAGGAGTGTATGAAGCATCCATATTCGAACTGAAACTTGTCTTGTCTGTTCCCATATCACGTTTGAATTCTATGAAAACGTTAACTTTTCCGTCAGTCCAGTTTTTGGTTGCCTGAGATTTAGATTGACGTAAGTCATTATACGCGCTATCGCCAACCTTTACTACTCTTCTTCTTGTGAATGACACACATGAAGGGAGTGTATCTTTAAGCGTATCTGTCTTTTTAATGACCGGTTCGCCTCCCTCCATCTTACATATAGCGGAATTGGTCGTACCTAAATCAATTCCGAATTTCATTTTTGATTGAGCCATGATGTATTGAGATTATAAGTTTTGATTAACAGTTATTTGCGCAGACTGTATCATCTTGCCATGATAGTTAATCTGAGGCTTGATAATTCCAGAGATAATCTGCTTACCCTCTGGAAGATTTTCATCCTCAACAAAGTTAGCTGTAACTTTCATGCCGTCATGATAGTCTTTGCCAAGCATATCGACAAGTTCGTAACCATTCGCAAGAAGATTATCTTTCATTTGCTTGATAGACCTTGAGAGTTGCCTATGGCCACGAACTGAACTATCCATTTTGTAAAGAGTCATCTCCATAAATGTGATTCTGTCGGCAAGCGTTGTTATAAGCTTTTGTTCAGTATCAATTCCTCCGTCTGTTGCTGTTGAGATAGAACCTATCTGCTTAGAAATCGATTGCAGTTCCGACATTTCAGTTGAGAGGCGATTTACAATTTCCTCATTAAGTTTGTCTGCTTTAGCAGACAGGGAAGTTACCTCGTTACCACGCTTGGCAAGCAGTCTACCAAAGATGAAAGCTATTGAAGCAACAACCAAAGCAAGCACTATAAAAATCCACATACCAATCTGGGATTTTTCTGAAATGGTTTGGTTGAGTGCATCTGAATTTGACCGTATCTGTTCGCGAGCTGAGGATATATTGATGTCTAGACTGTCTCCAAGAACTATAACGCTGTTGTTAATTTCCTCTAACACCGATTTCAGAGAGTCAATCTCACTTGATTGCGCGGAGATGGTAGAGTTAAGAGAATTAAGTTCTGTTTTTAGGGCATCGTTTTCGCGCTGAATGGTTTGAACAGTAACATCAGTAGCCTGAATCTTGTCAAGGCACACCTGCAAGGAATCTGATGCATTTGCCGAAAATGCAATAATAGTAATTGCACTGCAAAGGATATATAAATATACTCGATTCATATTCAATTGTAAATCAATCAGAAAAAATACGTGAAAAAATTAAGACTATAACACCGGATATAAAAAATCCAGCAATAAAATCACCATCATAAGCGACACAAATTCCTCCAGCAATTAAACCTATCACAATCCAGTTCACTAATGCAGCGAGACATCCATTCTCATACCATTCTTTTTTTGAATCTGTAGAATTGTTAATCGATGATGGTTGAGATGAGGATGCATTTGATTTGTTTGATATAGAAGCGTTTTCGGAATTGACAGTTGTTCGTGTCGATGGCCGAGGGGTGGAATATTTAGGAACGTTTTCGAAACTGGCAGCTGTCCGTGTCGCTGGTCGAGGAGTGGAATCATAAGTAGAGATACCAAGACCTTCGCACATCTCCTTAAGAGACTGTCGATTCGGATTATATCGTTTTGTCTTAAACTCATACTCCATATCGAAAGAGTCCATTTGTAGGGTTGCTTGCCACGCATCTCTGAGAACCCGTTTTAAGCTATCAAGAAACGTAGAGCCCATTAACGAGGGACTAATACCACTTTTTTTACAATCTTCAATCATGCAGCTGAAAACATTCTGAGCTTGATTGACTTCCTCAATGATGTTGTGCAAAGCATTACCGACAACTTGTGTTGAAAGCGAGAGATAGAATGCGTTGGTAGATCCAAGTTTTGCCTTGATTTTTTGCAATAAAGGCTTGGTATTGTTAAGCAGAGCAACCGAATGAGAAATTTTGTCTGGTAACTGACAGAACCTTTTCAATTCTTCTTTTACCTTGCGCGTCTCGATGGCGACTTCGGCTGGAGGCATATTGTCAACAGCCTGTTTCAATATGTCGCAATTCTCTTTGCATCTATCCTTTGTGAGTTGCCCAACAGCAATTGACAATGCGTATGACTGAAGCACCATTGCCTTACGAGGACTCTCAACATCTGAATCAAGTGCATTATTATAGTAATTGATGCCACATTGCAACACTTGTTTTGCCACATTGTCAGCTACCATTTGATATTGCGGACTGGAAATTCCGGCAATATCTTTAACTACCTTTAATGGCACTTTAGTTGAGTTCATCAGCTTAGTACCCGCTGCAAGACTGGCTTCGGGATTTCTTGCGTCAGCATTTTTGGCAATAGCTATTTCGGAGTTAATTGCCGATATAGGCTCATCGAGGGCTTTCTTGCTTACGATAGCACGGTCAGTGGGATTCGTACAAGCAGAAAGAAGCTTACTCGCAGAAATCTCCTTAAGTAATTCCGAAATGACCATTTCGGATATATCATCATCTGAAAGTTGAAGATTGCCGATAGCTAACGCGTTTAAAAGTTCTGTTCGATAGGGAGAATTATGTATGACTTTTGAAATTTTATTAAAACCGGAATTTGTATCGCCATCTATAAAAGCTAATACCCCAGAATTGATTAAAGAAGAATATGTTTCCTTCTTTTGAAAGATCTCTTTGGCTTTTTCTATGTTTCCGGCTTGCAGATGTTTCAATGCAATACCATCCATAGGAGAACAATTGATAAACCAAAAGAGCGCATACTTCAATTGGTCTTTGTCAAGGTTTATAGCGGTATTTGCCGCAGCAATGCTCTCCGGATTTCTAATCGGTTTATCGGTCAAAATCTTGGCAAAGTCGTTAGGGAAAGCGACCTCTTTCCCAACCTTTGCGAACGCAGTCAAGCGATTTTGATTACCGACCCTCTCTCTTAAAGGAGAGTTGGAAAGAACGCCCAGTATGCGATATGGGTTTTGTGATATGATATGAATTGTCACGGTTTGTTAAACGGCTCATGAATCCCTGTTAGCCTATGATAGTTTAACAAAAAAAGCGCAGGATCCGTACTGTTACTCGTCCCGCTATCATGGCATGTGGCATCGCCGTTTCATCGTAGAACGAGTAACGTAGAGCCTACGCCGTATGATATATGACACCATGGGGAGCAATCAACCATTATGGTTTTATTCTCCTATAGGTATAAAATCATACCCGAGACATCTACCGTTACTTCATTCTTGACGATGATTAAGAAACTGCCACATTTCTGATAGCCAAGAATCAAGCGCAGTAAACGCTTCTCATATTATAATGACCACCCTCGTTCCGGCTCCTATTGGAGTCTCACGGCGTATGATCAACGCAAAATTACTAAAATTTATAGACAATCCATACTATTTAAATGATAAATTATCGTCATCAAGTCTTAAAAAATATTAATACACCATAAACTTATCATTTTAGACCATCTGCAGTGACTCAATTACGAGAAAATGCCTCAATATTTAACATATCAAAGCCCTTTGCTTCGAATAATCCTCCTCGTCAACGACATCATGATGCAATTGCAGGAACGGATTATTTGATTGACGGCTGTCCTTTGGCTACATGCCGACTCAGTGCTGAGGACGCTCGACCGAGCGTCCCTACCAGGTTATCGGGAATTCCCTTACTCTTCGGCATCGTTGCGTGATTTTTCTTTAAGGAAAAAGATGGCCTTCTGACGCTCTATCTCTGCCCGGAGTTGGTCAGGCGATGGCAAATATAGCATATACTTTGACATAAAGAGATGATCGTTGTCATGAAGCACCGAATAGCGGGCTATATCCTCGTCGGTATCATCACATAATAGAATGCCTATGGTGGGATTATCGTCCTTGCCCCTCTTCCGCTCATCATACATTCTGACATACATGTCCATCTGTCCGACATCCTGATGTTCGATGACAGAAGTCTTTAAGTCTATAAGTACAAAACATTTAAGGATATAATTGTAAAATACGAGGTCAATGAAATAATCTTTCTTTTCTGTATGTATATGCTGCTGGCGCGCTACAAATGCAAAGCCTTTGCCCATTTCAAGCAGAAACTTCTCAAGATTGTCAATTATGGCCTGTTCAAGATCTGACTCGCGGTAAGCTGAATCGGCAGTAAAACCTAAAAATTCTCCGATAACAGGATTCTTGATGAATTCCGTCGGATCCGGATTCTCCAGGGAAGCCGTCAGCTCAAGCATCTCATTTTCCACAAGGTCCTTACGCTGGGAAGCGAGTATGCGATGATAATATTGAGAACTTACATTACGCTGAAGGGTGCGAACGCCCCAATTTTGCCTCAATGCTTCTTGTTCATACCATGCACGAGCATCAGCATTTAATTCTTGAGTCAGCACAAAATAATGTGACCACGACAGAAGAGGACGGGATTTTCCAAACACTGTTTGGAAAATCTCACCTTCATTATTCTTATAGAAAGTCATGAAACTATACAGGTAACTTTTGGTAAAGCCTTTTCCATAAGTTGCCGTAAGCCTTTTCGATAGACCTTTGATAACGGATGCTCCGTAAATTGCTCTATCCTGACCGTTGAGTTCTTCTTCGGCAATCAGCTTTCCAAGATCCCAATTCCTTTTTACCAGGGCTTCATTGACCTGCCGATAGGCTGACTCACGAGCCTGCTCAATGACGGATGATGCACGACTGTAGAGTGCATCAATGGTGGAATCCAATACTTTGTCAATCTTATTCGGCGTCATATCCATAGGTGTTTTAAAAACTCAGGCTGCAATTATCTGAAGGCTGGCGAGCCTGCAATGACTGTCAGAGAGTTTGAAATGTGCAAAGTTACAAAGAATTTTTGAGAAGGCAACCTATTATGTTGCAAAACATATCGAAAAAACATAGGTGCGATTATGTAGGTCATTTTTAACATATCAGAACCCTTTGCCTCAAATAATCCGCCTCCCTTACGACATCATGAAGCGACTGCTGTATCAGCCGGAGGACGCTCGACCGAGCGTCCCTACCAGGGGCTATCGGGGATTCTCACGCAGGGACAAACTCGACCCGTTGCCAAAAGTGGGCTTCAGATGCCACTTTTGGCAACGAGTCGGATGCTTTTTATCTGGATTCTCGGATACCGGCAATCATGGCGATGTCTTGACAGGAGAACGCGAAGATACAGGAATTCTTATTATCAGGGTTGAAAAAGTTGATCTCCGGAAACTTGAATTGGAATCTCGAAGGAGTTGTTATTGGGTATTATTCCATTGGAACTAATGAGGACCGGCAAAACTGCTTTGCTACGAGGGATATACAGTCTGAAGACACTTAGCCTTTTTTTTATTTTACTGAGTTCTGCGCTTGTAAGATGATATCCTTCCGGCGCATATTTCATCTCACATATATTAATGACATTGTCAGCTCTGTCGATTACCAGATCTATCTGAACCCCCGGATGTTCTTCATTCTTCCTGACAAACCATGAATATAGATTTGCCAAGATTCCGGAAATTCCAATGGCAGACTTAATCTGCCTGGTATGAAGAAGACAGACTCTCTCAAAAGCAATGCCACACCATGTGTGGTATGCCGGAGTCTGCATTGTCCTCACCCAATATTCCTCGTCAATTCCATGAGCCATTTTTATAAACTGGTAATAAAAAAGGGTATAGCAGTCCACGAGCTGATACATAGCATCTTTCAGCCGTTTGTCAAGGTGGCAGTATTTTCTGACAAAACCACACTCTATCAGATTTTCAAGTATGTTGCTTAAAGAGCCATTGCTACTGAGTTTGCTTTTCATTATAATTTCATCTCGGGTCAGTCCGGATTTTTTCCCGGCAAGGGCTTCTACTACCTTTATATATTTTTCAGGGCTTTTAAACATTGAGGCGTAAATGAAACTGAACTCATTTCTCAGCTCTCCCCCCTCTTTTAGAAAAAGGTCATTTATGTTTTGCCCGATACTTTTTGCCGGTTCAAGTCTGGTCCAATAGTATGGGACACCTCCCATTGCCATATAGCCCTCTAAAATCATATTTCTTGAAAATGGCAGATGCATGCTTTTGACCAATTCTTCACAATCATGTAAAGAGAACTGGTTAAGCCGGATTTTATAGGTCACGCGGTTATATAGGCCTCCTATGTTTCGGAAAATCTTGTTTATTATCCAAGAGGTAGCACTCCCGCACACAATCAGCAGAATATCTTTTCTGGCAGAAGCCCATCCGTTCCAGAAATGTTCAAAAGCTGGGATGAAGCGGGAGTTTGGGGTGTCCATCCAGGGCATCTCGTCTATGAATATTACTTTGCGCCTTTGACCAGACGCCGAGATGAGACTTTCAAGAAGATGAAAGGCATCAAACCAATTTTTTGGATCCGCCTCCTTTGGAGAAAGTCCTTGCTGAATAAGGCTATTATAGAATTCTCGCAGTTGAACCTTGCTTGAAACATTTATTATCCCAGTATATTGGAAGGTGAACATATTTTGAAAGGTTTCTCTAATAAGAAACGTCTTCCCTATGCGGCGTCTGCCATACACAGCTACAAATTCCGAATATTCTGAGGCATATGCCCGCCTCAGCTTACTGATTTCCTCAATGCGCCCTATAACCATATGAATCTAATTTTCTGCAAATATAATAAAAAATAATCGACCTATTGCCAAATGTGGTTTAAAATATTCACTTTTGGCAACAAGTCAAGACTTGCAAGCATCTTTCAATAGCGGTGCAACACTTCGCTTCAAACCATGTGACATTCCGACTCGCTGCCAAAAGTAGGGTCTAAAACCCACTTTTGGCAGCGGGTCGGATATTTTGAATCGCTACCCGGGGTGCCATAAATAAAAGAGACAATGAAGGCGGAGCTTGATTCTGACAGCTGACAATTTGACAACTGACAACTGCCGTAAGGGGAATCAGAAGGAGACGCAGACCTGGAGGGAGAGGCGGTTGTTGGAGAGGCGGTCGCGGCTGAAGGTGTTTTTCTGGCCGTAGAGGTATTCGACACCTACCTGCATGAGGCGGTTGCAACGCCATATGAGGTTGGCGAGGGCGTAGTTGCCATATTTGAGTTGGTCGGCGTAGGCGATGCCGTTTGAGCCGTTGGTGTAGGGGGCGACGTAGTTGCGCATAAAGCTATAGACTACCGTGGAATAGAGGTTGTAGCGCCAGTTGCGCTGCAGTCCGAGCATGCATCCCCATGAGAAGGGTTTGGTGAGGTATCCGGGATGACTCATGTCGGGCACAAGGTCGAGGCCGAGGCCCCGGTTTTCCTGAAGGTAGCTGGAGATGCCCTTACCTCCCTGGACCATGCCGTAGAACACCGACCGGCCCCATGTGGCGGCTGCGGTAAGCTTGAGACCCCACCCGAATTTCTTGTGGTTGCTGTTATCGACGTAGTTGCGGTAGGCAAGCACGCGGCTGATTGCCGACAGGCGTATATGGTCGGATGAATTGAAGGCATATGTGACATACATCGGTATATCCGGCACACGCTGACGCAGGTTTGGCGGAAGCTCACCGTCCTCCATATTGTCCGGAACATAGTATGAATAATCGCGCGAGGGCCCTTCGATGCCGAGACCAAGACGTATGTTTTTGGTGACGTAATGCTGATAGTTGGCGAGTATGCTGCTGTGGCTTCCAGACGCGATAGGTCCGTGGCCGTCGACCGTATAGGGGTCGGCAGACTGGTCGTTGTAGAGGCTCGAGGTGTATCCTACCGTGAAGCCACGGAAGCGGAAGTAGACGTTGTCGGCATGCACCTTATATGAGTTGCCCGGCTCGCCGTCGAGCGCGAGCGACACGAAGAGTCCGGCACGGTTTGCCGTATTAGGGAATCCGATGATGTTGAAATATACATTGCTGCTCTGCGCGGTCATCTGAAACGCCTGGTCATCGCCGGGAGGAGCCTTGTGGATGCCTGCCACCGACATTCCCTGAGGGTCATCGACGGGATTGCCCCAGTCGTAGTTGAGACCGAGCTTCATGTTGGCGCCAATGCTGAAATAAAATATGCGGTGGCGCCCCACGATGGCAAAGATGGGATCGTTGAGGAAGTCCTTGTCCTGAGGGATATTCTCATACAGCAGCCGATAGGCGTTGACGCTGTCGGTGAGATTCACCTCGGTGCCGAGGACGTATTTGAGCTTATTGCCGACGGCGCGGTTGGGATGCTGCTGCGCGAATAGCGGGACGCATACGGCATGCAGGCATATTGCCGACAAGATGGCGAGAATCTTTTTGAAATCAAAATCGTTCATATCAGTCAAGGGATTTTATCAAAACGAAATAACATCACCCACAAAATTAATAAAATTGTGCGAAATAGCAAAATATTGTAAAACTTTCGTCCAATAAGTCAACCATTTCACAGGAGCTGCGCCATTCTCACATTTTGAGATTTTCGATTTTTTGATTAAATTTGCACATGAATCAAACAATTAAGACCAATAATCATGAAAAAACTATTGTTGTCGCTGAGCCTCAGCATCATGGCACTCGCCGCTTACGCCGAATATATCGTGCATCCCTGGGAGGGAAAGAAAGTGGCATATTTCGGTGACTCTATCACTGACCCGCGCAACAAGGCGAGCGATACCAAATACTGGAGCCTGCTTCAGGAATGGCTCGGAATAACACCTTATGTCTACGCCGTAAGCGGCAGGGAATGGAACGATATCCCGCGTCAGACAGCTATGCTGAAGCAGGAGCACGGTAATGATGTCGACGCAATCCTTATCTTCATGGGCACCAACGACTACAACAACGCTGTGCCAATCGGCAGATGGTATGATGAGAAACTCGAGAGAGTGATCTACGGCCACCGCTACGAGAAGCGTCCCGAAGACCGCATGAGGCGGCTTCCCTCCATGGATCCGTCCACATACCGTGGCAGAATCAATATCGCGCTCGACTCCCTCAAGCGTACGTATCCCGACAAGCAGATAGTGCTTATGACTCCCATCCACCGCAGCGGATTCTACGCCAACGAAAAGAACTGGCAGGTTCCGGAAGACTATGCCAACAGATGCGGCGAGTTTCTCAACGCGTATGTGGAGTCGGTCAGGGAAGCCGGAAAAATATGGTCAGTTCCGGTCATCGACCTCTCATCGCTCTGCGGTCTGTATCCGCTCCACGACGAACACGCCGGATATTTCCACAATCCCGACACCGACCGGCTCCATCCGAACAACGACGGTCACCGCAGAATGGCCGCCACTATTTACTATCAGCTCCTCACGCTCCCCTGCGTTTTCTCGGAGCCCGGGAAATAACCGATACACTCTGAAACATGAAACGGAATATATTCATTCTCCTTGCCTCCTTGCCGCTTCTTGCGTCTGCACAGACCACCGGCTCTCTATATCACTCCGCCTGGGGACGATACGGAAATGTGCCTGCGGCTGACCGATATATCCTCTTCGACTATTTCGGAGAAGGCGAATCACTACCTATTCTCTGGGGATTCGACACCGCCTGGAACGACTATGCCAACATGCTCCGAGGAATACGGCACGCCGGAGCAGATGCAGTGGGAGTGGTGAGAGTCTCATTCCAGCCATGGGAAAAGATAACGGAAAAGGGAGTGCTTCCCCCGATGCTGCAGCAGAACCTCGACAAGCGGCTTGCCAATGTTGCGCTCGTCGGCAGGAAGGTTGACATCGCTCTCAATCTCGACGGGGGTGAGAATACCGTGAAGGAGGTGTATGGCGGACTCGACAGCGACAACAATTATGTTGGCGACAAAGACGCCGTTGCCGACGAATACGCGCGTCTGATCGATGCCACGGCGGCTGCCGTGGAGTCGGCGGGATATCGGGTGGTGTCGGCTGCCCCTTTCAACGAACCGGACTTCTTCTGGAACGGAACCCCTATCGACGTGTTTGCCAAAATCAACCAGCGGCTCAAGAACTTTGAGGAATATCCAAGATTCCGTAACATCAGGATCAGCGGTGGCAACACCCTGAACTGCGACGAGGCATACCCCTGGTACGAGACTCTAAGAGAGAATCTCGACGAAGGCAACACCCACCAGCTTGCCGGCGATTTCAACCACTATGCCGATTTCTTCACCAAGGTGAGGGAAGACGGCAGATATGCCACGGCTGATGAACTTCACAATGTGATGGAGGCGATGGTAGGGGTTGAATACGGTATGCAGACCGGTATCTGGTGGGGCACTGCCGAGCAGGCACGCGGAGAATTCATGAAAGCAAGTTTCGGCAAACGTCTCGCATATTCAGAAAACCGGCGAGCGTGGTCGGCCGGCGCTGTCTATCGCGCTCCTTCAGGAAAGGTCCAGGCGTTTTTAGGATGTTCGGAACGTCAGGCGAGGCCTTCGACATATAATATCGTGTCGCGCGGCGGCGATGTCTATATCGATGGTTTCGGACCCGTGCGCGAGTATGTGGCGGCGATTCCCGGTGACCCGGACGGCGCCTACCAGACGGAGCTGCAGAGAAACGCCGAGACAGTGCTCTCGATCACCAGGGGTGTCGACATTCAGCCATTTGTGTCCGGCGACTATCTGATAGTGAATGCCGCGAGCCATCTGACTGTCAGCGGCAAGGATGGGTCCACCGCCAATGCCGCCGATATCATCCAGCGCTCCTACACAGGGGCTCCCGACCAGCACTGGACGGTAAGCCATGTGCCCGAGAACCAGGGAGGCGACTTCAGCTATTACTTCATCACCAACACCGGTACGGATCAGGCTCTCGATGACTGCAACTGGAACCTCGAGCCTGGAGGCAGAGTGATTTCTTACGGCGCATCCGGCGCCTCGGTGCAGCAATGGGCTCTGGAGTATGACGGCGACGGATGGTTTCACATACGCAACAAGCACAGCGCGTTATATCTGGAATGCGCCGTCGGAGAAGGAGCACCGGTGCTCCAGCAGGAAAGAACCGACTCCCCGGAGCAGAAGTGGCGTTTCGTGAGAATGGGCGCCCCTCTCGAATTTGACGCTCCGGAGGCTCCCGAAGATCTTACCGCAACTCCGCGAAGCGCGAGTGTACTACTGGAATGGAGTCCGGTTGAGGATTCCGGAACTGTATCCTACACCCTGCTCCGCGCTCCGGAAGGAAGCGACGACTACAACACTCTTGCCCGTGGCATAGAGGAATGCGGTTTTCTTGACAATACTGTGGAGGGAGACAATAGATACTCATACCGCCTGATAGCGGAAGACGCTTCCGGAAACCGCTCCGGACTTTCGGAGGAAACGGTGTGCGGGGCCGTGGGAAAGACCATGACGGCATGGTATCCGCTCAACGAAACGGCCGACGACCAATGCGACAATGCTTTCTCACTCCGGATGTCGGAAAGCCCCGACTTTAAAAACGGACCTCGAGAGGGCACCAAGGCTCTGCTGCTGAGTCCCACCCGGTTTTTGCAGCTTCCCTATTCCATTCTGCAGAGCGAGTCGTTCTCCGTGACGTTCTGGATCCGTCCCTCATCTTCAGCTGCCGGAAAACCGGTGTTCGCGACCGGCATCAGCGAAGACGAGACCCTGTACCTCACGCCCGACGCCGGCGGCGGAATCCGGCTCGTGGCTGTCAACGGTGAGGACCGTAAGGAGTCCACGGCTGCAGCTTCGTCCGGCTGGACACACATTGCGCTCGTTGCCGACAAAGGCATGGTGTCGCTATATGTCAACGGTGAACATGCCTTCACCGAAGATTTCTCCGACCTGATTCCCGAAGACCGTCTCCTCACTTATTTCGGAAAAGGACACACTCCTGACGCCACTCCTCTCTCCGGACTCCTCGGCGATGTCAGAGTCTACAATTATGCCATAGGCGCCGATACCGTGGCTGAGGCAATGGAAGGTAAATATTCCGGCATAGAAGAGACCGGAGACATGTCCGGACCGGTGGCAGTGGAATACTATGACACGCGCGGTATCCGTCTTTCTTCCCCCGCATCCAAAGGAATCACCATCGTCAGGACAACCAGATCAGACGGACATGCGGACTACCGCAAAATAATAGCCAGATAGCAGTCCCAATACTCTCTTCTTAACTTGCATTATTCATACCATAAATGGGCGGGATGAGATTCCTGCCCATTTTATGTCAGACTAATGTTAACGGATGTGAAAAGGAAATAAAAAATTGGGATAATTCGGTTATTTTTGTTTATTTTGCAGTTTCGAATGCTCCGGCGTCTCAATAATGCCTGTGTATTCCAATAAATAAACATCATGGGTAAGATAATAGCCATAGCGAATCAGAAAGGCGGCGTGGGGAAAACCACGACCGCATTCAATCTGGGTGCCTGCCTTGCTGTCGAAGGCAAGAAAGTTCTCCTTGTCGACGCAGACCCCCAGGCAAACGCGACATCCGGCCTCGGACTGGACGGCAACAACGCCCCGGCGTCGATATATGAGTGCATAGTCGATGACTATCCCGTGGGTGACAGTATCGTCAAATCAGACATCGAAGGCCTTGACGTCATTTGCTCCCGTATCGACCTTGTGGGCGCTGAGGTGGAGCTTATGAACCGCCGGGAGCGCGAGAAAGCCCTCCTCAGGGTTCTCGCTCCCCTGAAAGAGAGTTACGACTATATTCTGATCGACTGCTCACCCTCCTTGGGTATCATCACCGTCAACGCGCTGACCGCCGCCGACTCGGTGATTATACCGGTGCAGTCGGAATATTTCGCGCTTGAGGGAATTTCGCAGTTGCTCAATACAATACGAATCATCAAGAGCCGTCTTAAACCGACTCTTGAGATTGAGGGTTTCCTCCTCACAATGTATGACGCCCGTCTTCGTCTGGCAAACCAGATATATGAGGAGCTGAAGGGCCATTTCGGCGACATGGTGTTCAGTACGGTAATCCCGCGCAACATCAAGCTGTCGGAGTCGCCGAGCCACGGTCTCCCCGTGATTCTATACGACCCCGACTCCCGAGGCGCGATAGCATATACTCAGCTCGCCAAAGAACTGACATCACGCAACAGAAAGAAGAATCAGTAACAACCGACGTCTAAAATGGCAATAAAAAGAAACGCGCTCGGAAGAGGCCTTGATTCACTGATCAGCATTTCAGAGGTCAGGACCGACGGAGGAAGCGCGATATCGGAAATCGACATAGACTGCATTGTCCCGAACCCCGAGCAGCCCCGCCGCACTTTCTCCGACGAGGGCCTCGAGGAACTCGCCGCGTCAATCCGCGAGCTCGGAATCATACAGCCTCTCTCGCTCAGGGCTGCCGCCGACGGCGGCTACCAGATAATAGCCGGTGAGCGGAGATGGCGCGCCGCGCGCCGCGCCGGACTCACTTCCGTGCCCGCTTATGTCAGGACTGCATCCGACAGTGAAATGACCGAGATGGCGCTGATAGAAAACATTCAGCGCGAAGACCTGAACGCCATCGAGGTGGCTCTCGGATTCAAACGACTGATCGATACCTACAATCTCACTCAGGAAAGACTCAGCGAGAGGGTGGGCAAGTCTCGCACAGTCATCACCAACCACATGAGGCTACTGAAACTCCCTGCCGAGATTCAGCTCGCGCTCCGCGACCGGAAACTCGACATGGGCCATGCCCGCGCACTCCTCTCTATCGACGACGCCAAACTCCAGCTCAAGATTTTCAAGCAGATCCTGAAAGACGGACTCAGCGTGAGGACTGTGGAGCGATACGCCCGCGAGGCAGCCGAGGCAGCAGCCAATGGCGAAAGCCCCGCCAAGCCGAAGGAGAAAGAAAACAATTGCGCTGACTACGACTTTTTCGTGCGCGACCTACAGCATTATTTCCCGACTCCGGTGAAATTCTCGCGAAGCGCGAGCGGCAAAGGTAGCATAACTCTGAAATTCGACAACGACGAGCAGCTTATGAAGCTTGTGGCGGCATTCGAGAACATAAAGAAATAATGACAGGGGCCGGACGTCTAAAGATATTCATAGCCTTCGCGGCTTTCGTGTTGTGCGGAGTGCTTCAGACCCATGCGCAGGAGGCGGAGCCGGAGGAGCCGGCTCTCCCCGTCGACACTGTCGCCGACGTCGAGGTGCTCGTCAGAACTCCGGTCGACGCCGAGGTGACCGAAGAAGACGGCAGAACTGTTGTCGTGGCTGACGACTATCCCTACGGCTTCGACGGGAAGAAGATATTCAATCCCGACCCGAACCGCGCAGTATGGATGTCCGCTCTCTTCCCGGGACTCGGACAGATCTACAACCGGCGATACTGGAAACTCCCGATTATCGTTGCCGGATTCATGGGTCTCGGTTACGGCACAAGCTGGAACAATGCCCAATATAAGGACTATTCCAACGCCTACATGGACCTCATGAGCGGCGACCCCGACAAAAAATCATACATGGACTTCTTCCCTCCCAACACCGACGAGTCCTCTCTCGACAAGGAATGGCTTAAGTCTGTGATGCAGAACCGAAAGAACTATTACCGGAGAAACCGGGACCTATGCATAATATGTATGGCGGCGGTGTATCTCCTTTCAATTATAGATGCGTATGTGGACGCGCACCTCGCCCATTTCGACATAAGTCCCGACCTCTCCATGGACGTCAGTCCCGGAGTGTCGGCAGATCCCGTGACCCGGAGATATGCGATTGGGCTAAACTGGGCGTTCACATTCTAACCTTGATAAACAGACGACAACATGCGCAAGACCATACTACTCACACTGGCGCTGATCGCCGGCGCCGCGACTCCGGCCTTTGCGGCCAATCCAAACGTGCTTGACATAAAGCATTCAATTACCGACGACGCGATAGTTTTTCCCGAAACTTTCGAACAGGACACACAGAAACTGCTCGAAGGATGGTATATGCGCAACTATACCGCCTCCGACGACAGTTACGCTTCCAAGAAAGACGCAAACGTCTCCGACGAAGAGATAACAAGACGTCTCTCCGCCATTCCCACAACTATCGAACTGCCGTTCAACTCCATTGTCAGGCAATATATCGACCGCTATACGAAAAACAGCCGTCCGCAGGTGGCTGCTATCCTCGGACTCGGCATCTATTACATGCCGATATTCGAGCAGGCGCTCGAAGAGAGAGGACTCCCTCAGGAACTCAAATATCTCCCCGTCATAGAGTCGGGACTCGACCCTAATGCCGTGAGCCGGCATGGAGCGACAGGACTGTGGCAACTGATGCTCGCTACCGGTAAGGGTTTGGGACTCGAGTGCAACAGCCTTGTCGACGAGCGCAGAGACCCCTACGCATCCTCAAGAGCCGCCGCCGACCTGCTTAAGCAGCTTTACGACACCTATGGCGACTGGAGCCTGACTATTGCGGCATACAATTCAGGTCCCGGCGCTGTCAACAAGGCAATCAGACGTTCCGGAATCGATGCCTCGAAAGCGGATTTCTGGAGCATTTATCCTTATCTCTCCGAGCAGACACGCGGATATGTGCCTATGTTCATAGCCGCCACATATGTGATGACATACTATCCCCAGCACAACATCAACCCGGTGCTCCCCACCAAGCCGCTCGTGACCGACACCATCGGTGTGACGGAGAGGGTGCATTTCGACCAGATTTCCGCAGTGCTCGGAATACCTGCCGATGAGATAAGAATCCTCAACCCGCAGTATCGTGAGGGTATCATACCGGGAACTCCCGAACGCGCCTATATGCTCGCGCTCCCTTCGCGACAGGTGCAGGCATACATAATGAGCCACGACCAGATAGTTGGCTACGAAGCGGAGAAATACAGCCGTCGTCTGACCGCTGAGCCGGGTCTCCCGGAGACCGCCGCCCTCGAGCCGGAGCCTTCTGCGGAGGAACAGCTACCCGAGGCGCAGCCCGAGAAGACAGCGTCGGCAGGAGGGGCTGTCACCGTCACCCACAAGGTGGCGAAAGGCGAGACCCTATCGTCGATTGCGGATAAATACGGTGTGTCGGCTGCCGACATCAGAACTGCCAACAGCCTGCGCAGAAATGCCGTGAGAGTGGGGCAGATGCTGACTATCAACGATGTGGCGCCCGATAAGGCAGCCGTAGCAAAGCAGGCTCCGGAGCCGGCACTCGTGGCGTCAAACGACAAGCCTGCCGTAGCGCCGAAGAAAGCTCCGGCGAAAAAGAAGGAGGCGCCCAAGAAATCGAAAAAGAATACCCGGAGCAAATCCACCACACATAAAATCAAAAGCGGCGAGAATCTGGGCAGCATAGCGCGTAAGTATGGAACGACCGTGAGCGCTATCAAGAAGGCTAACGGCATGAAGAGCGACGCCATACGTGCGGGTGCCACACTTAAGATTCCCGCTAAGAAATGATGCCCTCAACTTCACTGCAATGAAAGATTTCATCAGATTCCTCCGCCGGTTTGCGCGTCCCTACATCGGGACTCTTTCGCTGAGCATTTTCTTCAATCTGCTCAACGGGGTGATGACGGTGTTTTCTTTCGCCTTCATTATCCCTATCCTACAGGTAATATTCGGACTTGAGCGGGGTCACTACACCTTCAAGCCCTGGAACTCTCCCGATGTCATCGACACGGTGACCAACAACTTCTATTATTTCACCGGACATATCATAGAGTCAAAGGGTGAGGTGCTTGCCCTCGCGCTCCTCGGGCTCATATTCATAGCGATGACTCTCGCCAAGGTGATGACCGGATATTTCAGCGAATACTTCACCATTCCGATGAGAAACGGTGTGGTCCGCGACATACGCGACACGATGTATGCCAAAATACTCTCCCTCCCAATCGGATACTTCAGCGGTGAAAGAAAGGGCGACATCATGGCGAGGATGAGCGGTGACGTGACGGAAGTGGAGGGCTCGGTGATGTCGTCGCTTCACGCGCTATTCAGATATCCTACTCTGATTATAATCTATCTCGCCACCATGATTGCCGTAAGCTGGAAGCTCACAATCTTCGTGTTTGTGCTTCTGCCGGTGATGGGCTGGGTGATGGGCACAGTGGGCAAGAAACTCAAGGCGCAGAGCCTGAAGACGATGCAGATTGGCGGAATGATTCTCTCCACCATCGAGGAAAGCCTCGGAGGCCTGAGGATAATAAAGGCTTTCAACGCCGAAAACCAGATGGACACCCGGTTTCGCGGTGAGACGGAAAGCTACGTCAAGTCTGCCAACGCAATGCTGCGCCGTCAGGCTTTGGCACACCCGATGAGTGAGTTTCTCGGCACTATCGCCGTGATTGTGGTGTTGTGGTTCGGCGGTTCTCTAATCCTCTCCGGTTCGTCAAGCATCGACGCCCCGTCGTTCATCTTCTACATGACCATCTTCTACAGCATCATAAACCCCGCCAAAGACCTTTCCAAGACCGGATACGCAGTGTCGAAAGGCATGGCGGCACTGGCGAGAATCGACAAGATACTCGATGCGGAGAACCCCATCAAGGACCCCGGCCGCCCCGAGGCTATCCCCGCTGAATATAGCGGTCCGGCGATAGAATTCGATGATGTGTCGTTTCACTACGACGATGACGACAGGACTGTGCTCGACCATATCAATCTGAAGGTGCCCAAAGGCAACACTGTGGCAATCGTAGGTCAGTCCGGTTCCGGAAAGTCCACGCTTGTCGACCTTGTCCCCCGTTTCTATGATGTCACCGGCGGACGTGTGCTTGTGAAGGGAAGGGATGTCAGGGATGTCAGGGTTTCCGACCTGCGAGGTCTTATGGGCAACGTAAACCAGGAGGCGATACTCTTCAACGACACCTTCCGCAACAACATCGCCTTCGGATGCGCCGACGCCACACAGGAGGAGATAGAGAGGGCCGCGAAAATCGCGAACGCCCACGACTTCATCATGGCGACCCCCGACGGCTACGATACGATGCTCGGCGACCGAGGCTGCCGGCTTTCAGGCGGCGAGCGCCAGCGAATCAGCATCGCCCGGTCTATTTTGAAGAATCCCGATATCCTGATACTCGACGAGGCTACCTCCGCGCTCGACAACGAAAGCGAGCGACTTGTGCAGGAGGCACTCGACAGACTGATGCGTGACCGCACCACCATCGTCATCGCCCACCGCCTCTCCACCATCGTCAATGCCGACATGATATGCGTGATGAAGGATGGCAGGATTGTGGAATTCGGCACTCATTCAGAACTATTGGCTATCAACGGACATTACGCCCGCCTTCACGCCCTCTCTAATTAATTAAGCAAGAAATTCAAACCTACCGACATGACAAACATAGCAGTATTCGCATCCGGCACAGGCAGCAACGCCGTGAACATAGTGAAAAGCTTCAACGGCGGAAGCCGCATCCGTGTGGCGCTTTGCCTGACCGACAAGGAGGATGCGCCGGTCGTTCAGAAAATGAAAGACATGTGCATCGAGACTCAGTATTTCCCCCGCAGCGTCTGGCGCGAGAATCCGGATGTGATATTGGAAACCCTCAGGAGTCACGACATATCCCTGATTGCGCTCGCCGGCTTCCTCTGCTTCGTCGACGACCGTATCGTCACTGCATACGAGGGAAGGATTCTCAATATCCATCCATCACTGCTCCCTGCTTATGGAGGCAAGGGAATGCACGGCAAGAAAGTGCATCAGGCGGTGATTGAGGCTGGAGAGCCCAAGAGCGGCGCTACCGTGCATGTGGTCACAGACACTATAGACATGGGACCCATCGTGATGCAGAAGGAAGTGCCGGTGTTGCCGGGTGACACCGCGGAGTCGCTCGAGGCAAGAGTTCATGAGGCGGAATATGAGCTTTATCCCAATGCGATTGCTAAAGTGGTGAAGTCGATCGGGAAGAATGCGGAAGTGTCCGGCGAGGAGGCTCAGGATGCCGTAAATGCGGAGCCCCCGGCTGTGCCGCGCAGTGTCGACGACGCCTGGGCTGAGGCTCTCGGCGTGTCAAACAATGTGCCACCCGTCCCGCAATCAGCCCCGCAGCCTGCTCCGCAGTATTCTCAACAGTATTCTCAGCAGCCGCAGCCCGGCGGGTATCAGCAATTCGGTTATCAGCCCTGGCCGCCTACGGGCAGTCCTGCGCCGGCGGGAGCAAGACAGTCCGCTTTACAAACCGCTGAGCCTATGCCTCCTACATGGCTCGTATGGTCGATAGTAATCACAATCCTATGCTGCTTTATCCCGGGCTTGGTAGCCATCATATATTCTTCTAAAGTCAGCAGCAAGTATTTCGCAGGTGACATCGAGGGCGCGAAGCGCTCGTCGAGGAATGCTGAAATATGGATAATAATCTCGTTTGTATTGGGAGTGGTGTCCAACACCCTCTATATACCGCTGAGCATCGCGGGTCTATTCTGAGTCCTTCCAAGACAACAAATAAAATTGCAGTCTGCGGTAATCAGCTGACTGCAATTTTATTTATGCAGTCACCGATTCTTATATTATCGGATAAATTTTGTAACTTTGCGTGAAATTAGAGAGATACAAGGATTTGAATATGAATAGAGACAGGGTTATCAAATTTGTGAGTGGGGGCATTATGGCTGGCGCATGCATAGGCATCGCGGCGACTATTTATCTCAAGGTTGGCGGTGTGGTAGGCTCCGTGATGTTTGCCTTCGGACTGATTGTTGTGGTGGCAATGAAGTTGCCGCTTTTCACCGGACAGGCGCAGCATGTCTGGAGCCGCCGGAGAGAAGAGTATTCTCTCCTTGGACTGATGCTGCTGCTGAATATCGCCGGGTGTCTCGTCATCTCGATGCTGACCTGCAATGCCGAGCTGACTGCGGCTTCGGAAAAAATCATCACTACTCGCCTTGAGCGCGGGCCGCTGCTGTGCGGCTTGCTGTCGATCCCATGCGGGTTCATAATGACCGCCGCGGTCAGGGGCGCCGGGATGAAGGGCAACTGGCTGCCGCTGCTTTTCGGTGTGCCGGCCTTCATCATCTGCGGATTTCCCCACTGCGTGGCCGATTCGTTTTATTATGTGTCATGTTCGCGGGAGTTTGTGGAGGCCAACGGTCTGTCGCTCCTCGCTGCGTATCTGCCGACTGTTTTAGGCAATTATCTGGGATGCAATGCCTACCGTCTGACCATAGGGATGCCTGCATGGTTCACGCCACTAACCGACGAAACGGCATCAACCAAAGCATCCGAAGACGCGCAAACGACAGCATCAGTCAATTCTGCAGTCAACGCAGACAATCCGGATCTTGCCGAGCAGTAGACATCCAGACATCGAGATTATGATGATTTTGGGTTATAGTTCAGCCAAATCTTAGTATTTTGACCACATTTGGCTATAGTATAAGCTTCAGATATTTTGTCAATACGCATATTTTCACTAACTTTGCGATATGGAAACACCAAATCTGATTATAGGAAGAGAGCGCGAGAAAGACATTCTCAAAAACTGTATGGACTCGGGGAAACCCGAATTCATAGCAATCTACGGACGTCGTCGTATCGGCAAGACATTCCTTATAAAACAGTTTTTCAAGAATCAGTTTGATTTCTATTTGACCGGAGTAGTTGACAGCAACATGCGGGACATGCTTGAGTATTTCAATCTGCAATTGCAGCAATACTCGGGTCGGGAATGGCCATTGGCCGATTCCTGGATTAAGGCATTCCGCCAATTACAGGAATACTTATCTGAACTTAAAAAGGAAACGATAGTTGTATTTATTGATGAATTGCCCTGGCTCGATACTCCCCGTTCGCGTTTCTTCAGGGCTCTGGATCTCTTTTGGAACGGATGGGGCGACAGCCAGAAGAATCTCAAATTCATCGTTTGCGGTTCAGCTACCACATGGATGACAAACAAGCTGATTGGAGATAAAGGAGGATTGCACAACAGGGTAACGCGACAGATATATCTTGCGCCCTTTAATCTCTACGAGACAGAAAAGATGCTGCATTCGAACGGAGTGGCATGGAACCGTCATCAGATTGCAGAATGCTATATGGTTGTCGGTGGCACTCCTTACTATCTGGCCAAAATGGACCGGAAAGAAAGTGTAGCACAGAATATCGACCGTCTTTTCTTCCATCACGCCGGGGAACTCAGAAACGAATATGAATTCTTATTCAGATCTTTGTTTAAAGACTCCATGCTTTACCGCCGCGTAGTAGAGTTACTGGCTTCAAAAGCTATGGGAATGACTCGTGAAGAGATTGTGGATTCACTCGGTATTTCTACCGGTGGTACTTTGACGGAGGTGCTTCAGAATCTTATGACTTGCGATTTTATCCGGGAATACAATGCATTCGGCAACAAACGCAAAGGCAAACTCTATCAACTCACCGACCTATTCACATTGTTTTATCTTAAATTCGTTAAAAACAACAGAAACGCCGCTGACGATTATTGGGCAACGCGAATAGACTCTCCAGTACATCGCGCGTGGGCCGGATATGCGTTCGAACAGTTGTGTCTGCATCACATACCCCAGATCAAGGCAACCTTAGGAATATCGGGAGTAGCCACTGATATTTCATCATGGACTGGATACGAGAACGGAAGGAAGACAGGCCTGATTGATCTGATAATTGACCGCCGCGATGAAACAATCAATCTCTGCGAGATAAAATATTCCCTGAAGGAATACGACATCACCCCGGCATATATGAAGAGTATCATCGAAAGGATGGAGGATTTCCGCACAGACACCAAAACTAAGAAAGCTCTTCATCTGACATTCGTCACAATAAACGGATTAAAACATAACGCCCAATGGGGTATGATTCAGAACGAAGTGACAGCCGATGACTTGTTTCGCCAATAAAATTAGTTTAGAAAACTTCTTAATATCAAACGAATCCTCATGGGATTATCCAAATTATTCAAAAGCAAAAGGAATAAAGATAAAGACAGTAGCATTGAAGAAACTGTGATCAGTTCCGACATGCCTTACACATTAGGAAAGACTGTTGATGACGATTGTCGGCAGGAATTCAAGACCTTTACTGAGAATTGGATAATGAAGACCGATGCGACAGGAAAAGATGTCAGCATTCCAGTAAAAGTCACGCGTAATGATTGTGGAATGATCATGCTTGACTTGTATCTTCCCGATTCTATTACTTGCCGAAATTATCAAACTGTACAACCCGATCATATAGGAAGTCTCTGGCTTTATCTCGATAATCAGGAATTCTTCATAATATTTACCGAATTTATTGATCCATTTTTCGACGAGAACGGAGTGATTACACATTTTAGGCTCAATCTTGGCGAAACCGGGTTTCATTCCGAGCTTAAACGATTGAATGAAAAGTATTCTCCAATAGAAATATGCCATTTAGTCTGTGAAAAATTATCGATCGCCAACATTATTGAATTCGAACCTAAAATTATCAGTCCGGAAGACCAAGCGCCACAGTGTCCGACTGTAAGCATCTCCTCTCCCACCGCCTCCATTCTGAGAAAAGCTTTTGAAGTTGTTGGATACAAATAATGACTTAGAGGTACTCTTGAATTAAATCTAATTTTAGGTTACTAACGGGTAAACTATAGAATCCGTCTTTTAAACACTAAAACCAACGCCACCGAGAGCAATATTTCTCTCAGTGGCGTCTTATTTTACCGATCTTCTTGATCGTGCGGAGGTTTACGGTTATACTCAGCCAAATCGTAGTTTTTTGACCACATTTGGCTAAAGTATAAACTTCAGTCTTTAAATATTGGCGAATGACAAATCATTACTCTTAAAATAGTTACCAAAACTCTGATATAATGGAATGGCCACCTCTCTAAAAGGATCTGCGTTTGATAATAAATTATCATAATCATCAATGAGCTCTTCATACCAGGGGTAGATGTCGGACGTAAGATAACCAGTATTCTTTGCCACCAACATCATATTGAGTTCAACTCCTTTTGCGGCACGTGTAAGGCGGCCATAGTCAATTCCTTTTCCCATTATCTGCTGAATCCTTTCAGGAGCAAAAGGATTCATATCTAGACTAAATTTTGCAAATTCTGATTGACACACGTGAAGCAAGAGAATAAAGGCCGGCCAATTCCTATCGTAGAAATATCCTGTTTCTAACTGATGCATATATAAATAATAGCCACAGACAAAAACTACATTTCTTACATTCATCCCTTCATATGTAGGATGCACTTGAGGAAAGGAGCTCGTAATTATACTTGATAATACTAATGAAAGTTTTTCCTCATTTGGGAAATTTACAAGCAGCTTTGGATTTCCGATGATAACAGACAGTAACTTCTTAACAGCGATAGTTGTTTCGCTATCGCTAAAATCGCTACTGGCCTTCATCTTGCAGAGGCATAAATTTAGTGCTTCATTTAATTCATTCATAAATTTTCTGATATTAAAGCTATAAATAACAAAGACATGAGCTGAATCTCCACACTTTTATTAGAAGATCGCAGGGAACATGAAGATGAAAATGTGGAAAGAGCAGCCCACGTCTATGGTGTGAGAACCGCTGCTTACTAGCATCTTCAGAAAAGTTCCAACGTTTTTCAATACAAGTAAGAGCAATACGCATTGTCATGTTGTTCCAATGTAGAATAGTCCTGTATCCCTAATGCAGTCCATGCCATCATTGCGTTATAGATTAAAGCATTATCCATAAATAATTTTATTTGTAGAGATTACACATTTTTAGTACGGTATTGTTTGAAACTTGAGACGACCGGATCTGAGATTTTCTAAAAGATGACGGTATATAAGCACTAATTTTTCAACTACTTTATCGGAGTTTGGGATAATACCATAAAAGTTAAACGGATTCTCATGCGGCATCCCATCAATATATTGCACTAGCATCTCTTCTGCATCAATTTTGAAAACCTCATAATACATAGAAGATGACAGACCCATAACATCTTCTTTATTGCCAAATCCATAATATTCCCAAACAGCAATCAATGGATATTTTAATGTTTGATAACCTCTTTGAATCTGTAAAATTTGTGTTGGGTATTTTATCGATGCATTTTTACATACATTTATAATCAATAACTCAACAGTCATTATGATATTACCAAACTCATCCTTGGAAAATGGGAATTCTTTTGCCAGTTCATTCATAGTTGTATCGCTTAAAATATCATTCCATCTAAATGTATTTTTCCTTGTTATACATCAGCTAATCCAGTCACGGTGTTAAAATGAGTTTTAGGGCACCAAAAATCCATATTGAGAAGGCAGATTTGATAGTGTTATACAATGTTGGTTTGTTAATTGTAAGAAACACTTCTGAACCTTTATTCTCGATTATCTCAGTTATCATTCCATCAGCGTGATTAACAACAATGCAGATGCACTCTTCGATACCATCAAAATAGGTTGTCGAAAGTCGGACTGGGAGATACTTTGAAGCCTTTTTGAATTCCCAATCAAATGCCATATTGTTGAAATTAATTTGCATATTTATGGTAATTTCTGTGTCATAGGACTTCCATTATACCCTATTCTACTATTTTCATTTCAGTTGGAATAAACTGATAGTTCTGTTTCTTAAGCTGCTTAAAAATCTTTTTAATGGCACTCTGTCTGTCGTTTTTGTAAGACATGAATCCCGCAGCTGCAACCTGTTCATCCTCGTACACGATTTCCCCTTTGCTATTTTTTAGTTTTAATCTGAAAAAGCATTGTACACTTTGACGACATAAGTATTCTGCTGTTAAGAGAAGGCTCTTTTGTTTATCTTCAAGTTGAGATGCCTCTTCTTCAGTAAGAAGAACGAACCCAAGTAATGGGAATTCCTTAGTCATTCGCAGCTCGATGTCTTTCTTAGAATCCTCTTGATGTTGTATGACCACATACTTGTAGTCATTTAGAGACTGAGCGCAAATTGTTGCTGTATATGTCAACAGCATAAGTAAACACATCAATAATTTTTTCATGATGAGATTCGATATTATTTTTCCCAAGTAGCCCAACTTGGAAATAAAGAAAAGAGGCGTGGGCTGCTATGCCACGCCTTTACGGATAGGTGGTAGGAATACCTGTATATGAAGATGTGGGATTAACAGCTCCACGCCTTATGGCATGGAGACTGTTATGACATTCTCTTGCATATACTTGGATGTAAGTTTCCTACGCTTTATCCGTACAAGCAGAAGACATAACGCCTCTTTGTTTCAAAATGTCGTGGACAGTCCGAGGACTACCCGATGGCAAAATTAATTAAAATATTTGAGATAGACTGCATACATCGCGAATTTTTTGTAATTTTGCGTTGAAAATCACGATGGGAAAGATAACAAAATCGAATTACTATCTCTTCATTGGTGAGAGCGGAGACCATAATCATGCAAAGTATGACTCGGATTTCCGTTATTTCTTTGTGCTGTATTCCTGTGTCCGGCAGAACCTCAATGCATGTAGCACAACACTAAAAAGATGAAAATAAAAAAGAGCGGCCTTTCGACTGCTCTTTCCGACCGGGCAAAACCGATCCATAAAATCGTTGCTCGCGCAAACGAAGTATTTCCTTAATGGGGAAACTGCCCTTTATTTCTATCAATGGTTCGCCATAATTTGTTACGCCATTGCGAAACAGGAGATGCCGAGCTTGTCCTCAATATTGGCTACGCTCTTGAAGCTTAGGTTTTCGGTGCCAGAAAGAAGCTTGCTCACATATTGCGGACTCACGCCGAGGCGAGCGGCGAGATCGGCTCTCTTGAGGCCGTTGTCCTGCATATAGCCAATAAGGGTTACGGCAAGCTGACGCGACCAGCGGAGCCAACCTGCATTTTCCTTGCGCCATGCGGCTTCTTCTGCAAACAGCGAAGGGGTCCCACTCTGATGTTCCTCCAAAAATTTAATTGCCTTGCTTGCCATAATATTATTCATTAGTAAGTTCAACAAAACTATCCTGATCAAATACGCCGTTGGCTTTAAGGAACGCCTTGCAGCGATTGAGCTTCTGCAATTCGAGCGCCGTATGCTCGCGTTCCTGCATTGTCCGGGTAAGCTTGATAGCTCCACCGGTTACGATGTAGACATTCGGTTCAAGCCTTATGGCGTAAATACGGAGCCAACTTGCATGACGGTCACGGTTCCAGTTGCGGGCTTTCTCGCGGCTTAACTCACGGGCGCGTGTGTCAGTGATGTCAAGTGGCTTGAAAAGTTCGTCGAGATGTTCCGTGTAGGGAACTTCAAGAACAAGTTCCTGCAAAGCCTCGGCGTCCTCAAAAGTATCATTGACGGCTTCATCGAGTCGTTCAATATGGAAGAAACTTTTGAGGTCTTCCATATTTTCCATAAAGAAATCAAGAAGATACTCGCCATTGGTCCAGTTTCGGAACAACAGGGTGAGTTCATCCGCTTCCTTATCCTGAGCTTTTACAGCCCAGAGATGGTCGAATCCGTCGATTATCCGTACAAACTTCATACTATATGAACACTTATCCGAGTGCAAAGTTACGAAGATAATCCGAAAAATGCAACTTATAAGTTGATTATTCTCTATCCCAAGATATTTTCTTCCGGCAGTACATTCAGTTGCTTATCAACCCGGTATCGGGGCTGATTGAAGGCGGCGCAGAGAAGCATGAACAAGTCGCGGATTTCGAGCATGGAATAGTGCTCCACCGCGCTGCTGCCTACTTCGTGAAGTCCGGTGGCATACATATTTACCTGCGCTTTGTTGGCAATGTCTATATGTGTCTTGCGGCAGAGTTTGCTACTGCCTACCGAATGCAGTGGCACACGGTTCATCGTGCCTGTCGCCTCATCATACTGGTTAACCAATCGGTCAATCTTACAATGCTCAAGGAGCTTCTTGATCTTGGCGTTGTATCCGCTTTTGCCGGAGGCATATTTCAGAACACCAAATTTGAAACCGGAGCGTTTGACGATTTCCAACGCAAACAGCATCAATGGCGTTTTCTTTTCCCGTCGGTCATTCTGCGTCTTCATGGTTTTCGTAGGCAGATATTGAACGTAAGGAATGCCGTCAGCAGTAACCGCAACATTCGACATCGATAACTTCATAAAGTCTCCGATACGACAACCGAGAGCGCACTGAAGAAGAAAGGCATCTTTTGTTTCCTTCAGATTGTCGGGAACATCCGCTGCCATTATCTGTTGAACTTCCTCATAACGGAGAAAGAATGGGTCATCATACTGTTCTCTCAGAGCCTCGTTCCTCCGTTTCTTGGTAAGCCGCCGGAAAGGGGATTTCAAAATCTCGTCATTCTCCTCCAGCTCATTGAAGAAAGCCTGTAATGCCCGAAGTTTCGCCGATGCTGTGTTGATGCTCGTTTGCTTGGTAGGAATGGAGATCTTTTGCAGGTTGCCATATATCGCCTTGTGCTTATCGACATACTTATATTCGTTGATAACGAACTCCCGGAATGCCAATATATCTTCCGGCGTGAATTGTTCCGGAGTATAGCGCGATTTCTTGAAGATGATAAGATAACGTGAGAGTTTATCCCATACTATCTTGTAAATCTTGGCTCTGCCCTCACTGACAGTGCCGTATGTTTTCAAGCTGTCAATGTATCGGTCGAAGCGTGCCAGCAGGGTTTCGGTTTCCTCCGTCTTGACTATATTGTATTTCTCCGGATTGAGAACCATATCAATTCTCGCTTCAAAATCGGTAGCATCAAATTCGGGACATTCCTTTTTTATTTGCTTATAGGCTTCGTGCATCGCGTCAATCTCACGTGTAATCGCAAGACGCAAGTCCTCGTTGTAGAGGCTGACGCGCGGTTTAAGCGAGCCATCCATGTCAAACTTTTTCAAGTCCGCCAAATCAGCCTCGATATTGCTCTTGTGAAAGAGCTGGACTTCCCGACCCTCCGTAAGCCGGAAGCGAAGTCTTATTTTACCGCTCGTCTTGGTCGTGCGGAGATAGATGGTTATTCTTTCCATAGGTGGTTGTGCATTTCAAAATACCGTTGTGCAAGTATAACGTTTTTGCACAACCAAAAGTGCGTTGAGATAAATACCTATGAATTTATTAACATTCAAAATCGTTCTAATATACTGATATACACTGCCAATTTAATTCAGCTTCATTCGCAGTCATTCATAATTCTGAATCCTTCCAAGACTCCTACAGCATTAGAGCGCGTCCCTCGGGGCGCGCTCTGTCTGTGTCAGTTTCGGCGGGATATGGTGTATTCGAGAATGTCGGCGAAGGCGTCGCGCCATTCGTTTTTGGGGAATGAGTCGAGTATCTCGCGGCTCCTGTCGCGCAGCTTCTCCATCACTCCATAGGCGTATTCGATGCCTCCGTATTGTTTTGCAAAATCTATGAGGGTGGCAATCTCCCTGTCGTCGAGGTCTCCCTTGTCGATGAGGGTCCTCATCGCACGCGACTCCGGTTCGGGCGCCACTGTCAGGGCATGAATCAGCGGGAGGCTGACCTTGTTTTCCCGAAGGTCATTGCCGGTGGGCTTTCCTATTTCCGAATCCTCGAAATAGTCAAAGATATCGTCCTTTATCTGAAAGCAAAGCCCGAGGTTGTTGGCGAAGCGCTCCACATTCTCCACATCCTGAGGAGATGCGCCGACGGAGAGGGCTCCCATTCTGACACACTTGGTGAAAAGGGAGGCGGTCTTCTTGCCGATCACTTCCATATAACGGTCTTCGTCGACCAACCGGTCGCGGGCGTTGCTGATCTGGTCTATCTCTCCGATCGACAGTTCCTTGCCAAGTTCGGCAATCGAATTGACTGCCCTCATGTCGGATGTCTTCAATGCTTCGGCGAGGGCGTTGCTCACGAAGAAATCGCCCACAAGCACCGCTATGCGGTTGTCGAAAACCTTGTTGAGTGTGTCCCGACCACGGCGCCGGTCGGTGGCGTCGACCACATCGTCGTGGATCAGTGAGGCGTTGTGCAGCATCTCGAGAGATGCCGCCGAGTGAAGCGTCACTTCATTGACCTGTCCGAACATCGACGCGCTCATCAGCACGAGCAGCGGTCGTATCTGTTTGCCTTTAGCTTGCAGATAATGTCTCACCACCATGCCCATCAACGGGTTAGAGGTGGCGAGGGCGCTACCGATGATGGCGTTCATCGATTCCAGTTCGGCACTAAGCCGATGTCTTATTTCTTCTATTGCAGTGTTGTCCATTATAAGGATTGCGGAGGTTCAAATCTCAAGAACCAAAAATTTCTACAAATTTACAAAATATTTTTGCATTTTCGGTATTACTTACCTCGATATTTGTTATTTTTATAGGGAAGACCGGCATTTTAGCCTTTCCTCCCCGTTATTTTTATGTTATTATAATTACTGCACACCGACGAAAATGCCTGAAAAGAGACTGTTTCTCCTTGACGCGTACGCTCTGATTTTCCGAGCATACTATGCGCTCATCAAAATGCCGCGTACCACTTCCGACGGCTTCAACACCTCCGCCATATTCGGATTTGTCAACACCCTCGAGGAATTGCTGCGTAAGGAGCGCCCCACGCATCTTGCGGTATGCTTCGATCCGGCGGGACCTACCTTCCGCAGCGAGATGCTCGAGTCTTATAAAGGCGAGAGGCCTTCGACCCCGGAAGATATAAAGCTTTCAATCCCAATCATCAAGACTATCATTGAAAGCTACAGGATTCCAATTCTGGAGTGTCCGGGCTTCGAGGCAGACGACGTTATCGGCACAATGGCACTGAAGGCTTCCAAGGATGGGTTCACTTCCTTCATGATGACTCCCGACAAGGATTTCGGTCAGCTTGTGTCAGTAAATATTCTTCAGTATAAGCCGTCATATCGCGGGCAGGACTTTGAGATACGTGGAGAAAAGGAGGTTTGCGAACGCTACGGCATCGCCCGCACCTCCCAGATTATCGACCTCCTGGCGCTGATGGGAGACAAGATCGACAATATTCCCGGGTGTCCGGGGGTGGGAGAAAAGACCGCGCAGAAACTGATCGCGGAATTCGACTCCGTGGAGAACCTTCTTGCCAACACAGGCAGCCTGAAAGGTGCTTTGAAGAAAAAGGTTGAGGAGAACGACTCCCTGATTCGTCTTTCAAAGGATCTCGCCACCATCAGGACAGATGTCCCCATTGACGCCACTCCGGAGAGCCTTGAGGTGAAGGAGCCGGACAAGGAACGACTGTTTGCAATTTTCAAAGAGCTGGAATTCAAGTCGCTGTCCGAGCGTGTCGACAAGAGGCTGCGTGCGGAGGCAGGGAATGCCGGAAGGGAGCAGGTGAGAAAAAAAGGTGCCGACATGCAGCCGGGTCTCTTCGACTTCGACGATGAGGATTCATCTGTCGAACCTGCTGCCGAAAGCATTGAGGCAGGCTCGCTTGGAGCGTGGTGCGTCACTGCTGCAGGAGAGTCGGACCTCAAGGATATGGAGGCTGCCGCCCGTGAGGCGGCGACTGTAGGCATCTTCATGGCTACAACCGGAGAAAATGACATGGAGGCAGAGTGGAAGTTGACAGCCCTGGCTCTCCCCGACGGGCGCACCTGGATTGCCGACTGCTCTATTGACGGTGCCCGCGATGCCGTGTTGCGCATACTGGAGGATTCCGCCATAAGGAAGGTCACTTTCTCTGCAAAACGCGATATGGTAGTGGCGCGCCGGCACCGTGAGGACGGCGATGTCAATCCTATGCCGCTCAAAAACTTCAGCGATGTCACCATATCCCACTATCTTCTGGAGCCGGAACTCAGGCATACCCCGGAACTTCTCGCAGAGAAATATCTCGGCTATGACATTTCCAGCGCGTCCAATCCGGCAGGCACCGCCGCTTTGGCTCTGCGTCTCGACACTCTTTTTTCTCCGAAGATTGAATCCGAGCAACTCGGGTCGCTTCTCGCAGACATCGAGCTTCCGCTTGTGCCGGTGCTCGCGGATATGGAATACACCGGTGTCCGCATCGATGTCAAGGCGCTTGCGGAGGCTTCCGTGGGTATGGAGGAAAAGGCAGACCGCCTCTGCGAGGAGATATATGAAATAGCCGACGAGAGGTTCAACGTTGGCAGCCCCTCGCAGGTGGGCGAGATTCTCTTCGGCAAACTGCAGCTCGACCCCAAGGCGAAGAAGACGAAGACCGGACAATACTCCACATCGGAGGAAATCCTTGAGAAAGTGGCGTTCAAGAATCCTATCGTGGGCAAGATACTTGAATACCGCCAGATAAAGAAACTGCTCTCTACCTACCTGAGCGCGCTGCCCGAGGCGGTCAACGGCAGGACAGGCCGTATCCACACCAACTACAACCAGACTGTGACCGCTACCGGACGCCTCTCGTCCTCGTCGCCCAATCTGCAGAACATCCCGGTGCGCGAGGCGCTTGGTCGCGACATCCGGAAGGCGTTTATCCCGGGAGAGGGAAATCTGTTCCTTTCCGCTGACTACAGTCAGATAGAACTTAGGCTTGTGGCGGACTTTGCCCATGACGAGACCATGACGGAAGCATTCCGCAACGGTGACGACATACATGCCATCACGGCGGCGAAAATTTATCATTTGTCGCCGGAAGATGTGACCGCCGACCAGCGCCGCAAGGCAAAGACCGCTAATTTCGGTATCCTTTACGGCATCACGGCGTTCGGACTCGCCTCAAGGCTCCAGATTCCGCGTCAGGAGGCAAAGGAACTCATCGACAATTATTTCGCCACTTTCCCGACAATCCACAAGTATATGAGCGACAGCGTGGAGCGTGCCCGGGAAACCGGTGTGGCGGTGACTTGTATGGGCAGGAAGCGCAGACTCCCGGATATAAACAGCAAAAATCCCGTGGTAAGGGGATATGCAGAGAGAAACGCCATAAACGCTCCGGTGCAGGGATCCGCCGCCGATATCATGAAGCTGGCGATGGTGAGGATATGGCAGGAGATGCGTCGTCGCGACATGAAGTCGAAGATGATAATGCAGGTGCACGATGAGTTGAATTTTGATGTCGTTCCCGGTGAGGAGGGCGAGCTTCAGGAACTCGTGGTGACGCTGATGGGAGAGGCATGGCAAGGTGCTGTACCGCTTACTGCTTCGAGCGGTATCGGCGCTAACTGGCTGGAAGCGCATTGAATAATTAGTAATTAATAATTAGTAATTAGTAATTGGTGATTGGGAATATTATTAAAAGTTTATATATAATTATATAGAGATTATGAGCAATATTAAGAGCATCGGCATTCTGACCTCCGGCGGTGACGCCCCGGGCATGAATGCGGCGATTCGGGCTGTGACCCGCGCCGGTATCTATTCGGGTTTTAAGGTCTTTGGCATTTATCGTGGCTACAAGGGCTTGATTTCAGACGAGATAGAGGAATTCTCGACTCAGAACGTCTCTAATATCATACAGCGGGGCGGCACTATCCTGAAGACAGCGCGTTGCAAGGAGTTCCAGACACCGGAGGGGCGTCAGTGTGCCTACGATGTCCTTAAGCGTCACGGCATCGACAGCCTGTGTGTGATTGGCGGCGACGGCTCGCTGACAGGCGCCCGTGTCTTTGCAAACGAGTTCCAGTTCCCCATCGTCGGACTTCCCGGAACCATCGACAACGACCTTTATGGCACTGACTCCACCATCGGATATGACACAGCGCTCAACACCATCATGGAGTGTGTCGACAAGATCAGAGATACTGCCACGAGCCATGAGCGACTGTTTTTCATCGAGGTAATGGGACGCAACGCGGGATTCCTCGCGCTCAACGGCGCCATAGCGTCCGGCGCTGAGGCTGCTATCATTCCCGAGATTTCAACTGAGGTGGACCAGCTTGCCGAGCTGATACAGAACGGTTTCCGCAAGTCGAAGAATTCTTCGATAGTGCTTGTGGCGGAGTCTCCCGTCACCGGCGGAGCCATGGGTCTGGCACAGCGTGTCAAGGACGAATATCCAAACTATGACGTGCGTGTGTCGATTCTCGGTCACCTCCAGCGCGGTGGCAGCCCTACGGCATTCGACCGTATCATGGCTTCCCGCATGGGTGCGGCGGCTGTCGACGCTCTGCTCGACGACCAGCGTAACGTGATGATCGGTATCCACAACGGCGAAATCGTCTACGTGCCGTTTGTAAAGGCAATCCAGAACGACAAGTCGATCAACCGGGAGCAACTGAACACCCTCAGACGCCTGTCGATCTGATGAATCCGGTTTTGCTACATATCGCGTGACCTATGGGGCGACATATTCACAACAAGTATCTCATAGCGGTCAACAGCGCCATGCTCTCGGGTTTGTTCCGGGGGCTTGGCGCGTTGCCGTGGGGTGTCCTCAGGGGTGTCTCGTCTATGATTTCATGGCTCGCCCTGAATGTGGTGAGGTATCGGACCGATGTGGCGCGTGGCAACATCTCTTCGTCGTTTCCCGAGATGGACGCGGCGAAGGTGGACGCTGTTCTGAGAGAATATTACAGATTCCTTGCCGATTACTTTGTGGAGACTGTGAAGCTCGGAGCGATGAAACCCGACGAGATGCGCCGGCGCATGAAGTTCGAGAACATCGAGGAGGTGAACGCCGACCTTCGCGAGGGGCGCAACGTGAGCGTGTTCCTCGGGCATTACTGCAACTGGGAGTGGGTGTCGAGCATGCCGCTCTGGCTTGACCTCAGCCGGGGCACCGAGCCGTGCCAGATCTACCATCCCCTATCAAATGTGGCGGCCGACAGGGTGTTCGGAAATATCCGGCGCCGCTTCGGGGCCACCAACCTGCCGATGTCAACTTCCGCGAAGACGCTGATGGAGAAATCGGCGAGAGGTGTTCCAACTATCACGGGCTACATCGCCGACCAGACCCCGTCGTGGAGAGCGATACACCACTGGCTCCCTTTCCTTCATCATGACACTCCCGTATTCACCGGAGCGGAAAAGATAAGCCGGAAGATTCACGCCTCGGCTTATTATCTCGATATGCGGATGGCGAGACGTGGCGAATATGTAGGGAAATTCGTGAAGATTTCCGATGATGTGGCAGGGGAGGAGCCAAACGCGGTCACCGAGCGATATTTCAGCCTTCTTGAGCGATCCATACGGAATCAGCCGGCTTTCTGGCTCTGGACACACCGCAGATGGAAGCATAAGAGATGAATTTTTAGATTCATTTCATATTAGTAAGTAAGTTTAGACAACTTCTATATCGCTATCCGGGATTTTTTTATTAACTTTGCAATTCAAGCGAATTTTGACCAACGAAATTTTTTATATTTTCACATAATGCTTAAATTTTCGAACTAATGGAACAGGTATTCTCTTACATCATCGGACTCGGAGCCGCAGTGATGATGCCTGTCATCTTCACCGTGCTTGGCGTCTGCATCGGCATCAAGCTCGGAGACGCTCTCAAGAGCGGCCTTAAGGTGGGCGTCGGTTTCATCGGCCTGTCTATCGTGACTGCTCTTCTAACTTCGGCGCTCGGCCCGGCTCTTCAGAAAGTGGTGGAAATCTACGGCTTGCAGCTGAAGGTTTTCGACATGGGCTGGCCTGCCGCAGCTTCCGTGGCTTACAACACTGCCGTCGGCGCGTTCATCATCCCGGTTTGTCTCGGTGTCAACCTTCTCATGCTTCTGACGAAGACTACGAGGACGGTCAACATCGACCTCTGGAACTACTGGCACTTCGCATTCATCGGAGCCGTGATCTATTTTGCCAGCGACTCGCTCGCCTGGGGTTTCTTCGGCGCGATTGTCTGCTACGTGATCACTCTTGTCCTTGCCGACATGACAGCGTTAAAGTTCCAGACTTTCTACAAGGATATGGAGGGTATCTCCATTCCCCAGCCTTTCTGCGCCGGTTTCGCGCCTTTCGCATGGATTATCAACAAGGGCCTCGACAAAATCCCCGGACTCAACAAGATTGAGATTGACGCCGAGGGTATGAAGAAGAAGTTCGGTGTGCTCGGCGAGCCGCTGTTTCTCGGTGTGATCGTGGGAGTGGGCATCGGATGCCTCACCTGCACATCCTGGAGCGAGATTGTCGACAATATCCCGATGATTCTCGGTCTCGGTATCAAGATGGGTGCGGTGATGGAACTTATCCCTCGCGTGACAGTCCTCTTCATAGAGGGTCTGAAACCTATCTCCGACGCCACCCGCAGGCTGATCGCCCGCAAGTTCAAGGGCGCCGACGGCCTGAGCATCGGTATGTCGCCGGCTCTCGTTATCGGTCACCCCACCACTCTCGTGGTGTCGCTGCTCCTCATCCCCGTGACTCTTCTTCTCGCCGTGATTCTTCCCGGCAACCAGTTCCTGCCGTTGGCGTCGCTCGCCGGCATGTTCTATGTCTTCCCCCTTGTGCTCCCCTTCACGAAGGGCAATGTGCTCAAGACTTTCATTATCGGTCTGGTGGTGATTGCCGCCGGTCTCTATATGGTGACGAATATCGCTCCGGCGTTCACGCTTGCCGCGCATGACGTGTATGAAGCCACACAGGATGCGGCTGTCGCAATCCCCGCCGGCTTCGAGGGTGGCGCTCTTGACTTCGCGTCGTCGCCCCTGGCATGGATGCTTTACCAGTGCACTATCAACCTCAAGTTTATCGGCGCCGGCATCCTCGTGGTCCTCACCTGCGGCATGATGTGGTGGAACCGCGTGCATATCATCCGCAACCAGAAGGAAATGGCTAAAAAACATTCTGACAATCTTCAATCAAATATCTGATAAAAATGAAAAAGATACTCTTTTCAATCATCGCCGCTGCCGCAGCTTTCTCGGCTTCAGCCCAGATAGACTATACGATTCAGCGCGCCTGTCATCCCGATGACGTTAAGAAATATGACACCACCCAGCTCCGCGACAGATTCTGCATGGAGAAGGTGATGGAGGTCAACAAAATCAACCTGACATACTCGATGTACGACCGTCTGATCTTCGGCGGCGTAGTGCCCGTGGGCAAGGTCATGACTCTCGAGACCATCGACCCGCTGAAAGCTGAATATTTCCTGGAACGCCGCGAACTCGGTGTGATCAACGTGGGTGGCGACGGCATCGTCAGCGTTGACGGCAAGGATTATGAACTCCACTTCAAGGACGCTCTCTATGTGGGATGCGGCAACAAGAACGTGACTTTCCGCAGCAAGAACGACGCGACTCCGGCTCGTTTCTATATCAACTCCACACCCGCCTACAAGCAGTATAAGACGCAGCTTATCACTATCGACGGACGCAAGGGCTCCATACCCGCCAACCGTCTCCACCTCGGCTCGCTCGAGGAGAGCAACGACCGCATCATCAACCAGCTGATCACAAACAATGTGCTGCAGGAGGGTCCCTGCCAGCTCCAGATGGGTCTTACCGAGCTGATGCCCGGCAGCGTTTGGAACACAATGCCGGCACACACCCACGATCGCCGCGTCGAGGCTTACTTCTATTTCAACGTGCCTGAAGGAAACGCTATCTGTCATCTCATGGGCGAGCCTCAGGAAACACGCGTGGTATGGCTTCACAACGAGCAGGCTATCATGAGCCCCGAATGGAGCATCCACGCTGCCGCCGGAACCTCAAACTACATGTTCATCTGGGGCATGGGCGGTGAAAATCTCAACTACAACGACAAAGACGAGATCAAATACCTCGACATGAAGTAATCCCACAATGTCATAAATCACAAGGAGCCGGCGGATTCCCGCCGGCTCCTTCATTCTTTTTCGTAAGTTCAGACATAGCCTGTTCCAGATTCATGGTTTCTTCCATAGGCAAAGTGTTGGATTGGTTCGCCCTTTAGTTCGCCCTTTAAGCGTTCTCTCCAAGATGACATCCAATATTATAATCACCAATTCAGCAAATCAGGCTTCAAGAGGAAGTCCATTAGTCCAATTGTAACGATTCCTTCCTCGTTTCTTTTGGGTTTGATGTAGTCTTTTACGATGATGATTTTTTTGAAAGAATCGTCAATGTTAAGCAGAGATGCGGATTCTTGTCGCTCCTTGGCATCAGTTGGCATAACGAATGCAGATTGAATGTAATAACGCTGGCTACCTTGATTGGCGACAAAATCCACTTCATATTGTTTGCGGATTGTCTTGCCATTTTTATCTGTAGTCTTATGTTCAACAACACCTACGTCAACACGAAATCCACGAATTTTGAGTTCATTGTAAATAATATTCTCCATTATGTGGTTTTCTTCCTGCTGTCTGAAATCGAGAATGGCATTACGAACGCCCACATCTGAAAAATAATATTTTGACAGGGTGTTGATATACTTTTTACCCTTAATGTCGTATCGTATCGCTTTTTCGACAATATTTGTAAAGTGCAAAAGTAATCATAAATTTCTACATAGCCAAATCTATATTTTACATTCTTGCCATTTATGGCTGAAATATAAAATACAAAAATCTTACCACATATCGTTCTCTTTCTTCGACATGGAGGCGATTCCCTCGGCGATCTCCTCGGAGGATGGTGTACTTGTGGCTCAGGTGCATATTCGTGATGCCGGAGCATCGGGCGGTGTGGCTCGTCACACACTCATAACGAAGTACGATGACATTGCCGTTGAGGTCTATCTCGGGCTCAATCTTGTCGGGGTGCATTTGGCTCAGACTGAGTTTGTTTTTTTAGGACTTCGCCGATTTTCAATTCAAGGAAGTGTTTAAAGTCGTCTGACACTCTGCCTCAGTGGGCGAAGCCTTGTAAAAATCGTACAAAATCCAATGGTTGATTGGGACAACGCCTCCTGTGTCACAGATGCCGATACCAATGGACTTGCCTTCCTGATAGGCTTGTTGCCGCAGACGGTCAATCTTGACGCTGCAAAAGATTCTGACTTGTCGAAGGACACAGGTCAGGACACAAGTCTACCGCTAAGTCAACCCCAAAGTCAACCCCTGAGTCAGCCCCTAAGTCAATCGATTGAGGATACTGTTTCATTGAGTACCTCCGCTCAGACACACTCAAAGAAACAGTATCCATGTCAGCGAAAACAGGTGGTGGGTCCGGGCCATCAACGCCCTCACATGATGCGAGGGTTAGAACCGCGAACAGCATGGTGGCGATAAAAAATAGTTTTTTCATCTTATTTGTCGTTTAATGTTGTTTTTAGAAAATCTTTCAAATATATCGTAAACTTGGATGAAGATTGCGCCGCCACGACACCCGCTCCCGTGGATACATTGCTGTATCCCCACTTTGATTCAGCAAGACCGATGTCCGACAGGTCTCCAGTAATCCCTTCATCCACATTCCATTTATACACAGCCCAGTTGTAGTAGCTTTTCGAGACTGTGGTGAGATAGAGATTCACGCCACACTCAAGCAGTGATTCATCATACTCCTGCGACTTTACATGAAAGGAGTTATCTGAGAAATTGAGATGAAGCGTATAAGTTTTTCCCGAGAACTGACGGTCGGAAAAAAATACAAATTGCGTATCCTCGTCATTGCCCATAACGGTCTCGAATACTCCGATATGTTCTTTGAATATCGGCTCTGAATTATACTCGAATTGTCCGATTGATAGTGTCGGCGAACCGTCTGTATCTGACCCAAACCAGTTGTATCCGAAATGATAATAATTGTCTGTTCCCGCCGGATCATTGACATCCATTTCGACATTAAGGTTGAATGTAATATCGGCAAACATTTCATAATGGAAGAAATCATCTTCACCTTTCCAGATATTCTTCACAACCGGAGAGACCCTGACTTTTTCAATCGGTGTGGCGTAAGGGACAACTGCTTCAGCCATTGCTGTTCCGTAAGTCGGACTCTCCGCGACAATACGGATCCTGTCTCCTTCTTTCGGCAGATAGTCTGAGCCGACAATCCTTTCGTTGACGAGAATGGTCACAACGGCATCCTTGACATCATGGTTCCTCTCCGATTTTTCATCATTGAACATCCATGTGTGTGTAACATCCACCTCAATCGGTTCTCCGACAGTTATCAGGGAGTTCAGACAAAGCACCGGCTTGGTGTCGATCTCCGGATTGAAGTCCTCGTAACATCCTGTCAGCAAAAAGACTGACAATATCAGTATTATGTATCTTAGAATTGCCATGTGTAGGAAATTGAGGGTATAATGGGTAATAGTTTCACTTTTTGGAACACCGGGCGGTTGGCATTGTTATGTGTCCGCCTTATTGCCACGGTATTCATGTGGCAATATGCGTTGAAAAGTCCGAAAGTCCAGTAGCCACGTTTATTGCGCACCGTGCAGGAGAGGTCGAGACGGTGATAGAACGGCAGCTGATAGTTGTTGACCGTCGTCTTCAACGGTGATTCGTCACCACTGTAGCTGTTGCCGAATTCAGGAGATTCCCAGACTTGCGGCAGCAGGGTGAACCGGTTACCGGAATGTCCCGTCCATGCGGCGTTGAGGCTCACCTTGTCACTGATATTCCAGTTGAGCACGATGTTGATGGTATGTCTGTTGTCAAAACGTGCCGGAAACGTATGACCTCCGTTCTTGTCGGGAAAAGTGCGGTCCGACCAAGCGAGTGAATAAGAGATATGACCTGTCAACTTTCCATAGAGCTTCTCGATTTTGAAATCGATGCCTTTTGCCGTTCCCTTGCCTGAACACAGCTGGGCATTCCACATCTCAGTAGGCGGTTGCAGATAATATTCATCCCGGTAATCCACAAGGTTACGCATGATTTTATAATATCCTTCGACCGATGCCCCGAACATCTTGTTGTCAGTCTGCCAATATGCTCCGATTGAAATCTTGTCTGCGCTCTGGGGTTTGAACTTGCCGGTAATCGGCACCCATTGGTCAGTGGGCAACGACAGATATGTCTGGGAAAGCTGATGCACATACTGGTTTGTCCGAGCATAGGCGGCTTTTACAGCCCAGTTTTCGGAAGGTCGGTAACTGAATGACAGTCTGGGGCCGAATCCGTAATTGGTCTTGCCGTCGATGTTGAACAGTGACAGGTGCAGCCCTGCGTTCATTCTGAATTTTTCGCTTATCCGCCAATCATCCTCTATATAGATGTTGGCTTCATTGGCGGTATATGCCCATGTCGAATCCCGGGTCAATGTCTGTGTGGTGCCGACAGTGTAATTACGGTCGGTTCTTGCCGGGAGGAAAGAATGCAAAATATAGTTGCCGCCGAAACGCACACGGTTTCCGTCGTTAGGTCTCCAATCGAAATCTGCACGAAAAATCCAGTCATTGATATTGTTGTTGGTCTTGGATATGGAATGAGACTCCGTAGTGCCGTCGCTTGTAATCTCCTTTGACATCCAGTCATGTTTCATACCCGAGAAATATCTGGTATATGCGGCAGTGAACTCGGCTGACAACGAGGGGTTGAGCCTATAGTTAAGGCCAGTCTGCGCCACAAGGTTTCCCCAGTGAAAGTCGGCCCTGTCATCATCATACCATCCGGATTCCGGCACATGCTTGTCCGAAGACCCG
>JAGAJP010000008.1 GCA_017626045.1 Muribaculaceae bacterium | reverse complement strand
TTATTAACCTTCCGCCATCTTTTCGGCGTATTCTTCCCCGCTCATCGGTCACGATGCCCGCATCGCTCCCTCTTCGCGTGAAAGAATCCGCTCGAAAACCTGACGAAATCTTAATAAAGAAATAAGTTTAAACAACTTCATTGAATGAAGTAATGGCGTTATTTATGGCGTCACGCGATTGGAAAAATATCGACATGAGGGCAGTTATCGCTCAACTTTAAATGCAAAATTACGCTTTTTTTACAATAAATGCAAATTTTAGACCAAATCTTACAAAAAATATGAACCCATGTTCAGACTATTTTTATGATTCGGGGGCATAACGTGGTCTTTATCAGGGGACGATGATTTTGGAGGGCGTTCCGTTTTTCACCATTATGCAGGGCTCTCCTCTGACCGGACCGGAAATGCGTATTCCCTGAAGGGTGAAGAAGATGGCGGGAGATTGGCTATCATCAATGCCGGCGACAGAGCCGGTGCCTCCGGCGTAGTCAGGAAGCGGAGCGCATGGTGTGGTGTCGTGTGCCGGTTCCTTAGAGTCGGGATATGCGCTGAAGTCTCCAAACCGGGACTTGAGCCATTCTATTTTTGCATTGAGATGTCTTACTGCCTCGTTGCGTCTGGATGTCATGTCGCTGTTGTCGGCAACAGGGCGTGCGCCGGGGCTGTCGGGTAGCGGCGCGTCGTCCCACCGCTCGTGGTCGGCTTTGGCAGCCTCGGATATGTGGCGGGTGTATGCGTCAATATTTTCGATCAGTCCCGGATAGCGGTCGTTCATAAACCACATCCACGTCTCTTTCACCTTCTCGTTGAATTTAGCATTCGTTCTCATCGAGGGAATCCAAGTGTTGCCGAACGGGTCGCAGTCGTAGAAGAATCTGTCGGTGCTTCCGTTGAAGGCGTTGCCGAAATCCCAGAGCGGGGAGAAATGCCATTTTTGATTCTCTCCACGGTTGCGAAACAGATAAGTGGAGCCGTGATATGCCTCTGTGTTTGACACTATCTCCTCCACGAGGTAATATCGCGCGGCGTCATCCATATCAATCAGGCTCCATGTGTTGTCGGAATTATTGCCGATATTGTTGTTCATTTCTGCAAACTGCTCGGTCACAAAACGTTTCTGGATTTCGGAATACTCTTCGGGCGTGTCCCATGTCACGCGGAGCAAGTCGAGTCTCTGACCCTGAACGCAAGATTTCTCTTCCATGCGGATCTGATTGCTCTCGTCGTAGTTGTCCAGTTCAACAAGGTATCCGCCGGAGATAAGCTCCGGGGCGGTGGCATAATCCTCGAGTTCTTCGATGTTGACCCTTTTTTTCTCGACTCGGATGCTTTCCGTCAGGAAGTAAAGGCCTCGGTAGTCGCCGTTGATCACTACTTCAACGGGCTGCTGCCAAGGTGTCCATGGCAGACCTATTCGTTTCCCGAGGTCAAATCCTGTGTAATTCCGTAGATAGCCGAAGTTGTCGTCGGCATGGGCGAGAAGTGCGAAATGTTTGCTTTTTGAGAGACCTAAAAGGTCTTTTTTCTCTCCGAGTTTCAGCTTGAAAGGCTTTTTTGCGAAGGCTGTTCTCGTGTAGTTGCCGCGTGCCTTGATTTCAAGCGGGAGAGGCTCATCCTTGCTCCCTTCCGGCTTAGAGCCGAGTTGTTCGAGCCATTCGCATCCGTTCATCTCGAGCCAGTATTCGCCCGGGAAATAATTTTTATGTGCAAGGTTCGGGCTGATTATCTCGTTGTCGTATTCGCCATCGTTTCCGTAGACGTTGATGTACAGCACCGGCAGAGTGCCTGACGGCTCCGGCCCCTGGATCTCCGGAAGCTCGGGGGCTGCTGTTCCGTTGGCTCCGATAGATATATAGTTGGGCGACTCGAAGGTCTTTCCCATTCTGAAGGATATGGTGACGTCGGTAAGATTGTCGGCATACATATTGGCTCCGTTTGCCACTCCGCTGAGCAGTGTCGCTCGGGATACTTCGGCCGGCTCGCCGCCGGCAAGCCCGTAGTTGTACGTCCATTCAGTGGAACTGATCTTGAACTCTCCGTTGAGTGACGGCAGGCTCAGCGAGTAGGTGTCGCCCGAACGGGTGAACTTGTATTGGGACTGGACTCCCCATCCTCCTGTCATGCTTCCCCGCAGATACATCTCCAGACGACCGTCAGCATCGCGTGAGTCGGCGGCATCGGCGATTAAAGGAAATCCTATTATAGCGGCAATGGCTATAAAATGTATTAGTATATTTCTTTTCATGCCTTTATAACGTTTTTTTTACATCAAAGATTATATTGTCGTTTACAGTAATGTCCGGCGATTAAAAACCGCCGTTCCCGGTCAGGCATCCGGATGCGGAATGAATTTTTTTCATTCAGATGTCGTAGATGACATGGATTTTGATTATATTTGCAAATGAAACAATAATAACGACACATGAAGCATTTATTGAAGTTCATCGCGCCGCTGTGTTTGTCGGCGGTATTTGCCGGCGATTCCATGGCGGCCGAGACAGAGCCGGACAGGGATTATATATATGTACCGTCGGAAGAGGTCAGGCAGTCGCAGAAGGAGTTCGCTTCCGACCGGTTCGGAATATTTATCCACTGGGGAATATACAGTATGTTCGGGCAGGGAGAATGGTATCTTAACTATGGCCCGGATGCCAGGGAATATGCCAAGGCGGCACGCGGTTTCTATCCTGCCGATTTCAATGCGGCGGAATGGGTGGACGCCATTAAGGATTCGGGAGCCAGATACGTCACCTTCACATCCCGCCATCACGACGGCTTTTCCATGTTCGATACAGCCCAGAGTGACTACGACATCGTGGACGCGACACCATTTAATAGAGACGTACTGAAGGAGCTTGCCGACGAATGCCATAAGAAGGACATAAGTCTTCATCTGTATTACTCGCATTTAGACTGGACACGCCCGGATTATCCTCAGGGACGCACCGGACACACCACAGGTCGCGATTCCACGGTCAACGACTGGAACAGCTACTACAAGTTCATGAACGCGCAGCTTACCGAACTGCTGACAAACTATGGGCCGGTGCGCGCCATATGGTTTGACGGCTGGTGGGACCATGACGAAGACAAGGTGCCGTTCGACTGGCAGCTACGCGACCAATACGCCATGATCCACTCACTGCAGCCGTCGTGTATGGTAGCCAACAACCATCACCAGACACCCTACCCGGGCGAGGATATCCAGATTTTCGAACGTGACCTCCCGGGCGAGAATACTGCCGGACTGTCAGGTCAGGATGTAAGCCGGCTACCGCTCGAGACCTGCAACACCATGAACGGTATGTGGGGATATAAGGTGGTGGATACCAATTATAAGGACACTCCAACGCTTATCCGCTATCTTGTGAAGGCTGCCGGAATGGGAGCCAACCTGCTTCTCAATATCGGGCCCCAGCCCAACGGTGAACTGCCCGCGACCGCCCTACAACGTCTTCGCGACATAGGAAAGTGGATGAGGATATACGGAGAGACCATTTACGGTACCGAGGCAGGTCCCTTCCCGCCGCAGCCGTGGGGCTCCGCTACGCAAAAAGACAAAACGCTTTACGTTCATGTCACGTCTGCACCGTCTTCCGACATCTTGCTCCCGGCTGACTTAAAGGTGAAGTCAGCGGTCGCGTTTGTAGACCGGACTCCGGTCAGATTCTCAAAGTCAAAAGAAGGTGTGGCACTGCATCTCGACAAGGTGCCTGATGATGTGGACTACGTAATAGAACTGAAACTCAAATGAAGAAAGTGATTCTTGAGATATGTTGCGGCGATGTCGCCGGTGTGGCAGCCGCCGTAAAAGGAGGAGCCGACAGGGTTGAGCTGTGCAGTGCCCTCGGCGAGGGAGGACTAACGCCTTCAGCCGGAGCGATTTCCGAAGCCGTAGGACTCGGAATACCTGTGAATGTCCTGATTCGGCCTCGGCGCGGTGATTTTGTCTATACCCCCGAGGAGGTCGAATGCATGATGTCTGATATCCGGTTCTGTGCCGGTGCCGGTGTAAATGGAGTCGTATTAGGGGCGCTTACCCCTGATGGCGATGTAGATGAGAAAGCCTTGCGACGCATGGTGGCGGAGGCTACGGGAATGGAAATGACTTTCCACAGGGCGATAGACGTGTGCCGTTGTCCGGAGGACGCTCTTGAGACCGCCGTCAGACTCGGATTTGACAATATCCTGACTTCCGGCATGAAGTCCAATGCCTTGGATGGCGCCGTCAATATCGGAAGACTCGTGGATCTGGCAAAAGGCAGGATCCGCATCATTGCCGGATGCGGAGTGAATCCCGGCAATGCGGCTGAAATAATAAGAATAAGCGGTGCTGACGCCATTCATTCATCCTGCTCCATGTCGGTGCGCAGCGGCATGAGGTTTCGTCGCGCCGAAGTGCACATGGGGAATGACGGGGACGAATATGCCCATAACACAGTAGATGTGCATAAGGTATTGGCATTGCGTAGTATTGTTGACGGTATTGTTAAAGATAATTAATTATGAGGCTGTCGTTTGTGTCTGTTTTTGTTATTGCCGTGCTTTCGGCTTTTGCTGATGTCTCATCGCCTGCCGGTTTGGAGGATGTCAATTTGGCACTTGCTCCCGAAGAGAGGAAGGCTATGGAGTTCCTGTATTCAAATATGTCTGATCCGGACAAGGCGGGATATTCCCCCGAGTTTTATCTTCAGAACGTCAGGGCATCGTTGCGAGCGCGCGAGGAAATGCCTTGGGGGAGGAGAGTCCCGGAACGGGAATTCTTGCATTTTGTGCTTCCTTTGCGTGTCAACAATGAATCTCTCGACATGAGTCGCCCGGTGTTTTATGACGAACTGAAAGAACGAGTAAAAGACATGGACATGGCAGACGCCATATTGGAGGTGAATCACTGGTGTCATGAGAAAGTGACCTATAGACCCTCCGACGCGAGAACATCCTCACCACTTTCTTCCGTAAGCCAGGCAATCGGCAGATGCGGCGAGGAATCCACATTCACGGTGGCGGCACTCAGGTCGGTAGGCATCCCGGCGCGTCAGGTCTATACGCCCCGCTGGGCGCATACCGACGACAATCACGCCTGGGTCGAGGCGTGGGCCGACGGCAAATGGCATTTCATCGGTGCCTGCGAGCCCGAGCCGGTGCTCGACAAGGCATGGTTCAATGCCCCGGCTTCCCGCGGAATGTTGATGAGCACCAACGTGTTTGGTGCCTACGACGGTCCGGAAGAGCAGCTTTTGCAAAACGATATCGTTACTACCGTCAACGTGACTTCCAACTATGCCCCGACAAGAAAGATTGGCGTGGTGGTCAGGGACAGGGAGAAAAGACCGGTCAAGGATGCGACCGTAAGATTCTGTATATACAACTATGCCGAGTTTTATCCTGTTGCCACACGCCGCACTGATGACTCCGGAATCGCGGAACTGACGGCGGGCAAAGGTGATATGATAGTGTGGGCGAGCGATGGCGTAAACTACGGGTTCGGGCAGTCGAAAGGGGGCGACACGGAGCCTCTTGAGATTGTGCTTGACAAGAATGACGGTTTTTGCGGAGAATGCCGGTTTGACATCACGCCGCCACCTGTGCGGTCGGTTGAAGTCCCGGTGGATGAAGCGCTTGTTCATGCCAATTCATTACGTCTTGCCAAGGAAGATTCATTGCGTGCCGCATATATGTCTACCTTCGCTACTCCCGAGTCGGCAGCGTCCATTGCAACGGAGCTTGGCTTGGACAAGGACCGACTTGCGAGGGTGCTTGTAGAGTCAAGGGGAAATCATGACGCGATTGCCGGAGTGCTCAGGGGGCTTTCGCCTGAAAATCGTATTACGGCACTCCACCTTCTTGAGAAAGTAAGTGAAAAAGACCGTCGCGATATTCCGGCGGAGGTGATTGTTGGGCATGTGGAGTCATTTGTGGCTGACTCGCAATGGCCTCTTGATTTCCAGTGTGAGTATGTTCTTAATCCCCGGGTGGAAAATGAGCGGCTTACGAATTACAAGAGACAGCTGTTCGCATTTATTCCAGAGAGTCTTCATTCCGGTTTCATTGACAATCCGGAGAAACTTGCCGATTGGGTGGACATGACGATTGAGGATGACTCCCGCAGGAATCCGCTCAACCTCCGTATGGATCCACCGGCAGTAGCGGCGATGCGCATGGCTACGCCATTGTCAAAGAGGATTTTCTTTGTGGCGGCGGCAAGAAGTCTTGGAATCCCGGCGCGGCTGGACCCGGTGCGCGGGGTGGCACAGTATGCCGGACGTGATCTTGAGTGGCATGATGTTTTGGCGGCGGATATGAAGCAGCCGGATGCAACGGTGTCTAAAAAGGGAAAACTGAAGCTTCCTTTCCAGCCTCAGAAGTATCTAATTGATCCGAAATACTATACGCATTTTACAATCTCGAGAATTAAAGACGGTATTCCCACGCTTCTTGAATATCCGGAGGATGGCACCGTGTCTCAGTTGTTTGCTTCTCCGTCAGAGATGGACGCCGGGCATTATATGCTTGTGACCGGACAACGTCTGGCGGACGGGGGAGTGCTGGCATTCGTGCGGTTCTTCGATGTCCGTGCCGGCGAGACAACCGAACTGCCTTTGACTGTAAGGGAAGATGATACCGCCGTCACCGTGATAGGAAGTCTTAATGCGGAAGACATATACCATGACTCATCCACTGACACCGACCGGAGCATTCTTTCCACAACCGGGCGTGGCTATTATGTGCTTGGAATCATCCGCAACGGTCATGAGCCGTCTGTGCATGCCCTCAACGACATATCGCTGGTCGGCGGCGAGTTCAGCAGACGTTCCGAAAAATTGGGTGGAGGAGAAAAGATACTTCTTCTCTTCGAAGGAGACGACGCTGACTTTTTCGACAGGTCAGATTATCCGGACCTCCCGTCAAATGTGGTGATAGGGTCGGATCCCGATGGCGTGATTCTTAATGAAATACGAGAATCCCTGAACCTTACGGGATCAGAGTTGCCCGTTTTCGTTGTCGCCGACTCTTTCAATCGGATTGTATTCGTGTCGCAAGGCTACTCAATCGGTCTCGGCGACCGTCTTCTCAGGATTCTTGAGTCTGTCGACAAAATTGATTGATAATATTATTTTAGTCTAATTTGAAAAGAACCTCAAAATATGGAAAATGATTTGAAATGCGGTTTCCCATGGGGGGAAGCCATGAACTGCGCAGTTACGGTATGCGACAAAGAAGGATTTATCATATATATGAACAGCAAGTCGCGTGCCACCTTCTGTAAAGACGGTAAGTCGCTGATAGGCGCAAGCCTATATGACTGTCATCCGGAGCATGCGTGTAGGAAAATCCGCGAAATGCTTTCTTCCGGTGAGAGCAATTCCTACACCATATCAAAAAACGGAGTCAAGAAAATGATCTATCAGACACCCTGGAGAGATGCCGACGGCACGATAGCCGGTCTCGTAGAGATCTCAATGGTGATTCCGGAAGACCTTCCCCACTTCGTGCGCAACTGATTCCAACAGAAGTTGTTTCTACTTATTTCTTTGTTAATATTCGGGTTAAGAGAAGACTGATGGGGTCTTAGACCTTTTCCGAACACTTTCCTGATGCTTTGCGGATACAAATTTCAAAAATATTTTGAAAAACATTTGGTAGATTGCACAGAAATTACTAACTTTGCATTCGCAAAAGCGAGGTCCTATAGCTCAGTTGGTCAGAGCACCTGACTCATAATCAGGGAGTCCTTGGTTCAAGCCCAAGTGGGACCACAAATTGAAAATCAAGCACCTACATTCATTTGTAGGTGCTTTTCTTTTTGACATACGGAAATTATTACTTGTCATACGCTTGTATGTCAGAAAAATTCGTGAATTTGCATTTGCTACAACTTTGGACTTGGAGACTCCCGAAACTTTCAGTCTTGAATTGCTGACTACATATAAAGGGAATTCCGAAGTTTGGCTTGTAACCTTCTCCTCTGACTATGTTCATGGTCATTGAACGGAATTTCTCTATTATCGAGATACGTTTTATCTATTGATTTATAGTTAAATAAGTGAGTGAAGTGAAATTAATAATATAACTAAAAATAATAATAATAAGATAATTGAATAAAAAGATAAATTAAAGATATATAATTGAGTTTTTTACTCACTTAACTAACTTTGCTCATTCCTTGTTTCATCTGTTCAAAAGATAAGAGTCAACCTGGAAGAAAGTTCTTTCGGTTGACTCTTGTTTTATATTGATTGATAAAGATTTTGTCTTTCAATTATTCTCAACTACATTTTTAGAGGAACTGACGAGAGTATTATTGTAGCAATCGAATAACTGCTTTTTCAGATTCTCAGGAATCGGAAACCGGGGAGCGAATACATCGGTAGTATATGGGTAGGAATGATTTTCGTGGGAATTGGGACCATAAACAACCCCGTAGCAGTCATCACAGGCGTACAACCAATAATTATTGTCGGCATCTTCTTCTGAAAGACCTTCTGCCTTGCAGTTTTCGATTACCTTTTGATATTCACTCCAGCAACTTTCAATATCATTACATAGAGCTAATACTATAGCGAGCCTGACAACTCCGTTTTCCTTATCGTGAACTTCTACGATTTCGCCGGGTTTGAATCTTATGGAATCTTTCTGTCGCCCCCGGAAGTGACCTTCAGGTTTATCAAGATCTTCCATCAGAGAAGAGCAGACAGATTGTTCCAAGAGATTTCCTTTGCAGTCAAACACCCATTCACGTTTGCATAGATCTGATATTACATCTTTGCCAAACGGCAACTCATATATATGAATGCAGTATATAGGTCTATAATCGTCTTTAGATATTTCTTCGGAATGGATAAGTAGCTTTGCATCTTCAAAAGTTGGCATCAAAAAACTTTGTGCTTTACAGACTTTGTATTCAGGATAATATTCCAGCTCATTTTCATCTGATTTTTCGTGAATGTAATCAATCCGCGAAAAACATTCCCTCAGATTTTCTTCCGGATAGATTGTGAGACAGGATTCGCCGTTCTCTGTCCCCCGTATCCTGAAAACATCCACACGATATACAGAAGGTTCGTAATTATATGGCGGATTCAAAGCCAACTTCTTGAATTCTTCAAAGGTCATATTCGTTTGATGTTACATTCCTTACATAGTTCCCTGAGTTCAGGGAGAGACATCGAGATTCCGTGCAGGTACTTGCGACAGGCAGCTAAATCATCAAAATACATATCATTGGACTCACACAGCAGATAGCCTTTAAGTTTCCATGCCAATTGATTCTTCTCTATCAATTTTACAAATAAAGGCACTTTAGACGGGTTTATTTTGCAGCAGTAACACTCACCGTTCTTAAACCAAAGCAATATCAGTTTATGTGTTCTTGTGCCCGGTCCTTTCAAGATTGGGGACTCACCATAAATGGAGATTTTCAGTTCATGTGGAAAAGCTGCGTTGATTCTTTGCATAAAATCCTTGAACAGTCTGCCATGTGTGCTTGTGTCCGGCAAATCGTTCTGGAATATGTATTGATGAATCATCTCATGCACGAGAGTGTCATCAATCTCCTTCACGGTCATATCCGCCGACTTGCGATAGATGATGATCCTGTCGCGCAACCGGCGGCGGACGTTAACTTTGACCCACTTGCGGTGAAACAATCCCACATAGGATTTGCAACGCTCCCGCACGACGAGTTCTACCGGCTTGAATTTGTCAGCCTCCCAAATTCCTGCGTCGGCTAATCTCTCAATCCAGTAGGTATGTCGCTGCCTCAAATATTCAACTGTCAGTTCCATATTCAGTTATATGCTATGATTTCAAGACGGTATTCTGAAGCTCCCGGGCATACCCTGAATCCTCTCTTCACTTTATTTATTTTTCTGAGATTGGGATAATTTTGTTTAAGTTTATTCCACCATTTATATTGACCGGACATTCTCAGCCTTTTATTCTTAATATCGGTATCGATAAAATTGATAATAAATCCGGTGAAATGTTTAAATATATCCGGTCTAAGTTCAAGCAGTTTATCAGTCAACATATCAAGAGGATTTGACACAGAGCATTTAACAGAGACAGAAGCATTAAAATACTCCTTGGCGGCATAAAATGGCAAGAAATCCTCAGGCGTTAATGGTGGACCATACGGACGGTATCGCTTGTCAATTGCAGCGACTCTGCAAACTATCAAATCTTTCTCACTACCGTTTTCTCTCCAATAAGAAGACTGCAATACTGAATTGTCATGTGAATATCCGATAAGTTCCTGTTTCCTCTCATCTGAAATATGAAAACGAGGCTTGAATGCAAAAATTGGATGTACCTCGTCAATCCACATTTCATGTCTTGGACTATCTATATAACGGTAATGATCATCAACCCACTCCATGTAAACCCCATTGGGAAGCTTATTTGCTACGGCCCAGGACGTTTCAATAGATTTCGGGACATCTGTTATCAACGCCGCTCTGACATCAGCAGAAGAATCTTCGCCATAAATGCCCAGTATTTCAACATAATCACCAACATTGTGTTTTATCATTGAGTTTCCTCTTCCTCTGAACGTCTCTATGACAGGGTTATTGATTGAACCTTGTGAGCATACGGATTGCTCTGTGAGATTGCCACATTCATCATAAACTTTTATTGAGACATATTTGTCCATCCGAGTATCAAAACCGACAGGAATTTCATATATGAAATGACAATATACCTTCATTCCCTTTTCTATAATCTTCGATTTGATCTCGGTTAAAGAAGATTCTGCATCAGCTAATGAATGGTGCAATGAGGAATGCTCAAGATGTAACGAATAAGGTTCCCCCATATCAATCCATTCTTCATAATAACAATATGTATCCACACGAAATACGGATTGCCCATCATATTGCGGAGGATTCAGTGCCAGATCTTTAAACTCTTCAAATGTCATGCTTTTGACTATTTAGAGATATAATCATCATACCATCCCTTCAAACTTCTATAATCTTCGGATGAAATCATCGGAATCCTGCTCCTATCTCCAGGGTCTGAAGCTCGGATAAGACTCACAGAAAGACAATCTATGATTTTTCCCACATTTAAAGTATAAATCTTATAGCGATCCTTGCCTTTAATTTTTTTCTCATAAATAGCTTTGGTGTATGCTTCTTCGTTTCCAAGACATTCATCCCTCAGCCTATTATTAAGCTCCCAACATTCATTTATCGTGTATGGTGTCTCAACAATAACGCATGGTTCTATTGTTTTATATTGATGGTTGATGAATAATACAATTTCGCCCGGCTTAAAACGCACGGTATCAAATCCTTTGAAAAGATGGTTCGCATCATCGGAATATGCATAATCAAGTAGCTGCCCGTCTTCATTAAATAACCAGTACCTGAAATCTTGACAACTGATTTCATTGAGCGTTCGTTCAATTATCTCATAAAATGTTCCAAACGGCATTCCCCGTGATGTGCCTCTCCAAAGAGTTCTTTTGGCATCATCATAAGATTTCGATATACCGGTTCTTTCAATATCAAATTTAGAGGAATCAGAATTAAGTATATAGTATTGTTTTATCTCATAAATCAAATTGGTACTTTTAGGAGAGAAAGCCAAGGCCAATGCTTTGAACTCATCAAATGATATCGATTCTCCATTTTGTTCCGATAAGTACCATTTTGCACCTTCTGAAAGATCATATATGTAGTCTATCGTGATTTCTATATCGGTTAAAATAGAGTCAATAGTATCATCTCTATATGGTTCAAAAGAATCTGCTTCCTTTGCATAAGACTCTAAATCGTCCTTAAAATCCTCATCCAGGCTCTCGATAGTTACAGACAACTCATATGCTGCTTTTGAAAATATTTTATGGGCTTGAATCATTCGATTTCTAATGTCTTCAAGTCTATCTATGATTTTCTTATCCATGTTTCCAATTATTTAAATTACCAGGTTTTGCTATCTGTTGGTCAAGCAACAGTTTGTTGCCTAAATCATTTTCATTATATAAAGTGTAGGATGTGGCAAAAATTTCCTTGCCGTAATTTGGGAGCGAAACGTACAGTATACATCGTTCCGTTATGTTCGGGACATTGTGTCACCATGACCTTTTGTGACATAGAGGTTGCACCTTTTCGTATTCTTCATAAGTCATATCCTTATCTTGTTAGTTGTTTTACAATAAATAATGCAGCCGGTTGAATTCCCGACCATGCTCGATATAGCCTTCAAACATCTGCATATAATTATACAGAAGAGGGGGTAGGATTTTTTTACATTCGTTTTCAATCCATTCCGGAATTGGATAGATGCAGGCTGCTATCGAGCCGGCGATACATGCCATCGTATCCGCATCGCCACCGAGCGAAACAGCGAGTCTTACAACGTCCTCGAAGTCTTTTCCTTCGAGAAAGCAGATGATTGACTCTGGCACGGACCCTTGACACGATACATCCCATTTATAACCCGGGCGTATATCATCGACATTCCGCGTAAGATCATAATGGAATTTCTCCGTTATGTAATCACGGATTTCGTCTTTCGTATGTCCGTGCTTTGCCATCCATACTACCGAGGCTACAGCTTGCGCTCCTTTGATACCTTCGGGATGATTATGCGAGATTTCGGCTGATATTTTCGCGAGTTCAAGAGCTTCGTCAAGAGTCTCAGCATAAAGTCCGACCGGGCTCACGCGCATTGCCGCTCCGTTGCCCCAACTATTGTAGGGTTGTGGATTCTCACACCATAGCCAAGCGTTGAATGAACTACCATATCCGGCAAAAGGATATTCCTGACCCAACTTCTGCATACATTTTATCAGATGGCCTTTACTATGGTCGGTATTGCCATCTTCATCGCAATGGCTCAACCAATGAGCGATGGCAACGGTCATCACCGAGTCATCAGTGAATCTGCTTCCCTCTGGCAGCATTTCAAAATCATACCGCTTCTGTCCTGTGAATTCATACACAGAGCCAATAATATCTCCTACGATTGCTCCTAACATAACTTGTGCCTGTTTACTGCGATTAGTGTTATCTTTATATCCTCATTTATGTCCGAATCTACGGCAACGCCCCATATAAGGTCTATTTCGGGGAATTTATATCCGAAATATTTTACTATCCCTTTGATTTCAGACATCAAAATCTGGTGACATTCGCTAACCCACACATTGACAATCACCTTTTCAATGTTCTGCAATTCCACCGGTAATTTGTGGATAGCATGGTTAAGAGCCATGATAACTCTATCCTCGCCCGAACTTTCACCGGAAGTGATATAGTTAGTGTTGGTGGTTGACAATGTAGAAATTATATCTTCAACACCAATATTTATTATACCGTGTGCGCGAACGATTTTTTTAATTTCTTCAATATCACCAGAAACATGATAGTTATTCCAGTTAATGATATTGTCGATGTCGGATGGAACAATCATCCGTGCTGCTTCTTCAAAGTCCATATATTCATTATGTTTGTCAGGCGCTTCCATCGTATAGGTAAATTTTGGTTTATATGATATACCCCTGCGACCGAGGCAGCCGCAGAGGTGTAATTGCGGTCTATTATAGATTGTCATGTTTCATCAGGGAGAGGGATTTCATATTCCTGCGTAGGATATTTCCCGGGATTTTTGGCATAATCCTTAAGAAAACCACAATATTGCAGAAAGGCCTGTTTCCCTCTTGTTAGGTCGTCTACCGACAAGTCTTCAAACCGATGGACCTCAATCTCCTGTTCAATCAGATTCTTTAATTTTTCACAGAGAGGTGAAATGTCAATTCCTCTCTCTATATAGCGTTCAATAAAAGGGATGACATTTTTTCTCAGACTTCTACGAAATAACAGATTATATATGCGTTTCAGCTTATTATAATAAATGTCAACAGAATTCCGGGCATATCCCGTTCCCAGATGCTTGAGATATGACCTGTATTGACGAGATAACGGTATATCAATAAACAACGTGTTATTGTCTTCTATGGAAACCGGTAGCCCATGTACTTCTTTATAGAGATCAATTCTCCATCTTGTATATCTAAGATATGCCTGAAATGCTGTGACCCACATATCTTTAGGAGCTGTCTTCGTTTCTCCGCATTTGAGATTATAATTCAATTCGTTTAATTCCACATCACCGAATTGGCTCACACTCCAGACATAAGCCTCCAAAGTTTCATATTCGTCTTCAAGTCTGGCAAAATACTTTTCTGGATCTAAATACCGGCCCCGAAACGCATCTCTCAGATTATTAAACAGAGGATCCAGGTCATCGAAAAGAACGGAAAAGGCTGTCCTTATCGATGACACATAAGAATTGGCAGTACTGATTGTCACCCCCTCATTGTTTACAAGCCACCTCTTGAAATGCTCTGTATCATAGGGCACCTCATCGTCTTTCGGTCCGGGCCACAGAGGGTATTTTCTTTTTGCTCCCATATCGTTTATTATTATCGTCAGGCAAAGGTAAGACTTATTCCCGATGCGTGAAATTAGGAACTTGACAAGAATCTCTATTACTCCTCAACCTTAAGTTCCCAATGCCTATGACAAATGGCAAAAGCGATGGCACGAAGTCTCTGCTTGGGAGTTTTAAGTTGATTGAATACACAGAATTCCACCTTATCAGCAGAAGTATAGCGTTTAGTGTTCCATTGTCGACTTCTCCCTTGTGCCACTAACTCTTCGATGGATTGAACATCCATAATCATATTGTCATGAATGGTTTCTAACTTTTCTTTTAGCTCTGCATAGGTTGGAACCTTAGAATAATAGTTTTTACCATCACGATTTGCGTATAAAGATGCCCAGACTATAGCATCAGCAAACTCAACATAATCCTCAGAAGAAATACCATTCAGATAATAAACACAATTAGTCAAGCCATACTCTTCTGCATTTTCAACCAAATAATTCATTTTTTGTAAAAAATACATTCCGCGTGTTTCTTCAGCAAAACGATTCCTATCATATTGATTAAGGAATCCGTGGTCGCGGGCGTATTCATCTCTTTCGTCAGGAAGATAACAAAGATCCTCGTCAGAATACAATCTATCTCTCATATTATTTATCATTAGTGTCCACTAAAAAATCATAAGAGTTCTTTGAAATTATTGAAATTCAATTTGTTGTGAAGAATTTTTTGGTGCGACGATTTGAAATTAACTTTGCAGTCTGAATCAGACTGTTATGCTAAAAGACAAATACGTTT
>JAGAJP010000061.1 GCA_017626045.1 Muribaculaceae bacterium | reverse complement strand
GTCTTTACAAAGCCCATAATCTCTTTCCCTAAAAGGAATTGTTCAGTGGCGAACCAATCGGGGTTGCCGTTGTCTTGCTGAGTATAATTTTTCTCGGAGTTGTCTATCGCATCCTGAAGACGTGCCGGGTCTCGTTGATAATCAAATCCACCTGCGATTTGTTTATTGACATACGCCTTGACAGATGGTTGTTCTTCAACATCTTCTCTATCCGGCCTGTCTGCATAGTGATGATAATATAGCCATACTTCAAAGCAGGGGTTACTTTGCGCGACATTCCATGCCTCATACGGTTTAACCTCGCTGTATTTCTCGGTTATCCGCGCGTTCATAGCCTTGCAGAAGTCTCTGAGAGGTGCTATCTTATCCTCTTTCTCCCATGAATCTGTGTCTATCGCAAACCATATTTTATCCCGTTGGAGATAGTCAATCGTATGTTTTCTTGTATCGCCAAGCAAGATACGCTCGGCAAGTTCCATCAGTTTCAAGGGGTCTGTGCCCTCTTCAGGAGGTATGACAATCAATTCAAGGTTGGAGGACAATCCTTCAAAAAAGCCAAAATAATCCGGTTCAGTGCCTTTTCCCTCACAGACTATATAGATCTTGCTGGCCTCTTTGGTCGGCTCACTCTTGCTGTAATCTTTCCTGCGTGTAATCATATCACCATTTCAGATCAGAAAGGTTAGACAGGAACGGTATGCCTCCATAGCGGCCATTGAGATAACCGTTCTCGATGTTCGCGGTCTTGTGGATATTGTAGTCGCTCAACGGATAAAGCTGTGTTGACTGGTCAACATCCTTCTGAGCAAACCATATCTCATCGGGCCGGAAAATGGATTGGTCAAGCAGACAGCTCTCATGTGTGGTGAATATTATCTGACCTTTGGCATCACGGTTCTCCGATATTTTACTCATGAGAGTCTTTATCATTATAGGATGTATGCTTCTTTCTATCTCATCGACAACGAACACATTGTCGCGTTTGAGAATGGCATAAAGCAGAGGCATATATTCGATAAGCCTGCGTGTGCCGTCAGACTCCATATCCATTTTCATCTCCACATCGTCACCATTATAATTGGTGTGTACGGCAATAAGTGTCTTTATATAAGGCACGCCATCCTCGACAACGATGTTTGAAATCTCATTGTTATGCGTCTCCATAAGCATCTGAGGTGTGCCGGGATGTTCTTTAGCGGCATTGATAGCCTTTGTCATGGTAGTGTTGCCACGCACTTCATCCTCATTCAGAATCTCTTTGCGGACACCAAGTTTGGTTATGCCCGTTTTAAGTTCCGGCATGATTGAATTTACAAGTTCCGCAAACTCACTGTCTCCGTCAAGCACATGGGGAAGATAGCCTATCCGCATAGTTGGCAGCACAACCTGCAATCGTCTGATCCAGTCGTATGCCTCCTTTACAGCCGGTAATTCTTCGGGGTAATACTTGCCGAAGAATGACAGGGCGAGCATATCCGGACGCACAATCCTGTTCATCGCGTTCATAAAGACCTCGATAAAATCATCCTTGCCACCGGGACGCAGATAATCGCCGGAGACATTTATGTCATTATCCTTACGGCTGAATATCCTTATGTCTTTGGTTTTCTGACTGAGAAGCAATTCCTCCTCAAATACTTCCTGACGGTTGAAACGCAGATGATAATAGAATATCTTGCCCTCGGTAAAGAACTCGACGGCAAGTTCAGACGGAGTATTCTTTCCATTCTCATCAAGTTTGAAATAGAGATCTTCGGCAATATCCGCCTCGCCCATCTTCTCGGCCCCGACCAATGATTTGAGCAAGGCGATACATTTGAGGAGGTTGCTTTTGCCCGCACCGTTTGCTCCATATATGGCACTCATACGCAGTGCGGTCACATAACCACAGTCCATTTTGTGCCATTCGTGGCTATGGCTCTTGCTTGACGGGAAAGTGTTGAACTCAACCGCGTTCTTAAACGACATGATATTTTCTGCTGCGAATCGTAGTAGCATGGCTTATTCCGTTTATTATTCACGGCAAAGATAGTGAAATATATCCATTCGCACAAGTTATTGCCGATTAAAACATTTTATTCAGTTAAATTTTAACGGAATTATTGCCGTCTTAGTTCATTCAAAGCTGACGGAGCACCCTTATCACTGCACGGATATAGCCGGGATCTTCTGCATAACCAATCTTTTTCAGCCATAGCAAATAATTTCCGCCCTTATATCGGTACTGTACTTTTGTGTAGTATGCTTTTACCGATTCGGTCCAGTGGTTGAACTCATAGTATTTGCCTGTGCGTGGATTGGTAAGCCCGAAAAGGTTGTGCTTGTTGCGGCAGACTGGAGATTTGAACCAGCCTGTTTCAAGTATTGCCTGTGCCAATACTATCTTCGGATATTTTATGCCGTTCTTTTCAATCTCGGCAATCAGATTTTGAATGGTTAGAGGGGGCAAATTATCAGCGGCAGCTACTTCCTCACATGATTTTCTCACCATGCCAGCATTGCGAAATGCAATTTGTATAGAGTCAGGATATTTCACTGTCATAGCCAATTCTCCACTCTCTGTATATCCCACGTTTTCAGGTTCTTTGATATTCACAATGGCTGAAGGAGCCTCAATCGGTGTCTCTTTTGTGATTGTGTGAAACTGAGCCATTGACACAGAGGGAACTGCAATCATGGCTACTGTAATGAGAAATGTGTCCAAAGTGCTCATGTACGAAATTCTTGTAAAATAATTTTGTCATCGGCAAGTGGTTGACACCACGAAATTAACCCCCAATAATAAACCGCATGAACAATTCGGACACAAATTTTTCAAATCAGTTACCTTTCGAGCAGTTGGCAAAACTCGGGCTCGACCGTGAAAAGGTTGAGAAATTGCCGCAGGAGGTAAAGGAGAAGCTGATTAAGGGTGAAGTAACTCCACTTATGGAGGTCACGTTACCAGCCAGGAATGGCATGGTTATCTCATTACCCCTCAAACTTCAGCTTGCCGCCGACAAAGACGGCAACCCCACGCTGATCGCATATCCCGTGCAGCGTGAACTGTCGGTTGACAGAAACAACGAGCTTCGCCTGTCGCAACAGGAACTTGACGCACTGCGCCGTGGCGACGTGTTGCAGAAAGCCATCGACATCAACGGCGAGAAGACTCAGCAGTATCTCCAGCTCGACCCGGAAACGAAGTCAATCATCCACCGCCGCATAACCGAGGTGCAGATTGAGCAGAAGCTGAAGGACATGGAAAAGGTCAACGACATCGAGCTTGGCTCCCAGCAGAAACAGCAGGCACGCGAGGGCAAGCCGGTGGAACTGTCGGTAGGCGGCGAAAAGGTATCGGTCGGCATCGACCTCAAGGAACCTCAGGGCTTCAAGGTCGTAAAAGGCGATCTCAGGGAGTGGGAGCGTCAGCAGAAACTCCGCTATGACGAGCAGCACCCCGAATATCTCGGCCTGGTAATGACCGACAAGAACCGCTGGGAGTACCGGAAAGTTGTCGAGCATGATTCTAAAGAACGAGCCATCAGCCTTGACCCCACACAGAAAGAGGAACGGAAATCCGGCCTAAAACGCTGACACGCATGGCAGCTTCAAGAAAAAAAGAGTCGGGCCAGCTCTCCATAATGGATCAGTTCGACCGCATGAAAGAGAAACACCCCGACGCCTTGCTGCTTTTCCGCACCGGCAACACCTATGAGACCTACCGCCAAGACGCGAAAAAATCATCTGAAATACTCGGTATCCCGGTCACAAGCAGGACGCTTGACAACGGCAGTAACATCAAGGTGGCATCCTTCCCACACGAAGCACTCGACACTTATCTGCCTCGGCTTGTAAGAGCCGGAATGAGAGTGGCTATATGCGAGCAGCTTGAAGACCCCAAGCAGAAGAAAAAGGAGCAGGAGGCGAAGCACGTGGAGACTACATCACAACAACCCATTAACAAAGAATCCGATATGCCAAGAAAAAAGAAAGAGAAGACTCCCCAGGAGGAGCCTGTAAAGACCACAAAGAGCGCGGTCGATGAAACGACCCCGAAAGAGAAGAAATCAGAATCCCAATCCGCCACCCAGGGTGAAGCCGCCGAGCGCAAGCCCCGTGAGCCTCAGATGGTGACTGTCAACGGCGACAAAGTGACACACGGCCACGCCTACCAGAGCAAGACCAACCCGGAGGACTGGTATTTCACCGCCAAGATCAACGGCGAACAGTTGAAGCCTCAGAAGATGGATCCGGCCGACCTCGCCGCCTATCAGCAGAAGGAACTCACCGTGCCGCAGCTAATGGAACGCTACTATCCCACGAAACTTATGCCGAGGGTGCCGGATGTAGCCTATCAAGTGGCAAATGTGCTGCCCGGACCCGAAGGCAACCTGACCATCGACAAGTTCAATGTCTATAAGGAGACCGACGAGACCCGCGCCGACTACGGCAAGTATAAGTTCTACGCACAGGTGGGAGACAAGAAGATGTCAACAACCGCCTCACGTGAGGACCTGAACGCATACTTCGACCGCGTGGCAACTCCCGGACAGCTTGTGGAGCGCAACTTCGGCGACCGCCTTCACCTGCAATCCCACTACGAGCAGTTCAGGCTCCCGGAGGGCATCGACCCCAAGGGTATCCGTGTCGCAAAGGATAAGGAGGACAACAAGTGGAAAGTATCGGTTGACCTCGGCGAAGGACGCGGACGCTCTTCCCGTCAGGAAATCTCCTTCGATGACGGCTATTCGCTCTTCAAGACCAAGACCGCCACACGTGAGCAGATAGCCGCGAAATACCTTAACGATGAGATAGGCACAAAACTCGCCGCTCCGCTCTCTATGGAGAAATCAGCCTCCATGAAAATGTAAAACCGTTTCCCAACAACACTTAAAAGAATACCACTATGGCAAAATTAGAATATGACGAGCTTGTGCAGCTCCTTCAGGACGGCAACATCGGCTTCCTCCGCTTCATGCTTGAAAGCGACAATGCGGAGTCTTATCTCGAATGGTGCGAGCTTCACGGCATCGAACCTTCGGAGGAATCCGCCGAGTTCTATTACGATGAGACCGAGATCGACATGCTGGAACGTCAGCTGATAGACGACGAGGATTATGGCATCTGGAACTAACGGCGCGTCCAACAGTTCAGGCCAGCAGGCCCTCGACCGCTTCGCCCAGATGATGATCGAGCGGATGGAGCGGATGAAGGGCTCGGACTGGGAGAAGGGCTGGATTGGCGGAGCCTCTTCCGCCGGCCTGCCCCAGAACATCATGGGCCGCAACTACTCCGGCTCAAACTCCTTCTTTCTCCAGCTGCACACGGCGGCGCAAGGCTACGAGCTACCTGTGTTCCTCACGTTCAAGCAGGCACACAACTTCAAGGCCCATGTCCTCAAAGGTGAGAAAGCCTTTCCGGTGATTTACTGGGACATGATGGTGCGTGACAAGGACGGCAAGAAAATATCCTCCGACGAGTACCGCGCCATGAGCCGTGACGAGCGGAAAAATCTTGACGTGATACCCTTTGTCAAGGCGTTCCCGGTTTACAACATCGACCAGACCAATTTCCGTGAGGCACAGCCTGAAAGGGTGCAGAAACTACTCGACCGCTTCAAGGTGCCCGAAATGCGCGACACTCAGGGTATGTACGCCCACGGCGCACTCGACCGCATGGTTGCCGAGCAGACATGGCTCTGCCCCATACAGGCCGACCGCAAGGAGAAAGGCGCGTACTATTCCCCCTCGCGTGATATTGTCGTGCTTCCCATGAAGCAGCAGTTCAACAAGGGCGCGACTCCGGAGGACATATACCGCGACGGCATGGAGTTCTACTCGACCATGCTACACGAAATGACGCACTCCACCATGACACCCGAAAGGCTCAACCGTGAGGCGGGCGCGAAGTTCGGCGACCCGAAATATGCGAAAGAGG
>JAGAJP010000060.1 GCA_017626045.1 Muribaculaceae bacterium | reverse complement strand
GGTCGAGACATCATCACCGGTCGTTTCTTATGAACTCTGGGACGAGGAGGGAGAGACGATGATAATAGGATTCTCTTCGGAATCTGACTTGGTGGAGCACATGACATCATTGCAAGGGGTGTATCAAATCAGACTTGTGACTGATGAGTACCTATACATAGGATATATAGACCTATGAGGAATATCACTCTTTTACTCATGGCGCTGTTCCTGACCGTCTGCTGCGGACGGTCAGGGAGCGACAGGGCTGCCGAGATTGTGGAAGAATGGCAAGGAAAGGAGATTAAGCTACCTGCCGCCATGACGAATGTCATGACAGGCGACACCATCAATGTTGCCGATGCCGATTTCACCATACTGACATACGTGGATTCAATCGGGTGCACTAAATGCAAGATGAAACTCCCCATCTGGAAAGAGTTTCTCGGCTCGCTCGACAGCATTGCGGATTCCGATGTCCGGTTCCTGATGGTGGTCAATTCATCCGATTTCAAGGAACTCCAATATATATTCAAGAGCAATGCTTTCGAATATCCTGTATTTGCTGACGTGGAGAATTTGGTCGACAAAGCCAATAACCTTCCGGAAGAGACCGCTTTTCGAACTTTTCTTCTTGACAGAAACAAGAAGGTTGTAGCGATAGGCAGTCCCGTCTATTCCACCCAAATGGGTAAACTGTATAAATCGATCATATCCGGACAGATGTCGGTTTCTCAGAGAACCGGCGATGCTGTGACTGTTTCTGAAAACATGGTCAACCTCGGCACTCTGCGACCGAGGGAAACAGCAAGACATGAGATAGAGTTCACCAACTCCGGCAACGACACGGTACGCATAGACAAGACAGTATCATCATGCGAATGCACTGAACTTTCTTTCCAAAAGAAAATCATACCTCCCCAATCGCAAGTGAAGGCGACACTCATCTTCAGCGGCGATACTATAGCCGGCGATTTCGAGCGAACTATACATGTGTATTATAAAGATTTTGAATACCCAACGATAATAAATGTTTCCGGAAACATTCAATAACAACAACCGCCAGGCAGTTGCAACTGCCTCGGCTAAATTAAATTAATCATGTTCAATAAAAAGAAAAGAATGGCTATAGCAGCCATCGCAGCCGTAGGCTGCCTCGCCGGAGTCCTCGGACTCAGTACAACGGAATCTAATTCAGTGTCTGCATTAACACTCGCAAACATTGAGGCTCTTTCTACACCTGAGTATATGCAACTGTGCAATCTTCATTGCAAAAATCGGAATGGCTATATATGTGTACTTTACACTAATCAAGGGTATAACATTTACTGCAACGACATGGTGCCATGGTGCTGATGCCGGAATCACAGCAGTTGTAACTTAGACCCCATCTCACAAAAAATGTTGACGTTGAGGTCGCACATGAGCTGGGGTCATAATGTACGCAAGACATGAAATCAATAAATACAATCTTTAAGATTGCCATATTTCTTATCATAATCACCGGATGCCGAAATGATAAACACTTCGGCACCGATGGCGTTTTATTTGACGTTGAAAGTGTTCCGACAGTTGAAACTGCAGGGAAGGGCGTAGTAATTCCGGATATTTCCGAGTCTCTTGGGAAGGCTCATGGGATATGCGTGGTCAACGATTCGATTGCAGCAGTATTGCAGAATGGCTCGGAAGAGGTAATATTAGTCAATCTACGCTCCGGGAAAAGTCAGGTCGCGGTCAGAAAAGGCGAGGCACCGCTCGACATGCTGTGGGCAACAAGCATGAGCGTAGACCCGGAAGGGAAACTGTGGATCACCGGAGGAATGGACAAGAAAGTAATGAACGCGTCGTGGAATCCTGACGGAGAGGAGGCTATTACAGAACTTGCATTCCGCTCTTCGGAAGACATCCTTCGTGGCGTCACTGACGGCAAAGGTGGTATCGTAGGTCTTCCGGCGACGGCTGAGCCGGTACGCATCACACACATGGACGGCGAAGGAAACGCCATTCACTCTTTCGGAAGTTTTCCATCAGCAGAAATGCCGGACTCAGTAAAACCTAACAACTATATATTCCAGGCAGACTTAGCATATTCCGGCTCCAAGAGGAAAGCCGTGGTTGCAAACATGTCGTGGAATCAAATCGGCATCTATTCAGAACTCGAAGGGAAAGATGACATCGAGATGAGAGCCGACATCGACGACAACATACATATAGAGACTATGGCAAACGGAAGTGTTTCAATGAGCATGCCAAAACCATTCTGGCTCATGTACTCACAAGCCAGGGCTTTCGAATCTTCTTTCATGGTTGGCTACATCGGCGTGGAAGTCAAGTCTGACAGCGATATGGACCGAAATATAAAGTATATACTTGAATTTGACTGGGACGGAAAACCTCTTCGGAAATACAGTTTCGAGCGGGAAATCATTTCCTTTGATTTTGACGAGAAAAACGGCATCCTGTTCACTATAGAAAATAATCCGGATCCTGTCATAATGAAATATGAAGTCATAAAACCAAAATAAATGATTATGAAAAGATTAGTAAAAAGCCTTATCATCATGGCAATAATGGCAGCCATGTCCGCTTCTGCCGCTGTAGCCGGAAGCAACAAGACAAGCGCTACCAATTCAGGCAAGGGGAAGGAAAAGAAGACCCAAATCTCGAAACTTGCCAACAACGACAAGATATTGTCTGACAAAGGTCTCAAAGCAATTAAAGAAACCGACATCCTCAGCGTTTGGGTAAGAAAAGACACCGTGATTTTCGAGTTGAAAAAAGACAGCTTCAAACGTATCGACAAGGATCGTTCAAACTATAAGATAGATAATAATACAAAAAAGGCCTCATCCCACAAGGCTCTATAGACGCAATCTCCGAGTGCAGATGACAAGAATCGTTATACCGCGCTCTTCACCATTAAACGCGATTCAAACAAGCCGTCATCCACCGAAGCATTACACATAAACTTGTAGGGATGCGCACCTCGTGCATCCTCATAATCAAGATATTACTGCTATTAATTTAGGACGTTCGAGCCGAACGTCCCTACAAGGTTATCGGTATTTCAACGGAAGAATTACGGAGCGAACTATACATGTGTATTATAAAGATTTTGAATACCCAACGATAATAAATGTTTCCGGAAACATTCAATAACAACAACCGCCAGGCAGTTGCAAATGCCTCGGCTAAATTAGTTTTATCATGAATAAGAAAACAAAAAGAATGGCTATAGCAGCCATCGCAGCCGTAGGCTGCCTTGCCGGAGTCCTCGGACTCCGCACGTCTGAGAACGGAGCAAAATCCGCTCTCACAATCGCCAATGTCGAAGCTCTTTCAGGTGGAGAGAGCGGTTTCTCTGATTGTGAGAATGGATGTAGCACAAAAAATCACGGTGACTACTGCTGTACTTTATTTGGAATGAAGCTATTTTTCCCGGAAAAAAATTAAGGAAGAATCCAGAAATTGATATATGGGGGCAGAATCAGCCAAAAGCCAAGTTCTGTTCCCCCATATTCAATTATGTATTCTGTTTGAGTAATATTAGAAATCGATTATCATTTAATATTAATATCCCGGTTTTTAAGCACTCAAATTTACAAATCAATCTGAATAACCTCAATTCATTTAATTGTTTTTTTATGATGACATTTAAACCTGAATTTATATCAGAGCTTCTCAAGCGTAACAATTCACGAGGGTATGACATAATAGGGACGTATGTGACTTCTCTTTTATTGTTTGCGATGTTGACGGCATCCTGCTCACACGACAAAACAACTGATCTGCCTCCATACTTGAAGGCAACTGACATTGTGGAGATCTCGGGAGACTCTATTCTTATAAACGCGAGAGAATCAATCCTTAATATGGCATGGATGTATGAGGTGGGCGACACCTTGATTTTTTACGACGATGATGATGAATACAACTATTCAATTGTTTCCTTAAATAGCGACAGCGTAATATGCCGCGCCGGTGCCAGAGGAGAAGGCCCCGGTCAACTCCTCGGACAATCAAGAACACAGATTGACTCTCAGGGAAGAATATATATCTACGACGATCAGAACCAGACAATGTTACGGTATCAAGACGTAGATCAATTCATAAGCGGTCCCGACAGCGTTCCTTCGATACGATTTAAAGACATGAGCGGTGGACGGCTGTATAAGTCACTGAACGGATATGTCGGCGACAACCTGTATGGAAACGGTAAAATCTTCACTTTCTTCGACAATGACGGAACTGCTGTAACTACGTTCGGTCTGGTGCCCGGCACTGAGACGAGAGAGAATGTCAATCCGGATTTCTACATGAGTTACCAGGTGATTTTCGCCATGTCTCCGGACAAGAGATATATTTGCGCAGCAGGCGCGTTCCATGACTGGCTTGCGTTTTTTGACGTTTCAGGAGACACCCCCAGACTTCTCAAAGAATATTACTCCGTAGGTCCGGTTTTGGATGCCGATGGAAAAGACGAGCAATTCCATCTTAAACTACGCCCTGAGACTGTTAAGCATTTTAAAGACATAACACCGTTTGCCGACGGTGTGTATCTAACATACATCGGAGCCACGAATAAGAGTATGAAATCAGATAGAGACGATTACTCCACACACATCCTTAAATACAATTGGAACGGAGAACTACAAGGTGTATTTCATCCGGATGAAAAACTACTCTACATAGGAGCGGCACCATCAGGAGACATACTGTATGGAGTCTCGACTTCAGAAGACGGAAATCACAAAATCCTACGCTATGACATGACAAAGAAATAATAGTGTCTAATCTCTATAAAGAATTTTACATGAAAGCAAGGACTGTAATATCATATACAGTATTTGGTGTTATTGCAATAATAACCGCAATTGTCATATACCATTTCAGACATGAATCTGAAACGCCAAGGGATTATGTATACAAAAAAGCCTTGCAATATGGAGAAAAGATCGGAAACGACAATGCGACACAGGATTTGATGAGAATAGCTGATTTCATTCTTAGCAATATGTCATTTCATCATGGAGTATCGGAATCTACACTTGATTTATATCTGAATTATTACAAGTCTTGGTCTGCATCATCACAGAAAGTATCTGAACTTGTGGATTCTATAGAACATAGGGAGGGGAGGTTGAACATACAGAACCTTGAATATATTGATGACATGGTCATTATTGACAAAGAACAACTATGGCAATATATTCTGGATATGTATAATTTCAGGAATTCCTCCAAAATATGCAGAAAATTTAAGGATAACGTATTTTTAGAATATATTCTTCCTTATAGAGTTGGCAATGAGCCGCTGAACCTGAAATGGAAAACTGAAGCCGACAATACAATTTATGAAATAAAAGATTCTATTATTCTGAGGAATGACCTCAATGTGCGTGATGCTGCCAATTTAGCTATGAAATTCTGGAATGTCAGACCTTTCAAATGGACTGATGGTCTTCCAAAAGGATGCACTCTCGGAGTAAAAGGCTTGACAGTCAAAGCCGGCAACTGCCGGGATTTCGGTGTGGGGGCTATGATACGTGAGATATGTCGGTGCAGACAGTACATATTGCAACATAGCGGAACTTGAGATCTTTGAGTTAGGAAATGATGAAAACATCGCGTTAGGATGTAGAACGTTCGGTACCCCGGGAGACAGGACAGGGAAAGGAACTCATGAATATAACAATGTCTTTGATGGAGATTTATACACATCTTTCGACTATAAAGAACCATCCGGAGGCTGGAGTGCGGTAGACTTGAAATGGCCTCGTATGATTTCAGGCATATCGTATTCTCCAAGAAACAGAGACAACTATATACGTACCGGCGACTTATATGAGTTATTCTATTGGTGCGACCACGATTGCCAATGGATATCTTTAGGAAAGAAGACTGCCCGCAGTGATGAATTAATCTACAACATTCCCGACGGAGCCCTTCTTTTCCTGAAAAATCACACCCGAGGAGTAAATGAACGCGTCTTTGAGTATAACATGCAGAAAAAATCACAAATTTTTCATTAAAAAACACAAATATGAACAGAAGTATCATCAAGTTAGTATATGCCATCATATTGCTGGCGACAACCATTGCACCAACGACAGCAGGAAACGACCAGAAGAAAGGCAATCATAAAAAAGAGAGCCAAGATAGGGCTGTTTATATCTCAGCTCTGGTCAATAATGGAAAAATTCTGTCGGGAAAAGGAGTCAACGCAATCAAGGACACCGATGTCCTCAGTATTAGAGTTTCAAATGACACCGTTTTTTTAGAACTTAAAAAGGATAGCTTCAAACGTATCGACAAAGATCGTTCAAATTATAAGATAGATAATAAGACAAAAAAATCAAGATAGTGACTATATCATCAATGTCTGATGAAAGTTGAAGTAATGACACTCAACTGATTTGCGGAATTGGATATAAATCAGTATATTTGCAGTCGAAACAAAATATGAGTGCTTTTCTTATATTTCCGGAAATGTAAGAACAGCGATTTTGAAGAAGATTTTGATTTTTTTCAAAACTTAATTTGAAGTTGTCTATACTTATTTACAAATGATATAAACCATAAAAACTATAAATTCATGCGATTCAAAACTATCCTGGCAATTCTTTGCCTTGCTGTCTTGGCATCTTGCGGAAATAAAGAGAAATCAGACGATTCTGATATTCTGCTTCCTGAAATCTCCTTGGGTACCTTTGAGGAGACCACTGCAAAACTCTCCGATATTATCGGCGACCATGACATGATTCCGTTGGAGACAACGGATGAAAGCCTCATCGGAGGAAGGTCAAACAAGGTCATTAAAAAAGACGGATATATATTTGTCCAGTCTATCAACGATGTAGTTATGTTTGACAATACAGGTCATTTTGTCGGGAAACTGTCGAGAATAGGACGCGGACCGGAAGAATACGAAAGTCTTCTGGACTTCGACATAGATGCGTCATCTGATGAGATATGGGTGTCTTCCCTAAAGGGAATTGTGAAATATAAGTATCCTTCGCTTGAATTCAGAGGCAATATTCCCCTGTCTTTCTATGCCAACAAATTCAAGTGTCTCAGCGACGGCAGTTTCATTGCCATGACACCGGACGACAAGGTCTTCAACGTCTTCTCCGTAGACGGAAAGGTGACACAATCCTTTTTCGACAAGGATCTCGCAAACAGCGGACAGGCTACTGTCCAGTTCGTGGAAGCCGGTAAGCAGATAGCGTCGATTATCGCCGACACCAACACCGCTGTCTGCTATGACCCGGAAACCGGATTGTTCTCGATGAAGGAAATACTTTCGCCAGGCAAAGAACCTGCCGTCACCATGGATATCAACCGGGAATACTTCGACAAATACGGATACATGGACTTCCCATCAAAAGTCATGGAGAAATATGCCGGACTTATCGGTTTCCGAACCAACGGCCGTCAGACAATCGTGGCGCTGAGGTATCCGGGAATATACAACTCCATCATCGTTGACAACGGAAAATCCGTAAAGGAATATAAAGTTCGCCCGAAAGAGAAAAGCATGATAAATGACAACATAACCGGCAACGAGGACACCTCTTTTCTGCTGACTTTTACCGCGTGCGAAAGCGATGATTCGTTCTTGTTTTTAGTCAACACCGATGACGAATCAAATCCTTCCATTCTCGAAGTCCGTAAACTTAAATAAGAAACCTTTCAATATAAGGAAACCCGCAGATAGGATAATAAGCCGTCATCTACCGAAGCATTTCCCGATGAATTTCCACAAATATTCAATACCCGTCTTCGCCATTTCAATTCTAATATTGTCAGGTTGCCAAAACACCGGAGACAGGATAAACATCTCTTCGATGATAGAAGATATGGACAAAAATGATGTCAACAAATTCGGAAAATTCAGTTTTTCCATTCAAGACAAAGAGGTCGTGATTGGCTTGAGATCCATCAACGAACTGTTTAAGATGAGGCTTGACGACGGATTTAAATTTATTATACCAAAGGATAAATCCATATCCGCCAAAGACATTAATCTTCATGACCACTATGACAATTATGGTTATTACTCTTTTGTAAACTCCGGGAAGGAATACATCCTCGCTCAGTATTATGGATACAAGATTAAGAATCTTCAACCATTGTTTTTGAACCTTTCCGGTCGCAATTTGAAATATGATTTCCTATTGCTTGACGCGGATCTCAATCCGATTCGTAAGTTCCGTGTAGACACAGATATTCTGCGTATATTCTTGGATGAGAAGAGAAACCGAATATACTATCTTGAAGCATTTGAGGATTTCAATAACCTGAAATATATAGAGTTCTAAGAATCTGAAGTTCTTTCTTCTTATCTAAAAGCATTTTAACTACTTGATAATGAAGATACACGAGCCTTGTGTCCCTACAAGGTTATCGGTAACGCTTACGTGAATGATGAATATGGAGGCATACTCTCGCAGACACTTTTGGCGGACAGATTCCTTGGTCAGGATTATCTGTCTCGCCATACTATGTCTCGGATATTACGAGGCATGCGTCGGTATTCTCCAATGGGGGGGGATAATGCAGAGCCGCCATCATTCATACGCTTTCACGGGCACTTTCTATAATCCGGGTCCTTTTGCATGTTATCTTGCCGTAATCGCTCCAATGACGGCATTCGCTATCAAAAACGGCCGCCACCGACTTACAAAAGCAGCGGCATTCGGGATGGCGCTTCTATGCGCCGTCCTGATTCCCGCCACATTGAGCAGAACAGCCATTCTTGCCTGCGCGGCGGGATGCGCCGTCGCGCTCCATGACCCGGCTCACCGCCTTACGCACAAGAGAAGACTACTTCTGTCAATCGCCATTACCGCAATCATCTGCGCGGGAGGTGCCGCGCTATACATGGCAAAGAAAGATTCCGCCGACGGCAGGCTCCTGATGTGGAAGATAGCCGCCACGGCAGCTGTAGACGCACCTGCCACAGGTGTGGGATGGGATAATGTGGCAGGTGCCTACGGCGAGTGTCAGGAGCGATATTTCGCTTCCGTAAAAAGCTCCGAACAGGAGCGGACGGTTGCCGACGCCCCGGAATATGTTTTCAACGAATACCTCCAGACAGCAATAGCCTACGGACCGGTCGCCTCACTGCTCATGACCGCGCTGATTGCCGGCGCGATAATCACGGCATGGAGGCAGCGGCAGTTCGGGCTCACAGGGTGCGTGCTCGCCGCCGCCATCGTGATGGCAGGGTCTTATCCTCTGCAGTTTACTCTCTTCGCCTCCACCATAGCCGCCGTGCTCGCCGCGTCATATCTCACTGCGGGGCGCATTCCGGTCAGGATTGCCGGAACCGCCGTCACGGCGACAGCCTTGGTTCTCTTCCTGACCCATTCGCCGACGAGCGACGTGCAGGCGATATTCTCCACCGCCCTCAACCTGCACCGCGCCGGCGACAGCCGCGGCTCAAACCGGCTCCTGATCCCACTGCTCAGGAAAAGCGCCGATCCCATGGTGCCAAACATAATAGGAAAAAACTATCAGGAACTCTCAATGACCGACAGCGCGGAGTTTTACTTCCGCAAAGGGGCGGCGCGCTGTCCCAACCGAATGTATCCCCACTATCTGCTGATGAAGCTGTATTCCGACCCGCTGCATGAAGAAAGGGAGTCTTGTCGACGCGAGGCGGAGACGATTCTGACCATGAAGGTGAAAGTGAAGTCGCCTGCCGTCGACGACATGAGGGATGAGGCACTGAAGACTCTGGAAAGCCTTGAAAAGAGACCTGAGATAAAAGAGAGCATGAGACGATGAAGAAGATAGACAGAATAATAGACATAACCTACAAGGTGATGCTTACCGCAGTGGCGGCGGTGGCGCTGTATGCGGTGCTTCAGGTGACCACCACATGCTCGTTTCACACGCCGAGCGGATCGATGACCCCCACCATACTTCCCGACGAGAGCGGACTTGTCAACAAATGGAAATTGGGCGCACGGATATTCGACATACGCGACGCCATAGACGGGAAGCCTTACACCATACGCCGTCTGCCGGGCTACGGTAGGCTCGAGAGGGGCGACGTAATAATATTCAACTACCCGTATCCCGACAAGGGAGGAAGACGCGACAGCATAGCGATGAACCTCGCCACATACTACTGCAAGAGGGCGGTGGCAGTGGCGGGAGACACCCTTGAGATACGCGACTCGTTCTATCGAGTGAGGGGATGCCCCGACACTCTCGGAGTGGCGGATGAGCAGCGGCAACTGCAGAGAATGATGAGACTCCGGGAGCAGCAGGAGCCGGACATATCGAAATGGAGGGGGTGGATGCGGTGCTTTCCGAAAGACTCCATTTTCGGCTGGACCATAAAGGAGATGGGGCCGCTGGTGATTCCCGGCAAGGGGATGCGGATTACACTCGACCGCCGAAACTGGCTGCTTTACGGCAGATATGTTGAATGGGAGACCGGAAAACGAGTGGAATGGAAAGATTCCGCTGTATATATTGATGATATTCCGACAAAAAGTTATATATTTGCAGAAAATTACTGTTTTGCGGCAGGCGACCATGTGATTGACTCCAGAGACTCGCGATATTTCGGCCTTGTGCCGGAGAAATTCATTGTCGGTACCGCCGGCATAATCTGGAAGCCCAAGTCGAGCGACCGACTGCTGAAATCTATCAATAGACACTGACCCACACATTTTGTAATGAAAAATATACTGATTCTACTACCGGCAATGATACTTGCAGCCGCCTGTTCCCACAGCGGCGGCTCCGAGTCGGACACAGCACGCCACGGCGACAATGACGCCATCGGTGTCTCTTCCGGAAAAATCGCGGAAGTGACGGCTATCGAACTGAAGCCTTCGGTGTTCAACCATGAGATAGTGAGCAACGGCCATGTCACGGCATCAGGCAAGGCGGACGTGAACTTCCAGGCACAGGGAGTGATTTCGGCTGTATATGTAAAAAACGGCCAGCGGGTGGAGAAAGGGCAGAAATTAGGAGCCCTCGACACCTACAAGATCGAGAACCAGCTGGAGAAGGAGCGCAACGCCGTGGCGGCAGCCACTCTCGAGATGCAGGACGTGCTGATAGGTCAGGGATATGACCCGGAGCATACGGAGAATGTGCCGCAGGAGATGATGCGCCTGGCTCGCCTCCGGAGCGGTCTGGAGCAGGCGGAGCTGTCGCTTGCCGCAACGCGGCGGGAGCTGAGCGACGCCACTCTGAAAGCCCCGATAGCGGGAGTGGTGGCGAATCTTACCACCAAGCCATTCAACATGACTGGTTCCGAGCCTTTCTGCCGCATCATCAGCGACCGGGGCATGGAGGTGGAGTTTACGGTGATTGAGGGGGAATTGGCGATGCTGAAGCCGGGCGACGAGGTCAGTGTGTCTCCATTCTCGGACCCTGCCACCGTAGTGGCGGGGCGTATCTCGGAGATAAACCCGATGGTGGATGCCAACGGTATGGTGAAGGTGTGGGCAACTATCGGCAAGAGCGCGGGACTTCTCGACGGCATGAACGTGAGGGTGAGGGTCAGGCGCCGTGTGGTGGAGGCTTTGGTGGTGCCTAAGAGCGCCGTGGTGCTCCGCTCCGGGCGTCAGGTGGTGTTCACTCTTGAAGACGGCAAGGCGATCTGGAACTATGTGACGACAGGTCTGGAGAATCTTGACCAATACACGGTCACGGAAGGCCTCAAGGCAGGCGACAAGGTGATCATCAGCGGCAACCTCAACCTTGCCCATGAAACAGATGTAGAATTGAAAATTGAGAATTGAAAATTTAGAATTGAGAATTGAAAATTGAGAATTGAGAATTGAAAATTGAGAATTATGAAAGATGGTAATGTAGTCTATAATAAAGGGAAGGCTTTTGCAATCAGAATTGTACGACTTAAACAATGGATATGTAAAGAAACAAAAGAGTATTCGCTTGCAGACCAGATTTTGAGATCCGGAACAAGCATCGGAGCCAATATTTCAGAAGCAGTTGATGCTGTAAGTGACAGAGATTTTATAAATAAACTCAATATTTCATTAAAAGAATGTTCTGAAACAAAATTCTGGCTTGATATTCTTATGGAGACCAATCTAATCAATAGGGCCATATATGAATCCATGATGGAAGACTGCAACGAACTATATGCACTTTTGACAAGCATTATAAAAACAATGAATAATAAACTTAAACATAAGTGAAAATGAAATTTCTTAGTTGAGTTCTCAGAGCAATTCTCAATTTTCAATTTTCAATTATCGAATATGATTAACTATTTTTTGAGGCATCGGATTGCTGTGGTGATGGCGTTTCTGGCCCTGGTGATACTGGGGTCGGTGACTTACGTGTCGCTGCCGGTGTCGCTGCTGCCCGACATCCCGATACCGCATATCACGGTGGAGGCGACGCTCGAGAACGCTTCCGCCCGCGAACTTGAAAACACCGTCACCACTCCCCTTCGCCGGCAACTGATGCAGACCGAGGGGCTGTCGGAAATCAGGAGCGAGACCCGCGACGGAGCCGCCGTGATATCGCTTTCGATGGACTATGGCGTGGACACCGACCTCGCGTTTATCGAAGTGAACGAGAAAATCGACGGAGCCATGAACTTCCTGCCGAAGAACGCCGAAAGACCAAAGGCTGTGAAGGCAAGCGCCACCGACATCCCGGTGATGTATATCCAGATGACTCCTCGCTCCGACTCGGAGAATGCGTTTGCCGACATGGCGGATGTGGCGGAAAACATTGTGCGCCGCAGACTGGAGCAGCTGCCGGAGGTCGCCATGGCAGACATCACCGGAGTGCCGGGCAAGACAGTGAAGGTAACGCCTATAGCCGAGAAGACTGCGCAGGCGGGAGTGACTTCTACAGACATCGAAAGCGCGCTGACAGCAAACAACGCCGAGCCCGGAAGCATGACCGTGAGAGACGGTTATTATGAATACAACATCCACGTTGAAAACCTTCTGCGGACAGCCGACGACATAAAGAGAATCAAAATCCGCAAGGGAGAGCGTCTGCTCGAATTGGGTGACATCGCCGACATAAGCCTCACCATGCGGCGACCTGCCGGATATTCCGTCCACAATGACAAGAGGTCCGTGACTCTCGCCATCATAAAACACAGCGACGAAAGCATGCAGCGTCTGAAGGACGCTGTGGGCAACGTTACCGCAGACCTTGAGAAAGAGTATCCGGAGATTGAATTCTCCATGACACGCGACCAGACCGCGCTCCTCGACTACACCATTTCCAACCTGGAGCAAAACCTTCTGCTCGGTCTTGTCCTCGTGTTTCTGATATGCCTCGCCTTCATGAAGAGCACCCGCGCGTCTATAGCAATCGGTATCAGCATCCCGGCGAGCGTGGCAATCACGTTTCTTCTCTTCTATCTGTTTAATGTCTCGGTAAACATCATCTCGATGTCCGGCCTTATCCTTGCGGTGGGCATGATGATAGACAACTCCTTGATTGTGACGGAAAACATAGAGCAATATCTGCGACGCGGAGCATCGCTCACCGAGGCTTGCGACCGAGGCACCTCCGAGGTGATAACGCCGATGCTCTCCTCCTCGCTCACCACCGTGGCGGTGTTCGTGCCACTTATATTCATGAGCGGCATCGCGGGCGCCATCTTCGCCGACCAGGCGTTTGCCATCACGGCGGGTCTGACGGCAAGCTACGCAGTGGCTATCGGACTGCTGCCGGTGGTGTTCTACATGATTTCTGGCAAGAAAAAAGCATCCGTGAAGAATGAGCCGGAAGCGGCGCACATCCCGGAAAGCGTCTCAGGCAGGAAAAGGCATGACGGAATATGGATAGCCGCCACGCTGCTGATGATTCCGCTCTGCGCGGTGCTGTTCTCGATTACTCGCCGCGAAAGGCTTCCCGAAATCAGCAGCGACGAACTGACATTAAGGATAGACTGGAACGAGAACATAAGTCTCGAAGAGAACCGAAACCGTGCCGAGCAGATAATGACCGGAATCGACAAAGCGTTGCCCGGAATGATATCCTCCCGCTCGGCATACGCGGGACCCCAGGACTTCATGCTCGGCAACGACGGGAAACTGTCTGCCACAGAGGCAGAGATATTCATCAAGGGCACCGACGCCGACCGCAACGACGACATCAGCGGACACATCGCCGACCTCATGAAGGAGAAGTTTCCCCGGGCGGTGTTCACTGTATCCAAGTCTGAGAACATCTTTGAAAAGATATTCGCCTCCGACGACGCCAACATCGAGGCGCGAATACACATCAACGGCAATGCCCCCGACGGCGCACTGCGCGTGATGGAGATAAGCGGAAAGATCGGCGACGCGGTCAGCGAGACCCCGAGTCTCATTCCGCTCAGGGAGCAGATAGACATAATCGCCGACAGGGAAAGGCTTGCCGTATACAACGTCGACTTCAGCGAGGTGCAGCGCACTCTCGCCACCGCCTTCCGGGGTGTCGGAGCCACAACCCTCAAGGCTTTCAACGAATACACGCCGATAGAGATAACCGGCAAACCGACCACCGTAGACGAACTGACCGCCGGTGCTTACGTGCTGTCACGGCCCGACGAAGACGGAATACGGACGGAGGTTCCTCTCAGAAACCTCGTCACCACAGGCAGAAGCACCGACCTCAAGACCATCACCGCCGGAATAGCGGGTGAATACGTGCCGGTGAGGCTCGATGTCTCGGGACACGAGCAGGAGGCAATGTCAAGTATCAGGGAGATCGCCGAGCGGGAGGGAGACTTTGACGTGGACTTTGCCGGCGGATTCTTCTCCAACTCGCGGATGATGAAGGAGCTCGCCGTGATACTTCTTGTGTCGGTGATGCTGATGTATTTCATACTGTGCGCACAGTTCGAGAGTTTCCTTCAGCCGCTCATCGTATTGGCTGAGATACCCATCGACACCGCCTTCGCCCTGCTCACCCTCCTGATTTTCGGGCAGACGCTCAACCTCATGTCGGCAATCGGTATCATCGTGAGCTGCGGCATTATAATCAACGACTCGATACTCAAGATAGACGCCATCAACGAGCTTCGAAAGAGCGGAATGCCGCTTGACGACGCGATACGCACTGCCGGAAGACGCAGGCTGCGAGCCATAGTGATGACGTCGCTCACCACAATAGGCGCGATGATCCCCGTTTTCTTCTCCTCCGACATGGGCTCGGACCTGCAGCGGCCTCTCGCCATCGCCATGACGGGCGCCATGACTGTGGGCACTCTCGTGAGCATCTTCATAGTTCCGATTTTCTACAGGACAATATATATAAGAAGAAATAAGTTGAAGTTCAGACAACTGCGACATGAAAACGAATAGAATCATCATACTCATAGCGGCATTGCTTGCTCCGGTGGTTGCCGGAGCAGTGACTCTATCCCTGGAAAAGACGATAGAGCTTGCCAACGACTCGTCGCTGATAGCGTTCAGATACCGCAACATGTATCAGGCGAGCTACTGGCAGTATGTCAGTTACCGTGCGGGGCGCCTCCCGAGCCTCTCACTTAACCTTACGCCTGCCACCTACAACCGCTACATGACACAGCGCTATGACTCCGAGCAGAATATCGACATATTCCGCGAGCAGCAGATGTTCAGCGCCGCCGGCTCGCTGCAGGTTTCCCAGAACTTCGACTTCCTCGGCGGCACATTCTATCTGGAGACGGGACTCGAATATATGCGCAATTTCGGAGAAAACCGCTACACCCAGTTCTCGTCGGTGCCCGTAAGGTTCGGCTACCGCCAGAACCTCATAGGATACAACGCCTTCAAGTGGGAACGAAAGATCGAACCCCTCAGATACGAGAAAGCGAAGAAAGAACTTGTCTACAACATGGAGGGAGTGAGCGAGCAGGCGGTGACCTATTTCTTCGACCTCGCCTTAGCCCAGGCGGAATTCCGTCTGGCGCAAGACAATGTGGAATCCTGCGACACGATGTATGTCATCGGACAGCGCCGCCACAAGATAGCCTCGATCTCCAGCGCCGACCTGCTGACACTTGAACTTGACAAGGTAAACGCCCGCAACACTCTTGAAAACAGCCGCATCGCCCTGAAACGGGCAATGTTTTCCCTCGCATCGTTTCTCGGGATGGACAAGAACACGGAGATAGAAATCGAGATGCCGGAGAAGCCGGACGCAGGCGACATTCCCGCCGACCTCGCGCTGTCGCTCGCGAAAGCCAACAGCCCCACTCTTCTGGGTCACCGTCAGACAATCCTTGAAGACAAGAGGGAACTGAGCCGCGCGAAGACGGAAGCTCTCTTCAACGCTTCGGTCAACGCATCCGTAGGCTTCAACCAGGTTGCCGACAAGTTTGCCGACGCTTACCGGAATCCGCTGCGGCAAGACATAGTGTCGCTGCAGGTCACATTCCCTCTCGTGGACTGGGGCGTGAGGAAAGGGAAGGTAAACATGGCGCTCAACAACCTGAACGTATCCACACTTGCCGCCAAGCAAGACGAGCTGCAGGTGGAGGAAGACATACTGATGACCCTCAGCGACTACAGTGTGAGGCAGCGCCTGATAACGTCAGCATCGGAGGCGATGCGTCTCGCCGACCTTGCCTACGAGCAGACAATGCAGCGGTTTCTCATCGGCAAGGCAGACCTCAACAGCATAACGCTATCGCTCAACCGGAAGCAGGAAGCGTCGAAAAACTATATCTCGGCACTCCGCAACTTCTGGCAAAGCCACTTCAAGATACGCAAGCTGACCCTCTACGACTTCTCCACAGGCCGCTCCCTCTGCGACGAAATCGAAAACAAATTGAGAATTGAAAATTGAGAATTGAAAATTGAGAATTGAAAATTGAGAATTGAAAATTACTAATTACTAATTACTAATTGAATAAGCGTTCCTTCAGCATAATAGTAGTGTTCATCGCGGTGGCTATCGCGGGGTGTGCGCTTGTGCCGCTGCTTCCCGTGAAACTGATGCCGTCCGACACGCTTCCATCGATAAGCGTGAGTTTCTCCATGCCCGGAAATTCAGCACGCGCCGTGGAGGCGGAGGTGACGTCGCGTCTCGAGTCGATATTGGCAAGAACCGGCGGCGTTCGCGACATACGGTCGAAATCATACAACGGACGCGGGCGTGTCACCATCGACCTTGACAGACACACCGACATGGAGAAAGCTCGGTTTGAGGTATCGGCGCTTATAAGACAGGCGTGGAGCGGTATGCCCGACGGAGTCAGTTACCCATCGGTGAGCCTTCGCGGTGTGGCAGACGACAACGATGCACCGTTCATGACGCTGACACTCAACGCTCCAGCCAATCCTGCCGAAATACAGGCTTTCGGCGAGGAAAACCTCAAGCCCCTCCTCGCCCGAATCAACGGAGTGGAAAAGGTGGAGCTATACGGCGCCCTTCCCATGGAATGGCGCCTGACCTATGATGCCGACGAACTCGCCGCACTCGGACTGACACCAGACGACATACGCTCCGCCATCGCCGAGCATCTCGGGAAACAGTTTGTCGGCATCGTGCCCGCAAATGAACCGGGCGACGGGATACGCCACTTCCGACTGACGCTCGGGGGAGCCGTCGACAACGACACCATACGGCTCTCCGACATCTCGGTAGGGCTCAAAAAAGGGGGATACCTGACGCTCGACCGCATCCTGAAAGCCGCACGTGTGGAATCGAGGGCGAAAAACCATTTCCGCATCAACGGACTCAACTCCATATATGTCAATATCACTGCCACCGATGCCGCCAACCAGATAGACCTGTCGGGAAGAATAAACGATGAAATAGCCTCCTTCTCGAAGATGATGCCGGAAGGATATATGGTCAGCGTGGAATATGACGCCACAGAGAGCATCCGCGAGGAACTCGACAAAATATATTTCAGGACCGCACTCACGGTGCTTATACTGCTTCTATTTGTGGGGCTCGTGTCGCTGAGCATCAGGTATGTGCTGCTCATCACCATTGGCCTCACGCTCAACATGGCGGTGGCGGCACTATTATACTACATAAGCGGCATCGAAATCCAACTCTATTCCTTGGCGGGAATAACAATCTCGCTAAACCTGGTGATCGACAATCTGATAGTAATGGTGGACCACTACACACGCCGGCGCAACCGGCGCGCCTTCACGGCTATTCTCGCCGCCACGCTCACCACTATCGGCGCTCTCTCGGTGGTGTTCTTCCTTGATGAGAAGACACGCCTGAGTCTCGACGATTTCGTGACGGTAGTGATAATCAACCTCGCGGTATCGCTCGCAACTGCCCTCTTCCTTGTGCCGGCGCTCGTGGAACGGCTCGACATCCGCCGCCACCGGGGCAACGGAAAACTGAGACATCTCGGCAGACGACTGTCGGACACCCTGGCACGGGGATATGACGCCACCGCTCGTTTTTCCGTAAGATTCCGCGGTGTCTTCATCACCTTGGCGATTTTGGCGTTCGGCTTGCCGGTGTTTCTCATCCCCGACCACATAGAGGGCGAGGGGAAACTTGCCTCCGCCTACAACGCCGTCTTCGGATCCGAGACCTATACGAAAAGCGTAAAACCGGTCACTGACATCGCATTGGGCGGGACACTGCGACTGTTTGTGGACAAGGTAAAAAACGGAGAATACTGGAACCGCGACAACAGCGAGCCGGTATTGCAGATCTACGCCACACTCCCCAACGGCGCCACCATCGAGCAAATGGACGTATTGATAAGGAAAATGGAAAAATTTCTGTCGGGATTTCCCGAGATCAGACAGTTCAGGACCTCGGTGTCGAGTGCGCGCAGGGCTTCAATATCAGTTTATTTCCACAAGGAGCACCGCTACGACGGCTTCCCATACAGGCTCAAGAGCGAGGTAGTGTCCAACGCCTTGAAATTAGGAGGCGGGTCATGGAGCGTGTTCGGGCTCGAGGACAACGGTTTCAGCAACGACATAAGGGAAAACGCCGGGAGCTACCGCGTGAAACTTACCGGCTTCAACTACGACCAGCTGTCGCGCTGGGCGGCGCGTATGCGCGACACACTCCTCACCCACCGACGGATACGGGAAGTGACGATAGCCTCCGAATTCTCGTATTGGAAAGACGACTATTCGGAATTCTACATCGACATCGACCGCGACAGGCTCGCCGCTACCGGCATCACCGCCTCACAGCTCTTCACAGCCATGCTCCCGACATTCGGCAGGGAGATATATTGCGGGCAGCTGATGACAAGCAGCACAGGCGAGAGGATAAACCTCTATTCCAAGCAGGCGGATGAATATGACATTTACTCGCTGATGAACCGTCCGTTTCACGCCGGCGGCAAGACATTCCGGCTCTCGGACATCTCGACACTCGAGAAAAGAGACGCGCCCAAGGACATAGTGAAGAAAAACCAGGCTTACGAACTGTGCCTGCAATATGAATATATCGGGTCGAACACCCAAGGCGAGAAGATTCTCAAAAAAGACCTCGACAAAATAAACTCGCTCATGCCACCCGGCTATAAGGCAGAAGACGAAAAGCAGCAGTGGCGACAAGATGACGACGGGGGCAGATACCTGCTTCTCGCGCTCGTGGCGGCTATTATTTTCTTCATCACAGCCATACTGTTCAACTCCCTGCGCCAGCCCTTCGCCATCATTCTTATGATACCTATTTCCTTCATCGGGGTATTTGGCATCTTCTATCTTTTCGACCTCAAGTTTGACCAGGGTGGCTTTGCGTCGATGATTCTCCTGTCGGGCATCACCGTGAATGCCGCCATCTACATCATCAATGAATTCAACTCTCTCCGGCGACAGCATCCCTCGATATCGGAGGATAAGGTGTATCTCCACGCCTTCCGGGTAAAGATAGTGCCTATCATGCTCACAGTATTCTCTACCGTGCTCGGCTTCATACCGTTTCTGATCGGCACCACCAAGGAATCCTTCTGGTATCCGCTCGCCATAGGCACCATCGGAGGATTGGTGATGTCGATGACCGGCATCCTTATATACCTCCCAATCTTCATACTACGCAAGCCGAAGTGTCTCAGTAAAAAGAAAAAAGGCAGGAGTCATAATGTCTGACTCTTGCCCTACAGTGCGCCCGGGGGGACTCGAACCCCCACGTCGCGAGACACTAGATCCTAAGTCTAGCGCGGCTACCAATTACGCCACGAGCGCTTTTGCGGATGCAAAGTTAGTAAATTTTTTTGAAAAAGCAAAATTTAATTGAGAATTGCTCCGAGAGCTCTGAGAACTCTGAGAACTCCGAGGAGCTAAGGGAGCTTAAGGAGCTTAGGGACTTTAAGGACCTTAGCCCAATTCTAAATTCTAAATTATTCTCATTTCAATATTCCTGCTAATTTCTATTGTCTTGGAGAGGTCGCGGCGGAGGTTGCGGAGTGTGCGGCGGCCATAGAGCCATAGCGGGATGGAGAGGGGGAGGAGCGGCAGAGCCGCATAGCCGAGCCAGCGCCAACGGCAGGGACGGTAGACCCACAGCACTCTGAACACCGGGATGTCTGACAGCATCAGCACCAGACGCGTGTCGCGGCTGTCTGACAGATATTCCACCCCCCTGTTGGTCTCAAACTGAAGTGTATGGATTCGCGAAGTGTCGAAGCCGACAACGAAATAGCGGAAATATGAACGCAAGGGATTGCGCAACGGTTCTGTGGCATGGAGAAGCGCCTTGCACTCCCTGCCGACAGCCTCCAGCATTCCTGAAGCCCGCGCGGGGTCGATGTCGCGAATGATTACCTCCTTCAGAGGCACGAAACGTTTGGTGCGCAGTCCGAGCAGATTGCGGAAGAAAGCCTTGTAGCGGTCGCCGTCGAATACGGCGGAATCATTCATAGCCTTCCACGTGACATACGCCCCGAGAGGCGCCAGAACAAAGGTGGATAGCCATATTCCCGCTTCCACGGGCCAGCGGCCGTCGCGCGCCAGTTTATAGCCTGTATTGTCGAAGATATAATATACAAGAAACAGGAAAATCGACACAACAAGCGGAGTACCCAGACCACCCTTCCGGATGATTGCCCCGAGAGGCGCGCCTATAAAGAAGAAGATGATGCACGCCACCGAAAGGGTGTATTTCTTGATAAGCTCTATCTGATGGCGACGGATGTTTTTCTTCTCCTCCTCCATAGTTATGAACTTGAACTCGTTTGCCGACTGATGGTCGCGCGACACACCTATCGCCTGCCCCACAAGACGCGCCGCCTCGGCAGGAGCCATCGCATCGAGAAGAGAATCTATCGAGAGTGGTTGAGTCGCGGCTTTGGGGGCGTCCTGACTCCCCGGAGCCGGGGAACCGAAAGCAGACGAAGAGCCTCGCAACGGAAGTGTATAGGAGACCTCGCGCAGCAGGTCAGACGCAAACATGTCGCCGATAGAATCCACGCGGACTCCGATGGAGTCGATGCTGTGGTGCAGCTCGGTGATGTTCTTGCCCACATACTGCTGACGCATACCCTGCTCGTCAAGACGGTTGAAGTTAGCGTCAAACGGAATCAGAATCTGCTTGTCGAAAAATGACTCGCGGCGGAACGGCACGTTGCGGTCGGCGGTGCGCTGCTCGCGGAGGTTCTCGAACTGCTCTCCCTGAAAGAGATGTAGATACAGGTGGCTCATGTCGGGCGCCATCGCGAGACGCGCCGAGTCTGACAGCAATATGGTGGAGTTGTCGCCGTGGCCCACGTCGTAGATCATCACGTCGTAGAGCATACCGGTCTCTTTGTTTTTTTCCTTCACAAGAAGGTTGTAGCCCGGTATCTGGTCATAGAACACGTTTTCCGGAATCTCGACCTCCGGAGACTTCTGCCTGACGGAGAACAAAAGGGTCCACATCTTGACCTGCGCCTTCGGCAGGACATTATTCTGAAAGAAAAACGCCCCCACGGCAATCACCGACACCAACACTATCAGCGGCGCCATGACCCTTATAAGCGAGATGCCGGAAGCCTTCATGGCGGTGAGCTCGAACTTCTCGCCGAGATTGCCAAACGTCATGAGCGATGCCAGAAGGATGGCGAGAGGAAGCGCCATCGGCACCATCGACAGCGCGGCATAAAAGAACAGTTCACCCAGCACGCCCATGCCGAGTCCCTTTCCCACAAGGGAGTCGATATACTTCCAGAGGAACTGCATGAGCACGATGAAGAGCACGATGAGAAATGTCATCGCAAACAGCGGCAGAAAGGTCTGCAGCATGAACAGATGTAGTCGCTTTACTATCTTCATATCTATTCCGGACTGCAAAGTTACAAAAATATTCCTCAACAAGTAGTCATAATCCAAGATTTTTTGCTAAATTTGCGGTATCATACGAACAACAATACAATCGACAACAAAAAATATTATTGCCATGACACTTTTTGAAAGACTGACCGCCAAGGCCAAAGAAAACCCGCAGCGTCTCGTGCTGCCGGAATCGCTTGAACCGCGCACCCTGCAGGCCGCCGAACGCATCCTGAGCGAAAAAATCGCCAACGTGACATTCTTAGGCAAGAAAGGCGCCATCCTTGCCAAGGCCAACGAACTTGGCCTTTGCCACATAGAGGAAGCAAACATCTGCGACCCCGACGACGTAGAGTTTACCGAGAAATATGCGGAACTTCTGTGCGAGCTTCGCAAGAAGAAGGGCATGACCATCGACGACGCCCGCTATCAGGTCAAGAATCCCCTGTATCTGGGATGCCTCATGATTAAGGCTGGCGACGCCGACTGCATGGTAGCCGGGGCGCTCAGCCCGACGTCGAGCGTGCTTCGCGCCGCTTTCCAGGTGCTGAAGACAAAGCCCGGCGTAAGCTGCGTGAGCGGTGCCTTCATCATGCTTCTGCCCGAGGGCTGCAAATATGGCGACAACGGCATGCTCGTCTTCGCCGACTGCGCGGTGGTGCCTGACCCAACCACAGAGGAACTGGCACAGATTGCCGTGGAGACCGCCAAGACCACCAAGAACATCGCAGGACTCGACCCAGTGATCGCTATGCTCAGCTTCTCGACAAAGGGAAGCGCAAGCCACGAGAAGGTAGACAAGGTGAGGACAGCGACAGAACTCGTGCATCAGCTCGCACCGGAACTGAAAGTGGACGGCGAGCTGCAGAGCGACGCCGCCATCGTGGAGAGCGTAGGCAAGCAGAAAGCCCCCGACAGCGAGGTTGCGGGACATGCCAACACCCTTATCTTCCCGTCGCTTGAAACCGGCAACATCGCGTATAAGCTCGTTCAGCGTCTCTCGGGAGCCGGAGCAGTAGGCCCGATCCTTCAAGGACTCGCCGCCCCCGTCAACGACCTGAGCCGCGGCGCAACAGTCGACGACATCGTCAACACCATTATCGTGACCTGCAACCAGGCTCTTTCCGAAAAAAACAAATAAATATCTAAAGATGAAAATTCTGGTATTGAACTGCGGAAGCAGCAGTGTTAAATACAAACTGATCGACAGCGTCAGCAAAGAAGTTCTCGCCGAGGGAGGCGTGGAGAAAATCGGACTCCCCGACTCGTTTCTGAAATTCAAACGTCCCGACGGCTCCAAGGAGACAATCACAGTAGAGATGCCCGACGCCAAGGCGGCTGTGGGCAACGTGATCAAGGTGCTCACCGACCCGAAAGAGGGCGTGATCAAATCGTTTGACGAAATCGACGCCGTAGGCCACCGCGTGGTGCACGGCATGGACAAGTTCAACAAATCTGTCCTCATCACTCCCGAGGTTATAGAGAAGGTCAAGGAATGCTACACCGTGGCACCCCTCCACAACCCCGCCAACATCGCGGGCATCGAGGCAGTGACGGAACTGATCCCGAGCGTTCCCCAGGTAGCGGTATTCGACACCGCCTTCCACCAGACCATGCCCGACTACGCCTATATGTATGCCCTCCCATACGAGACATACGAGAAATATGGCGTAAGACGCTACGGCTTCCACGGCACCAGCCATCGCTATGTCAGCAAGCGCGCGTGTGAATTCCTCGGACTTGACTACGGCAAACAGCGCATCATCACATGCCATATCGGCAACGGCGGCAGCATCGCAGCCATCAAAGACGGCAAGTGCATGGACACCTCCATGGGACTCACCCCCACCGAAGGACTGATGATGGGCACCCGCGTCGGCGACGTAGACCCCGGAGCACTCGTGTATCTGATGAAGGAGATGAACCTCGACGCCGACGGGCTGATGAACCTCATCAACAAGAAGAGCGGCGTAGCCGGAGTCAGCGGCCTCAGCAACGACATGCGCGACATTGAGGCAGGAATCAAGGCGGGCAACAAACGCGCCAAACTGGCTCTGGAGATGTATGAATACCGCATCCTCAAATACATCGGCGCATACACAGCGGTGCTCGGAGGGGCAGACGTAATCGTGTTTACCGGAGGTGTCGGCGAGAACCAGATCAGCACCCGCGAGAACATCTGCAAGAAACTTGCCTACCTCGGAGTGACATTCAACGCCGAGGCAAACAAGACCAGAGGCGAGGAAGTGGAGATCTCCGGCGCAGACTCCAAGATCCATGTAGTGGTCATTCCCACCGACGAAGAACTGATGATAGCGGAAGACACCGCAGCCATCGTAGGCAAATAATCAATCGCCTATGCTTGTATTCATCAACTGGAACCCGGACCCCGTGCTGTTTTCTCTCGGACCTTTTTCCGTGAGATGGTATGGTCTGATGTTCGTGGTCGGATTTTTCATCGGCTACCGGATAGTGGAGGCGATGTTCAAGCATGAAGGGGCTCCCGAGAAATGGCTCGGGACCCTTCTTACATATCTTGTGGTATGCACGGTGGTGGGCGCAAGGTTGGGTCATGTCCTCTTCTATGAATGGGACTATTACTCCGCGCATCCCGCCGAGATACTGAAGGTATGGAACGGAGGACTCGCGAGCCACGGAGGCACAATCGCCATCTTCATCGGTATGTGGGTGTTTGCCAAGGTAGTTGCCCACAAGCCACTGAGCTGGGTTATCGACAAGATAGTTGCGCCCATAGCCCTTACCGGCTGCCTCATCCGTCTGGGCAACCTGATGAACTCGGAAATCTACGGTGCCTACACCGACCTTCCGTGGGGATTCGTATTCCTGCGAAACGGCGAGACCCTTCCCGCGCATCCCACGCAACTCTACGAGGCGGCATGCTATCTGCTGCTGTTCGTGCTTCTGATGTGGATGTATTGGAAAAAGAACGCAGAGGAGCGTCCCTGGCTTATGTCGGGAGTGTTCTTCCTCGTGACATTCGGATCGCGATTCCTCATAGAGTATGTGAAAAACGTGCAGGTGCCCTGGGAAATCAGCATGCGTGCCGAGTGGGGCATGGACCAGGGTCAGCTCCTGAGCATACCGTTTATCCTTCTTGGCATCGGACTGATCATCTACGCCATGTCGAGACCGAGACAGCACTGGACTTTCCCCAACCGATTCGCGGACTCCGACGATAATAAAAAATGACGTTTTTCAAAATTTGAATTTGCTGCAATGTAAAAGGAGACCGGTCTCACGACTGGTCTCCCTTCGTTTTACGGCATTTGCAACTACCGTGATGCTTAATGAACAAAAATCTATCTTCTTTATGATTTTTAAACATTTTAAAAGATAAAAATGTTTTGAAACCCTATGATTTTAACAATTGTTAAAATCATCCTTTGAGTATGGGAATCACACGTTTAATCGCCGCCACCAATGAATCCACCTCATCGAAAGTGTTATAGACTGCAAAAGAGGCGCGCACTGTTCCCGAGACGCCAAGGCGCTCCATCAGCGGCTGGGCGCAATGGTGGCCGGTGCGCACGGCGACACCCAGATGGTCGATGAGCATTCCGAGGTCGTAGGGATGGATGCCGTCTACCACAAAGGAAATCACACCGCTCTTGTGAGGTGAATTTCCGAAAATCCTCAGCCCCGGTATCTCGAGCATTCTCTTCTCGGCATGGCGGAGCAGTTCCTCCTCATGCGCGGCTATATTGCCTATACCGACTTCCTCCATAAAGTCAAGGGCGCGAGGGAAGGCACCGATGCCTACATAGTCGGGCGTACCCGCCTCGAACTTGAACGGAAGGTCGGCAAAGGTGGTGCCGGTGAAACTGACGTGGGATATCATCTCTCCCCCGCCCTGATACGGGGGCATACGAAGCAGGTGCTCCCTCTTTCCGTAGAGGATGCCGATGCCGGTGGGTCCATACATCTTGTGGGAGGAGAACACATAGAAATCGCAGTCGAGGTCGCGCACGTCGACGCGGATATGCGGCGATGCCTGGGCACCGTCGACAAGCACCGGCACTCCATGCGAATGCGCGATGCGTATCATGTCGCGCACCGGATTGACAGTGCCGAGAACGTTTGACACATGGCAGAACGACACCATGCACGTATGCTCGTTAAACAGCGACTCATATTGGTCGAGAATCAGGCATCCCTCGTCGTCGATGTCCACGACCCGAATCTTCAGGTCCGGGCGTCGGCTCTGCAGGAGCTGCCACGGCACTATATTGGAGTGGTGCTCCATCACAGTGAGGATAATCTCGCCTTCGCGGGGAAACAGCGTGCCGAACGACGAGGCAACGAGGTTGATCGATTCGGTGGTGCCGCGAGTAAATATCACTTCCTCAGGCGAAGAGGCTCCGATAAACTCCTGCACCCGCCTGCGGGACTTCTCCTGCAGTTCCGTAGCCTCCTGAGAGAGGGTATGGACTCCACGGTGAACGTTTGCCTTCGCATGGCAGTAGCCATAGTCGACAGCCTCCACTACCTCGCGCGGCACCTGCGACGACGCGGCGTTGTCGAGATACACAAGCGGTTTGCCGTTGACCTCACGCGACAATATCGGGAAGCGACTTCTTATTTCTTCAAGATTCATCATCTTTACTGTAGTTTTACAAAGGTTCAGGGGCAAGGCAGCGGGCACGACGCGCAAGCCGACTTCTCGCCGGCGAAGCGCCGCTCCACCATCAGCTTGAGCCTGTCGCGCAAGGGCTGGAGCGATATGCCGTCGATAACATCCGACATGAAAGCCTGCTTAAGGATGAGGCGAGCCTCCGCCTCGGGTATGCCCCTTGTCATCATATAGAAAAGCTGCATCTCGTCGAGCTGACCTATGGCTGTGCCATGCGAACACTTCACGTCGTCGTTGTAGATCTCCAATTGCGGCTTGGAATGCATCCGAGCCTCGGAAGAACCGACAAGATTACGGTTTGACTGGTATGCCTCCGTGCGCACCGCCCCCTCGGCTACATATATTAGTCCCGCGAAGGCACCCATCGCGCTGTCGTCGACCACATACTTGAAGAGTTCGTCGGCGTTGCAGTCCGGCACGTCGTGGCTAATCCTCGAATACGTGTCAAGCCTCCGCTCACTGTCCTCGATGCCGAGTCCGAGCATCCTCAGGCTCGCGTGAGGTCCGGCAAAGCGGGTGTAGAACTCATTGCGTGTGACGCCGTTGAAGAGCGTCATGGAGTCGAGAAGCACATGCGAGTCCTCTTCCTGACGCAGATAAAGGGTGTTGAGACGGGAAGTCTTCAGAGTACTCTCCTCAAGGTCATAGAAATCGAGGCGGCTGCCTCTGCCGGCGAATATCTCCACCACCTGCAGGGCGCAGAAATCCACGTCGGGAGTCTGGGTATGGTCACACACGAGCACCTTAGCGTCGGAATCCTCCTCCATCACTATCAGGATGCGGCGCGCCGATAGAAGAGGCGCCCCATTGTGAAATATGTTGACAAGCTGCACTGTCGACTCCACCTTCACACCGGCATGGACCCGAATAACCACTCCATCCTGACACAGCAGCGTGTTGAGGGCCACAATAGGATTCTTCATGTCGGCAAGGGCGCCGTAGTGCCGCTCTATAAACTCAGGATTCTGCCGCGCGTATGCCGCGAGCGACATGACATCCACGCCCTCCGGCAGTCTGTCGCGACTCGCGTCGGTCTCGGCAAATGAATCGTTGATGACGAGAAACAGGGATGTGGTGAGCTGAGGCACATCACATCGGAAAGACTCCGAGGGATTCACGTCGATGGGCACCCTGGCAAGATTCACGCCAAAGTCCGGCGCAAGGATTTTCTCAAGATCGGTATGCCTGTAGTTCTCATCCTTTGGTCCGGGCAGAGGGTTGACCTTTAAGGATTCGGCGGCAGCCCCGCGCAGCGCGTTGAGAACACTCGGCGACTTCGACTCAAGCAGAGCCCCATGGTCTCTCCAGAGGTCCAGATATTGATCTATCGCGCCCATGACCTATGCCTCCCCCTTTATGGAATCTTTCGCATCGACCTCCGCCTTGATCCAGTCGTAGCCGTTCTTCTCGATTTCGAGCGCGAGCTCCGGACCACCCGTATAGACAATCCTGCCTTTATAGAGCACATGGATCACATCGGGACGGATATAGTCGAGAAGTCGCTGATAGTGGGTGATGACAATGGCGGCGTTTTCCGGAGTACGCATCTTGTTGACACCCTCCGCCACAATGCGAAGCGCATCCACGTCAAGTCCGGAGTCGGTCTCGTCAAGGATCGAGAGCTTTGGTTCGAGCACCGCCATCTGGAAAATCTCGTTTCGCTTCTTCTCGCCGCCCGAGAAACCCTCGTTGACGCTTCGGGAAGCGAGTTTGTTGTCGAGTTCCACCACAGCGCGTTTCTGACGCATAAGTTTCAGAAACTCGGAAGCTCCCATCGGAGGCTCACCGAAATATTTGCGTTTGGCATTGACAGCCGCGCGCATGAAGTTGACCATCGACACGCCGGGGATTTCAACCGGATACTGAAACCCGAGAAACAGTCCCTCGTGGCTTCTGACATCAGGAGTCATCGCCAGCAGGTCCTTTCCCCTGAACGTCACCTCTCCCGAGGTCACGGTGTAGGCCGGATTGCCGGCGAGCACCATCGATAAAGTGGATTTACCGGAACCGTTAGGTCCCATGATAGCATGGACTTCACCCGCCTTGACATCAAGATTGATGCCGCGAAGTATCTCCTTGCCGTCTATTTCAGCATGAAGGTCTCTGACTGAAAGCATATATCTCCTATTTTATTTTATTTTTAACTAATCTTACGAGCCTCCCACAGCTGCACATGCAGTATGTAGTCTTCCGCCGACATTGTGCCGAGGAGCTCCGGCGCGAGCCGTATCACTCCGTCGACCGGATTTCCGTCGTCGTGAGTGGCGCAGTGCATCAGCGGAGAGTCGAACGGACGGCATATCGCAAGGTCAAACAACAGTGAGAGAAACATAAGGTATTTCAATACACAAAACACCGCACCGCCGATAGAGTTCAGAATGCCCGAGGGCAAAATTCCCAATATGGCGTTGAGGATACCGGTGAGAAGAGAGAACGCCAGCATACACACGCTCCATATTATCCCGTAGCCCAAAGTCTCGAAAAAGAAAGTTTTCGCCACGGGATGATAAAACTGCGGCATCCACGTCTCGAGCCATGCCGCGAAGTCGGGGCCTGCAGTGCGTGCCGCTACCAGGCCGAAGACGAAACCGACCACGTCCGAGACCTGACGAGTCAGTCCCGCACGAAATCCACGGAAAATGCCTGCAAGCGACACTCCGATCACCAATAGATGATAAAACGCTTCGTCCATAATGCAAAATTAATAAAAAAAATCCGAATTTATGATTTTTTTAGTTTTACAGATTTGGCATATTTCATAAATCTTATTAATTTTGTCTTATATGAAGATTCTTGCCGACATAAACACGAGGAAAAACGACATCATGATTTTCTGCTGCTTCCTACTGGCGGCGGCACTTCTCGCATGGTCGGCGTATGCCGCATGGATGCATTTCCGCACCACTCCGCCATACGTGGACCGGGCTCGCTATCCGGTGCTCGGCATCGACGTGTCGGCACACAACGGAATGATGAACCTCAACGCCGCCGCCGGAGAAGGAGTGGAGTTCGTGTGGATAAAGGCAAGCGAGGGGGAGACATTCCGCGACAGGAACTTCCGCCTCAACTATCAGAAGGCAGGCACGGCAGGCATGAAGCGCGGAGCATACCATTTCTTCCGGTTTGACAAAGACGGAGTGTCCCAGGCAATCAACCTTCTCGAGGCTGTGGGCGACCGCAAACTTGAGATGGGCATAGCAATCGATATAGAATCTTCCGGCAACCCACGCGACATTTCCACCGAGAAGGTCAAGGAACGGATAGCCGCAATGGTGGACTATCTCAACCTGCGGGGCTTCTCCCCTACCCTGTATGCCAACAGAAAAGACTATTACGAATATCTCGACGACTCATTTCCCGGCAGCCGCCTCTGGATATGCTCATTCGCCGACGACCCTATTTCGGAAGACTGGAAATTCTGGCAGTTCAGCCATCAGGGTTCCGTGGGAGGTATATCCGGAAAAGTCGACATGAACGTGTTTGGCGGCTCCAGAAAAGAATGGCTCGACTTCCTTAACCAGCAACAATATCAAGGTTCAAAATCCGTTAATTAGACGTGAACACAAAGAAACTTTCATCAACATACTTAATTCAGATCGCGACCATGGCGCTCACCGCCATGGCATACAGTCTTGCCGCCTCAGCTGCCAATCCCGCGAAATACTCCAAGAATTCCGTGCTCGCCACAGGAACCTGGGTGAAAATCGACGTTTCCTCCAAAGGACTGCAGACACTGTCGCGTCAGACATTACGCAACTTCGGGTTTTCCAACCCGGAGAACGTATATGTCTACGGCTACGGCGGCAGAATGATTCCTGAAGTCCTGAGTGTCGGACTCCCCGATGATCTTCCACCGGTGCCGCTGACAAGGGGCAGCGACGGCAGCATATCGTTTTTCGCCACCGGCAACATCAGCGTGATGTCGTCGACCGGCTCACCGTCGATGCTCTACAGCCATTCAATCAATCCTTACGGCGACACGTCATACTATTTTCTGAGCGACGTCAAGCCGGAAACCGAGACTTCGGCCGTAGACCTCAGCGACACGGAAGGTCTGACAGTATATGACTCCTCTAGACAGCTACTCGTGCACGAACGCGACCTCGCGCAGGCGGCGACGTCAGGCAGAGAGTACCTCGGCGAAGACTTCCGGTCGCAGAAATCGCAGAAGTTTGATTTCGACCTCACCGACAACGTCGGCGAGAAAGCCTCCATCCGGGTACGGTTCGGAGCCAACACCAGCGGGGCGGCGAGCAGCATCATGGTCAGCGCCAACGGAAGCAGACTCTCAGCAACATCGAGCGACCGCATTCCCGCCACCTCGGCAAGCGACCAGTATTACCAGACTGCCGCCACGACCAAGGAAGCCTCTGTCGACGGCAACTCCCTGTCCGTGGGTATCGAATACTCGCAAGCGGGAGTGGTGACTACAGCACGCCTCGACTGGATTGAGGTTGAATACACAAGAAAACTTGTGCTACGCGACGGCAAACTTCTCTTTCACGCCAACGCCAAGACACCAGCCGCCTACCGTATCTCCGGCGCCTCCGAGACAACCCGCGTCTGGGATGTTACCGACCCCGCCAATATAAAAGAGGTATCGGGGGCTTACGACGCTTCATCCAAGAGCCTGACAATAGCAATTAGAACCAGAGGATTCAGGGAGTTTCTCGCCTTCGAGCCGGATGCACGCGGTGTGTCCGTATCCGGACGTTTCAAGGTCGCAAACCAGAACATCCACGGACTCCCAACTCCCCACATGGTGATAATATCTCCGGAAGAATACACTGCTGCCGCCCAAAGGATTGCCGACCTGCACCGCACTCACGACGGCATGACCGTGCATATACTGACGCCCGAGAAGATTTACAATGAGTTTTCGAGCGGCAACGCCGACGTGTCGGCATTCAGAAAACTTCTCAAGATGTGGTATGACAGATCCAACGCCAATCCGGAAGACAACCGTTTCGGATACTGCCTGCTTATGGGGCGCCCCACCTACGACCAGAAGATGAAGAACCCTGAGACACTGAAGGCAGGATACCCCCGCGTATTGATATGGCAGTCGGCAGGAGGGCTGTCAGAACCCACCTCTTACTGCACCGACGACTTCATCGGGATGCTCGAAGACGAGACATCCGCACGAAGCATGTGGATACGCCAGATAAATGTCGGCATCGGTCGATATCCGGTGGCGGGTGTAGAAGACGCCAATACAGTGGCAGACAAACTCGAGGCGTATATGACTGCGCCGGACTATGGTGTATGGCGCAACAACGTAATGTCCATAGCCGACGACGGCGACAGCGCCAGCCATCTGAATCAGGCTCAGAAAGGCATCCAAAGGATGCTGGATAGCGATGCCGGCGCCCACTACGCCTACGACCGCGTCTACCTTGACGCCTTCGAACTCAAGAAAACCGGAACCGGCCTCCAATTTCCGGATGCAAAGGAGAAAATGCTCAAGAAATGGGAAAAGGAGGGGACAGCGCTTATCAGCTATATAGGCCACGCCAATCCCAAGGAGTGGAGCCACGAAAAACTTCTGACGTGGGAAGACATAACGAGCATGTCGTGTCAGCATCTGCCCATAGTCTACGCAGCGACCTGCAGTTTCGGCAAATGGGACGCGGAGTCTGTAAGCGGCGCTGAAGTAATGGTCTGCAATCCCGCGGGAGGAGCAATCGCCATGATAACGCCGAGCCGCACGGTGTATATAGCACGAAACGAATATATCACCAACGCCATATCGTCGGAATTTTTCCGGCGCGCTTCCGATGGCCTCGGACAGCGTCTGGGCGACATCGTAAGACTCGGGAAGAACAACTGCTCGCCCAAAGACGACAACATGAACCGCTATCACATGATGGGCGATCCGGCGCTCCGAATGCCGGTGCCTCGCTACACTGTGGCAGTAGACTCCATAGCCGGGCTTCCCGTGGCGGAACTCCAGGAGGACTCTCCGACCGTCAAAGCCCGCTCCAACGTGAGGATATCAGGAAGGATCATCGATTCCGATGGCTCAACGGTGGCATTCAACGGTCCCGTGCAATATACACTTTTCGATGCGGAAAAGAGCGTGACGACCAACGGCTGGGGCAAAGACGGAAAGGAATCGGTGTATGACGACCGCTCGAGCAAACTCGCCACCGGCAGCATCGATGTCCGCGACGGCGTGTGGAGCACGACAATCCTGATGCCTTCGGAAATCTCCAACAACTATACGCCGGCGCTCATCACCCTCTATGCATACGACGAAAAAGCAGGACATGAGGCGAACGGCTCAACCGACAGGCTATATGTGTACGGCTACGACAACAGCGCCGCCGACGACACCGAAGGCCCGGAAATAGAGAGCTTCGTGATAAACTCAGAAGCATTCACCGACGGCGACGTGGTACACCCCAGTCCGGTGGCGATGGTTACCTTCTCCGACGACAGCGGCATCAACATTTCAGACGCGGGCATCGGACACAAGATGAGCCTTACCCTCGACTCCGACAAGGTATATGACGACCTCGGCAACTATTTCATGCCAGACACCTCGCAGCCGGGACGGGGAAGCATCGCATACCCGCTTCCCGAACTCGAACCGGGGGAACATTCCCTGAAACTGACAGTATGGGACAACGCCAACAACTCCAGCAGCGCGTCGGTAAGTTTCAAGGTAGGAGTAAACCTGAAGCCGGAACTGAACGAGTTCACAACTTTCTACGACCGTGATGCCGACAGACTCGACGTCAGGGTAATTACCGACAGGGCACTATGCAAACTCGACTGCACTCTCGAATGCTTCGCCCTCGACGGCACAAAGGTTTGGAACGCTGAGCGCAACATATATTCCGGCAAGGAAAGCAGCATCAACTACTCATGGGACCTTACCGACAACAACGGCAACAGGCTGCCACGAGGCATTTACATCCTGCGCACCACAGTTACCTCCGACGACGGAATGTCGCAGTCGGAAAGCAAAAAAATAGCAATTCCTGCAAAATGACAATCTTCGCTATAATCAACAATCTCATTGACACGCCCGACGATATGATTCCCGTCGCTCCCGTATGGACCCTCGTGTCGGCGAGCAGCATTATTCAGGGTGGCAACCCCTATTTCGTGCCTGACTTCGCAGACTCGTTCGAAATGAGAATGGCGCTTGCCGTGAAAATCGGCAAACTCGGCAAAGGGGTGTCTGCGCGGTTCGCACACCGATACGTCAGCGGTGTGGCGCCTTGCCTCATGATGGTAGCAGCCGACAAACTGCGGCAACTGAAGTCCGAAGGTCTGCCCTGGACTCAGGCAATCAGTTACGACCGGAGCACCGTGTTAGGACAATTCACAGAAATGTCTACTGAAAGGATAGCGAAATGCTCGATCGACGTGCTGTTGAAATCTTCCGACAGGGCTGAGATGCTTGAATGGCAGGCAGGCTGCATGTCTTGCTCCATTGAAGAGACTATCGAATGCATCAGCCGCGACAACACCCTCAAGACAGGCGACATAATAATTGCCGGAGTGGCAGACGAGGGTCCGGAACTTCATCCCGGGATGAGAGTCAGGATAGCACTCGATGGCGTCAGTTCACCGAGTTTCAATATCCGTTAGAAAACTGCAGGAGCAGCCTTCTTCCCATTATCCGCGACTGTGATGCTTTGCTACAATAAACAAATAAATCTTCTCGTTATTATTTCATGACTACTTCAAGAATATTCTGTGCGATCTCGGCAGCCGCCATAGGCGTGGCAGCTTTCGCAGAAGACGGCAACGACATAAAGGACTCGCAGTTCAACCCGGTCCAGACCGGTGTGACAACCCTCAGCATCACTCCCGACGCCAGAGGCAGCGCAATGGGCAATCTTGGCGCCGCCACCGACGCCGACATCAACTCTCAGTTCTGGAATCCTTCGAAGTATGCTTTTGCATACTCGTCGGGTGGCGTCGGCATCAGCTATACACCGTGGCTCAGGAAAATCGTCAACGACATTTTCCTTGCGGACGTGAGCGGATACCTTAAACTCGGAAGTTCCGACAACCAGGCGATAAGCGCATCGCTGCGCTATTTCTCTCTCGGCGAGGTTATTGTTGACGAAGGAGTGGGAGCAAACACCATCAACCCTTATGAATTTGCCATAGATTTCGGATATTCCCGCAAACTGAGCGAGAAATTCTCAATGGGTGTAGCGTTGAGATATATCCTTTCCGACCTTTCCTACGAAGACTCCTATTCCGGCGACACCAACACCGCCGGATCGGCGTTTGCCGTGGACCTCAGCGGCTACTACACCACATATCCCATGATAGGAAGAAGCGAGTGCCAGTGGAGCTGGGGATTCAACATCAGCAACATAGGCTCAAAAGTCAGCTATGACCACGGCACCAACTACTATTACCTTCCCACAAACCTACGCCTCGGAACAGCCTTCACGTTCCCGCTGGCAGACTACAACCTTCTCACCATCGGACTGGACCTCAACAAACTGCTTGTGCCCACCAAACCGAGGGAAAGCGACTACATAAATCCCGGAGGCGCCTACTATGACCCGGATAAAGACGAGGCACAGAATGCCGCCGCTTTCGACGACGCTCTCCAGAAATGGGAGACAATGTCGCCGATATCAGGTATTTTCAAGAGTTTTAGCGACGCACCCGGCGGTTTTTCGGAGGAACTGAAGGAAATCAACGTGTCAATCGGTGGCGAATATTCCTACAACGACCAGTTCTTCGTGCGTCTCGGCTACAACTACGAGAACGCCATGAAAGGCGGCAGAAGCTATTTCGGTTTCGGAGCCGGATTCTCACTCAATGTGGTAAGGCTCGACGCCTCATATATGCTCGCCACCGCCCAGAGCTCTCCTCTTGACCAGACGATGCGCTTCACCCTCAGTTTCGATATGGACGGCATCAAGGACCTGCTCGGAAAACGCAGACGGTGACAACAACAATTCAAAAAACACCATATTATGATACGAATAGGCCAAGGATATGACGTGCATCGGCTTGTGGAGGACCGAGACCTTTGGATCTGCGGCGTGAAAGTTCCGCACACCCACGGTCTTCTCGGACACAGCGACGCCGATGTGGCGATACACGCGCTCTGCGACGCCCTGCTCGGCGCGCTCGCGCTCGGAGACATCGGGAAGCATTTTCCAGACTCAGACCCTCAATATAAAGGTATAGACAGCAAGGTGCTTCTTGCCCATGTCATGCGTCTTGTGGAAGAAAATGGATACCGGCTCGGCAACTGCGACATCACCATCTGCGCCGAAGCTCCTAAGTTTAGGTCCTATATCGACACAATGCGCCATACTCTCGCCGACACCATGGGAGTGTCAGTCGATACGGTATCGGTGAAGGCAACCACTACTGAAAAACTAGGATTTACCGGAAGAAAAGAGGGAATCTCCGCTATGGCTGTATGCCTCCTCACGAATAATTAATTGAATAATCTTGGCTATATATTTGACATTTAGATGTTTACCCCCCCCGAGGAGAAAATCAGACATTTACATAAATTTATTTGGATATATCGTTACAAAGTGTTAACTTTGCAGTCGTAAATATTAATTCTTGTAAACATTAACCACTAACAATAAACAATTATGAAAAAATTCTTACTCGCAGTATTTGCCATCGCCGGCATCGCCATCTCCGCAATGGCACAGGACGAGCCAAAGGAAAAACTCAACGTGCTTATTGATTACTTCGACCGTCCGTCGTCGGTGCCGTTCAAATACGCCGAGACTGCCCGCAACTCCGTTATGGAGGCTCTGCATCAGTCCAACCGTATCAACCTTATCGACGTAGACACCCAGGCAATCCTCAAGATTGAGGAAGACCGCAGAATGGAAGGCGTGTCTGCCGGAGGCGACATGGAACGTCTCGCCCTCATGGAGCAGCAGGGCGCCAACCTTCTCATCCAGGGTGTAGTGAACGATATCGCAATCTCCGAAAACGTGCTCACCGACTCCAAGGGTCAGAAGACCTACACATACGACGCCACTTTCCTCATTACCCTGAAGGTAGTGAACCCGAAAGACGGTAAGATAATAGAGACAGCCACCATCAAGGCTCCCGGCGGCCTCTTCGACCTGCAGGGCTTCACAGTTGTTGCCCACACTCCCGACGAGGCAGTGGCAGGATATTCCAAACTTATCCCCGGCAAGATGAAGAAATTCATCGCCGCCGCTTTCCCAATCATCGGCAACGTTCTCGAAGTTTCAGACGCAAAGAATGACGACGTAAAGACTTTCTATGTGGATCTCGGCGACGCCAACGGCGCAAAGAAAGGCCAGAAATATGAAATCCGCGAGCTCCGCACCATCGGCTCAAAGACTTCCCGCAAAACAATCGGTGAAGCTGAAGTTCAGGACGTAGAGGGCGACGACATTTCTCTCTTCAAGGTTAAGAAAGGAGGAAAAGAACTCGGCGCCGCTCTCAAGGGAGGCAGCAAGGTCATCGTGACTTCCAAGGAATAAAATTCCGGGACTCACCCTGATACCGGGTGACATATATTTTCAACAATCTTAGGATCAATGAAAAAAATATTCAGCATAATATTAGCGCTGGCTGTGGCTACATCCACAGTCAGCGTTTGCGCTCAATACGCCACTGCCGATGTGGAACTGGAATCGGAGCAGGGCAGCGAGATTACAGTAGTAAGCTATTGCTCCGCTAAAAAGGGCGGTGAGGCGAAAGACGAGGCAATTGAAGGCGCGTTTTATACACTTCTTGTATCAGGCGTTCCGGGACTCCACAACGGCAAGCCGATGCTTGAGGGCAACAACGATGAATTTCTGAGAAAATTCTTCGGACAGGAACTCTACAACCGTTATCTTTCAGGAAATCCCGAGAAGATTTCCGAGCGGAAGGTAAACGGCATCAGACAGGTAACGGTACGACTCGGCATCCGCGTGCAGGGTCTTGTCAACGCCATAAAAAACGGCGGAGGTATCCTTAGTCCGGCATGGACCGACGGCAAAAAGGACATCAAGGTAACGGCTGCCGTGAACCCCACCATCATCGTGGTGCCATACGTGAAGGGCGACGGCGATGACGGATTCGCTACCATGAAGGCAATCATGGACAGCTCGCCTGCTGCTTCCGGCGCGGTAGACGCGGTGATGAGCCTGTTCTCGTCAAACGGATTCAAGACTCGCGACCTGCGCACAGCGCTTAAGAATATCAAGACCGGCGACGCACTCGACGACGGCGAAGTACAGGAAGACTCCCGCACAAATATGGCAAGAATGCTGCCTGCCGACATCGTGGTCAGCGTAGACGTGAACATCAGCGGCAACGACAAGGCAAACGGCTGCAACCTGACACTGAGGGCGGTTGAGAATCAGACGGAAAACGTTCTGACCAACGTGAACTTCTCAAGCGGTATGTATATGACCAAAGACTCGGCATTGCTCGTGAACTATGCGGTCAAAAACATAAAGAAAGATTTCATGAACGGAATCCGGAAAGCGTTTGACGACATGGTCGAAAACGGCCGGAACATGAACATAGAGTTGAAACTCGGCAATACAGTCACCGACTGGGACTTCTCTTTGGAAAGCCCGCAGACCGGCGACGACTTCATGGAGGCTTTCGAGGAATGGCTCGCCGACAACTCCTACAAGGGAGTCTATGACATGGGTACCAACACCGACAAATTCATCGGAGCCACCATCAATATCCCTATATGGGACAATAACCGCAACCGTGGATACAGCACATCCAATTTCTCGCGCGACCTAAAGAAATTCCTCAAAAAGGAACTTGGAGACAGCTATCAGCCTGAAATAACCTCGTTGCGGCAGAAAATTTCCGTCATCATAAAATGATCACAAACATGAGACACAAGTTAATAACTGCGTTGCTCGCGATGGCGGCAATATGCCTTCAGGCGACAGCACAGGATGAGATACAATTCGGAGTCGGGAAACCCGACTCCGAAACAAAAATGAGCAAAGAGGTAAAGGAACTGCTGACCACCAAGGTCAGCCAGATTCTTAACCGCAACTCAGCGGCTGCCGGAGGAGATTTCGGAGCGTTCGTCGTGACCCCTACCCTGACACTGGGGGAGGAAAGCACAACCTCCGGACTCGCGAGAAACTTCAGCGTGGTGACAGGAGAACTGACGCTCACCGCCCGCAACAGGGATGACCGCTCGGAATATTATTCAGTGACAGTTCCCCTGAAGGTAACCAACAAAAACACGTCGACGGATCCCCTCCTTGCCCTCGCCAAATCCATCAAACCCACTGACGCGGCTTACGTGAGATTTATCCGCACCGCCCGCGAGAACATAAGCAAGAGCTTTGAGAAGGACTGCGAAGAAGTGGTAAGCCGCGCGAAGGGCATATACGCCTCCGGACGCCTGGAGGACGCGATGTCGCTGCTTCTGGCTATTCCTTCTTCCTCATCATGCAACGATGAGGTGCTTGAGCTTCTCGAGGGAATGGGAGCGCTTAAAGCGCAGAAAGAAAGAGAACTCGCCGACAAGGAAGAGGCAAGGAGAAACGCCAAGGCATCAGCTACCGATCCAAATGAAGGCGTAAGGAAAGACAAGCCTATCGACGACAAGGGTGATAACATCTCCGACAATGATAACTCCGACGACAGTGACGGCAATTCCGACGATACCTCCGACCAGTCCGACATGAGAGTATATATATCGAATCCGGAGTGGGAACTCAAGGTTGACTCTATAAAATGGATGGAAATCAACCGGAATGTAGTATGCTCGATAAAGGTAAGAAACACAAAGCGGACCGCCAACAATATGTATGCGTCTCCGATGGGTGCCATAACCTGCGACGGCGACCAGTTCAACAATATCGACACACCCAAGGTATACAATGACTTCCCTGAAGGAGTCTGGATAAAACTGCAGTTTAATATCCATGACATGAAACAGAACCCGAAATGTCTGGCTCGTTTCAAGTTCAAGCTCAACAACAACGACAACGTTTTTGAAATTAACAACGTAAAAGTAGAATGAAAAGATTCCTCACAGTCATAGGCACGCTCCTCATGTTGACGGTGATGTGCATGCCCGCCATGGGTGCCGACAAGGTGATTGAGCGCAGCCGGAAGAAAGCGCCTGACTGGATCGGCGAGAATTCCTCAGGGTTCATCACTATTGTGGTGGAACGTCCGAGCCTGAACGAGGCTATGCGCGAGGCTGAGGTGGAACTTGCCCGCAGGATAATCTCTGCAGTAGCGTTAAACATAACCCACAGCACAAGCGCGGAAGCTTCCGACGAATGGACCGACAACACCAACCGTTATCTTGAGTCTTTCACGTCAAAGACTGAGACTGCAGCTGCAAAACTCCCGTTCCTTAAGGGCGTAAGCCTCTCGAAGGCTACGGACTCCTATTGGGAAAAGCGGGAGGAGAAAGGCACAAAGCGCAACTATGTGGTGTATAGTGTCAGATACCCCCTGTCGGAGAGGGAACTTGCCGACATGACCGCTGAGTTCGAGAAAACCGACAGGGAGAAATACCGGGAACTCCAGTCACTCCGTGCCGGACTGCCCGATATAGACTCCAGCGACCGCATACAGGACGCCCTCGGAAGACTGACGGCACTTGAGGAATATTTTTTCGACGCTGTAAGAATCAAGGAGACAAAGGCTCTCGCCGCCAACTACAGGGAACTGTACAAAGGGCTGACTCTCGACGGTGAATTTCAGAAAGACGCACGAAAGCTGACATGCAGAGTGCTTCTCAAAGGAAAACCCTTTAAGGTTACGGCGATGCCGAAACTTTCATCCAACTGTGCCTCACAGCTGTCGGCGACCCATTCCGCGGACAGTTATAGTTTCAGCGTTACATATTCTGACGAGGATTGCCTTGCGAATGAGGAAAACTGGATTGAGGTGTCTTTGAGGCTCAAGGACGCACGGCTGGTAAAAAAATTCTTTTTCAAAGTGATTCGCGAGGAAGAAGATTGATGACGAAAGTAAGTCTCAACGAAAAGCAGTCGATGGCCATGGAGGCCACCGAAGGCAGAGTAAGAGTAGTGGCGGGCGCCGGGTCGGGTAAGACCCGTGTGCTCGCGCACCGCTTTGCATTTATTGTCAATGAGTTAGGCATAGCGCCCGGGAATGTGCTCTGTCTTACGTTTACCAACAAGGCGGCTCAGGAGATGAAACACCGGATAGCCTCTATGGTAGACCGTGGCGACGTCAACGACCTGATATGCACAATCCACAGTTTCTGCGTAAAACTTCTCAGGCGTGAGATATACCGCATAGGGTACCCCAAGAACTTCATCATTCTCGATGAGACAGACGCCAAGGACCTTGCAAAAACCGCGATGCAGGAATTCGGCATAGACCGCAAGAAGAACACAGCCGAGAGGCTGCTGAAAAATGTGGCGGCGCTGAAGGGTTATGATCCGGACGGATACATAGCGAGGTACCTGATGCCGGGGGCAGACGAGAATTCCCCGGAGGTCAAGATTCGCTACATACAGCTGCAGCGCAAGCAGTTCGCCCTCGACTATGACGACATAATATATATCGCCACCTATATCCTCACCCATTTCGCAGACGCCCGCAAATACTGGTGTGAGAAACTAAACTACGTGATGGTGGACGAAGTGCAGGACTGCAGCGGCGACGACTGGAAACTCATCGAAATACTCGCCTCCCATCATGGGAACCTCTTTGTGGTTGGCGATCCTGACCAGGCGATATACGAATGGAGGGGAGCTTCTCCGAAAACATTCGTCAACTTCAAGGCAGACACCGACATCATTCTCGATGTCAACTATCGAAGCACACCGGATATCCTTGCGGTGGCAAACAGCATAATAAGCCATAACAGGAACCGTGTCCGCAAGGAACTTACTGCAGTGCGCCTTAACGAGCGGATTCCTGAATGGAACCATTACAAAAGCGAGACTGAAGAAGCGGAAGGAATCGCCTCGACCATTGAGAAAGGCGTGATAGCCGGAGCGAGGTTCTCTGACTTCGCGGTGCTTTACCGCAGTTCCTTCATGTCGCTGCGTCTGGAGCAGGCGCTGCTGAAAAGAAAAATTCCCTACACCGTATGGGGAGGAGTCCGTTTCTTCGAGAGGAAAGAAATCAAGGATATTATATGCTATCTGAGGCTTACCGCCAACGAGCACGACGACATGGCGTTCACGCGCATCATAAACGTGCCGTCAAGAAAATTCGGCAGCGTCACCTACGGTAAACTGAAGAAACTGGCGGAAGCGGAAGCGGATTCCCTCTATCCCACTCTGAGACGCCATATCGGAGACCCGGCGTTTGGCAAGAAACCGGTGCGCGACTTCATCGACCTGATAGAAGAAGCGAAATCTATCGCACCGGGGACGAAAGTGTCTGACCTCACCGACCGCCTTATGAAACGAAGCGGTCTCGACACCATGTATCGGACCGATGAGGAAGAAGAACGTCTGGAAAACGTGTCGCAACTCGTCAACTCCATGCTTGAGTTTGAAAACAAACGGTTTGACGAGGATGAGGCAGACCTGTTTCATTATCTTCACGAGATTGCCCTCTTCACCAATTCAGACCACGAGAAGGAGAAAGACAAGACGCGCCTTATGACCATACATCAGTCAAAGGGTCTTGAGTTTCCGAATGTCTTCATCATGGGACTGACGGAAGGTTCTTTCCCCAACCATCGGTCCATACGCGAGCGCCGCAGCGACGGCGAGGAGGAGGAACGCCGCCTTATGTATGTGGCGGTGACACGCGCCAAGGATATGCTCCGGCTCTCAGACTCGGAAGGATACCTCAACGACACGGGTGCATTGAAGTATCCTTCACGATTTATATCCGAGATAGAACCGAGTCTGATCAAGACCGTAGGGAATCCCGACCCCTCCCTCCTCGAAGGCACCAAAAACATGATGAGACGGCTCAACGAGGAATTGGGAGGAGGCGACGAAAGCGTCATGACAACTGGGACTAAAGTCTCTCACCGCGTGTTTGGCGAAGGCGTGGTGGAAGGCTACGACCCCGTGTCAAAGTCCTATCGCGTTAGGTTCAGGGAGAAGGTCAGGCAGATGATACCCTCGGTCCTGAAACCGGTATAACGCTATTCCCCGCCGAGCAGGGTCTTTACCATATCGTAGTCAGGCTCATGTGTCTGCTCATCCACGAGCTGTGTTCCGAGCACCTTGCCGTCGCGGTCTATCACCACAAGGGAACGAGCCATAAGCCCACGGAGCGGTCCATTGGCGATCTCAACGCCATATACCTTGCCAAAATCACTGCGGAAAGTGCTTCCTGTCTTCACGTTATCAATGCCGTTGACAGTGCAGAAACGTGTCGCAGCAAAAGGAAGGTCGGCGGAAACGCAGACCACTATGGTATCGGCATATTTCGAGGCATCGACATTGAACCGGCGCACCGAAGCGGCGCATACATCGGTGTCAAGACTCGGGAAGATATTAAGCACTACCCTCTTTCCCTTCAAAGAACCGAGGAAGAAATCAGAAAGATCCTGTGATGCAAGCACAAAATCAGGTGCCTGCGTACCCACTGCGGGGAGATCACCGACCGTAGCGGTCGGCACATCATTGAATTTTACTGTTGCCATAAGAATTTTTTTTAAAATCATAATAAACAACACTCTCCGACGCGTGCGGGTTTGATTTAGTCTTGCAGGATTAGGATATTTTTAGTAATTTTGTGATTGAAGAGAATTCTGACTCGGATTTGTCGGGCTTTTTTCGAGATTCCCGAGATGCTCGTGATTCTCCAGATGCTCGAGATTCCAGAGAATATCGAGATTCCAGAGATTCCAGAGATGCTCGAGATTCTCCAATATTTATCGCAAACTGTCAAAACTCAAAACTATAATATCGATGATAATCAAAAAAATATTCTCCGTATGCCTTTTGGCAACATGCCTCTGCGCGATGGCACAGAAAAAGACAGAAATACTAATATGGGATGAGAATCCTCTTGAGTCGTCTGAAGCGAAGTCCCAGGCTGTGAGGGCGCAAGACTTTACCAAAGACCCCGCCATCACAGTCTACACACCAAAGAGTCCTACCGGAAAGACAATCGTGATGTGTCCCGGAGGCGGTTACACCCATCAGGCAAGCGGCCACGAGGGTCATGACATGGCTTCATGGTTCAACAGTCAGGGTATCACATACGTAGTGCTCAAATACCGTCTGCCATACGGAGACAGCACCATTCCTCTCGCCGATGCGGAGCAGGCAATGCGCGTGGTGCGTAAGTATGCCAAAGAGCTTGGCGTAGACCCTTCCAAAGTGGGAATTGCGGGAGCATCAGCCGGCGGTCACCTCGCCACCACTCTCGCCACTCATTACAGTTCCCCCGAGACACGGCCGGACTTCCAGATTCTGTTTTATCCGGTAGTGAGCATGGACGCCAAGAAAACCCACATGGGTTCGCGCAAAAGCCTCCTCGGAGAGAATCCGACCCGTGAGAAGGTAGACAGTTTCTCCAACGCCCTGAGAGTTACAGCCGACACTCCTAAAGCTTTCATCATGCTTTCTTCCGACGACCGCGCGGTGCCCCCCGTCAACAGCATCGAATACTTCCAGGCACTTGTCGACAATGGAGTTCCGGCATCTATCCACTCGTATCCCGTAGGAGGACACGGATGGGGATTCCGTGACAGCTTCGGCTACAAACGCCAGTGGACGGGAGAACTTGAGAAGTGGCTCAGAGAAGAGGTTAAATAAACATACGAAACCGATATTCAAAGAGAAGATAACAGAAACATGTCAGTCTACGATACAAACGACGGCTTATTCGACCTCGGAGCAGACGCACAGGAGCCCGCAGCCGGCTATGACGACTCCCTGAACGAGGAGGAATTGTCGACACCAGAAAAGGTGGAAGACTCCGGCTACGGCGACGACGCTATCCAGACCCTCGACTGGAACGAGCACATACGCCGCCGCCCGGGTATGTATATCGGCAAACTCGGCGATGGCTCTCACGCCGAAGACGGCATTTATGTGCTTATCAAAGAAGTTGTGGACAACTCCATCGATGAGTTCAACATGGGGGCCGGAAAACGAATAGACATCAATGTCGATGCCGAGACCGGTGAAGTGTCAATCAGGGATTTCGGCAGAGGTATTCCGCTGGGCAAGGTGAAGGAAGTGGCTTCCGACATCAACACCGGCGGCAAATTTGACGACAAGAACTTCAAAAAATCCGTCGGTCTCAACGGCGTGGGTCTGAAGGCGGTCAACGCGCTTTCAACCCATTGCGAAGTTATGAGTTACCGCGACGGGGAATGTGTCCTTGTGGCTTTTGACCGCGGAAATCTCATCGAACAGTCCGACAGAATGCCGACTACGGAGGAAAACGGAACGCTCGTATGTTTCCAACCGGACAACACCCTCTTCCGCGACTACAGGTTTGATCTCGAGACCATCGAGACAATGGTCAACAATTATACCTACCTGAACGCAGGCCTTCAGATATTCTTCAACGGCAGGCGTTATCTGTCGCGACACGGCCTGCTCGACCTGCTGAAGGAAAACATCACTTCCGAACCTCTCTACCCCATCATACACCTTCAGGGAGACGACATCGAAGTGGTGATCACCCATACCGACCAGAACGGCGAGGAATACTATTCCTTTGTCAACGGACAGCATACCACCCAGGGGGGAACCCATCTCGCCGCCTTTAAGGAGCATATCGGCAAGACAATCAAGGCTTTTTCGGGGAAAAACTACGAATATTCCGACATACGAAACGGAATTGTAGCAGCTGTGAGCGTCCGCATTCAGGAGCCGGTGTTTGAGTCGCAGACCAAGACAAAGCTCGGAAGCAAGGAAATAGCGCCTGACAGTCCATTGACAGTCAATAAGTTTATCGGAGATTTCCTTAAGAAGGAACTCGACGACTATCTTCACAAGCACACCGAGACCGCCAACACCCTTTTGAAAAAAATCGCTACGAGCGAAAAGGAGCGGAAAGCTCTCGCCGGAGTTGCGAAACTCGCCAGGGAAAAGGCAAAGAAAGTCAGCCTGCACAACAGGAAACTGCGCGACTGCCGCATTCACTACAACGACAGCCTTCGTCCCTCGAGCAAGGAAGACCGGCGCGACGAGTCAGCCATCTTCATCACGGAGGGAGACTCGGCGAGCGGTACCATCACCAAGGTCAGAAACGCCGAAACCCAGGCTGTATTCTCACTGCGGGGCAAACCTCTCAACAGTTTCGGGCTAACTCAGGAGATAGTGTATAAAAACGATGAGTTCAACCTCCTTCAGGCAGCCCTCAACATAGAGGAAGGCATCGAGGGACTGAGATACAATAAGGTGATAATCGCCACCGATGCCGATGTCGACGGTATGCATATCCGTCTTCTCTGCATCACATTCTTCCTGACTTTCTTTCCCGACCTTGTGAAGAAAGGACATGTCTATATTCTCCAGACACCTCTCTTCAGAGTTCGCAACAAGGCGGCTATGCAACGGCGCAAGGGGAAAAAGAAGAAAGAAAACCCTGACGGCGAGAAAGACACCTATTACTGCTACTCCGATGAGGAGAGGGAATCGGCAATAGCGCGGTTTGGCAAAAACGCTGAGATCACCCGATTCAAAGGATTGGGTGAAATCAATGCCGACGAGTTCGCAGAGTTCATAGGCCCCGACATGCGCCTTGACCCTGTGGTGCTTAAGAAGGAAGACTGCTCCGAGCAACTTCTTGAGTTCTATATGGGCAAAAACACCATGGACCGCCAGAATTTCATCATCGACAATCTAATTGTAGAAAGCGAGGATTTATGAAGACAGCCGTGTTTCCGGGGAGTTTCAACCCCTTTACTATCGGACATAAGGATATCGCCGACCGCGCTCTCAGAATTTTTGACCGTCTCGTGATAGGCGTCGGCTACAACGTGATGAAGCAGGATAACGCATCCGCCGATAAAAGAGTTGCGGCAATCGCCGCCCTTTATGCCGGAAACGACAAGGTGAAGGTGGAAAGCTATTCCGGGTTGACAGTGGAGTTCGCACGGCGCCATGGCGCGCGATACATCGTGAGAGGGCTTCGGGAGGTAAAGGACTTCGAGTATGAAAGGAATCTCGCCGACACCAACTCCGTCATCTCCGACATAGAGACAGTGTTTCTTGTGGCGCGTCCCGAACTCGGGTTCATCTCCAGCAGCATGGTGAGGGAACTTATAGCCAACGGGTATGACGCCGACAGATTTCTCCCGAAATAATTCGGAAGGAAATAAACTTAACTCACTTCAAAACGTCATATAGTATATGCATCACCCGACGCGGGGGAGATTAAGACAAGATACTGAAGAAAGATATGAAAAAACTATTGTATGCGTTTATAGGACTAATCGCCGCGGCAGCCTCGGCACAGCAGTTTCTGCCCGTGCACAAGCTGCAGTATGCAGAGCAGGCGATTTCCAAACTATATGTTGACTCCGTAGACCAGGACAAACTGGTGGAAGACGCAATCGAGGGAATGCTGAAAAACCTCGACCCCCATTCTTCCTACACTAACGCCAAAGAGACCAAGGAACTGAACGAACCGCTCGAAGGATCGTTCAGCGGCATTGGAATATCTTTCAACATGGCGACCGACACCCTATACATTATCGAGACTATAAGCGGAGGACCCTCCGAAAGAGTCGGCATCCTGCCCGGCGACAGAATAATCAAGGTCAACGACACTGTGATAGCCGGAGTCAAGATGCTCAACTCCGACATAATGCGCAGGCTTCGCGGCCCGAAGGGCACAGACGTGGATGTCAAGATTCTTAGATACGAGTCCGGGACACCCGACACCATCGATTTCAGAATCACACGCGACAATATACCCATCTACAGCGTAGACGCGGCATACATTGTGGAGCCGGGCATCGGATACATCCGGCTTAACAAGTTTGGAGCCGAGACACATAAAGAGTTTGCAGAAGCCATCGGGAAACTGAAGAAAGAAGGTATGAAAGACCTCATTCTTGATCTCAGCGACAATGGCGGCGGTTATCTCAACGCATCTGTCGACCTACTCGGCGAACTGCTTCCCAAAGGGAGCCTCGCTGTCTTCACCGAAGGCACCAACAGCCCGAAATATGACTATTTCGCATTCCCGTCGGGAAACAAGCCATTGTTTGGCGACGGTCGGTTGGTGGTGATGCTCAACCAGTTCTCAGCTTCAGCCGCAGAGATCGCAGCCGGCGCAGTCCAGGACTGGGACCGCGGTGTAGTAGTGGGTCGTCGCAGTTTCGGTAAAGGACTTGTGCAGCGTCCCGTGCCGTTCCCCGACGGCTCGATGATGCGCCTTACCGTGGCACACTACTACACGCCCACCGGCCGCGACATCCAGAAACCCTACACCAAAGGCAACGCCGAGGCATACGCCCATGACATCATCGACCGCTTCAACCATGGCGAACTGATGCACGCCGATTCAATCAAATACATAGACTCCCTGAAAGTCAAGACTCTGCGCCTCAACAGACCGATTTATGGCGGTGGAGGAATCTCCCCCGACAGATTCGTGGGACTTGACACAACGGAAAACACCAAGTATTACCGTCAGGTGATGGCTAAAGGACTTATCAACAAACTCGCCATCAAGACCGTAGACAGAAATCGCAAGGAGATTCTCGCCAAATATCCCGACGATATGGCGTTTCTTAAAAACTATCAGGTGAGTGACTCACTGCTTCAGGAACTATACGATATGGCAACCGCCGACAAAATCGAGTTCAACGCCGAGCAGGAGAAACTCAGCCGACCACTGTTTTCCATGGTGCTGAAGGGCCTTATCGGCAGAGACATCTATGACTCCGCCACGTATTTCAAAGTCTACAACGAGCGAGACCCGATGATGCGTAAGGCTCTTGACATCATTAAGTCGAAAGAGTATAACGAAATACTGTCTTCCCCTAAATAACGGGGAAGACATATTATATTATACCGCTCTCTCTTCTCATCCCTCTCTCTCTTCTGAGTATTCAGACAACACAATAACAAACTTTTCCTCTGATTCCACATAATATGAGACACCTTACTTTATCAATAGCCCTAAGCCTCAGTTCCGTGGCGTTAGCCCAGAGCGCCATTCCGCTCCCTCAAGCAGTAAATGACTCCATCACGATACTTCCGAGCCCCACTGCCGAAATGGACTCAGCCCTCTATGTGCTCATGAGGCAGAAGGCCGACAGCATTCTCGCGCAGCCGGTGGTGGTGCGCGACCTGAACGAAATTATCAAGTCTCTTCCCGACACCATGCCTCAGCTACCCTTCAATCCTCTCGCCGGACCATGGGTGTTCTCCGGATACAGGACTCTGAGAGACAAGGATTTCTCCGAAAAGTCAGACTCTTTGATAAATGGAATGCCCAAAGCGTACACCCAGGCGTGGAACGAGGACTCGTACACTCCGGGATGGCTTCGCGACGCCCTTACCCAGTCGCGAATCAGCGGCGACATCATGTATGAGACCATGGTCTACTACCCCCACACCATCGAATACACCTACTGGAATCTCCCCGTTCCTCCACGTCTGCCGGAAGACGACATAAGCCTCGGCAACTACATCCGCAACATGAATCTCCCCGAGATAACCGCCGGCGACGCCATCCTGCCGGAGATACAGATCAACAAGAAGCACTGGCTCCACAAGTTCAACACCGGCCTGCAGTTCTCCCAGGCATACGTTTCGAAAAACTGGTATCAGGGCGGCAACAACTATCTTTCGCTCCTCTACAACTTCTTCTGGGATGTTCAGCTTAACCCCACCTATCATCCCGACCAGATATTCCAGAGCACGGTCAGCTACAAACTTGGTGTCAACTCAATCGAACAGAATGAGGTAAACAGAAAATACTCCCTTTCGGAAGACCAGTTCCAGTATAACATCAAATACGGTTTCAAGGCATTCAAAAAATGGTTCTATACCATCACCGGGCAGTTCAAGACGCAGTTTTTCACCAACTACAAGACCAATACATATACCCGAACCGCATCGTTTCTGTCGCCCGGCGACCTCAACATCGGTATCGGTATGACCTACAGCAAGACCAATGCCAAGAAGACATTCAGTCTTTCTGCCTCGATAGCCCCGCTGTCTTACAACATGAAGATTTGCCTCGACGACAAGATCGATCATGAGAAATTCAACATCAAGCCGGGACACAAGACCCACAACGAAATAGGTTCCAGCGGTGAGGTCAACATGACATGGCAGGCGACTTCAAACATCTCGATGCGCACAAGGATATTCGCCTTCACCGACTATACATATTTTCAGGGCAACGTGGAGACCACATGGGATTTCGCCATCAACAAATATCTCAGCACTCAGCTCTACGCCAATCTCCGCTACGACTCAAGTTCCGACTTCAATGCCTCAAAATGGCACCACTGGATGCTTAAGGAGATTCTCAGCTTCGGCCTTTCCTATTCATTCTCAACAAAATAAACCTTCCGCCCTATGACCAGATTCCTTTATTGCACCATTTGCCTCCTGATGTTTGGGATGCAGTGTCACGCGCAGGCATTAACCGAAAAGGAGGCGCGACACTGGTGTGACGTCGGTGCTCTTTCACCGGTGGAGGGAATCTGGGAATATCCGGAAGACGGCGCAAGAGTGCTGATACAGGAAGACATTGCGAAACCCAGCACATTCACCATTTCCATAATATCCACCGCCGACTGCCGACTGCAGCCCGGCGACATCATCGGAAGGCTTTATCCTTCTGTCGACCCCCGCCAGTTCAGACTCGAGCAGATGACACGCAAAGGCAAGTTTTCCCTTATGAATCCCTTTGACTGCACGGCGACACTTTCAGCCGACAAAGAGTCGCTGCAGGTGAAGTCGCCCAAAATCACATTCAGGATCAACCTGAACACTCTTCTGCCACGGTTCTGGAGAATTCTACGCTTCTCTTTTAAGAACCCGACAGACGAACTGCCGGCCGGACTTATAAAGATATATCCCGGATATGACCACAACGGGTCAATGCGCCGGAAAGTCAGGGTATTATGAGACATAGACCGGTAACTGTCTTCCTGACCGCAGTGGTTCTGTTCGGCTGTTTATGCGTAGATGACGCCGAAGCCAGAAAAATAAGGTCGTCTCACAAGATTTCAAGTCACGCTTCCACGTCCGGCGAAGCGTCAGACGTATTCACCGAGACAGAAGGAGTAGTCTTCACGCCTGACTCAATTGACGAATGGCTAAGGATATCTGAAAAGATCCGTTTCTACGGATTTGACAAGAACGCCGGCAGCAGTATCGAGAGTTTCTTCATCTCCAATTCCTCAGACTCTACGCTTAAGGCAATTGGCATAGACATTCTGTATTTCGACATGAAAGGGAGACAGCTTCACCGCCGCCGGCTCGACATAAAATGCGACGTGGCGCCCGGTGAGACCATGCGCCACGACATCAAAAGCTGGGATACCCAGAAGTCTTTCTATTACCACAGGTCGGCGAAACCCCGCCGACAGTCAACCCCGTTTGACGTAAAAATAGAACTAAAGAAAGTATGTCTCGGACATTAGGCCGCATTTCTTGCTAAAGCTCACTTACTTGTCATAATCTTCAGCACAAGCCGGTCTGTTGCCTGCATGGCGTCGCGCCCTATGGAGGTGAGGTTTCGGATTGTGGCATCCACGTCCTCAGCCACAATTCCTTCGGCAGAAGACACCGCGTGACCGTTCATGGCGAGCATCGCCGACATCATGGCTGTGCTGACACCGCTCGATATCTTCATGGAACAGGATGGTTTTGCGCCGTCGCAAATCATTCCGGTAAGGTTTGCTACCATATTCTTCACGGCATCACACACCTGGCTGTAGCCTCCACCCATCAGATATACGAGCGCGCTCGACGCTCCTGTCGAAGCCACTACGCAGCCACATAGCGCGGAGAGTCTTCCGAGTGATTGCTTTATATATATGGAGGTGAGATGACTCAATGTCAGCGCACGGATAGTGGTTTCTTCCGAAGCCTCTATATCGCGGGCATACGACACTACAGGCATAGTGGCGGTAATACCCTGATTGCCGGAACCACTGTTGCTCATCACCGCCACAGGGGCGCCTCCCATACGGGCGTCGCACGCCGCCGAGGTCAGCGTAATGGCATGTGCCACCGGTGTATCGCCGAAAAACTTCTCTCCGAAGTGCGACACGGTGGAGCCTAAAGAATGTCCATAGTCACCCTCTAGAGCGTATTCCGCCGCTGCGAGGTTGAGTTTCTTGGCATCAAGTATGAATGATATCTCCTCAATAGGAGCGGTAGTGGCGAAGTCATATACAGTCTTAAGATTCAATACAACGTCATCATCCGATGACACGCCTGAGTCGGACAACACTTTCCTCAAGATGCATTCTCCATCTTTTTCAAGTAGCACAAAGTTGGTATGCGAGCCGGAAATCACAGCATGCGACTCCTTGCCGTCAGTCTTTGCCCTTACGTCAACGTAGAGATTTGAAGGAGCATCCTGCGCAAGCTGAATATCTATCCGCTGCTCCGCAATATATGCCTTGCCTTTCTCCACAGCCTCAGGAGTCACGTCCTTCAGTACTTCGAGGCTGTATTCAGACTTACCGACAATTGCACCGAGCGCAATAGCGATAGGAAGTCCAATCATCCCGGTGCCCGGAATGCCGACCCCCATTGCATTTTTTATCATGTTGCCACTCAGCCGGAGCTCGATTCTCTCGGGAAGAGTTCCCAGAATCTCAGTGGCTTTCGCCACACACAGCGCCACAGCGGCGGGTTCGGTGCAACCGACGGCGGGAACCACTTCCCGCTTTATCAGATCGATGATCCGGCTACGTAATGTCTTATCCATATATGTATATGTCTTTTTGATATTAGGTTCTGTATATTATTCATTCAGTCGTCAAAGGGCAAGGCATCACGGTGGGAGCTCTCGATTCTCTTGTTGCGCCAGCACTTGCGGCATACCGCCATATATCGGTCGTTGCCTCCGATCTCCACCTGCTCACCCTCTGTGATAATCTGTCCGTTTCCGTCGATCCTTGCATTGACGATGGTCTTGCGCCCGCAGTTGCATGTCGACTTGACCTCGTCGATGGAGTCAGCAATCTCAAACAGCCTCCTTGAGCCCTCAAACAGGTGCGTCTGAAAGTCGGTGCGCAATCCGTAGCACACCACATTGCAGCCATAGTCGTCAACCACACGGGCGAGCTGGTCAACCTGCGGGGCACTGAGAAACTGAGCCTCGTCAACAAGAATCCATTCCGGCACATTCAGAGTCTGCTCGAAAGTGTCGTGCACCATTTCATACAGGTCGGTTTCGGGATATATCCACCTGCATTCCCGCTCGATTCCTATGCGGGAACGTATCACGTTCTTTTTCTCACGCGTGTCCACTACAGGCTTAAGGCAGATGTAGCCCATGCCTCTCTCCTCAAAGTTATACGCCGTGGTCAGCAGCATCGCGGTCTTCGCCGAGCCCATAGTGCCATAGCGGAAGTATAGTTTTCCAATTCGGTTCATAACGCAAATTTACAACCGAAACGACAATTATCCAAATGATTTTTTTGGTAAATTTCATATTTTTTAAGATTTCAAAGGCAGGATTTAGCAAAAATGAAACAGAATTTTAATAAGTCAGAAACACAAAATCTTTTCTGTAAGCGTTTTATAAATGAATGTGACAGCCACGGCTTGTGTCTTCAGTCTATCGACTTATTTTCTTGACTCAGCGTGGCTCAAGAATTTCTACAGAAAAGCTACAAAATATACCGTTATGAATACAAGGAGTGTTATTTCAGTGAATCCCGCAATGAACCCTATTGCAGCCGTTGAAACACCGGTCTTTGTTTGCAATATGGAAGAACCTGTAAGAGTGATGCGGAAAAACCTGCGAATGCTGCTGGGAATAGGCGGCAGCGTGAGCCATTCACGCAGGATCTGGACTTTCAGAGTCATTATCGGAGCCATCCTGATGTGCTTCGGCATCCTGTTTTCTCACCATGCACTTAACGGCGTGACGAAGGCATTTCTTCCCGGTGTGTCGTTCGTGATGGTAATTGGCGGAGCAATGATTGCCTGCGGACTTCTCACCAGAGCCGTCTCGGTTGCTCTTGGTACCCTTCTCATGATAACCGCCATACACCTCAGCCTTATGTCGATGGTGGAATACTCCGTGGTGATATGCATCGTATTTTGCATCTTTGCCTTTGCATGCGGTTCGGGCCGTTACAGTCTCGACACCATAATTTACAACAAATTTTCGCCAAATAAGTTCACTACACCGCAACCCGCAGCCGTTCCTGTAAAACAGGGTTGCAGTTCTCTCCGTCGAAGAGAAATCCGAGTGTCGGCAGACTGATAATGTCGCGATGCACACTGAAGTGAAAAAATTTATAATCAAATAAAGAAAAATTTGCATAGTTTAAACAAAAGTATTAAATTTGGAGAACTAACCAACTTTAATACTTTTGGCTTATGAAAATTTTTACCAAACTAAGCCTGTCGGGCACAATCAGCATGCTCGCCGTGGCAATTGCCGCATTCTGCACTCCTGCCGGCGCAGACGCGCAGATGTATGTCGGCTATGTGAATCCCCAGGAAACCGTATACCCTTATACGGGTTTCACCAATAGTTCCGACCAGGATCTCACACTTGTTTTCGCGATCAGGATGGAGGCATCCAAGTTCAATAATATAACAGGAGCGTCACTTACCGGCCTTCGTGTAGGCTGGAGCATGGGGAATGAGGAAATGTTTCCCGAAATGGAGGTGTTTGTCAGAGAAGAACTTGACGGAAAGAATCTGGCAAGCGGCAAAGACCAGGTATGCTTCGGTTGGAACGACGTGATGTTCGACACCCCCTACGCCATCTCCGGGGGCAAAGACCTCTATCTCGGGGCTAAGGTAGAATGGAAAAAAGGCGCATGGCTCGGAACCGGCATATTCGGCTATACGCTTCCTGAGAAGACGCAGTTCATGGGCAATCTTGAAGATGCCGGCGAAGACGGCAAAATACAGTGGATAGACGCGACTGACGACAATATGGTGATCATGGCGCTCGGCATCGTCGAGGCTTCCGGAAGCGAATACAACGACCTTGCGACCCTCACTGATGTCCGGATGAATGATGTCCAGCCGCTCGAATACCCGGGCGACGCATATCTTGTCATAAAGAACGACGGCATGAATGAGCTGCAGAGTTTCGAGATATCATCTCAGTTTGGCGACAAGAAGTGGTCGTTTCCCGTACAGTTGAATTCACCTATCGCCCCTGGCGATCAGAAAGACGTGACAGGAGGCATCCAGGCTCTCGGCACGGGCATCCACAAGATGTGGCTCAGCAAAGTCAACGGTAAGGAAGTGGAAAAGCCGTCAATTGTAGAGCATGAACTAATCGGAGTCCCGGAAGAAGTAGCTGGGCAATACACTCGTCGTCCGCTCGTGGAGCGCTGGGTAGGCGAGTCTGAATACCGCACGCCCGTATATACCGATGACATCTTTATGCCGGGCATAGAGCCTTACAGAGACCGTCTGTCGCTGGTGGCACACCATTTCTCAGACCAGTTCATGATCTATCATGAGTTTGACAAAGATGTAGACAACGAGGACATTAAGTTTCTGGTAGATTTCGCCAATGGCGAAAAGAGCAAGGTTTCCGTTCCCTCATTCGCCACCGACCGCTCATACCTGCCACGCAACCCCCTCGCTCGCAACAACACCTACAGCGTGGCATACAATTTCATATATCCCGACTATGCGTCTCCTATTTATGAATCAGCCCTGGATGTTCCTACTTTCGCTTCAGTAAATACTTCAGTAAATGTAGATGGAGACAATTGCCGGATTGAAGTTTCCGGGAAAGTGGAATCCGGCATCATGCCCGAAGGCGAGTCTCTTTACCTGACCGTCTATGTTCTGGAAGACGGGATAGTCTCTACAAGTCAGGAATTCCCCGACGACCCCGAAGTGACAGAACGCTATAAAGGCGTATACACCCACAATGACGTGATACGCCTGCAGCTTACTGAAATGTATGGGGAAAAGATTGAGAGCGAAGGAGAATATACAAAAAAATACACATGCGAGCTTGATCCGGAATGGAACCTCGACAACATGCGCGTACTCGCCTTCGTCAACCGTTCGGGCGAAAGGCATGGCCACATGCAGGTGATTAATTCCGCGGAGACTCCGGTAAAGAGCAATTCTGTGGAAGGCATCGCGGATAATGCCCGCAAATCGTTTGCGGTAGAAGGATGCGATATCGTGGCGGCACCAGGATTCTCCGTAGAGGTTTATACTCTTGATGGCGCGCGCGTGGCAGCCAAAGGATTGCAACCCGGCATCTATGTAGTAAAGTCTGCCGGCGCCGATGGCGTTGCGGCAATGAAGGTCACTGTAAAGTAGTTGTCTGATGAGAAAACTCTTGTTATCACTTATGCTCACGGGGGCGCTGTCGGCGTCGTCCGTGAGCGCGGCCTCATTAGGATATTATGGTTTTTCTCCTCACGAATGTGGAGAAGACGACATAGCCGCCATCGGCAGCGGAGCCAATGCGTTCATGGAGGCGGCGATCCGTATCGACCCTGAGGCAGATCCGCTTGTGGCAAATCTGAAAGGACGGAACATACTTGGAGTGAGATGCTATCTGCGTGCCGACTACAAGCAGAAAAGCAAAGGCTTCTCTTGCGTAAAAGCATACACCGGATCGCTTGAGGAAGAGGCGGCAAGCAAGACGGTCAATTTTACCGCAGGCTGGAACGAGGTATACTTCGACGAGCCTGTCACTATTGGCGACAGTCCGGTCTATGTGGGCTACCGAGTGTTCGAGACACAAGGCGAGCCCTTCCCGATTGCCGCATACAGGAACGCCCTGATGCCGGGAGTCTGCTTCATCAATCCGGGGCGCAACGGATGGATCGAGGAATCATCACGCGGCACACTTCTGATAGAAGCAATAATAGACGGCGATGACAACGCTATGGACAACCACGTGATAGTGGCGCCATTCGCACAGCCTCTCGTAGTTGCACCTGGCTCGGACTTCGAATGCAGCCTTTATGTACATAATCAGAGCGCCGGGCATATCGGGAGCATAGTCTATTCCGGTTATGACTCCGACGGACACCTGACCGCCAGCCGCACGCTCGATCTCCCATCGCCGCTTGAGCCTTATGGCTCCGTCACTTTGACTGGAATACTTCGCTCTCCGGATATCGAAGGGTCTGCAGTGACTCTGACTGCAAAAGCCACTGAGATCGATGGCAAGAAAAATACAGACTGCATGGCGACTTCAATAGAACTGTATGTATCCTCCGATGTATTCCGGCGCGTCCCGCTCGTGGAGGAATTCACTGGGCTGAGATGCACAAACTGCCCGTTTATGTTCTATTACCTCGACATGGCACTCGAGAAGTTTGCAGATCCGCACATATATGTTGCCCATCACACAGGATTCATCGATGATTTCTTCACCAAACCGTGTGACAAATCATTGGAATACCTGTTTGGCTCAGGGGGGACCTACAATCCCGCGGTGATGTATGACCGCCGAGTGATGCAGGGATACGCCGTACCTGTGATAGGAGCGGAAAATCAGGCAAACACCGAGCATTACGAGACCCGCCTCGATGAAGCCATGCTGCATCCCGCCCTTGCAAAGGTGCTGGTGGACTCTGATGTAAGCGCCGACAACGTCTCGTGCCGGATATACGGCAAGATAAGCAAGGCGGCGATGGATTTCAAAGAAAACCTGTATGTCACTGCATATCTTCTTGAAGACAACATTCCAGCCACCGGCAAGTATATGCAATCCGGAATGGATGACATTCCCGAGGATGCGCCTGCCGATCTTAAGGAAAGATTCCGCCATAGAGGCGTGATAAGGCATTGCTTCAATGCTGGCGACAACGGCGACCTCATGACCATCGGCGATGACGGCAGCTTCGACATCTCATTCGATGCCGTGAAACCGGAAGCCGACTGGAAGCCGGAGAACTGCGAGGTGGTGGCGTTCGTCCACAAGGTGAACGAGAAAGACCTTGCCGACAACTATGTGCTGAACGCGGGAGCCAAACGCTTCAACGACTTCGCTCAAAACGGAGTGGAAAGACTGGAGAAGACCGGAGACCTTAGCATATTCGTGACCCATTCCGGACACATCGAGGCTTCCGACCCGGATGCCAAGCTCTCTGTATTCTCTCTTTCCGGCATCCCATGCAATCCGTCAGAAAGACTGAATCCCGGAGTATATATAGTACGCTGGAAACTATCCGACAACTCTTGCGGAGTAAGGAAGATAGCAGTAAGATAATCATCAGGAGCCTCGCAAAAGCGGGGCTCCTTAGCAAATTACACATGAACATATTTCACTACCACAATCCTTTCCCCCTCGAACTTGGCGGAACTCTCCCCTGTCTTGATATAGCATACCACACATTTGGAACGCTCAACGCTAAGAAAGACAATGTGGTGTGGGTATGCCACGCACTCACCGCCAACAGCGACGTGGCGGACTGGTGGCCACATACCGTTGAATCGGGCTGTTTTCTTGATCCTGACAGATGGTTTGTGGTATGCGCCAACATCATAGGTTCCTGCTACGGCTCCACCGGTCCCCTGTCTGAGGACCCCGCGACAGGCGAGCCATATTATTACGACTTCCCAAAACTGACAATCAGGGATATGGTGAAGGCACATATCATTCTTGCAGACGACCTCGGGCTTACGGACATAAACACCCTTGTAGGGAGTTCGGTAGGAGGATTTCAGGCAATAGAATGGGCTGTAATGGAACCGGAGCGTTTCAGACGGCTCATACTTATAGCGACATCTGCCAAGGCATCACCCTGGAGCATCGCGATAGACGAAACCCAGCGAATGGCTATAAGAAGCGATGCGACTTATGGGGAACGGAACGCTGAAGCCGGAAGCAAGGGGCTTGCCGCCGCCCGCGCAATCGGGCTACTCACCTACCGCGGGCCATGGGGCTACAACGCCACACAGCAGGATCCGCCATGCGACGGGATTCCGGCAACGCACCGAGCCTGCACATATCAGAAGTATCAGGGAGAGAAACTTGTCAGACGCTTCAACGCCTACTCCTACATGACGATACTTGATGCCTTCGACACGCACGACGCAGGCAGAGGCCGCGGCGGCGTTGCCACCGCACTCGCCGGCATAAAGGCAAAGACCACCATAATCGGCATCACCACCGACATCATCTTCACACCGGAAGAGATGCGCGAGCTAACCGCCATGATACCCGGCGCCGAATATCACGAGATTGAATCCGAATTCGGCCACGACGGCTTCCTCGTGGAGCACCGCAAGCTCAACAGCATACTCGTTTAGCCACCACGCAACAACGATGAATTGAAAATAAATCGAAAATTGATTTGTCAAGTCGGAATTTTTTTGTAACTTTGCGGTGCATTTCGCGCCAAGGCTTATAAAGACGGGGCATAATCGTTCCGCGCCCAACGCAACAACAATTAATTCAACCAATTAAAATGTACGCAATCGTAGAAATCAAAGGTCAGCAGTTCAAAGCCGAAGAAGGCAAGTTTCTGTATGTGCACCACCTCGGCGATGAAGTAAAGGAAGGAGACTCCGTAGTCTTTGACAAAGTACTGCTTCTCGACGCCGACGGCGACGTTAAGGTCGGCGCTCCTGCCGTTGAAGGAGCCAAAGTTACATGTGAGGTTCTTCTCCCCCTCGTGAAGGGTGACAAGGTTCTTGTCTTCAAGAAGAAACGTCGCAAAGGTTATCGCAGACTGAATGGCCACCGCCAGCAGTTCTCAAAAGTATTAGTTAAGAACATCGAAAAATAATCATCATTAGATATGGCACATAAAAAAGGTGTCGGCAGTTCTAAGAACGGCCGCGAATCGCAAAGCAAACGTCTCGGTGTTAAAATTTTCGGTGGCTCCAAGTGCAAGGCTGGCAACATCATCAAGCGTCAGCGCGGCACTGTTCACCACCCGGGTCTCAATGTAGGCATGGGTAAAGACCACACAATCTTCGCACTCATCGACGGAATTGTAGTCTTCACCACCGGTAAGGAAGGACGTAAGTTTATCAACGTAGAACCCTACGCAGCAAACTAAGCTCAGGAAATTTTGTTAAATAAATTGAGAACGGTCCGGATCGTTGAGATTCGGACCGCTCTCTTCTATTTTGAATTATTAACATAACCGTTCAATAGATATACTGCAGTTGCCATGGACATACCTGGACGCTCGCCTCGAACGTACCAACCTGCATTATTCATACTGTTTTTTAACGAAAGGGCCAAATGGCGGTGCATAACCACGAGCACGGCGATGACGATACTTGATTTAGAATATCCTACTTTCATAGAGGAAGAATGAACATCGCGCTGAGATGCTGACAATTAACTCTTGTTGCAATAAGGGCCATGAATAATGCAGATTATTTTTTTAGAAAAAAAATTGCTGAAATATTTGCAGGATTAAAAAAAAAGCTGTAATTTTGCATCGCAATTGAGAGGGACACCACCTTGAAAATGCGATACTGCTTCAATCCCTTAGTTGGTTTGAGACATAAATGCTTCAATAGCTCAGTTGGTTAGAGCACCTGACTGTTAATCAGGGGGTCGTTGGTTCAAGCCCATCTTGAAGCGCAAAATTCCGGAGACGGATTAAAACATCTAAAATGCTTCAATAGCTCAGTTGGTTAGAGCACCTGACTGTTAATCAGGGGGTCGTTGGTTCAAGCCCATCTTGAAGCGCAAGATAGAGAGCGAAAGCTTTCTATTTTATATGGAGATTCGCTAGCTCAGCTGGTAGAGCACAACACTTTTAATGTTGGGGTCGTGGGTTCGAGCCCCACGCGGATCACGATGAATTTAAATAGGGATTATTTGCAATGAGGGTCCGCTAGCTCAACTGAATAGAGCATCTGACTACGGATCAGAAGGTTACAGGTTTGAATCCTGTGCGGATCACATGAAAAAGGCTGTCGTGGGACAGCCTTTTTCTATTGTATCTCAATCGGTTAGTATCTCACCTACGTTTTTGTTCTCTTTATTACGATTATTAGTAATAATATAACTATTATTATCACTTCTTTGCTCTAATTATCTCCAATTTGATACAAATATGATACATCCTATGATACATCGTTATAGTTATAATAACTGTCAATAGCATGATGGGTTAATTGAAGTCAAATTAGTAAATTAGCATTAAAAATACAATGAACAATTATCCAACAGTGCGAATTCTATATGGAAGACGCAAACCTACAGCCTCCAAAGGAACCTTTGTAGAAATTGAAATCTCCTTCGAAGGTAAGCGAAAATGGATATCTACCGGAGTCAAGGTACTTCCTAAGAACTGGAGCAAACAAAATAAAATTGTCGCTCGCACCGATGCCGTCGATCTGAATCTTAAGATTGAAAAGATATATGAATCAATTGTCAATTTCATAAGAAGACTTATGATTGACGACAAACCATTTACTTGGAGCCTGCTTGAAAGTTTCCTTAAGGGAAAAGGTAATGGCAAGTCCTTTATAAGTTTTGTCAAGGCAACTGCGGAAACAAGGAATGACATAAGGGAATCAACGAGAAAAAACCATCGTAAACTAACTGTTGCGCTTGAGGAGTTTAATACAATCCGAGATTTCAGCGATCTCACCAAATCAAATATCCAGAAATTCGACACATGGCTTCGGAGCAGACGTGATTATAAACAGACCACAATTGCATCATATCACAAATTTTTGAAGATATATGTCAACGAGGCTCTCCGACAGGATTTAATAAAGGCATACCCACAGCCTCAATCCCTGCTCAAGCCCCCACATGTCCCGCCTCCTTTCCAATCTTCCTGACAAACTTTGCAATGACGGCCACATCAGTGTCCGCCGGAAAACTGACAGCGACATGACCGTTTACCTTTACCGTTATCATATTGCATCCTTCAGCCGGAAGGAAACCTGCCTCCTCGAAGATCACTTCCTCGAACGGAATCTCCTGACAGCTACGACTTAACGTTCCCGCTCCCGCTGGCCCCTTAAATCCCGGAAGTCCAGCTACTCTCAGTTTATTGCGATATAGATAGCCATGCATCTGCTTGCGTGTTATGCCATACTGAAGGCAATATGCCTTGAAAGTTCCCGGTTGGCGCCCTTCCGCACAAAGACGTTTGAACTCTTCATAGATCTGAGAACAGATTTTTCCAACCGAGTGGTCCCCGGCACTCCTGCTGAACTGAAAACCTGAAAGAGTTTTCACATTTTGAAATTCATCTTTCAGTATGTGACGCATCAACGATTGCTCTACTCCATGAGCCTTACAGTAGGCATTGAATGACGAAGGCTGTTTCCCTTCGGCACAGAGTGTACGGAAGGACGCGAAAACCTGCCTGTATAGTTCCACTTTGTCCATAATTCAATTTTTTCGGCAAAGTTAGAACTTATACAGGCAGGCTTCAATACGCTATCGCGGACGGTTGTACCTATTGTTCATATGGCATCATTATTTTAGGGGTGAAGTCGGGGCAAAGGTACTGGCTAAACCACCAAATGCAATGTTTGTCTTGATACTGCTCCTTTGGAGCAGCATTCATCCGCGAAGCGCTTTTCGTCATAATGCTTGCACTCCTGCGGTCGTTGGTTATTTTGCGTATCCATAATTTTTTATTACTTTTGCATTGTGATTGGTGACGCTCTCACGAAGGATATTTAACTCGGCTGCGGCAGTAGTGTCTCTGAGCGTCACTTTATAGAGGCATGAACCCGTAGCCGATGTTTTTATTGAAAAATGACAAAGAAGAATCATATACAGATTTTCAATGACCGCAAGGTCAGGACGGTATGGGACAGCGAAAAAGAGGAATGGTATTTTTCTGTAGTCGATGTGGTGGAAGTGCTTACAGACAGTGCAAACCCAACCGACTATCTGAAAAAAATGAGAAAGCGCGAGCCTGAGCTGGGAGTCTACATAGGGACAAATTGTCCCCAGATACCAATGAAAGGCGAAAGTGGAAGAACTCGTAAAACTTTGGCTGCAAATCCAACCGCATTGTTTAGGATTATCCAATCTATCCCTTCCCCAAAGGCCGAGCCATTCAAGCAGTGGATGGCGCAGGTTGCCGCTACGCGCCTTGACCAAATGCAAGACCCGGAACTTTCCATTGAACAGGCTGTGGCTGATTACCGCCGCCTCGGTTATTCGGAAGAATGGATAAACCAGCGTCTTCGAGGCATTGAGGTCAGGAAGATGCTTACCGATGAATGGAAACGCGGAGGTCTTGATGACAGCAAATATGGATTGCTTACAGATTTCATCACCAGGCAATGGAGCGGCATGAAAACAAGAGAATACAAAGACCTCAAAGGATTGAAAAAAGAATCTCTGAGGGACAATATGACGAACATCGAACTTGCCCTCAACACTCTTGCAGAGGCTTCTACCACGGAAATATCCAAACAGCGGAATCCTCAAACGCTTGGGCAGCATATCAATGTTGCCAAAAGCGGAGGCAATGTTGCGAAAGTTGCCCGAACTGAATTGGAGTCTAAACTCGGAAGGAGTGTCATTTCCTCGGCCAAGGCTTCTGATTATATCAAAGGACAAGAATCTCCTGAAGAGATTGAATAAATCGTACTCCAGTTTTAATTCCCCCGAATTCGGGGAAATTAAAATTTGCGTCGGTCGCTGTTCAGTCGGTGTCGGTGTCATATCTTCTCGGTGTTTATGTAGGGAATAGGCGTTATCGGCATCCAATAGATGACTTCATCGCCAAGAGTGTAACTGTCACATCCATCCTCAATCCACCATTCTGCCTCGTTGTATTCTTTCCCATTAAGTTCATGACTTTCAATGTGGTCGAATCTCGCAACAATGAACTCCTCGCTACTGAGACAGCATAGCACGGTTTGATCCACTTTAGGAAGTGTCTGAGGATTGTCAGCATCCACTTTTATCCACATGGACTGCTCACCGGCGGCGTGACCAGCGATGAACGCATCATAAATGACATAGTAGCCATCAAGGTTGCCGGCTCTTTCATTGGCATAAGAATCTGCCTGCTGTTCTTTGGTCTTAGCCATTTTCTTAAGTATTTGTAAAGAAATCAATATAGTTGGTCTCATTAATGCCGATTATCTCGTAGTCGGTCATCGAACCCTTCATTCCTTCCTTGAAGCGTACCCGAGCATCGACATCATCGTCTGCCTGTACGAGTGCAAGAGACGGTGTTTTCTTCTCTTTCCCGGACTTCTCATCACATGAAATAAGATTGGTCTTTACAGTCCACCATTTGTCCGAGTTTTCATCCCGGAATATTTCCTCAATCTTCATTCTCTTGATGGCGGCTACGGTAAATTCACCACCTAAAAGCGGAGTGAGTCTCTTGATTGTCTTCGCTTCCGCTTCAGAGAAAGTGATGGCATCCACGAGATATGCCTCTGTCACTTTCTTTACCTTTCCGTTATCCATCGTCTTGTCATAACGGACTTTTGTCTCAAATAAATTTGTCATACTGATTGATATTAAGTGATTAAAACAAAGTTGGTTGTTTTTGTAATTCCATAATTCTTTTTCTGGCCGCAACATAGTATTGCTGATCCAGCTCGATTCCCAAAAGGGAATAGCCGAGTTTTTCGCATGCTATCGCATTGCTTCCGCTTCCGAGGTGGGTGTCAAGTATTCGCCAACCTTCCTTGGCATATTGCGTCAGCAGCCAGGCATATAGTGCTACCGGCTTCTGTGTCGGATGAATCCGTTTCTCGTTCAGTTTCTTATTGCCCTGCATAATCCAGCCCTCATTCATCGATTTGCCTTGGAGCATACCGTTCCACATGTAGCGAAACAGCCGGACGGATGTGAATAGATTGGTCGCGGCAATCTCACAGTCGGAGAATGTTGACGAACTGTTGCATTTATCCCAGATGATACGACCCGGGGCAAACCGATGGTTGAAATAGTTGCATCCCCAAACGATGTAGAATCGACTTACCCTCTCCAACTCGCGGAAATAATCCTCATCGGGAACCTCCCATTTATCAGACTTGGGATAGTCAATACGTTTTATTCCGGTTGTGCTTATTCTTTTGCCGTAAAATCCACGACGTTCGGGACCCGAGAAATACGGAGGATCCACTATCGCGAGGTCGAAGGATTTGTCAGGTATTTCCCTAAGCAGATCGAGGCAATCGCCATGGTGAAGTGTTATGTTTCCGAATGTTTCCATATCCTCATGCGATTTGGAATGAGATATATTTGCCATTATTGAAATCTCTAAGACCGGAACATAGAGCCTCGCACAGTCTCCGGTCAATCGTGACTTCGACGGCATTGCCGATGTATTTCTTCTGTTCGGCTTGTGTGCCGATTAGCACATAGCCCTCTGGAAATCCCTGTATAGATAGCATTTCCTCGATTGTCAACATCCGCATCTTGATGTCAATCATGCAGTACATTGCCATAAATTCCTTTATCTTGACCATCATGGGCGAGTCAGTCTCAAGAATCTGTATAGCCACATTACCGGATTCAGTGACCACAAGACAAGGAGGACGTTTGTCCGTCCGCGCGATTAGCGTGAAGCATGGGTCTTCGACGGAAGAACCAGGAGAGTTGAACTGTGGATTCATAAGAAACCGGTCACATGTCACGAGCTTTTGCTTGGGATTAGTCAATAGTGCCGGATTGGGTTGATTGATACTCGAAATCTGACCTCCGCCGGAATACTCGTTTGCGATGAAGTCAACACTTACCAGTTCAAGTTTGTCTTTTGTTGTGAGTGTCGGTCCCGGCTGCGCGAGTGGAAGGTTATATCCATTTCCATAGCATACGGATATGAATGCATGATGATCCACTGTCGTGATGGTTCCTGCGGGACCGTCAACAGATATGTTCTTGTCTGCCGGATTACCGCTGAACTGCTTTGACAGAAACGAAACATGTGTCAATGCCAGCCGGTTCTGTGTAGCGACTGTCGGACATGGGTCGTCAAGTGATGGAGGCACGTATTTGCCATGCTGAGACATCGAGTTGTATTTGACCATGAATGAATCCTTGCCACCTGCCACAAATTTTACAAGTCCGGCGTGTATTCTCTCAAGAGTTTTCTCACAAAGGGGTTTCTTGCGTCCGAATATGCTTTCTCCCTCATTGGAGAAGTTAAGAACCTCGCGCACCGGTTTCCACGGCTGTAGGTCGGAAAATAAACCCTTGCTTCCGTTCTTGCAGTGGGTGGGCTCCGGCCATACGATCGGAAGTCCTTTTTTAGCAAAGATGCCGAAGAAACGCTTGCGTGATGTATAGGCGCCGTAATCTGCGGCATTCATTATTCGGTGGTCAAAGTCGTAGCCATAACGTCTGACTTTGTTTACCCATCGGAGATAGGAGCTGCCTCTGTCGCGTGAAACCGGTTTCCCGTTTTCATCGACTTTGCCCCATGACATGAATTCCTCCACATTTTCAATCTGAATATAATCGGGATTTATTGTCTCTATGTAGCGAAACAGATGCTCGGCAAGTGCCCGGCTGCCGGCATCGCGGGGCTGTCCTCCTTTAGCTCGGCTGAAATTGGTACATTCCAGAGAAGCCCAAAGGACTGTTAATGCTTCCGGATTCTCGCGACGGCATTTGCGAATATGTGTCATAAGTGGAGAAAGTTCAAGAGTGCGGATATCCTCTGTGAAATGAAGTGCATCAGGATGGTTCGCCTTGTGAGATGCGATTGCGTTCGTGTCATGATTTACGCATGCAATAACCTTGGCGCATTTGTCACCATCAAGCAGTGCGGAGTTGACTCCGGTGGATGTGCCTCCGGCTCCACAAAAGAGGTCGATATATAATAAGTCTATCATGATATCTGATTTTATTATGACAAAGGGAATAATTCTTCGGCAGGTATCCCTGTTTCCTCGCTGATGATTCTCTTTGCATCACCACTTGGAATCTGAATACCCGACAGCCATTGGCGGACGGTCTTCTGGCTTTTCCCGGTCTTGGCGGAAAGAGTGATTATGAATTGTTGAGCCGGCGACGGCGGCTTCTTGGCATCCTTTAGTTTTTTATAATATTCCTTGAAATTCATGATGTATGCGCATTAATGTAATTACATGTTCATCAACTCTGTCATCTGTATTCCAAAGGGAGATTGATGAGTGTGCGATGATCACCCACAATGATGCAGTTCCTTCCGTTATAGTGACCGATGGTCACCAACTGCTCCGCGTCAAACGTCTCCAGAATGTAGATGAGTTCCTCTACCGTCGTGGCTTTCATATTGCTTCCACTTCTACCGGTTCTGTAATATCTTTTCCAATCCATTCCGGATGTGTTGGTGGATTCTGTTCTCGCCATCCCGGGCTCATTAATTGTAATAAAGTCACCTCCTGCGGGTCATATCCCTGATTTCGGACCCACTCTTCAGGTTTTCGACTATTCGTCTCCCTGCGTTGATATTCCTCGTTTCGCGCATTGATCTCCGCGTCTTTCTGTTGTCGTATCTCAGATTCTGTCTTTTTACTTGAGCGCGGTCTGTTCTCGTCAGTTTTTGTCTTCAGCAGCCCGGACTTGTATAACCACGACTCAAAATGTTTATAAGCGTCCTGCATATCCTTATGACCATTTTTTATATTGTTGAGAATGCATCTTTGCTTGAATTTTGGGAAAGACTCGATAAGTTCCGCTTTCGTTTTTCCTGTTGATTCCGAAAGAACACCAAGCCATTCTTCATCGGCTTTCATTATCTCCAGTTCCCGTTCAAGTCGGTCTTCTTTGACAACTGTTTCTTTACTTGATTCTTCTTTCTTCGCAACTTGGGGAGTCTCCTGCGGAGTATCTACCGGTATGTTGGCAACCGATTTGCCCCAACGCGCATCAGCTGCGGCCTTTGCCCTTGCTGCCCGTTCCGCTTTCTTATCTTCCATAAGCTTCATGTATGCGTTCAGTTCCACGCTTTGGAACATCTGTCCATCCTCCACGATGACGAATAGTCCGAAATCGTAGATCACCGACCGTATTAGTTCTTGACCGCAATCGAGGTCCCAACTGAGTATCTCGTAATCGAGAGCGCATTGATAACCCTCCGCAAGCCTGAGTCTTTCAAGCAGCATATAGTATACACCATATCCTGCCACTCCGTGATGCATACGCAATCTGATAAGATTGTCATCATTCCTGGAGTTTGCGTTGTGCGGAAAATATGGCTGTTGTTTAGTTTCCGACATAATAATAAGTGTTATAACCGTCCTGACTGCAGAACCTGGTGAAATTTGGATTTCGGGAAGAAGATCCTGTTTTTTATTCTCACGTAGCACCCAAGTTCATCCTTCTTTTTGTATACGGTCATATAATGCCATCCCAATATCCTTGCCACATCCTTCGGGGTCAGATACTCCTCGTTCTCTATGTGGGTTATCTCTTTCGATGCCTCCACTACGTCGCCTCTTATGAGTTTGAAGAGTTCTTCGGCTATCATCTTCGCTTGATTCCTTGTAAACATAATATTATAATTATATTATCACGTATTGAATATCGAAATGGTATTCATTGCATAATCTCTTGATTTGGGGATACATCATCGGACTTGTCTCAAACGGCAGATATATCGTCTTGCGTTGAAGACTGCAGTCAACGCCGTTTCGACGTAACCGATAGAGAAGATTGGCTCTTCTTTTCAGAACCTTAGACAAACCTGCACACATCGATAGTCTTTTCTTTGGTGTTTCTGCGGCAACGGTAATCCCTTTGAAGCTCTTTGCCAATTCTCGCTGCCATGACTCTCACTATGGAATCCTTCTTCGCCGGAAAGGAAATAATCTCACCCACCTCGATCTCTTCTATGAGTTCAGATATATCCACAAAGGGGAAATAGTCATTGTCAGGCACGACTATTCTCTTCGGTTTGCCCTGTATCAGATCGACCACTCTTGTAATATTATTATCCATATATATCTGTTTTTATATTATTAATCCTTGGTTTATTATTATCGTTTGTTATATTTCTAATCCAACTTTCTAATGACTCTTGCGCCTGATCCTTATCCAAAAGATTTCGTGCAGTTCATTATTTTGTTTTGATATTATGAGTTAATTTATTAACTTTGTAAACTTGTGTTAACCTCAATAAACTATGTATTGACGTTGCATAGGTTTTACTCTGCAAAGATAATATAATATATAATATTTATAAAAATATAATCAGATTATTTAACAAATATTAACATGAATGATAGAGTAAATAGAATTAAACAAGTAATAGAGACCCTTGGATTAACCAAACATTCTTTGGCAAATTTGAGTAAAATTGCACCTCCCAATCTTAATAAAATGTTGATCGGAGAACAAACCATCACCGACAGGACTCTTCATAAGATAGCGAGCACGTTTCCTCAGATTAATCTTGAATGGCTGAAAACGGGCGAAGGAGAAATGCTCAATCCCGGCTCTCCAAAGACCCAGACGGTTGAATCAGGAATTGGTGTAATGGGCAATGTGGGTCATGATATGATGAATAATTCTGAAAAACTCTTTAAGGATTTCATATCAGGTCTTCAAGCTCAGAACGCGCTTACTGAAAAAGCATTATCCCAGACGGGTAAATCACTCGAGACTCTTCAAAAATCCATAGATAATATGGCAAAATCTATAGAAGGAAATAATCTTGCAATGCAAAACACCAATCAAGTTATTACCGAGATGTCAGAGCAGCGCAAGATTATTGACAGATTGGTTTCTATTTTAGAAAAAAAATAACAAAGACTATTTGAATAATACCAATATATTATTGTTATGAAACAGTTAATCCTATTAGCTTTATTGCTGTTGTCAGCAATGCTTTCCAATGCTCAGGAAAGAAAAGTTACGACTGTTCCATTTGAAGATGGGACATTGACATTCCATTATTACGAAAAGGATGGTATCAAAGTACCTGACGGTTTAATGGAATTCACCAAGAAAAACTATACAGAGAAAGGCGAAAACAAGGATGGATATAGAGAAGGCAAGTGGATTGCGACAATAAAAAATAAGACCAATTCCACAGTAACAGAGTACAATTACAAAAGAGGTCTCCTTGAAGGTCAGACGACAATTAAATTTACTACAACAGATAAGTCTTTGCTTAAGTCCCGGCAGCCAAGAGAAACGTATAATTTTCATAATGGAAGGCTTGTAGGAGAAAATAAAATAGTTCAGTCGTCAGATACAATCTATTGTAATTTTGGTTCAAACGGAGAAAGAATTGGAACTTGGAAAATCATCAATCCACGATCTACTCGCGTAATTGAATATGACCAAGAGTCCAATTGCGTCAGTGCATATGAATTAGATGTATTAGGACAGAAAACCCCAGTCATGGAGGATGGTGTTTATATGTCTATTGTCGTGGATTTACTAATGTTTGGGAAAAAGTTTAGCGAAGTTTTCTTTTCATTTTATGATAATAATCGTCCCAAGTTGCCTACTCTATGTGAAAATAAATATGGTTATATAAGTCCTTTTGAAAAGGAACAATCATATGCATGGTAAGAAATCGTCAATCATTTTAAATTATTTCCAAAAATGAAGAAACTATTGATTTTTGCCGTCATCGGGCTGTTTGCCTGTCTGGCTGGCTGCGGTTCAAGTCACCACCAAGTTAACAATCGTAATGCTGAAATAGCAAGAGAGGCTATTGACAGTGTGATGGCTCCTGATACTTCTAATGTCATCCACTCCGTTTCCTTTATTGAGACTAAGATGCCGGCATTGTGGGCTGATACTCTTGAAAAATCACGTAAGAATTCAGCCGGAATAGTCGGGATGTATTTGTTGGGAATGGCTTTTAGTGATCAATCTGTAAAAACAGATGAAGAAGCGATGGATTTTGCACGAACACTTATTGATGCCACTTCGTCATATCGTAAGGATATTAAGGAGTATGAAAAATCCGATTCCCCAGAATATCTATTCGGGCTTGCGACAATAAAGGAAAAGAATGATACCTCTAAGGTTATAAAGACTATCTTTGTGTTCGACAAAGATGATCCAAAGACTATCATTAAGACTTTGAAATATACTTCAAAAAGCAGACATGATTTGCCAATAGAACTTATGATCTCATATATCGATGATGCGAATGAACTGAAAAACAATAAAGAATTAAATTTTAAAGATTTCGATTTCGTGAAAACAAATCCGATCTACAGTTTTCTACTTGAGGATTAATGCGCCATTTTTATTGGCAAAATATTTGCATATATCGAAGATTTTTGTTAAATTTGTATATTGAAAATCAGATAGTAACACATAAATCTTCAATAATTACGAAAAGGTTTTTTCTTGCTTTTGCAACGGTTGCACTCTCCGGAAGTGCGGTTGCACAGAACACGGTAACAGTGCCGGAACCTGAGTTCGTCAACAGTTATGTCTACCTGACATCTGACTCTACGTTCTCCAAACTTCCGAAGGAGACGGCGGAGTTCAAAAAGCATGAGTCTGGCATGAGTAAGTTCGCGAAAATCGCGGGCGGTGTTGCCGATGTAGCCGGAAGTGTAGGCTTCGGTGTTGCTATGGCTGGCGGAAGCGTCGGCGCCGTGATGGGCGGGATTCAGACAATGTCAACGGCTGCCGGCGTCTCAAACATAGCGTACAGTGTCGACAACCTTGCCGGGTTCAATGGCATGGATATCGTGTTTGACGGCAAGGAGTCGGCATATACAATCCCGCAAGGGAACGATGTACGCATCATCTACCGTGCCGAAAACAACAATACCGACCCGATGGACTTCCTTCGCGTGGTGCAGTTCAAGAAAGGAAAGAAAGACCGCAAGGTTCAGTGGAAGGTGTTCTCGTCTTCCCTTCTGGGGACCGAAAAGGAACGCAAGAACGGCTATCTTCCATTTGACGCCACAAAATACGGAGAATCGTCCTATCTCATAACCATCCCTGCATCCGCTCTCAAAGAAGGGGAATACGGCATCATCAGTCCCTCAATGGTAGAAGCGACAATAATCCCGATAGCGACATTCGGCATCAGCAAATAAAATCCAGGGGACGCTGATTGGAGGCGTCCCCTTCAAACCCTATCCCAATACCCTCCCTCTTGGAGTAATAGTGATGATAAAAGATACACATACCAAATAAAGCAAGACCAATCCAAAGGAATACAGCCTCTTACAATTGCATTTCGAATCCCAACCGGATCACGATGAATTTAAATAGGGATTATTTGCAATGAGGGTCCGCTAACTCAACTGAATAGAGCATCTGACTACGGATCAAAAGGTTACAGGTTTGAATCCTGTGCGGATCACATGAAAAAGGCTGTCGTGGGACAGCCTTTTTCTATTGTATCTCAACCAATTACTGAGAGCCTGCGGATTTTTCACCGGGGGCGAGGAATTCGAATTCCTCGCTTTATTAGGCGGGATGCATCTGTGTTCAGGTGCTTCTGTAGCGAGGAATTCGAATTCCTCGCCCCCGGTGACGCTCCTGTAGCCGCATACCTATGTTAGTGACATTGCTCGAGCCGTGCTTCCCTACCAGGTTATCGGTATTTCCACTGAGTCGAAAAGACGCTCCCTATACTCAGTTTTTTGTAAAAATTGCGGTTATAATCGCAAAAATTTGTACCTTTGTATTCTCTTAATCGTGATTTTTTGTATGGCAGTTAAAATTGACACCCAAAAAGAGATTATCTTCGGCTCCTCTGATCCGAACATTTCCCGTATACTCAGTAAGAAGGAAAAGGATGGTGAGTTGCGAAAGGTTGCGCCACGCATTTATACAACCAATCTTGTTGATAGTTTGGAGAATATCGTGCGCCGAAACCTTATAGATATACTTGTATACCGCTATCCCGATGCTCTTATAAGCCACCGCAGCGCCAAAGAGATGCGACCGACAGCTACAGGTGATTTCTTCTTGACAAATTCGACAACAAGGAGAGTAAAAGACTTACCCGGTATCATTCTCAATTTTGCAAAAGGTCCCAAAGCGTCGACGCATGATATCCCGTTTATGGGTATGCACATATCGGGTGAACATCGGTATATGCTTGAGAATATGCAGGTATCAAGGAAGACGGGCGATGAATCACGCGTTCTTCCTATCAGTGTGATAGAAAATAAACTTGAACAGATTCTGCTCACCGGTGGAGAGGACCGTCTTAACGAATATCGCGACGAACTGAGAACCGTTGCCGAAGAACTGGGTATGCAGACGGAGTTTGCCAAAATCAACAATATCATTTCGGCATTGCTCTCAACTCACGATGCAAAAGTGCTTTCCACAGACTCGGCGAAAGCTCTTGCCGCCGGCAATCCTTTCGACAAAACAAGAGTGGAACTATTCGAAGTATTGTTTGAAGTAATCAAAGACCGCTATTTTGTCATCCGCAATAATCGCAATACCGATGAGGAATCATTCCGCCTTTTCTCATTCTTCGAGAGTTATTTCTCTAATTATATAGAGGGAACTGAATTTGAGATTGACGAGGCTAAGGCGATTGTAGACTCGGGTATTCCTATGCCACGGCGTGACGAAGATTCACATGACATACTGGGGACATTCAAGGTATTGTCAAACCGCGCCGAGATGATGAAGATACCAACATCACCAACAGAATTATTCGCTATTCTTAGCCATAGGCACAGTATACTGCTTGAAGGACGACCGCACATGAATCCCGGTATTTTCAAGAATAAGAACAATCGCGCCGGGATGACAGAGTTTGTAGACTACCAGCTTGTGAAAGGCACGCTCTCACAAGGTTTCAAATATTATGCAGCTTTGTCAGACCCGTTTGCCCGCGCAATTTTCATGATGTTCATGATCAGCGAAGTGCATCCGTTCAATGACGGCAACGGACGTGTCGCCAGAGTGATGATGAATGCTGAGTTTGTCCGCGCCGACCAGTCGCGTATAATCGTGCCGACAGTGTTCCGCGAAGACTACATACTCGCATTGCGAAAACTGACCCGCCACAAAGACCCGCTGGCATACATAAATGTGATGACCAAACTCCATCAGTTCAGCGACAACCTCTACGGCTCCGACTTCACCGAGTTGAAAAACTACCTCGCTGCCTGCAACGCCTATGAAGAGCCATCGCAAGCGAAGTTGCAAATCATAGACAGGACGATATTTTGAAAAATTCTCTAATTATCTCCAATCTGATACCAATGAAGTTGTTTCTTTCATTTCCTTGAAGATTGGAGGTCTGCGATGAAGCGGTCTATCATCTCGCGTGTGACGTGCTGCATTACGACTACATGAGAGAGATTGCCGCCAAAACGGCTGTCATTACTGTTGGCGAGGTTGAATTTTGATACAAGACTATCGTCAGGGCGATGGAAAAACACAGTGTTGCTATATGCATTGTTCCAGCAAGGCCAATCTATGCGTTGAAGTTCCGACATTAGATACTTTGTGTTATCCATTATTTTCTGAGCCTGCGCCGTCCATCCTTCGATGCCTACGGTTTTCATCAGCCACCAGAATTTCAACGGATCGGTGCCGGATCGCGAGCAGCTTATCATGCGCATATTGGCGTTGAGGTATGGCACGTCAAACGAATTCTGATTATCATAGATGTTTTTGGTGGTAATAAAGAGGCCGCAAGGACTGTCTATGCCGAAAAACTTATGGCCGCTGACCGATATTGATTCAAAATTCATCTGATTGCGGTTAACCAAGTCGCGATACTCTGTAAAAGGCAGATAACCGCCGAATAGGGCAGCATCGACATGACGGTATACCATTATTTCCGGATGCCGGTCGAAAACTTCCTGAAGCGCCTTCTGATCATCGATAGCGCCCTTGAAAGTGGAACCCATCGCATAGATAATCAGAGCGGGACGTGTGAGGTCAAGCGATTTTTCAAGTTCTTCTGGTATCATTTGTCCCATATCGTTACTCTTCACGAGCCTTACATCGAGGTTCTGCACGTCACAAAGGCGATAGTTGCTGTAATGGGCCTCGTCGGAAACATATACCACAGGCATTTGTCCTGTCTTGTTCTTAAGATAGTTAACACCGAAATATATGCCGTGGTTGTTGCCGTCTGTTCCGCTCATGGTAACCATTCCCCAGAGATCATTCACGTCGAAACCATAGAGAGGAGCAAAGAACTCTATTACTTCGCGTTCAAAATGTGCGGATGAAAGAGCGCCACTCTTGTCAAAAGGATTCCCTGCGTTGTTTATCAATACGTTTTCCAAATTATTGGCTGTGTACCATTTATAGAATCCATCCAGTTTTCCGTCATAATTCCCCGGATAGCCTAATGCAAAGGGTCTGTCGGCAAGGCATTGCTCAGTCCATTCATCCAGTTCCTGAAAACCGGAAGACACTTTAGTCTGCGCAATAGACCATGACCAACTCAATATAACTACAATAGAAAGAATTATCTTTTTCATAAAAAACGAGAATTTAATTTCGCACTACCATCCACATAAGAACATAAGATGGACTCTTAAATTGAAAAGACAAAATTACAAAAAAATCCTCAATACAACTCAGTATACTATAAAATATTTGAACGAAAGGGGAATATTCTGCATCAGTGCTCCACAGAAGCATTATACATAACCTTGTAGTGACGCACGGTTCGCGCATTCTCATTATCAGAAATTTATCGCTATTTATTTCAGGACGCTCGAGCCGGGCGTCACTACCATGACATCGATTTTTCCACAGAAAAATAATGCATGTTAATGAAAAAAATAGTTTAAACAACTTCAATAAAGTTGGCGGGGAGTTATGAGATGTAGCAGAAATGTATTAACTTTGTAGAATGAAGGTAATAGGCTGTATCTTTAGACAGGACTTAATAATTAAACAAGGCATAATAATTTATATAGAACGCTTTTACGAATGAACCTTAAACTGATCTTTACTGAATTGTCATGCGTCGTTTTGGCATTTACCGCCACGGCGCAGGAAAAACTCTATTCCGACGAATTTCCGTTGGGAGACGTCACACTTCTCGACGGTCCGCTGAAGCGCGCGAGAGACCTCAATGTAGAAAACCTTCTGAAATATGACTGCGACCGCATGCTCGCTCCATACCGCAAAGAAGCAGGTCTGACACCGCTGAAACCCACCTACCCCAACTGGGACGGCCTCGACGGCCATGTCGGCGGCCATTATCTTTCGGCACTCGCCATCAACGCAGCCACCGGAAGTGATGAATGTCGCGAACGAATGGAATATATGATCGGACAACTGAAACAGTGCGCCGAAGCGAATGACAAGCGAGGAGAAGCATGGTCAAAGAACTACGTAGGCGGTTTTCCAGACAGCCAAAAGTTATGGTCAACTTTCCGCGAAGGCAACTTCGATCAGTATTTCAAATCATGGGCTCCATTCTATAATCTTCATAAGATGTATGCCGGACTGCGCGACGCATGGCTCTATTGCGGCAATGAAGATGCCAAGCAGCTGTTCCTGAAGTTCTGCGACTGGGCTGTGGACATCACATCCGGACTCAGCGACGAGCAGATGGAGACTATGCTCGGCAATGAACACGGAGGCATGGACGAAGTGATAGCCGACGCTTACGCCATGACCAAAGACCGCCGCTATCTCGACTGCGCGCGCCGCTTCGCCCACCGACAACTCCTCACTCCCATGGAAAACCATCGGGACTGCCTTGACAACATGCACGCCAACACTCAGATACCCAAGGTGATCGGATTCCAGCGAATAGCCGAACTCGACAACGATGCCCGCTGGCATGACGCAAGCCTTTTTTTCTGGAACACTGTCACAAAAGAACGTTCTCTCGCAATCGGAGGCAACAGCCGACGCGAGCATTTCCCCACCAAGGAGACTTGCATCGACTATGTCAACGATATTGACGGACCGGAATCGTGCAATACATACAACATGCTGAAACTAACGGAATTCCTAAACCGGGAGAAACCCAATGCTGAGTATGGCGACTTCTATGAGCGCGCGATGTTTAACCACATCCTCTCCACCCAGCATCCGGAACACGGAGGATATGTCTACTTCACATCGGCACGTCCCCGCCACTACCGCAACTACTCCGCCCCCAACATGGCTATGTGGTGCTGTGTGGGTACCGGTATGGAAAACCACGGGAAATACGGCCAGTTTATCTGGACTTGGAAGAAAGGGGAAAACCCGTCGGACGACGCTCTGTATGTCAACCTGTTCGCCGCTTCAGAACTCAACTGGCGTGATCGCGGAATCACACTGCGTCAGGAAACGGCATTCCCATACGGAGAGACATCTGAGATATCCGTAGTCAAAGGCAAAGGAAAATTTACCTTAAAGATAAGGAAACCGGAATGGTGCGACAACTTTGAGGTCAAGGGCATAGGATTTGACTCGAAGCAGTATGAAGAGGACGGATTCGTTTGTATAGAACGCAAATGGAAAAAAGGGGACCGCATCGCCATCTCCATGCCCATGCATGCAAGAATAGAACGGATGCCCAACGTGCCGCAATACGTGGCGATTATGTATGGGCCTATCGTGCTTGGAATGAAAACCGGCACTGAAGACCTACGTTCCCTCATCGCCGACGACAGCCGATTCGGACAATATGCCGGCGGACAGAAACTCCCGCTCGACAAGGCTCCGGTTCTATTGCCAAAGAAAATCGAAGACATTTGCGGCGACCTCCGTCCGATAGCCGGAAAGCCACTCCACTTCACACTCGCCACAAGAATGGAAAACGCCATTCCCGGAGGTGAACTCCAGCCGTTTTTCGAAATTCACGACTCCCGCTACATGATGTATTGGCTCGCCCTTGGCGAAGAAGAGTATAAGGAATACACAAAACGTCTTGCCGATGAAGAGAAAGCTCGCCAGGCACTGGAAGCCGCCACTGTCGACAAGGTGATGCCCGGAGAGCAGCAGCCCGAGACCGACCACAGGATGGAGACCGATAACTCGGATAAAGGGAGCACGGAAGGCGTGTTCTACCGCGATGCTGCCAACGGAGGTTACTTCTCATATCTCATGCAGACAAAGGGGGAACCGGAACTGACCCTTCAGCTCACCTTCTGGGGTCAGGACGACTGGCGCACATCGGAATTTGACATATTCATCGACGACGAGCTACTGACAAGTGTCAACAACTCCCACCGCTGGCGCACCACGCAGTTCAAGACAGTAGACTACCCTATACCCCACTCCTTGCTTGAAGGCAAGAATGAGGTACGAGTGAAATTTGTGGCACATAAGAATCGCCAGGTCGGACAGATTTATGGAGTAAGACTCAAGAAAAACTGAAAGACGACCGTAGTTAGTGACATTGCACCGCTCGTGCAATGTCACTAACTTACCGGGGGCGAGGAATTCGAATTCCTCGCCCCCGGTGAATTCCTTGCCCTCGGTGAGGATGCACTTACCGCGTTCTATGGCTGTTTGCAGGGGATAGTGACATGGATACTTAAGAAAAAAAGGAAATCACATTATCACAATGTAATTTCCTGTGGGCCAACAAAAACGAAACTTAATTAATACAATCTTCTAAGCTAATTATATCTTTCTATCCTAATTCATTATATCTTTTTATCCTAATTCATTATACCCTTTTCGTATATTTCTTTATTTCTTTTCATCGTCTGCTGCAATTTCATGGCGGAACCAGTCTACGTATACCTTACCGCCTTTGGCAAGTGTGGCATAGTTGTAGATGGCGTAGCGGGTTCCCATAAAAAAGCGTCTGTAGTCAAACCGCATCTTGAACGGCTTTCCTATCGCGATCCAGTGTTTGCCGTCAAGGCTATAGAAGAATTCAGCCATATCACTGCCGGGTCTGAAATCTCCCTTAATCTTGAAATAGACGATATTCTTGTCTAATGGCACTCTTTCAATCTCAGTGTCTTCAACACCGGTCACTCCATGGTTCTCGCCTCCGATGCTTACCGACTGGTTGCGCATGACTATATATTTTGAGCCATTGTCCATCTCCACTCCTACAGACCCCGTGTCGCCATTGAAGGCGGCAAATCCGGCGCGGTCACCATTCTTCATGTCGCTGACATCCATTTTCACGGTTCCCTCACATCCGGGACCCGTCATACGCTGCGAAATGGTATTGGGAGCCACAAAGAGATTATTCACCACCTTTCCGGCAGTCAACGACAGCCAACCTTTCCGATCCGAGAGAGACCAGTTCGCGTTGTCGGGATTATGATTCCATTCCCAGAGAATAGACATTTTTCCGGAGTTGAAATCATCTGACTCCACCACCTTAAGCGACTTTCCCTTTTCAAGGCGTTTTGCTACAGTTGCGGGTACCTTCCCCTCGGAATCGCCCAGCATCGGCCAGCCGTCACGCCATGTACACGGATTAAGGGTCAGCACGCGTCCCACTCCGCCTCGGTCCTGGAAGATCATTCCCCACCAGTTGCCGTCGGCGTCATCCACAAGGCATCCCTGGCCTACATAGGGGAAGCCACCGAATTCAGACTGAAGGACTACACATTTCTCATACGGTCCCTCAATATTGTCGGCGCGATAACAGAGTTGGCGTCTCGGTCTTCCGGAAGGCCACGATATCACGAAAGCATAATATTTTCCGTTGTGCTTGATTACGCGGCTCCCCTCATGGAGTCCGGCACACTCCTCGTCTTGCACTATCACCACCTTGTCGATGCCTCCTTCCTTCACACCGGAAAGGTCATCGTTGAGCTGACACAGATTGATGTTGCCGCTGCCATAAAACACATAAGCCTTTCCATCGTCGTCAAGAAGAAGCGACGCGTCATGAAAATGACGGTCTCTGGTGATGAGTTTCCAAGGACCCGCCGGATTTTCCGCCGAATATATATATGACTTGTATGGCTGGTCGTTTGGGGAAAAGAGGAGATAGAACTTTCCGTCTCTATATCTGATTGAAGTAGCCCACTGCCCCTTGCCGTAGACAGTGCCATCCTCGAGACTATACCGGGGATTGTCCTCCAGACGGTCGAAAACGTAGCCAATCGTCTCCCAGTTGACAAGGTCTCTTGAATGCATCACCGGACATCCGGGCATAAGGTGCATCGTGGTGCTGACCATGTAGAAATCATCTCCCACACGAATCACATCCGGATCAGGGACATCAGCCCATATCACGGGATTGTCAAAACTTCCCTGTATCCACTTAGGCTCATGTTTGCCGGCAGAGGCATCAAGGCAGTTGGACGTTGCCATTACAGCCACGCCAAGAATTAGAGGCATTCGCTTGAGAGTTTCAATCAGCTTCATGTGCTTAGAGTTTTATCAGGTTTGCGGTGCAAAATTAGTTATAATTGCGGCAACGCATGTTCAAGCATGTAGAAAACACGTGCGAAAACATCACCTCCAAGTTTCCTTATGTTACAAATATGTTTGATAATGTATACCTATAAAGTGCGACACCTCGCCCGGCGAATGCCGAACGAGGTGTCTTACAAAAGATTACGAGCAAATAATACTATTTAAACATCCAATAGTCAAGATTGAAGAGCTTTGGACCCTTTCGACCCTTGAAAAGGAAATAAATATCATGGACTCCTGGCACCTCGGCCTTGGCGTCGGTCTCCACATATCGCCAGTTTTCCCAGCCTCCGGTGCCGCTCACGGGGAGTTCGGCAACCAGAGGACCGTCGATACTGTCCATGCGCACCTCAATCGTTCCGCCACGCAGCGCGCTCGCCACAGACGCTCCGAACTTCTTCGGCGCACCACTCCCGAAATTCACATTGGCGACCTTAATAAAGTCTCCGTTGTGGATATCCGAGACATACACACCGGTCTCGGCATTCTGCTCTGTGCCTACACCCTGGCTCCACGCCATGGTCTCAGCCTCTGTGCGTTTGAAGGGATTTAGAGTGCCCACAGGCGCCACACCCTTATCGGTAGGCATGATTTCCGGTATTGTGCCGTCCGCATTGTATTCAAACGGCTCGACGGCGATACTGCGTGCGAAGCCACCGCCACCGGGCAGTTTTCCCGTATGATAAAAGAAATAAGACTTTCCCTTATAGTCGATGATTCCGGAATGGTTCGTAAAGGAATTCGTGTCGCACTGAGGCATTATCACACCCTTGTATTTCCAAGGTCCTGTCGGTGAGTCACTCATCGAATACCCTATGTGTTCGGGGATTCCTCCCGCAGCATACACCATATAGTATTTTCCGTTTCTCTTATAGAACCAGGGACCCTCCGTATAAGTGGAGAAATATTTCTTGTCCGCTTCCATCGGCACGAACTTAGGCTCTCCGAAACCCTCAGGGGTCTGCTCCACCACATGTACTTTGCCATCGAAAGAAACCATGTCCTTGTTAAGTTTGACATAATACAGTTTCGGGTTTCCCCAGTAGAGATAAGCCTGACCGTCGTCATCGATAAAGACTGTAGGATCAATATAGTCCCAGCTTCCGTCGACAAGAGGAGCTCCTATCGCGTCCTTGAACGGACCCACCGGAGTATCGCCTACCGCCACGCCGATAGCCATTGTGCCGCTCAGAGAGGAATGCAGAGGAACATACAGATAGAACTTGCCGTTTCTCTCAACACACTGCGGAGCCCACGCCCTGTCGTCGCCCCAGCTGAAATCCTCAATGGCGAGAGGAGAGCCGTGGTCGGTCCAGTTCACCATATCGTCGGTGGAATACACGCGCCATTCCTGCATCCAGAAGAAATCCGCGTTGTCCTCGTCATGACCGGTGTAGACATACAGTCTGTCGCCGTGAACCATAGGAGCCGGGTCAGTGGTGTAGCATGTCTGCACAAAAGGATTTTCTGCATTCGCAGAGGCAACCGCCACAGTCACGGCGATTATAAATGCACTTTTTCTTAATTTTTCCGTATTCATAATTCCTAATTCAATTCAGAATTTCAGCGCATCACAAACTTTCTGCCCGCACTGATGTAGATACCCGGCTCAAGATCGGCATCTCCGATAGAATCAGACACCTTCATGCCGAGCAGATTATAGACGGAGCCATCCGCACCGATTTCTGCAGTCACACCCTCCACTTTGGTGTCATAGGGATTGACATTGGTGGCATACACATGCTTGATATGAATGGGATTTCTGCCATGCCCCCAGAATCCGACACGATAGATTTTCGAAGTGTCGACCGGCTTGATGCCGCTTTCAAGATTCTTCATCATACCGCTCAGTTCCGCCACGATAAGTGTTCCTCCGTTGAATTTGCCTTCGTATGATTTCTCCCAATAACTTGAGGTGTCAAACACCCGGAGTTCCGCATTGTCCTTGTCGCCCTCCTTCAGTTCCGCCACTATATACTTGTAGCCGGAAAGATCGATAGGCCGGTCATATTCCCAGCCTCCGAACCCCCACTGTCCTGCCTGGAAAGTGCCGGTAGTGGCATCGAAAGTGCCGTCTCCAAAGATTTTGGGATTGAAATACTGGAAGTCGAATACGAAATCACCTTCCGATGGCTCCGGGGTGGGCACAAAAGGCACATCCTCGGAATAGTCTACCTTAGGGTCAGTGATGCCCATAGTGGCGAGCATCTCGGTGGCATAGCGGCATCCGAGCACCCTATAGGCATGAGCGGTGAAATGGAGTCCGTCACCCTTCTGCGGGAGTCCCGCGGCGGTCACCACGCGAGCCTGAGGAAGTGTTGAGGGGAGGTCACGGATTATGTCGTTCATACCGCCGCACACGCCACCCTGGTCGCTGCGCACCACTTCTCCTGCGAGAAGAGGAATTGAGCCCGCCTCAAGTCCGAGGTCGGCGAGAATGTCGTCGTATACCTTCTTAACCTTCGTCGGCCACTGACGGTCACCGTTGTTGGATTCACCCTGATGGAGGAGTATACCCTTTATCACGCCCACCTCCGCTGCCTTGCGCGCGCATTCCAGCAGACGGTCGTAAGGCTTGTTGTCGTAAGCACTCATGAAACCGCGGAACCAGTCAGCCTCCTGCGACAGCTGAGCAGGGTCGTAATCCTTGTCGAGATGCTCGATTCTGCAACCACCCACCGCAACAGGAATCACTCCAACAGTGACTTCTTCCGGAAGATTCGCCACCATCGTGCGTCCGAAATAATCTATCGGGGTAAGCCCGGTGTTTTCTCTCACCAAAGGTGGAACTGCCACATACCACTCACCTTTCGTGCGGGCGGGATACTTATAATCCACTGCCGACATCACCTTGAACCGTTCCGGCACATTCTGCCGGTCGATTGGCTCTATTGAGGCGTTCCCTTCCATATTCGACTGCCCGATGCAGAGATAGATATGGAAATTGGGATCCGGGGCAGCGTTAATTTCAAGTGCCGCGCCGGAAATCATGGTGGCAATCGCCATCGTTTTCAAAATATTGACTCTCATACAATTTCTTATAATTAACATGAAGTTGTTTAAACCTCACCGTCTTATTCATTATTTATTTTGACCGACCAGGGTCTTCTTGCCGCCTACGATATAGATTCCTGAAGGAAGCCCTTCAGTTGCCTCTGCTTGCGGCACACGGCTGCGCAACAGGATTCCCTGCATGGAGAAGACATCCACCAAGCGGTCGGGAGTAGATTCCACTCCTTCCACACCCATCGGATTTCCGGATATGATCGTGACTTTTTTCTCCCCTTTCTTGCCGCCGTATGTATATCGGAACGTACAGTCAGTAACGCCCTCCTTCAGGGAGCGCATATTTCCTCTTTCCCACGACACGACATCAGGATTGGAGAACTCCGCCTCGACATTGATGGCATTAAGCTCGATATCCGTACCTCTTCCAATCAAAGCCATGCTCACTGTCTGCCCCAACTTGAGTCTATATTCCTCAGGCTGTTTTTCGGCACGCGGTGCGAGACAAAGTTCCGGTGACGACACCTCCAGCTCATCGCCTGCGTAGTCCTTAAACCAGTGATATGCGGGCCAGGGACAGGCATCCGGATCGGTAAGGAAAGTATAGTTACCTTCGCTTCCCGGCTCATCCTTGAATTTAGAAAGCCATTCAGAGCCGGTAAAGATCATCCAGCTTACATTTCCCGTGTTATCCGCGATAATTTTAAAATTGGAACCGAAACCCTGTCCGAGCATAGTTCCGGTGATGCTCTTGCCCCATGACGCGTCGTAGACAGAAGGAGCCCAGTCCATTTCTGTGACCATGATGGGAGCTATCTGTGCAGCCGGAAGCACCTGTCGACTCCAGCCGTTTTCAAAAGCGGTGAAATGTCCGCCGTAGCCACCACCCAATTCATGACTCGGCTCCATGGCGTCGCTGCCATACCATCCGGGATATACGTGAACGGCATATCCGATATTCTCCCCCTTGATGGGATATTTGGCATAACCGGCATATTGCGACTGATAGCCGGTGCCTGGCACCCAAAGGATGTTGTTGCATCCGTTGCCGCGCATCAGGTCCACAATCTCCTGGAAGAACTGAGAGAGATTCCGGTTGCAGCCGTCAGTCTCGGCGCGATACTTGCCGTCGTCGTCCATTATGCGGACCGGCTCGTTGGCAAGCTCAAACATAATGTGTGGATTATCTGTAAGTTTTTTCTGCGACGACACATAACCCCACACCCGCTTCAGATACTTGTGATAGGCATCTCCCACGGCGATTTCCTGCGGGCATACACCCGGCGGACGCATCACTACATACATGCCGCAATCCACAGCGTATTCAGCCATCGGGATAAAGACTTCGGCAAGGTATTTGCGGAAACGGTTGAAGTCAAAAGCCGAAATATCATGCTCGCCGGCAGTCTGCACACCGGGAGTATTGGACCAGTAGGGGTCCATGTGAAGACGAAGGAAATTCACTTTCCATCCCGCCTTCATCATATCGTCGATATTCTTTTTGTTGTATTTAAGACAAGCGTCCACATCATAATTGGACCATTTAGTGCCGCGCTCGTTAAACCATGGGCTGTAGGTCTGGCCGAATCCGTGAAGATTGACATGGCTACCGTCTTCAGTCACCAGCCAGCGGCCTTCCACATGGAGTTTCGGCATCTCCATACCGGTCCACGACATGGCACTCAATGCCGTCACCGCCATCAGAAGAAATGTATAGATTCTGTTTTTCATGATTCACATCGAAGTAAAAAACACAGGCCGGAGAATCTTTTCCGGACTCTCCGGTCTGTCAATTATAATTAACAACTAATGAGCCGTGGGAATTATTTCACAACAGTCTTTTTGCCATTCACCACGTAGATACCCTTCGGAAGGTTTCTTACAGCTGATGCATCGTATGTGTCAAGCACGCGGATACCCTGAAGGTTGTAGACACCCTGGGGAGCGTTCTCTACGGCTGCGCCGACAGTCTCCACGCCGTCACCTTTTGCGGTATAGATGGTAACGTTGGTCATATAGAACGTGCCGACATACTTGCCGAGGTTCATGAGCAGACGGTTTGCCTTATGCTCGGGGTTGCTGCCTGCAGTGCATTCACCGTATATGATGACGTGTTCCCACTCGGGAGTAACGTCAAACGCGGTCATGGAACCCTTGTCTTCATAATAAGCGCTGCCGTTTTCCTCGCCGGCTGACTGGTAGGATGTAGCGATACCCTTTGCGGCGTCACCCTTGATGTCGAAACCAAGATAGTATGTTGTGCCTGCTACGAAGTCGTTCATGAAAGCCATCTGCACGCCCCATGCGCCGTCTGTCGCTGTGGGGTTGGTGAACTTAACGCAGGGTTTGCCGTCTTCCTCTACATTTTCGAAAGTTGCGGATCCGCCCCAGCCTGCCACAGTCTTGTCGGAGTTGGCAGTGTAGTATTCAGCCACGATATCACCGGTTGTGGGGATTTCCACTGCGGGAGCCCCGTCTTCCACCTTCACCCATTCGATTTCGATGTCGCCTTCAAAAGTTCCGGGCTGGAGAACAAGGTTGCAGGAAGCGCCGCCGACACCGTTGAAGGTAGTCTTGGCCTCGCTCCATTCTGTGGTCACGTTGATTGAAGATTTCAGCTGTTCGCCGTCGCCCCAGCCCCAGCCCATGTTGAGGGCGAGGGAACCTGCCATGGAAGCCTTGATCTTAACAGTGGCGGTATATGACTCGCCTGCAGTTGTGGAAATCCCGTCGGCGATGAAATACTGATACCAGGATCCGGGGTAGGAAGACTTAAGAATACCGTTCTCGATGGTGGGTTCATACCCCATGACATAGTATGGGAACTTGTCAAACTCGGAGAATGACTTCTCATACACTGTGGCAGCATAAGTGCTCAGACCCATAACTGCGGCAACAACTGAAAGTAAAAACTTTTTCATATAGTAACTTGAATTTTAGGAACCGGAGGCGGAAGGCAATCCGCCTCCGGGTTCGATTAGAAAAAAACATTAATTGGTTTTCGCGTAGCCTTGATTATTTAGCGGGAGCCGCTTCAGGAGCTGCTGCGGGGGCGGCGGCAGGAGCAGCCGCGTTGCCCTTAAGACCGTCGGCGAAGCCGCCATACTGCGGTTTGCGCTGATAGTTGGTGTTCCAGAGACCGATAGGCTCGCCTGCGCGCCAGCCTGAGCCTTCGGGGCTGTCTGTCTGTGCCCACTGGCAGATGCCGAACTGCTGAGCCTGAGGAACTTTCTCGAAGTATTTGGAGATGATCCACTTGTAGTGTTCAGCCATCTTCTTATGCTGCTCCAGAGTGACATTTTCGGTCTTGACAGCATTGCCGTTCTCGTCCACGAGACCCATGTCGAGCTCGGTGATGCGCACCAGCTTACCGGTTGCAGCCATAAGCTCGAACATCTTCTCGATATGCTTCTCCTTGCTCTGCTGAGTAGCGGGGTTGAGATGATAGCTTACGTGCATCTGTGTGCCGATACCGTCGATCTTGGTCTCGCCATCGCTCTCCCACTGCTCGATCCAGCTGATAAGGCTCTTGAGTTTCTGGTTGTCGTCCCAGTCGCTCTCGAGGTTGTAGTCGTTGATGAAGAGTTTCAGCTCTTCCGGATTACCACCGTATTCAGCGAAATACTGGCGTGCAAACTTGACAGGCACTCTTGCGAAGTTATCGCCCAGATAATCCTGCCAGAAGAACTTGTTGGAAGGATCATCGGTAGTAGCGGCATGCTGCAGGTCGTAGCGCTGACCCCACGGGCCGCCGGAAATAGCCTCGTTAACCACGTCCCAGGCCTTCACTTCGCCGGCAGTAGCCTCCATCATACCCTTCACCCAACGTTCCATCTCAGCGGTAAGGATGCTTTCCTTCTCTTCCGGAGTCAGAGGTTTGGTGTTGGAGCTTACCAATTTCTCGAATACCACGTCGTCGATATAGAACGTACCTGCAGACGGAGCGCTGCTGAGGTTGAACGCAATCGAGGAGCAACCGCCGCTTCCTGCCTGCTCTGCTGAAATAGTGCCGGTATACTCATGATCCTGCCATTCGGTAGTGGCGTTGAGAGTGCCGATAAACTGCCAATAGTGGTAGTCACCCGGCTTACCGTGAGCCTGTGTATCGATGTTGCGGGCGTCGGTAGCCTTATAGCGGAATTTCACATGAATCTTCGTACCTGCCTCGAGAGGAGTGTCGGAAGTGATGAAGAGCTGTGAGTCCCAAGCCTCGGCAGGCGAGTCATTGTAGCTGGAGGCGTATACCTTACCTGTGCCTGCGGGGTCGTCGACTACCTTTGCCGGTGTGTCAGGCGAGCCCGGGACACGGGAAATGACATTTGCGCTCTGGCCCTTGTCGGCGTCGCCATTGGCAATCAGAGGCACACCTACTTCCATCACAGGAGTCTGGAGGTGGGAAACCTGCACCCACTCGATCTCAAGTTTTCCGGGATATGTTCCGGGCTGGAACACGCAGAAACCTGTTTCCACTGTCTGTGGATTGAGGTCTATTGTCACCTCTTCCCAGTCAGCCGGAATCTTCATTTTCGCTTCCTGGAGAGCGCCCCAGTTGCCGAGCTGCACGTTGAGCTCACCTTCCTGGCTGCCCTTCAACCTTGCGGTCACGCGATAAGCCTGACCCTCTTTGAAAGAAAGACCGTCCATCACGAAGAACTGATACCAGTCGCCCGGATATTCCGGCACGGTAAGGATTCCATTGATGATCTGCGGCTCGTAGCCCATCACGAAGTAAGGGAATTTCGAGTCGTTCTTATAGTCCTTTTTCGCGTCGATCTTCTCCTCTTTTTGGTCGGGATCGACTTCTATCTCCTGGTCGGCGATAAGTTTGTTGAGGTACTTCACGTTCTGCTGTTCATGCCAGCAAAGCGTATGTCCGTATATCTCCATACCGGAAGCCTTTGCTGCCTCCACAAACTTTTCCACAAGACTGAAGTTCATCTCACCGTTGTCGCCCACAATCGAGCCATACTTCATGGCGTTTCCGGCAGTCATCATGTCGAAATTGGCATTGGTGACACGGAAGGGGAGCTTGCCGTCTACATAATCCTGAGCACCTACTCCGGTTCCGAGACGGAACACCGGATGCGTGCTGCGGTCCACATAGTCTTTGAGCGCGCCGTAAGCGTCGAGATATTCAAGCTCGGCGATACTCTGCGGCTTGTCGACTGCGACATAGTCGATGTCGGTATCGGCGCATCCCGCCAGTACAAGACCGGCGAGTGCGACGAACGACATTTTATAGTTGATGTTCATTGTTGTTTTTATTAAAAATTATTTCATGATGAATGAGAACGTCTCAAGCTTGTTCTGACGGTCGCGCATCACAAGGCTCTCCTCGGATTTCTGGCTGTATGTTCCCTTTTCTCCTGTCTGCTCGTTCTTCACATAAGTGATGGTATATGTGTAGCTGAGTTTCAGAAGGTCGCGGTCCTTGTCGCCCCACGCCTTGGGTTCACCTCTGTGTTTCCATGAGCCGGTGCCGGATGCTGTGCAGCCCTCCGATTCGGTGGTGACAGTCGCCGCGCCCTGGTCGTTGATGTCCACAATCAGATCGCATACGAGATGCTTTTCACCGGGATTGCCTGTGGCGTCGATGATGGGTACATCCTTCGAGAAGGAGTAAACGCATTTTGTCAGGCTCTTGGTGGAGAGCTGGCGCAGGGCTGCCTTCTCCCATTCAGCGGGAGTGTTCTCGCTCCGGGTCACTGTGCCGTTGTCGTTGATCTCGTCGATGCTCTTGCAGAGCCACTGACCGTGATACGGGTTCTTGTATTTCAGAGCATAGAGCACATAGTTCTGCGGCTGCACCGACCAGTGTTCCTTGTTGAGGGGATCGGGCGATGCCACACCTTCCATCGGAGTTCCCGTGAGGAGTTCCTCAGAAGCCGACACGAGGCGGAGGGGAAGCACATAAGTCACGTTGACGGCGTCGGGGTCTGCGAAAAACGCGTCGGTGAGATTAACTCTCACGCCCCCGAGGAGCTGTCCTTTCTCGATGGTGAGGCGGTCGCTTGCCAGATTGTAGTAGCTTTCGGGGAGCGCCTTTACCGGAGAACCGTCAGCGAAATTGATGGTGCTGCAGAGGGAGGGATCCACCTGTACGGTAGCCCAGCGCTGCTTCTTGTTGGTGTTGACACCACCGAGCACTGCCTTCACAATCACGGCGTGTTCGTTGTCGATCGAATTGTCGGCATACTCCTCATCGCCGAGGGTCACGGTGCGCACAGGGGTCTGCTTCGCGAAATATATGGTCTGCTTGTCGTAGTCGGGAAATTCGACATCCCCGTTGTGGCATCCTCCGAGGAGGAGGCTGACAGAGCAAACTGCTATCAATGATTTTTTCATAATGTTATGATGTTACGTTGGTCGATGATTACCATCCTGCGTTCTGCCGGAGGTTGTTGAACTTCAAAACTTCGGAATTGGGGATCGGGCCGTAGATCATGTGGCTGCCATAGCTGCGGGGCTCAACATCGAACACCTGGCCTACTCCACCGTTGATTCTGACACCCTTGGCGCTCACGTTCATGTCTGCATTCCAACGGCGCACGTCGTAGAAGCGGAAACCTTCGAAACAGAGTTCAAGACGACGCTCGTTGCGGATCATCTCGCGCATCTTTGTCTGGTCGTTCTTGATGCTCTCCAGATAAGCGTCGCCATTCTCCAGACCCACACCGGCACGCAGACGGATCTGCTTGATGATGTCGTAGGCTGAATATCCGCGGCTTCCCTTCCACATCGGGCCGTTAGCCTCGTTGGCTGCCTCGGCATAGTTGAGGAAGAACTCGGTGTAGCGGAGACGCGCGCTGTAGTGCTTCATGTCCTTAATGTTGTTGGGGTTGCAGATTACAGCCTCGTTGAGGTGCTTCCTCATGTAATATCCGGTTCTTGTGGAGTTGGACATCTTGTTGAGGGCATCGTCGGTGGTGCCGTCGGCAGCCGTGATGATCTGGGTAGACGCCATCTTCTCTCCGTTGTAGAGGATATACATTCCGAGGCGCGGATCCCTGTCGGCGTAGGGATTGGCGGGATCATATCCCGACTCACCCGCTGAAATGGGATAGCCGTTTGCCATGGGGAATGCGTCCACGAGGTTCTGGGTCGGATTGATTCTTCCCTTACCGTAGAGTGTGGGAGGATAGTTGTCCTCTTCAAGAGCGTGGTTGTTTGCCAGGTTGGAACGCCAGATGACTTCCGGGGGACACTGACCTGACTCATACTTCTCGATTGCGGGATCGTCATACCATCTGTTGCCTGTCGGGTCAAGACCGTTGATGCCGCCGATGATGTCGAGCACCTTGCCATTGTCTTCGAGAGCTTCTTCCCAAGTCACGCCGCTGGCAGCATAAGCCGGGCTGGCTGCGAGCAGAGATGCCTTAGCCTGGAATGCCTTCAGCACTCTGCCTGAGACTCTTCCCTTGAACTTGGTGCCGAACACACGCTCGAGGCTACCGTCCGTAACGCCGGGATATCTGGAGCGGAGTTCATTGAAATATTCCGAACCGTATTCGGTAGGAAGATATTTCATAGCCATTGCTATGTCGGCAAGCATCGCGTCGTAGCACTCACGGAAGGTGTTGCGGGGCAGATTGAAATTGCTGCCTTCTCCCTCGGGCTCAGTCACGATAGGAATACCGAGCAGATTGCCTTCGGAATCCTTTCCGGCGTGGGCACGGAGGAGAAAATACATGTGTATAGCACGCAGGCCGTAAGCCTCGCCGATCTCCCTGTCGTGAAACAGTTTGTTGACTTCCTCATCTGCTGCCCACACCACGTTCTCTACGATTGAGAGGAAGAGGTTGCAATACTGGATGGCGCATCTTGAGCCGTCCCAGCAGCTGGTGGGATTGAAGTTTGAAGACCATGATCCTGTAGCGATCTTTCGCCATGAATTGTCGCGGTCGTTGCTCACAGCGTCGTCGGTTGCGGGATCGTCGAAGGAATACCCGCCCGATTCCGGCACTGAGCTATACGCATTACCGAGAAGATTGTCGGCATAGGAACTGTTCTCGCCGGCAGACTCGATGGGGAGGAAGTTTTCAGGCAGCGGCTCAAACACGTCGTCGCAGGCTGTGAAGAGCAGTGCCGCCGTAAGAAAAGTTCCGGCTAATATCGTATTTTTCATTTTCTTTTTCATTCTTTAGAAATTAACCTTTACGCCGAAATCGAAAGTTCTTACCTGCGGGTTGTAGCCTACGTTTGTCTCGCGATACTTGCGGTTGGGACCGATCATGAGAAGGTTGTTGGCGTTGGCATAGAGCTGCAGGCCTTTCACAAACTTATTGGCAAAAAGTTTGCTCGGGAAATCATAAGTCAGCTGGATCTGGTCGATGTAGAAAGCATCGGTGCTGTAGGTCCAGAAGTCGGAAGTCACGAAGTTGAGGTCTCCGGACTTGGTGGTCAGACGAGGATAGGTCGCCGTAGCGGCGGTCTCCTTCGTCCAGCGGCCGCGAACTATTTCGGAATACTTGCCGTCACCGAATACCCAGGCTGCGGAGCTGTTCATCACTCCTGTTCCACCTGCATTGCCCGAACCGTTGACATACAGTGAGAAGCCGCTGTATTTCACGGTCAGGTTCACGCCGTAGGTCCAGGGAGCGTACCATTTTCCGATAATCATTTGGTCGCGGCTGTCGATTACGCCGTCGTCGTTGAGGTCCTCATACTTGAGGTCGCCGACAGTGGTCTCGCTGTTGATTTTCGCGCCGGTGGCAACTTCCTCTTCTGTCTGGAAGAATCCGAGGCAGTGGTAGCCGCGAAGGACGTCTGAGCACTCGCCCTCGGCACGCAGCCAGTCATATTCTGGAGTCTCGCTGATACGGATGTTCTTGCGGTATGCATACATCACGTTGGCGCCGAGCTCTACGTCGACCTGACCGAAACGAACCTTGCCGCGCGCTCCGAGGTCAAAGCCGGTGACGCGTTTCTTCTCGAAGTTGATCCAGGGCACGAAAGAGCTTTCCGACCATGCTGTTCCCAGATAGCTCGGGTAGATGTTGGTAGCCCTCACGGGGAGACCGTCGAAATCAGTGTTGAAGAAATTAGCCTGGAAAGTCAGGGCATTCTGCCAAAGAGAGCCGTTGATTCCGAGGTTGAATTCTCTGCGCTTCACAAACGAGAGGTCGCGGTTTGCACCCTGCTTCGAGGAGAATTTCTGCGGGTTGCTTGCATCGCTCCATCCCCAATAGTTGCCTGCCGGGGTGTATTTGCTGGTCCAGAGATAATACTTCTGGTCGAAGTCCTGGTCTCCGATATTGCCGGTGATGTCGATGTCCTCGAGAATCTGGCCGTAGGTCGCGTTGATGGCGAGTTCGTCTACCACGGGAGAATCCTTAAGCCACTCTTCCTGGCTGATGCGCCATCCGAGAGTACCAACTGGCGAGAAGCCTGCGCGGTTGCCCGGGGCGAACACCGACGAATGGTTGAGAGCGCCGTTGAATTCCGCATAGTAGCGATGGTCGTAGTTGTAAGCGGCGCGGAGAGCCAAGCTTGCGTTGGTCTGGTTGTGGTAGATGCCTGACCAGGATTTCTTGAACATGTGAGCCACGAGGTTGGCGTCTACGTTGTGTACATCGCCGAAGGCACGCTTGTAGTCAAACTGTCCGCTGAACATCATGGTCTGAAGCTCTATCGAGTTCTCCACAATCTGGGTTCCGGTACTTTTGTCCACACCATATTTGGTAAGGCTCTCGATCACGTCCTTGCCGCCATAGTTGGTCCAGTTTGCCTGATATACGGCATAGTCGTTTCTGATTACCGAGTTATACTGGGTGTTGTAGTCGACAGCACCGCGAACCACGAACGAGAGACCTTCCACCGCTTTGGTGAGATTCAGGCGGACACCTGCGTCAAACTGCATCTGGCGGATTGTCTGCTTGGTGTAGCCTGCGGCATACATGGCGGCGAAGGGGTTTGTCTGATGGTTCTGTGTGCCTCCGAGGAGATACTTGCCGTCGATGAGATACTTGGAGCCGTTGACCAGTGTCCAGCTGTTCTTGTCGTTTTCCTCGATAGCTCCGATGGGGATGAGGGGGACAAGGGGATTCGAGCCGGGCTCTGTAGGACGCATCTTAGCTGACTCGCTCCAGAAATTGGAATTGTCATAGCGGTTGTCCCAGAAAGTGGCGCTTGTGTTGACCCATCCTGTAACCCATTCGTTAAGGGTGAGGTCGATGTTGCCGCGCACATAGAGACGAGTTGTGCCGTTCTTCTTGCCCTCACCGAAATTCATGATGGAATTGGTGTGGTTGAGACCTACCATAGCGAAGAACTGGGCATATTTGCCGCCTCCGCGGAACTCAGCCTGACCCTCATATTTCATGTAGTGGCTCTTGACATAGTCTTCCGAGAAGAAGTTAATGTCGGGATACCTCCAGGGATTTGACTTCGACGCATAGCGGTAGATGTCTTCCTGGCTGAAGGCGGGTGCGAGACCGTCGTTTGCACGAGCCTCGTTGTAGAGGGTCATGTATTCGGCGGAACCGAGATACTTAGTGTAAGACTTGGGCACGTTAAGAGTAGCGGTACCGCGTACGCTCACCTGCAGACCGGTCTGCGCGCCGCGCTTGGTGTTGATGAGGATAGCGCCTTTCGAGGCGATACTGCCGTAAAGCACCACGGCCTGCGCGCCCTTCAGGAAAGAAATGGACTCTATTTCCTGCGGAACGATATTGTTGGCGTAGCGCGGAACACCGTCGACGAGCACAAGCACCTCGCCCATGTCCCACAACTGTCCGTTGTAGCCTGTGACGAGACCCTGCATATTGTCGAGGCTTCCGGTGGTGTAGCTTTTCTTCTGCAGTTCCTCTACATTGATGGTGGAGACACCTCCGAGCACATCCGATGCGTCGGAAGTGCGGAAAGCAAGCTTCACCTTCCCGCTCAGGGAGTCGGCTGCCTCCGCCATATCCGCCTCCTGGGCGTATGCCGCGGGAGCCAGACACATCGAAAGCACGACGGGGAATATGATATTATATGATTTTTTCATTATGAATAGCTTTTATAGTTATAATCACCATCCCGGATTCTGTCCGAATTCAACATACATCTTAGTATCGTTGACCTTCAGGGGAAGCCACCAGTGCTTCTCGGAGAAATTACGGGTCAAGATCACCTCTTCGTGATAACCGATTACTTCCGTCTGGTGCGGATCGTCTGTATTAACACCAACCGACGAATCCTTGTCGATTCCTGTAAGGTCGCCTACGCGAGAGAATTCGATGGATGTCTTCTGGGTATAGCCGGGCTTGTCCTGAAGAAGCCAGCGACGGAGGTCGTTGAAGCGATGTCCCTCAAACGCGAGCTCCACAGCCCTCTCGCGACGAACCTCGCTCATGAACTTCTCGAGCGAGCCGGTATATGCTGCGTTCACGTGGTCGACACCGGCGCGGTCACGAAGTACGTTGATGGCATCCTCTGCGGTAAGCGAGCAGTTGCTGCTCTTGCCGGCTGCCACGCCTGTTGCCTCGGCTGCGGACTCTGCATACATCAGATATACATCGGCGAGACGAAGATAGGGAATCAGCATGTGGTTGTTGGCACCCCAGTTGCCGGCACCCTGATTGTCAAACTGGTTGAAGTCATCGCGCACGAACTTGTAGTTGAAATAGCCGGTACGGCTACCGTTCTGCACGTCGCGGAAGCAACCGCCGGTGTAGAGAGGCGCATAGCGGAACGCATTTGCGTCTTTATTGCCGCCGAGCTCAACCTTGCATCCGTCATGACGGATATCATGATAGAAGCGGGGGTCACGGTCTTTCCAAGGATGGCTCTTGTCAAAGCCGGAGTCGGGGTCGTCAAGGGGAAGGCCGTTTGCCATACCGTAGAAGTTTACGTAGTTGGCGCAGGGATAGAATCCCACTGCCTTCTCCGGGTCAAGAAGTTTTGATCCGTAGGTACGTGTCTGGTTCCAGTTGGAGCGGTTCCAGTCCCAGGATACGGGACGGAAGATAGCCTCGGTGGAGCCGGGAAGAAGACCACCCTTGTTGTGGGTGAGGAAGATTTCCTTATAGTCCTCGAAGTCGACGAGTTTATACTGCATCTGTCCGGTTTCGGCAAGTGTCAGAACCTCACCGAAAGCCTCGGCTGCCAGTTTGGCATACTCCTTGTTGTAGTCGGATGAGCCGGTAGACTCGCGGTTCATCAGAGGGCTTGCAGCCCAGAGATAGTTCTTGCCGAGATATGAGAGAGCCATCACCTTGTTGATGCGGTATTCATTGTTGCCCTTTGTCATGGAGCCTACAGCGGCATTGTCCCAGTTGAGGGGAACAAGAGCCGCAGCCTCCTTCAGGTCGGCGGCAACCTTGTCGGCGCATTCATGATAGCTCAGACGCGGGAGATTTACCTTGCCGCTTCCGAGTACCTGGTCGATATAGGGAAGGCCTCCGAAATACTGCATCAGTTCGAAATGGAACCATCCGCGGAAGAAGAGCAACTGACCCTTGATGGCATCTTTCTCCTCCTGAGTAGCCTCCATGAGAAGGTCCATATTGGCAAGACCGATGTTGCACTTGCGGATGCCATACCAGCAGCTCTGCCAGAGCGTAGGGGCATTGCCTGCCTCAAATTTGCCCGGCTCGAAGTTTCTGATGTCCATCCAGCCGCATTGCCAGCCGTCGTATTCCGTCTGCCAGCCCCAGAAGTCTCCGTTGTCTACCTTGTAGCCCATCATGTAGTTCACGTTGGTGCTGATGATCTCGTCGTCGCCCCAGTTGAAGGAGTTGTTCCAGTAGATCTTGCAGAAATCAGGCACGAGGTAGTAAAGTTCCTCCACGAAGCCCTGGAAATTCCTGAAGTTCTTGAAAGCCATGTCTTCCGATATGTCGCTTTCAGGAGCCTTGTCGAGATAGTCCGTGCAGGCAGTGAATGGCGCGGAGACCGCCATCGCCGCTGCTACGGCATATATATATTTCTTAAATTTGTTCATAATGTTTTGATTAGATATTGAACCTTATGCCCAGATTGAAGCGACGCATGGTGGGGTATCCGGGGTTGGACACGTCCCAGTTCGACTCGAAGTCGTCGGGCATGTGGTGATACTGCCAGAGGTTGTTGCCGCTGAGATAGATCCTGAGGTCTTTCAGGCCGATCTTGCGGATCCAGCCATCGGTCCAGGTATAAGCGATTTCAAGATTCTTCAGACGAATGTATGAACCGTCATAGTGGTTGAAACGCACGTCATAGCCACCATTGTAGCTCGGCTTGGGAGTCCAGTATGGCATTGTGCGGTCGGCATCGGTAACACCAACGTTCCACCATGAGAAGTCCTTATAATATGTGTCGAGTCGGTTGTTGAAGGGCTCGGTGTAAGCCACAACACGCTGAACGCCGGTAACGCCGTAGAACTGCACCATCACGCTCCAGCCTTTCCATTCCCAGCCGAGAGTTGCGTTGTAGGTATTGTTCGGGGTGTTGGTATATCCATAGGGAGCCTTGTCAAACGAGTTGATTACGCCGTCGCCGTTGTAGTCGGAGATCACGAGAACGCCGGGGAGCTTGTAGTTGTCGTTTGAGTCAAACGTCGTCATACCGATCACGTCGTCCCAGCTCTGGGTATATCCGGCATCGTAGAAGATGCGGTCCTGACCGATCTGGAAACCAGCCTCTTTCTGATATGCGTCCTTGAGAGCCGGCTCGTCTTTATCGAGAATCTTGCTGATAGCGTGGGTCATGTTGAAGTTACCCCATGCCCTCATGCCGTTGGGGAACATTTTGTTGACTCTCAGCTCGAGCTCGTAACCCTTGCTCTCCACTTTACCGAGGTTGGCAGCAGGAGCCTTTCCACCGAAGTAAGAAGGGATCGCGCGGTCGGGACCGTTGACGATGATGTCATGACGCTTCTCCTTGAAGAGTTCGACGGTACCGGCAACGAGACCGTTGAAAATCTGGAAGTCGAGACCGAGGTTCTGCTTGAGAGCCTTTTCCCAGTGCAGGTCGGGGTTGCCTTCCACAGACACCTTGTATCCGCCGAAAGGCGAGGTGATGTTGGGGGTGAACTTCACCGGATCGGTGGTTACCCACTGAGTGGCATACGCCCAGCGGTCGCCGGCGGCGTCGTCACCCACCTGACCGATTGAGTAGCGGATCTTGAAGTTGTCAAGCCAGTTGCGGCTCCAGTTCATGAATTTCTCCTCGCTCAGACGCCAGCCCACAGCACCTGAATTGAAGAAGTCGAAGCGATATTTCTCGCCGAACTTCTCGGAGCCGTTGTAAGCGCCGTTGTATTCCACGAAGTAGCGGTCATCGAAATTATAAGTGGCACGGAACGCCCAGTCCTCACGGTAGCGCTTGAATTCCGAACCGTAGGAGTGCTCGGTGCGGTTGAATACGCCCATGGCGGTCACGTCATGCTTGCCAAACTCGCGGCCATAATAGAGCTGAGCCTGATAAAAGAGGTGACGCTGCAGCTGCTTTGCGTCGATAAAGCCACCTTCCACGCTCCAGCGGCGGTCTTCGCTGAAATCAAAACCGCTGTTGGTCTGCTGCTCGCGATATATGACTTCGCCGGTGTCGGGATTGATCCACTTCTTCTGGGGAGTGTAGTAGTTCTCATTGATACCACGTCCTTCCTCGACCATAATGTTGTCCCACGATACTGTAGCGTTCGCGGAAAGGCCGGGAGTGATGAACGAGAGATCCTGATTGAGGGTAAAGTCAGTGGTGATACGTGTCTCGGTATGCTTCTGGATACCGTTGTTTGAAATATTCAGAATAGAGTTGGTGACACTCTGGTCGTCCGGCTGGTAGTAGCCGTAGGTACCGTCGGAATAGATAGGCACGAATGCATCCGGCGGAGCGGAGTATGCAGCCGCCCACATTCGGCTCTCGAAAAAGCCGCCGGAGCTGCCGCGCGGGCTCTTCTTCTGACCGTGTGATCCGGCAAGGTTCACCTTAAACACTGTGGATCCTGTGATCTGGAAGTCAAGGTTGGAGCGGATGTTGATTCGGTCGTAGCCGTAACCCGAGGTATAACCGCGACCGGTATCGTAGGTCTTGAAGATGTCGCCCTCATGCTGGAAGTCAAAAGCAGCGTAGTATTTAACTGATTTCGTACCGCCCCGCACACTGACGTTGGGGTTGTAGGAGAACGCAGATTTTCTGAACATCATGTCCTGCCAGTCCACATTCGGATAACGCTCCGACTCCTCGAGATTCGCGGGATTGCGATACTTCTCGATGGTGGCTGCGGAAGTGATGTCGAGCCATGACTCAGGCGAAAGACCGAGCTCACGCTCGATAATCCTGTTTCTCTGATAGAGAGCCTCGGGAGAACCTGCAACGCTGGGGACGTCGGAAACGACCTTCATGGTAGCGTTGAAGTTGACACCGATTTCGGCGCGACCCTCCTTACCACGCTTGGTGGTGATAAGAATAACGCCGTTGGCGCCCTTCACACCATAGACCGCCGTAGCCGATGCGTCTTTCAGTACTGAAAGGGTCTCGATCGAGTTCAGGTCTACGGAACTCATGGGGCGCTCCACGCCGTCGACAAGCACCAGGACACCGCTGCCGGAGTTCCAGGTGGTTTTGGCACGGATCACGATATCGGGATCCTCGTCGCCCGGCTGGCCGGTCTTTGCCATTGTGATGACGCCCGGCACGTTACCAGTCAGGGCACCGCCCACGCTGCTCACGCCGCCGGAGTGCATAAGGGTCTCGCCTGTGGTCTGCGCGATAGCGCCCACCACCGACGCCTTCTTCTGCTGGCCGTAGCCGACAACCACGAGCTCTTCGAGCGCGCTTGCGTCACTTTTCATCACTACATTCACGGTGGTGCGACCGCCAACCTTTTCTACGATTGGAGTCATACCCACATACGTGAATCGAAGCTCACTCTTCTTGATGTCTTTCACATCAATCCGGTAGTCGCCCTCGAGGTCCGTCACGGTGCCGTCGGAAGTACCGACCACCATGACCGTGACACCGATCAGAGGCTCTCCGGAGTCGTCAGTGACATTACCACGGACGGTTTCTGCCAAAGCCTGTGAGACTCCGGCAAGAAACAGCGCCAGAAGCAACGCCATGCTTCGGAAAACTGTCTTTTCAATTTTCATGTTTGTAAGTATTAGTAAGATGTATATTAACTATCCTATTTATTCAAGATTGGATGCGTACGGGCCAATCACAGTGCCTGTGAAGCCGCCTGCAACCGCAGTCGAGGTGTATCCGGCATCGACATTGTCAGCGAGAAGCTGCCAGTTCTTGCCGCCGTCGACCGAATAATGGAATCCGTAGTTCAGTCCTTTGCCTTTGACTTTAAGACTTACTGAAGGAATCGTGGAATCTATCTTCTGCTCCGCGAGGGTCTCCTTGCCCTTGTCGGTCTGCTTGCGGAGCTGGATATAGTGGTCATCGCCTTTCTTGACGCGCGCGAGATAATACTGATGTGTCTCATCCTTGAGCACGAGTATGCCGGCGCTCTGGCTGTCGTGTTCAGGCACGAAGGTCATGTTTGTGGCAGCCTCGAAATCATGATGGTTGAGTCTGCGGCACACGTAGGGGAGCTCAGCCTTGTCCGACGACTTGACATCCGCACATTTCAAAGTCAGGCAGCCGGGAACGTCGGTAAGTGAATAATAAGAGGTCGACGGGCCTCGGAGAGTCATCCAGTCATTGCCGAGTTTCTCGGATTTGAAATCCTCCTTGCGCGAATAGTTGCCGAAAGTAACCTCTTCGCCGCGCACCGCACCGGGCTTGCTGACCACCAGAGGCACAGTCTCGCCCTCCTTCATGAAGTAAGGCCAGCCGTCTTCGGTCCATTTCACGGGCATCATGAACGTTTCGCGTCCGAGGTTCTCCCTGTCGTTGGCAACAGGACGCACGGCAAGGAACACGCCCCACCAGTCGCCTTCCGGAGTCTGCACAAGGTCGGCATGGCCTGCGCAAGTCACCGGGTCCTTACGCTTCGCGTCGAGAGTGCGCTGGGTGAGGATGGGATTTCCCTCGTATGCCACATACGGACCGAAGGGAGTCTTGCCGCGATAGATAACCTCGCTGTGCCAGGTGGAAGTACCTCCCTCGGCAGTCATCAGGTAATATTCCCCGTTCACCTTATATATATGGGGACCTTCACACCAGATGGGCTTTTCCTCAGGACGGCATCCTTTATTGATGACGATCTTGCGCTCGCCCACACATTTGTCTGTAGCGGCATCGAACTCCACCACGCGGACAGTGCGGTGACCGGGATATTCCGGCTTTGCCTCCGGAGCGTCGTCATTGTTGACGATATATCCCTTTCCGTTGTCGTCAAAGAAAAACGCGGGGTCGATGCCCTGCACTTCGGGAAGCATGATAGGGTCGCTCCACTCGCCGAACGGGTCTTTCGTCTTGACGAAGAAATTGCCCGCGCCTACATTGGTAGTGACCATGTAGTATGTCTCATTGGCGGGATTATACGAGATAGCCGGAGCGAAGATACCGCCGCTCACATGCTGCTTCTCCAGATTCTGCAGCTGCGACGGACGGCTCAGCACGTTTCCGACCTGCTTCCAGTTGACGAGGTCCCGGCTGTGAAACAACGGGACTCCCGGAAAGAAAGTAAAAGTCGAGGTGGCAAGAAAGTAGTCTCCCTTGCCATTGGTGCAGATAGACGGGTCTGAATACCAGCCTGCGAGAATCGGATTGTAGAAAGAACTCTTGTCGGGCAGAGGATTGGCGTTGTAGATGGAGTCATTGCCCGTGTAGTCGAACGATTCGAAAATCGCTTCCGAACTCCGGGGGCTCACGGAGGGAGCCTTTCCCGACGCACAACTTACAATCGACAATACCGCTAAAGCAACCGGCATCGAAAGAATCCTGTTTCTCATGTTGATTTTAAGTTATTGTTGTTTAAATTCTGTTAACGATGCAAAATTAGACATTAATAAGACACCCGAGATTTTGGAGCATTTCCAAAGCGTACAAATTCGTCATTATGAACTGCAAAAATGTCGCAAATATATTCAAATTTGTCGCATGATTTTATTAACGGACTTAAGAACAGACTATTAGGTTAGAAGCTAATTTTCCGCCACTCGAGGAGTGGCGGAAACCTTACTGCTGCGTGGATTCTTCTTGAGGCGAATCAATATCGCCACTGAATTTACCTCTGTATTCCGAGGGAGTATAGCCTGTGAATTTCTTGAAGACCGTCGAGAAATGCGACTGGGTGTTGTACCCTACCATATATGCTATCTGGGTAATCTCGATATCCGGCTTGCGGAGAAGCTGCGTGGCGCGCTTCAACCGTATATTCCTGATGAAATCGCTGGGAGTGATACCCATCGCATCCTTCATCTTGCGGTGCAGATGCGCGCGGCTTATGCCGACCTCCGCCGACAGCTGCTCCACATTAAACTCGGAATCGGATATATACTTCTCCACCACTTTCATCACCCGCTCCATAAGGATCTCATCGTTGCCTTTCACCTCGGGATGGACAATTTTTCCATCTATATCCGAGACTCCGGTTGCCTTACCTTTCACCTTCTGCCGATTGTCGATAAGATTGTCGATGAGCGACTCCAGTTCCTCCAGATTGAACGGTTTCCCTATATAGCCGTCGGCACCGCTGCCCCACCCCGCCATACGGTCGGCTACCTCATTGAGGGAACTTAGAAGTATGACAGGAATATGGGCTGTGGAATCATTGCGCTTAAGGCGTTTCAGAAGCTCAAGGCCGTCGATTCCGGGCATCTTGACATCGCTCACGACGATATCCGGCACTTTTTCCTGTATCATCTTCAACGCCGTCTCGCCGTCGGCCGCTTCCGACACCTTATAGTATTCCGACAACTGGCGTTTGAGATATGTCCTCAGTTCGTCATGATCGTCGACTATGAACACTCTCTTCATCGCCTTTGACTTCCTCGCCGACGCAGAGTCTGCCTCCGACGAGGAGGTTTCCACCGTGGAGACCAAGTCTCGACTTCTCTCCGACGGCTGTGCGGAAGCGACGTCGTCGACAAGCTCGTCTTCTGAATAAGCCTTGAGCTGAAGAGGGATGAACACCGAGAAGACGCTCCCCTTCTCGCCGTCGCGTCGGTTGTGTCCCTCGATTCTGCCATGATGAAGCTCAGACAGTCCGCGACAGAGGTCCAGACCGATTCCGAAACCGGAGACATTCCCGCCGTTCTTCGCTTGATAGAAGCGCTCAAACACCTTGGACTCCATTTTTGCATCAAGTCCGATACCTGTGTCGATCACGTCGATACGCAGGCAGCGACCCAAGTCGGCATCATCATACGCCTCGGTGACAACTTTGATACCGCCATCCGCAGGCGTGTATTTTATCGCGTTGGAGATAAGGTTCACCAATATCTTGTCGACATTGTCGCGGTCAAGCCATATTTTATCCTCGCCGAATCTGTCCTCATACTGAAGGTCAAGTCCGCTCTGCTGCGCCTGCGCCTGGAACAGTTCCACAAGACCTCCGACAAAGCCGGCGACATCCGTCTTTCTGCAATGCAGCCGCATCTTCCCCTTGTCGAGTTTCCTCAGATCGAGCATCTGATTCACAAGACTGAGAATCCTCTGGCCATTGCGCTTTATGGTCTTGAGCTCACGCTTCACGTCTTCATCAAACGGACGCTTTATCAACTCCTCGATCGGGCTGAGCATCAGGGTTATCGGCGACCGGATGTCGTGGGAAAGGTCAACGAAGAACTTGATTCTCGCATCATTCTCGCGCTCTATCCTCTTTTTCTTCACAAGCATCACCACAAGATAAAACAGTCCGGCAAACAGAAGGACATAGAATATGATTGCCCATGGAGAAAGATACCAAGGATAAGCCACACGTAGCCTGACCTCAAGAACAGGCGATAGCACTCCATTCTCAATGCCTTGAATTTGAAGCACATGCCCCCCCTGAGACAGATTTGGCAGATGAATCATGTTGTCGCCGGGGCTGTTCTCATTCCATGCCTCGTCGCCATCGCCTATCCTCCACCTCCATATAATATTTGAGGCGTCACGAAAATCCATAGTCGTAAGGCGGATTCTCATTGAATTGTCGCTATACGGAAGATTAAGTATCTCGGGACTCAAGGCGTCTCCTTCAATAATATATTTGCCGCCAATCTTATCAGACGGCACAATCCTGCGTCCGCCTATAAACAATGCCGAAATTTTAGGACCGCCGTCCTTCCAGCGATCGGCAGGGATAAAGTCCGGATTCAGCACTGTAAAGCCGAGGTCGCCGGTGAAATAAATATCGTTGTCGTTGGATGACTCCGCTGAATGATTGAATGCGTTTTCCGGCAAACCTACCACACCGAAATAAGCGGAGATTTCCTTTGTTGCCGCGCTTTGATAAGACAGACCGTTGACCGTACCTATCCATCTGCCGCCGGCACCCAAGTCGACGATTGTCCTCACCTCATTGTCCGAAAGACCGTCGGCAGACGCATACCGCCGCGATTTTCCGTTCTTCAGACTGTATTCTATCAGGCCCTGGCTTGTGCCGATAAGCATCAGGGAGTCTCCCACCGACTCCAAAGCACTAACCGTGGCGTTGTTGACAGGAATAGCATCGACATTCATAAATTTTCCGCTCCGCAAGTCATAGCAGCCAAGGCCTCCGTAGAAGCCCACCCACAATTTACCGTCGGAAGTGCGGTGAAGAACGTTGACGTACTTATTTGGCATACCTCTTCCATCGTCAGACACCTTAAACCATTCCCGTTCCCCGGTCTTGGCGTGATAGCGCATCAAGCCGATGCCATGCGCGCCCACAAATATATCGCCGTCACCGGCAGACTCCAGATAGAGCGAGATATAATTTCCGGGAATATCCACCACATCGCGCCATGCGCCCGACGCCAGTGAAAGCTCCTTGACACCCTGCATGGGGATTCCGACCAGAAACCGATCATCCGCCTCATGCTTTAAAGACGTAATCCTCGCATTTCCCGGCACCTGATAAGTACGAATCAACCTGCCTTGAGGCGTAATCAGACTGAGCCGCCCCTCGGTTGCAATAAGAAGATTGCCCTTCCATTGCGACAGGCAGTCGATGCCGCCGTTGAAGTCCTCATAATAATCGTCAAGCCTATGGTATGTGAAGGGGATGCCCGGCGAGGGCACCATCAGAATTCCCTTATAGTCGCATCCGAGCCAGAGAGTGTTGTCGGGAGCGCAGAACACTGCAGACACCTTTGATTTGCCGACATCGATCAACGGAGAATAGAAACTGCCGTAAGGTTCGACGACATCGCTTCCCGGCTTGATGCGCAGCACTCCTCCCTTCAGAGTCCCGACATATACCACCCCGTCGACAGAACTGCTGGAGGAGAATTTTAGTATACGTGCCGGTTGGCTTGACTTAAGAGCGCTGAGCCGCTTGCTGCGGGTGTCGAGTCTGAATATATCGTCACGGATGTTTATCAGGAGGTTTCCGTCAGACTCAAGCTCTATGTCGTTGACATAGGAATCGCCCGCCTTCAATACAGTCTGCGCGCCGTTCTTTTTGACAATGTGCACATTGCCCTCGGCATCTCCTAAGAAGAGAGTGCCGTCGGCGCCGCATTCCAGCGTATTGAAAGACTTGTTGTTGGCAAGATGAGTCATATAGCTCACGGCTTCGATGCCGTTATCGCTCTTCTCGTTTATCACAAACAGGCCAAAGCCGGAATTGATGAATGTGATGGTTCCGTCTTTCTGCTCGTCGACCGCTATTATATACCCTCTCAGTGGTTGGGAGTTAATAGTCACCGTCTTGAAAGAATCGGTAAGCGGGTCATAGAGGTCCAGACCGTTGGCTGTCGCCACCCATAGCCGTCCCTTGCTGTCGTATAGAAGGTCGAGTGTTCGGTGATCGGAAAGAGACGTTTCCGATTTATCGTCGTGTGAGTACAGATCATATTCCTTACCGTCGAAGCGGATAAGACCGCGCTTCGTGCCAATCCAAAGGAATCCTTTCCTGTCGAGGCAGAATTCCGTATAGTCGCTTGCCTTGGCACTCGGCGAGTCAAAAAGCACTCCCGAATGATACGGCAGCTCGCAGCCTCGGACCGGCGAGGAGAAGAGCAGTGATAGAATCGCAATGCAGATGCAGATATGTCTCATGAATGTGGTTAGAATAATTGTTGCTTTGAAAGAGTTGTATTATAATCTGCAAATATAGGACAAATTTCCCGAATATTAAAATATGTAAAGACAAATAATTCACTATAGTTACAAATTTGCACGATTTCTCTACGATTTAACATTTCATTGGGGTAAGAATGGGGCATCCAAGTCGTTTGAATGAGCAAATTTACCAAAGCGCCACACGATTGGAAATGCTTTTGCGACACCGATTGCTGTCAATTACCCTTTTTATTTATAACTTTGCATTAAACAAATGTTAACAGAAGTTGTCTAAACTTCGTAATTCAATTTATATACCCAAAAAGCAACCGGTACATTATGAAAAAAACTCTGACACTATTGGCGGCATCGCTCGTCATGGTCTCATGTTCGGCTGAACCCCGGACACTCAAAGACGCGTTCAAAGACAAGTTCCTGATTGGAGTGGCAGTCAACCAATGGCAATGCTCGGGAGAGGACTCTCTCGGCGCCGCGACAGCCAAGAAGCATTTCAATTCGATCGTTGCGGAAAACGTGATGAAATGCGAGGAAATCCATCCCGAGGAAAACAGATATTTCTGGGATGACGCCGACCGCTTCGTGAAATTCGGCGAGGACAACAATATGTTTATCATCGGCCACTGCTTAGTGTGGCATTCGCAACTGGCTCCATGGTTTTGCAAGGACTCTCTCGGCAATCTGGTGGACGCACAGACCCTTCGCGACAGACTGCGCGACCATATCCACACCATCGTGGGCAGATACAAAGGACGGATTCAGGGCTGGGACGTGGTAAACGAGGCGATTGAAGACAACGGCGACTACCGCAACAGTGACTTCTACAAGATTCTCGGCGAGGAATTCATTCCCCTTGCATTCCAATACGCCCATGAGGCGGACCCGGATGCGGAACTCTATATCAATGACTACAGCATGAACAACGCCGGCAAGCGCGACAGATACGTGAAGCTTGTCAACGACATGAAGTCGAAGGGGATTCGCATCGACGCCATCGGAATGCAGAGCCACATGGGGCTTGACTATCCTAACCTCTCGGACTATGAGAACTCTCTCAAGGCTTTCGCAAGCACCGGATGCAAGGTTATGATCACGGAACTGGACATGGGAGCGCTTCCTTCTGTCAACAGGGGCGCCAACGTAGCAGACAAGGTGGCATATCAGAAGGAACTCAACCCGTATCCCGAAAAACTGCCCGATGATGTCTCCGCGCAGTGGAACAACCGTATGGACTCGCTGATGAACATATATCTGCGCAATGCAGACGTCATCTCGCGTGTCACAGCATGGGGAGTATCCGACGGCGACAGCTGGCGCAACGACTGGCCTGTACGCGGCAGACACGAATATCCTCTTTTCTTCGACAGAAACTACAATCCCAAGCCTTTCCTCCACAAATACCTGAACGACAAATGACCAAGAAAACTCTCACAACTGCGGCAATCACACTTGCCGCAGTTTTCACTACATCTTTATGTGCTTTCGCGAATGATACGCAGGAAGCAGTCGTGGCGTCTACCAATATTCCCGAAGCCAAATATCCCAAGGTCGGTAGTGACGGCAGGGCTTATTTCAGGATTCATGCGCCCGAGGCGAGCAATGTGAAGGTCGACATCTGCGGACGCAAATACGACATGACACGCGATGCCGACGGAAACTGGTCGGCGACTACCGATCCGCTCGTGGTGGGATTCCATTACTATTTCATTAATATAGGAGGAGTCAACGTGGTGGACCCGTCGAGCGAGGCTTTCTACGGATGCGGAAGGATAGCCGGAGGCATCGAGATCCCGGAAGACAGCGAGACGGCTGCCTACTATTCGTTCAATCCCGAGATACCGCACGGACAGGTGAGGGAATGCCAATATTATTCAAAGACCGAACAGCAGCCGAGACGCTGCTTCGTGTACACTCCCGCCGAATATGAGACCAACACCTCCGCCAGATACCCGGTGCTCTATCTCCAGCACGGAATGGGTGAAGACGAGCGCGGCTGGCATCAGCAGGGAAAGATGGCAAATATTCTCGACAACCAGATCGCCGCCGGGAAATGCAAGCCGATGATTGTGGTTATGGACTACGGCAACTGCGGATACATCCACGGAGCACGTCCGGGAGAGACACGCGACCAGTTCGGAGCGACATTCACGCCAATTCTCCTGAATGACATCATACCGTATATAGATTCCACATTCCGCACACTGACCGACCGCGACAACCGCGCGATGGCAGGTCTGTCGTGGGGTGGCCACCAGACGTTTGAGACCACACTCAGGAATCTTGACAAATTCTCCCATATCGGGTCATTCAGCGGAGCTCTCTTCTTCCTCTCCAACGGCCTGGAGAATGCCTACGAAGGCATATTCACCGATGCGGACAGCTTCAACAAAAAAGTCCACACATTCTTCATCGGCATGGGTACGGAAGAGAATTTCGGAAGCGACAAGATAAGCGCGGCACTCAAGAACGCCGGCATCAACCACACATATTACGAATCTCCCGGCACCCACCACGAGTGGCTCACCTGGAGAAGATGCCTCAACCAATTCCTACCACTACTCTTCCGGTAAGCCAATTCCTGCCACTACTCTTCCGGTAAGCCTAAAAAAAAGACGTGCAGTGAGGTATTTCGCCTCACTGCACGCCTTTTAGATTATTGAGAAAGACAGGTCAGTCCATAGAGTCTTCCGGTGAGAGGGGGATGTAGGGACCGTCCTTCACTTCGAAGATTGCCGACGGCTCGATGACTTCGATACCGTGCCACTGCCCGATGGGAATATGGACGCCATAGTTGCCGATTGCGGGGTCGAGAAGATAGCGTTCGATCTGGGCACCCATATCGTCGTAGAACACCACGAACATCTTCCCTCGCAGCAGAACGTATGTCTCGGCGGTATGCGGATGTCGGTGTATAGGCAGAACAGTGCCGGGCAGCAGCACATTGATAAGCCTCTGAGCCTTAGCATCGAGGCTCTCGTGCAGGTTGAAGTTCATCCGCAGCCGCGGACTCTCCTCCGCCTCCGCCGACACCTTGTCGATAAGGTTATTGTCGATAATCATATATTCAATTATTCCCGACTTATAATGCTAAATCCGTTTACAATAGTTCGTTAAAATTTTGATTATAGGCTAAGCGGCATCTACCGCCAAGCCTAAGAGTTCTTTGACAAGTTTAGCATGTAAAGTCTTGTTCGGGTCAATTCCGCTCAGGTCAAAAAATCTTTTTATGAAATGAGCGTTGACCATCAGAGACTTAATTTGACCAATTGAGAAAGGTATCTTCGTCTGCTTCCTGAGCACCTTTGTGATGTTGACGGCGG
>JAGAJP010000059.1 GCA_017626045.1 Muribaculaceae bacterium | reverse complement strand
TTGAAGTCCGATTGGGCGCATTTACGCCGGTCGAACGTACTTGGTCAAGTGGCTTATTTTTATTCATAACTAATTGATTTGCAACTATAAAGTTACGAAAATTTGGCCACTTGACCAAATTTTTATACCACTTATTTTATTAAAAATCAGAGAAATAAATGCGAAAATTACCTTTTCCCATTCAGACTTCCCCCCGCTATAAAATAACAGGCTTTTCGGAAGCTCAAGACTTTTTTAAATGAAAGAGCCGTGAACTTCTTTAATAAAAATTGTGGTAAAATGGTGTGGGAATGGAAATTTTTTTGTAATTTTGCAGACTGAAGCCCAAAAGCAGAAAGGGCGGTTCGACAGCATCGGGAATGCGAAAGGACCGGACCCACAGTGTGATGGGAAATATTATCAATATTTTTAGTAACACAACAATCAGAAATGAAGACATTTGAACTGAAGGCCGAGCCGCGTAAGGAACTCGGAAAGAAGGCAGTGAAGGCTATCCGTAAGGAAGGCAAGATTCCTGCAGTGCTCAATGGAGGCAAACTTGTAGAACTTCCCTACAACGGAGCTCTCGAAGCAGGTGAGAAACTGGTGGAACTGGATGCCAAAAGAGGCATGATCACCACTGACATCATTGTAAACACAGAGGATGTACGCAAACTCATCTATACTCCAGAAATCTTCGAGATCAATCTTGAGCTTAACGGCAGAACCCGCAAGGCAGTGATGAAGGAGATAGCATTCCAGCCTGTAAAGGATACAGTGATGCACATCGATTTCCTTGAGGTATATCCCGACAAGCCCATCGTGATGGAAGTTCCGGTAAGAATCGAAGGCCATGCAGAAGGTGTAAAGGCCGGTGGTAAGCTTCAGCTTTCCATGCGTAAGCTTAAGGTAAAAGCTGTCTATACAGAGATTCCTGAGCAGCTGATCGTCAATGTAGATAAACTCGGACTCGGTCAGTCACTGGCAGTAGGCGACCTCCACTATGAGGGCCTTGAACTGATGAATGCCAAGAATGCAGTTGTCTGCGCTGTACAGCTCACAAGAGCAGCGCGCGGTGCGGCAGCGAAGGCAGAGTAATGTCAGGTCTGAGCCACAAGATTTCAAAAGGCGATATGGGATATCCATGTCGCCTTTTTTAGAATTGAAAATTTAGAATTTAGAATTTGCTCTGCTGATTGGAGGATTAGTCTAATTAGACTAATTGGACTAATAAGACTAATTGGACTAATAAGATTATTAGAGAAAGATGATATGAAAAAATACTTGATAACGGGACTTGGCAATTTCGGGCCGGACTATGTCGGGACACGGCATAACTGCGGATTTATGGTGTTGGATGTCCTTGCCGAGAGAACCGGAGGAAAATGGGAGTCTTGCCGCTATGGCGACATGTGTACCATCAAGGTAAAAAACTGCGAGCTAATGCTTCTTAAGCCATCCACATATATGAATCTAAGCGGAGTCGCCGTGCGGTATTGGATGAACAAGGAAAAACTGCCACTGGAGAATTTACTTATAGTGGTGGATGACCTTGCTTTACCGTTTGGAACGACACGACTCAAGCAGCGAGGATCAGACGCAGGACACAACGGGCTTAAGAACATAGCGAGCGAACTTGGCAATACCAATTACGCTCGACTTCGGATTGGTGTCGGGAATGAGTTCTCGCGAGGGCATCAGATAGATTTTGTGCTTGGAGTCTTCACGGATGAAGAAAGGAAGGCGCTTCCTGCTATATTGGACAAGGCGGCTGACTGCGTGGAGGCTTATTGCCTTTCTGGACCGGCGTTTGCTATGAACAGGTTTAATTGAAATGCATAATGCTTAATTGGCTCTGCTGATTTGTGGAGGATTGGACTAATTGGGATATGAGGGATATGAGCTATATGAGGGATATTTGGGGTATTTAATTTTAATTAATGATTTTGTTATGAAGAACTTTTTCAGAATTGGATTTTGCTCGATGCTGGCGATTGGAATGCTGGGGATGGCAGACAGCATGGCAGGAAATCCGGTTGAGATGCTGGCATTCTCTATGCCGGATGGCGGCGGCGGACTTAAGCTTGCGGTCAAGAATGGTAATGATTGGAGAAGCATAGGAAATTTCTGGTCATTCCTCGGCTCTGACTATGGAAGCTGGGGCGGAGGTAAGAAAATGCACAACGTGAGACTGTCGCAGGATGCTGACGGCAGATACTGGCTGCTGTTCAATCCGGATAAGAACAGTGAAGTGACTGCGTATACGAGCAGCGACAACTTCGAGGTATGGAAGCCGCAGGAATACCGTCGTTCAGATTCAGACTATATGAAAGCACTCCCCTCCTCTGTAAGTTTCGCGCCGCTGACGGAAGCAACGGTCGAGGGTAAGAAAGTCAAAGGAACCGTGATGACGGTAGACAGTGACTTCATAGAACGCCTCAATGGCTATGTTCATCACCGGCAACTTGACGCATCCAAAAACGATGAGCGGATGGATCAGGATCCATGGAGATTCAAGGACCTTCGTCCGCTGAAGGCGACGGTTGAATATGTACCGGAAAAGTCAAAAAAGATAAGTGATAAGTTTATCGGCATTTTCTTTGAAGACATCAATTACGGAGCAGATGGCGGACTCTATGCAGAACTGGTAAGAAACAGGGATTTCGAATTCAGCGAGGGTGACCACAAGGGATGGTCGCCGACCCACAGTTGGAATACCGAAGGAGAACTGACTCTTGAGATTTCTACAGACACCCCTATACATGCTAACAATCCGCATTATGGAATACTAACCAGAGGCAACAAGCCTGGAGCCCTTGTGAATGGTGGGTTTGATGGAATCAATGTAAAGAAAGGGGAAAAATATCTATTCAGCGTCTTCGGCCGCTCTTCAGTAAAAACACCGCTCAAGGTGACGCTTGAAGACAGAAGCGGTCATGTTCTCGCTCAGACCAAAGTAGAAGTGCCGGCAGGTTCGGAATGGTCAAAAATAGAGTCAACACTGAAGTCCAATGCTGACTGCAAAGACGCAGTTCTGAAAATCGCGCCTCTGAAGAAAGGGCGTAGTGAACTTGACATGATCTCTCTCTTCCCCGAAAAGACCTTTAAAGGAAGAAGAAACGGGCTCAGGGCAGACCTCGCGCAGACACTTGCCGATCTTCAACCCCGCTTCATGCGTTTTCCCGGCGGATGCGTCAGTCATGGCAACGGCATAGACAACATCTACGACTGGAAAGGATCGGTAGGACCATTGGAATCCCGAAAGCCTCTATCCAATCTCTGGGGCTACCATCAGACACGAGGACTCGGATTCTATGAATATTTTCAGTTTTGCGAGGATCTCGGAATGGAACCGCTTCCGGTGCTTGCGGCAGGAGTTCCGTGTCAGAACTCATCGAGGAAATCACACTGCAGTCATGATGAACTGACCAGCAATGGACAGCAGGAAGGCATTCCGATGGACGAAATGCCGGGATATATTCAGGACATTCTCGACCTTGTGGAGTATGCCAACGGGCCTGCAGACTCGAAGTGGGGAAAGGTTCGTGCAGAAGCCGGACATCCAGAGCCCTTTAATCTGAAGTATCTAGGGATAGGCAACGAAGACCTTATAAGCGAAGCATTCAAGACGCGATTCAAGATGATAAGGGATGCAGTCATCGCAAAGTATCCCGACATCACAGTGGTAGGAACCACCGGTCCGTTCTATGAAGGATCAGACTATGAGGAGGGCTGGGACTTCGCGCGTAAAGAAAATGTCAAGATAGTAGACGAGCATTATTATGTGGCACCCGGCTGGTATATCAATCATCGTGACTTCTACGACGGATACGACAGGAAGGGTCCGAAGGTATATCTTGGCGAATATGCCTCCCACTACCCCGGCCGAGAGTCAAATCTTGAATGCGCTCTGTCAATAGCGCTTTATCTGACAGATGTAGAAAGGAATGCCGATGTGGTCGAGATGACGAGTTACGCACCCCTCTTTTCGAAGAAGGGACGCACTCAATGGCGCCCGGACCTGATCTATTTCGACAACGACAGCATAACGCTGACGCCTGACTATTACGTACAGCAGATGTATGGCGCTAACGCCGGCACGACCTATATTCCCTCGCGAGTGAATCTTGAGGAAAAGAAATGTCCGAACTGCGACGGCAGCGGTTGCACAGGAATTAACGATGATGTTAGAAACCGTTTCGGAGTTTCGACAGTGATTGATGAAAAGACAGGCGACACTATAATCAGGATAGCGAACCTGCTTCCTGTAAGAGTAGAAGTTGACCTTGCGGGTTATCCCGCAGGAAAAGGATTGATGACCGTTATTTCGGGTACTCCTCGCCAGCTTGATGCAAAGCCGGTTACCTCAGAGATTGAATCGTGCGATAATGTTACGGTTCCTCCCTATTCCTTTACAGTAGTCAGAATAGTCAGATAAACGGCTTAAACGACAATAATCAAAAGAAGGCCCGCGACAGATTCGCGGGCCTTCTTTTGATTATTCATTTAATGGAGTTACTTCGCAGCCTGGGAAAAATCGAGAAAGTCAAAGTTTGGATAAAATGTGTCTTAGCTGTCCAGGAATGCCGGAAAACAGTAATCCGCCAACCAAAGATCGGATGGCGGATCAGCTAAAAAATATGACTGCGGATATAATGGTTATCCGCAGCCACATTGATATTGTCAATCGATTCCTTCGATGGGGATTATGTTTCCATCTTTATCGTATTGGAGTTCGCAGACCTTCAGGCTTCTGAGCCAGGATTTGCCACCGGACGGCACGCTGTCGTGATGGAAGAGATACCACTTACCGTCAAACTCTATGATTGAATGATGAGTTGTCCAGCCTACGACCGGAGTCAGGATTACACCCTTATAGGTGAATGGTCCGTAGGGATTGTCGCCAACGGCGTAGCATAGGAGGTGGCTGTCGCCGGTGGAGTAAGAGAAATAGTATTTCCCATTGTATTTATGTACCCATGAAGCCTCAAAGAACCTGTGAGGGTCATCGGCAGCGAGCGGTTTGCCATTCTCGTCAACGACCTGAATGGGACGCGGCTCTTCTGCAAACTGAAGCATATCTTTCGAAAGCCTCACGCAGCGGCTTGGGAGAGAATCCTGTTTACCTTCGGGAAGATAGGGAGTCTCAAGCGCCTTGTTGTCGCAATATCTCTGGAGCTGACCACCCCAAAGGCCGCCGAAATACATATAGTACTCGTCGCCTTCCTTTAAAACGCAGTAGTCGATGGAATAGCTGCCTCTGACCGGATCCGGCATCGGAATGAAGGGACCTGTGGGAGAATCGGCAACCGCCACGCCGGTGCGGAAAATATCGTTTTTGTCCTTCAGGGGGAAATATAGATAATACTTACCGTCTTTTTCAGCGACGTCGCAATCCCAGAGCTGTCTTCCTGCCCAAGGAACATCGGCAATGTCGAGAGCCTTACCATGGTCTGTTACCTTACCGGTCATAGGATCGCCATCGATAGACAGCACATGCATATCCTTCATGACATACTGGTCACCGTTGTCGTTTTCGACATTTTCGCATTCCCAGTCGTGAGACGGATAAATGTAGATCTTACCGTCGAAGACATGGACGCTGGGGTCTGCCATATAGTCGGCAGGGAAAAGATATCTTTTCATTATAATAGTTTTTTTTGTAATGTCAGTTGTTGGAATGACGAGCCTCGATTTCGGTATTGATGCGGTCAATCACCTCGTCGGTCAGCTCATATCTGGAAATGATGTACATAGCGAGGAAAAGCAGCATTGCCGGAATAACGCAAACGAGCCAGAGGATACCCTGCTCGGCAAGAGGAGTCTGCACGGGTGCCTCGCTATTGAATCCGACATAGTAAAGCACAAGACCCGGCACCACACCACCGAGAGCCATACCTGCCTTGTAGAAGATACCGGTAAGAGCATTGACAATACCGGCGATTCGCTTTCCATTTGTATACTCAGCATAAGAGATAACCTCCGGAACGAGTGCCCACATATAACCAGTGGCAACAATAATGCCGGTAGACTTGATGAACTGAGCGATGTAAACGAGCCACATATGTTGCAGAGCGGGAACTACGGAAACGGCATACAGCACCGCCATACCGATAATAGCCACTAAAAGGAACACATAGAACATGTTTCTTTTTCCTATAAGACGCTTGATTGCCGGCACCATCGGCATGAAAATGAAAGCCGGAATCGAACCGAGACCCATGAAAATGGAAAGTTCGGCGGCAGTGCCATTCATATTATAATTAATGTAGTAAGCGCCGGCGGCATTTCCGATAGCCATCATAGCGAAAGCCGTGATGAAGAAGAAGGCGAGTATTCTTAGAGGCCTGTTGTGAACAAATTCCATCCAGAGGTCGGAGACCTTCACGTTTGCCGTAGCCTTTTTATCCATCACCACTCTCTCCTTACACTGAGAGAAGCAGAAGAAAAGGAGGGCGAGACCGAAAAGACCGTAAATAGTCATGGTAAGGAACCAAGCCGTGTCGGAAGTAGACATTTTATCGGTGCTCGAGGGGTCAATCAGCTCAAGAACGAGAGGAATTCCGGAGCCGACGGCAAGGCCACCGATATTCGCCATAAACATGCGGACGGAAGTAAGTTTTGTGATTTCGTTAGTGTCGCGAGTAAGAGAGGCATTAAGAGCTCCATACGGCACATTCACGAGCGTGTAGCACATCGAGAGGGCTACGTATGTGAAATATGCATAGAAAAGCGAACCGGAGAAGCCATTCCAGAAACAAAGGATAGCAAACACTGTAAGAGGAATACCACCGAGCACGAGATAAGCGCGATACTTACCGAGTTTAGGATTGTGTTTATCGACGAAAGTTCCAACAATAGGGTCCCAGATAACATCGATAATACGAACCACCAAGAACATCACAGCGGCGGCAGCTGCGTCGAGATGATAAACATTAGTGTAGAAGAACAGCAAGTACATGCTGATAGTCTGGTAAATAAGATTTTGAGCGAGGTCACCTGCGCCAAAGCCGATACACTTCAGCATGGAGACCTTGTAAAAACCTTTTTTCTCCGCAGCGTTAGAAGAACCGACAGCAGATACTGAGTCAATAGATTCTGTCATGGTAAACAATACAGGTTAATAAAAAATATAATGTAAAATCAAAATTCATGCAGCAACAATGCAAAGTTACAACTTTTTTTTTGAATTGAGGAAAAACAATTAAAAATTATATTAAAAATTTCTTTCGAATCAAAAATTTTATTAATTTTGTGGAGCTGTATGTATTGAAGTAATAACTCAAAATAAAGTTTTAATACCATAATATAATAAAGGAGAAACATGTATTTATTAGGATATGACATAGGCACCTCGTCAGTGAAGGCCAGCATCGTGGAATCGGAGAGCGGCAAGTGTATAGCCACTGATTTTTATCCCAAGAGCGAGGCAAAGATCAAGGCGTTGCGCTCCGGGTGGGCAGAGCAGGATCCGGAAAGCTGGTGGAAGCATCTGAAGGATGTTACAGCCAGTGTGCTTCAGACCTCAAAAATCAATCCGTCGGACATAAAGGCGATTGGCTTTTCCTTCCAGATGCACGGACTGGTGTGCGTAGACCGCGACCGCAAGGTTTTGCGCGACGCCATCATCTGGTGTGACTCACGCGCTGTACCCTACGGCGAGAAAGCATTCCGCGAGGTAGGTCCTGAAAAATGTCTGACACATCTTCTCAATTCCCCCGGCAACTTTACCGCCGCCAAACTTGCGTGGGTGAAGGAGAACGAGCCTGAAATTTATTCCCGCATCGACAAGGTTATGCTTCCGGCAGACTATATTGCTATGAAGATGACCGGCGAACTTTGCACCACGCCGGAGGGACTGTCGAACTATGTGCTATGGGACTTCAAGGAGAATGCACCGGCACGATTCCTCATGGACTATTTCGGTTTCGACATGTCGATACTTCCCGATGTCAAACCCACTTTCAGCATGCAGGGCGAGTTACTGCCGGAGGCTGCAAAGGAACTCGGTTTGGCAGCCGGCACACCTGTCACCTATCGAGCCGGCGACCAGCCCAACAACGCATTGAGCCTTAATGTGTTCAACCCCGGAGAGATAGCCGCCACAGCGGGAACGTCGGGAGTTGTATATGCTGTCAACGGCAAGGTTGACTGTGATTCCAAGTCAAGAGTCAACTGTTTCGCGCATGTAAACCATACGGCGGAGGCGCCGAGAATCGGAGTGCTGACGTGCATCAACGGCACCGGCATCCTCAACAGCTGGATCAAGCGTAACATCGCTGACAACGGCATGAGCTACGAAGATATGAACAGGATGGCGGAATCCGTGCCCGTGGGCTCAGAGGGCGTGAGCATCGTTCCGTTCGGCAATGGAGCGGAGCGCATACTTCAGAATAAGGATACAGGTTGCTCGATCCACGGGGTGAACTTCAACATCCACAACAAGGCGCACCTCATGCGTGCCGCACAGGAAGGAATCGTGTTCTCCTTTATGTATGGCATAGAAATCACCGAGGCAATGGGTCTGAAGGTCGACACCATACATGCCGGAAACGCCAATATGTTCCTGAGTCCTCTCTTCCGCGACACCCTTGCGGCTGTCAGTGGCGCGACCATCAAATTGTTTGAGACGGATGGAAGTGTCGGCGCGGCGAAGGGCGCGGGTATCGGAGCAGGCATCTATAAAGACAACAACGAGGCGTTCGCGACTCTAAAGAAAATCAGGGAAATCGAGCCGGCAAAAGACCGTGGAGCCTATAAAGAAGCATACGAGCGCTGGAAGGAACACTTGAAATTTTGAATAAAACATACAATAGCAATTGTTTAAATAAATTTAATTTATGGCACAGAAAGAGTATTTTCCTAATATAGGGAAAATCAAGTATGAAGGCGCAGGAAGCTATAATCCCCTCGCCTACCGTTATTATGACGCAGAGAAAGTAGTTCTCGGCAAACCGATGAAAGAATGGCTCAAGTTCGCCATGGCATGGTGGCATACACTTTGCGCAGAAGGCGGCGACCAGTTCGGTGGCGGCACAAAGAAGTTCCCCTGGAACGAAGGCGCTGACGCAATGGCAGTGGCAAAGCAGAAAGCCGATGCCGGCTTCGAGATAATGCAGAAACTCGGAATCGAGTATTTCTGCTTCCATGACACCGACCTTATCGGCGACCTCGGAGAAGACATAGCTGACTACGAGAACCGTATGCACGAGATCACCGCATATCTGAAGGAAAAGATGGCAGCTACCGGCATCAAGAACCTGTGGGGCACAGCCAATGTGTTTGGCAACGCACGTTACATGAACGGCGCCGCCACCAACCCTGACTTTGACGTAGTGGCACGCGCAGCAGTTCAGATTAAGAATGCAATCGACGCCACCATCGCCCTCGGAGGCACCAACTACGTGTTCTGGGGTGGCCGCGAAGGATATATGAGCATTCTGAACACCGACCAGAAGCGTGAGAAGGAGCATCTCGCAAGAATGCTCACTATGGCACGCGACTATGCACGCGCCAAAGGCTTCACCGGCACATTCCTCATCGAGCCCAAGCCCATGGAGCCCTCCAAGCATCAGTATGACGTAGACACTGAGACAGTAATCGGATTCCTGAAGGCACACAATCTCGACAAAGACTTCAAGGTAAACATCGAAGTAAACCACGCCACACTTGCCGGCCACACATTCGAGCATGAGCTGTGCGTAGCAGTCGACAACGGCATGCTCGGCAGCATCGACGCCAACCGCGGTGACTATCAGAACGGCTGGGACACCGACCAGTTCCCCATCGACAACTACGAACTGACTCAGGCAATGATGCAGATCATCCGTAACGGAGGTCTCGGCAACGGAGGCACCAACTTCGACGCCAAGACCCGCCGCAACTCCACTGACCTCGAGGACATCTTCATCGCACACATCGCAGGTATGGACGCAATGGCACGTGCACTTCTCAGCGCAGCCGACGTTCTTGAAAAATCGCCTTACAAGCAGATGCTCGCTGACCGCTATGCATCGTTTGACAAGGGAGAAGGCAAGGCATTCGAAGAAGGAGCCCTTTCGCTTGAAGACGTAGTGGCATACGCCAAGAAGAACCCCGAACCCGCTCAGACAAGCGGCAAGCAGGAGCTCTACGAGGCTATTGTCAACATGTATGCTTAAAAACTGGCATGACACATCTTTCTACTATAGGCGAAAGTGCCTGTAGATGAATCATCTCACTTGGGAAGACCGTGACAAGTCTTCCCAAGACTATTAACATCTGATCTTAGAATATCATGAACAACTTGATACCAAGACTTACTAAAACCGCCTTAGCATTAGCAACCGGACTACTTCTTTGTCCCGGAGTACGGGGAGAGAGGAGTGACTCACAACTCTGGCTTCCTTCAGAGAATTGTGGATGCAAGGTTGAATATAAGGGATCTCTACCTGAAGCGAAGAAGGCATGTGAGATTCTTCAAGCGTCCGCTCCGGATGAGTATTTCACCCGAGTGAGGCTGGAACAGAAAAGAGACCGAAAAATTCCGTCTGAATCATATAAAGTCAAAGCCGACAGCGCAAGCAGAACCATAACAGTGACATCACCGTCGGGGCGAGGATTGCTATACGGTGCCCTGTCGCTCTACAGACCTCAGAGTTGCCGAGATAGGGAAGACAAGCCCGTCCACAATCTCAGAATTCTTAATCACTGGGACAACATGGACAGGACGGTGGAGAGAGGTTATGCCGGCAAAAGCATCTGGGACTGGAAAAGTCAGATTGCCGACAGCATGAAATCAGTGTATGAGAAATATGCACTTGCAAACGCTATCGCAGGTATCAACGGAACGGTTCTGAACAATGTCAACGCATCACCCGACATGCTTCGGTCGGAAGTTGTTCGCGAAGTGGCAAAAGTAGCCGACATACTCAGACCTTACGGCATCAAGGTGTATCTATCGGTAAATTTTGCAAGTCCGATGGCATTAGGCGGACTCAGCACCGCCGATCCCCTTTCTTCCGAAGTCTCAGGGTGGTGGAAAAAGAAGGTAGAAGAAATCTATAGAGAGATTCCCGACTTCGGAGGTTTTCTGGTAAAAGCCAACAGTGAGGGACAACCGGGACCGTGTGACTTCGGGAGGAGTCATGCGGAAGGAGCAAATATGCTGGCAAGAGTGCTGAAGCCGCATAATGGAATAGTGATGTGGCGCGCCTTTGTATATTCTCCGTCAGACGCAGACCGGGCAAAGCAGGCGTATGTGGAATTCAAGCCACTTGACGGACAGTTTGACGATAACGTACTTGTACAGGTAAAGAACGGTCCTGTGGATTTCCAGCCCCGTGAGCCGTATAGCCCACTATTTGCCGGGATGAAAGCGACCCCGCTTTTGGCAGAACTTCAGATAACGCAGGAATATTTGGGACATTCCAACCATCTTGCCTATCTCGCGCCTATGTGGGAGGAATTCTTTGAAGAGGCTCCGCGCAGTGGAATCAAAGGTGTAGCCGGTGTCGCGAACGTCGGAGATTCTGACAATTTTACCGGGCATCCTCTTGCCCAGGCAAACTGGTATGCATTCGGACGAATGGCGTGGAATCCGGAACTATCTCCCGAGACAATACTTGACGAGTGGATTTACCAGACTCAATGGCTCAATCCGGATGCAGATCAACAGAAGACGCTCGTCAAGATGATGGCGGGGAGCCGCGAACATGTGGTAGACTACATGATGCCTATGGGGCTTCACCACTTATTCGCGTTCGGTCATCACTATGGACCGGAACCATGGTGTGACGTAGCCGGAGCACGCGCCGACTGGCTTCCGAAGTATTATCACAGAGCCGACAAAGAAGGAATAGGTTTTGACCGCACTGAAAAGAGCGGAAGCGGCGCCACGTGTCAATATCCAGAATCCGACAGGTCCCGGTTTGAGCATTTTTCGACCTGTCCGGAGAAATATCTGCTGTGGTTTCATCATGTAGGATGGGACAGTAAGCTTCCGAGCGGAGAGACCGTTTGGCAAGCTCTCAACCGGCATTATGATAGTGGAGTTGAAGGAGTGGCAGAGATGCGCGGCATGTGGCAAGACATGAAAGGGAGTGTCGAACCGGAAATCTATTCCGATATTGACAGCCGCCTTCTGACCCAGCATAAAGATGCAATCTGGTGGAGAGACGCGTGTCTTGAATATTTTGGGAACATATCGGGCAAGGAAGCGGAACGACTTCCGATGCATCGACTTGAAGACATGATGAAAGTGAAGCTGAATATAGACAATTTCACGAATCCATCGGCAGAACTTCTCGATACAAAAAGATAGGCACATCTATGATTATTCCCAGACGCAAGATTTTGAGCGTAGCCGCTATCCTCGGCTTTATGACTTGCCTTGCAGGCACACCGCGAGTACCTGACCATATTCTTCTCGGAGGTGAACTTGGCAACTCGTCAGCTTCCTCAACAGTTGATATCAACGCAATTTTTCCAAGACTAAAGTCTATGGGACTTAACACGGTATTGATGCCCGTGTATTGGGAACTCATAGAGCCGGAAGAAGGCAAGTATGATTTCACTCTTCTTGACCACGCCCTAAAAACAGCTGAAGAGCAAGACCTTGACCTTGTCTTGCTATGGTTTGGAGCGTGGAAAAACTCCATGAGCTGCTATGCTCCCGGCTGGGTAAAGACAGACACAAAAAGATTCCCGAGAGCCATAACCCATGAAGGGAAGCCACTTGAGATATTGAGTGCATTCAGTGAAAATGTATCGGATGCAGATCTCAAGGCATTCGAAGCACTTCTGAATCATTTGAAAGGCAGCAGACTTTCAGACAGAGTGATGATGATTCAGATAGAAAACGAGATAGGAATGCTTGAGTCGGCAAGAGACCATTCAAAGGAAGCCGAAACCGCCTATTCGCTCGGAGTGCCTCGACAATTAGCAAAAAAATCAGGCGTAAAGGAAGGAAGCAAATGGTCGATACTTGCAGAGGATTCGGACTATGCTGATGAAATGTTTATGGCATGGTATTATGCGACCTATGTGGAGCGGCTCGCGAAACAAGCCCGGAAGATATTTCCCTCCATGCCTCTATATGTGAATGCCGCTCTTGACAGTCGCGGACGCCGTCCGGGACAATATCCCTCGGCAGGACCACTCTCCCGCCTGTCTGAAATATGGAAGACAGGCGCTCCGTCGGTAGACTTTATTTCTCCGGATATATACGATCCCCCCTTCGCGCCATGGCTTGCTCAATATGACATGCCGGGAAATCCCCTTTTCATACCGGAAATCAGACTAAGTGAAAACAGCGGTGTACATGCCATGTATGCAGTGGGAGAACATTCTGCAATAGGATTCAGTCCCTTTTCCATTGAAAACGCCGGCGAGAGAGCGGCAGACAGACTAAGGAAAGCATATAGTCTGCTTGATAGTCTCCAGCCGCTGATCAAGGGAAACGAGCATTATGGATTGCTTTTTGAATCTGCCAACAGCAAAGACTCCAAAACGGTTTGCGATGGCGATATAAAGACAATCTCGTCCCATTTCCTCACGCTTCCCTGGGATCCCCGGTCATCAGAGGGAAGTGTATGGCCTGACGGAGGAGGCATCGTGATAAAACTTTCAGATCTTGAATATGTGATAGCCGGCAGCGGCATCGTGGTAAAATGGGAGTTGGCAGACGAAAAGGACGGTTCGGTTCGACTTGGCGAGGATGGATTCGTGGAATCGGGAAACCAAGATAAAAAAGATGCATGGCATGGAAAGGGAAGAGTGGGAATCCTCAGTTGTGACGAAGTCGAGCTACTTCCAGACGGCAGTATGAAAGAAGTGAGACGACTTAACGGAGACGAGACACATCAAGGAAGACATGTCAGAATAGGAATAGATGATTTCAAGGTTCTTCATGTGAAACTATATAAATATTGAATAATATATGAAGAGAATACTTTTGTGGAGCACCGTCTTGTCTGCGGCGATAGCAAATGGAGAAGTAAAGCCGGCAAAAATACTTCAGGACGGCATGGTGGTTGAATACAGCAAGCCGCTGACACTATGGGGGACGGCTGACCCCAATGAGAAATTTGACATTAAGATTAATAATTCCCGAAAGGCGAGAGTGACGGCAGACGATGAAGGAAAATGGAAAGTCGAGCTTCCGGCACTGAAACCGGGGGGACCGTATACTGTCACAATCGGCGACAAAGTGTTGAAAGACGTTCTAAGCGGCGATGTCGTGCTTTGTTCGGGCCAGAGCAATATGGAACTATACGTATATCGCGTGGACGATAAGTTTCATGACATAATCACGACTTATAAGAATGACAACATCCGTCAGTTCATTGCGCCGAAAGAGATATCGTTTGCAGGACCGGAAGCGGATCTGAACGGCGGGCAATGGGTAAAGACATCGCCCACAGAGAGCCGGAACTTCTCAGCCCTCGGATATTTCATAGCTATGGAGATGAATGCCAAGACCGGCAGGCCGGTGGGCATCATCAACTGCAGTTGGGGAGGAACCCCGATAGAAGCCTGGATGAGCGAAAAGTCACTGACAGGATATCAACGGCAGCTCGGTCAACTTGCTATAGACAAGGACAACGGCTATCGTGAGAGGCAGACGCGCATGGAGAGGGAGAAGCAAGGCAGATGGGACGCCGCTCTTTGGGCAGGAGATCCTGGACGCAAGGAGCATTGGGAATCCGCCGGCACCGACCTGTCTGACTGGAAAGATATCGACCTGCTGAAAGACAGAAGTTGGACGAGGGATGAATGTAATGCTAAAGCCGGGAGTCACTGGTTTACAAAAAAAGTAAATATACCTGCGAATCTTGCCAATCAGCCCGCCACCCTTCGGATGGGAGTGATAGTGGATTCTGATTCCACCTATGTCAACGGAGAGTTTGTAGGGACTGTGAGCTACCGCTACCCTCCGAGAATCTATCGGCTTCGTGAGGGACTTCTTAAACCGGGCGAGAACACAATCACAGTGCGTCTCGTATCAAATGGAGGCCCGGGAGAGTTCATTTCGGAGAAGCCATACAAGATAAAATTTGAAGGTGGAGAGGAGATAAGTCTTGAAGGTAACTGGAAATATAAAGAGGGCAATAGAATGCCGTCAGCCCCCGGGAGCACTTTCTGGTGCTACTCCCCCACTGTTCTCTACAACTCGATGATAAGTCCTGTGAGCCAATACCCTGTCGGGAATGTGGTATGGTATCAGGGCGAGAGCAATGTTGACACACGCAATGAATACGGAGACCTGCTTGAAAAGATGGTGGCATTATGGAGAAGCGACCGTAAGGCTCCGACACTTCCATTTTTCGTTGTGGAACTTGCCAATTATCTTCCGGAGAGCGATGCCTGGGGTAGAAAGTGCTGGGCAGAAATGCGAGCAATCCAGAAATCGGCATGCGAACGGATTGACGAGTGCTCTCTCGTGGAGAATTATGATCTTGGAGAATGGAACGATATTCATCCTCTTGATAAAAAGACACTTGCCGAAAGGATTGTAGGAAAGATGAAACTCGGTAAAGTAAAGAACGTCAAAAAAAATTCGAAGACGCGATAGAAAATCGGTAACTTTTTATTAATTTTGCATCGGATATCCGGTGAGGATAGAAACAACAATCCTCACCGGACTTCTATTTCAAACAGGTAACAAGAAAGAAAGAAGTCTTATGGGAGGTTTTTTTGGCGCAGCCTTAAAGCGTAGATGTGTCAACGATGTGTTTTACGGAGTAGACTATAACTCGCATCTTGGCACACGTCGAGGAGGTATGGTGACGTATGACGCAGAAGAACATCGATTCTGCAGATCTATCCACTCGCTCGAAAGTTCGTATTTCCGCACAAAATTCGAGTCAGAGCTGCACAAGTATAAGGGCAACATCGGAATAGGTGTAATCAGCGACACCGATCCCCAGCCAATTACATTCAACACGCATCTTGGACGATACGCGTTAGTGACCGTAGCCAAGATTGAGAATCTTGACGAACTTGAGAAGGAACTGATAGACGAGGGAGCACATTTTGCCGAACTCAGTTCCGGTACCACCAATCCTACAGAACTTATCGGTCTTCTGATAAATAAAGGCAAGGATTTTGTGGATGGTATAGAACATGTGTACAGAAAAGTAAAAGGCTCGTGTTCCATGCTTATCCTGACTGAAGACTCAGTGATAGTAGGGCGAGACAAGCTTGGCAGGACATCGATAGTCATTGGCAGGAAAGAAGACGGGTATGCCGTCAGCAGCGAGTCGACCTCTTTCCCGAATCTTGACTATGAACTGCTTCGCGACGTAGGTCCCGGTGAGATAGTGGAACTCAAGCCCGACGGCATACGATGTCTCAGGGAAGCCAACAAAGAGATGCAGATCTGCGCGTTCATGTGGGTATATTATGGCTTCCCGACTTCTACATACGAAAACCGAAATGTGGAGGAAGTAAGGTTCCGGTCCGGGTATGCTCTTGGTCAGCAGGACAAGGAGACCGAGATAGACTGCGTTTCGGGCATACCTGACTCGGGAGTAGGCATGGCATTAGGCTACGCCGCCGGGCACGGCACTCCATATCAGCGGTGTATCTCAAAATATACACCTACATGGCCCCGCAGTTTCACACCCTCAGACCAGTCAATGCGTTCTTTTATAGCAAAGATGAAACTGGTGCCCAATCAGTCGATGCTTAAGGGCAAAAGGGCATTGTTTTGCGATGATTCCATAGTCAGGGGTACTCAACTCAACGACAACGTGAAGGTATTGTATGACTGCGGTGCCAAGGAAGTGCATATGCGCATCGCGTGTCCGCCGTTGATTTATGGGTGTCGGTATCTCAACTTCACTTCGTCGAAATCAGAGATGGAGCTGTTGACACGTCGCATCATAGAGGAACTTGAGGGAGATGCCAATGCGCATCTTGATGAGTATGCCACCACCGGCAGCTGCAGGTATTGCAAGATGGTGGAGAAGATGCGCGAGAGATATGGCCTCACGTCGCTTAAGTTCAATACGCTCGAGAATCTTGTGGAGGCAATCGGGCTTCCGAAGGATCAGATATGCACGCATTGCTTTGACGGGACCTCGCATTTTTGATGCCTTAGGCGCCGATAAATCGGCGGAACAGTAACGAAGAAAATAGGAATTGAATAATCATAAAGAAGCATCCTTCGGGGTGCTTTTTTATGTTTATGGACATGTGGAAGGAGGGTTTGCTTGTTATAGAGGTTTTAATTTATATAAAAATCAAAAAAAGACGGGTCATATTTAAGGTTTTTCCGAAAAAAAGAACTATATTTGCGAATAATTGAAAAATCATTCTATTGAGGTTGATTATTTGATTCGTAAATATAATTCGGGAGCTTAACATAATGATAGAAATTTTATCATCGATCGATGATCAGATTCTGCTGTTTTTCAACGGGAATCACACGGCATTCTTAGATAGTTTCATGTCATTGATTACGGGTAAATGGATATGGATACCGTTTTACCTTCTATTAGTTGACATGATATTTCGAAAACTCGGACCCAAGTATGCATTAATGGTACTTTTGTCTGTGGTGCTTGCGATAGTTATGACCGACCAGATATGTGCGAGCGTGATACGCCCGTATATTGGTCGTCTACGTCCTTGCAATCCCGACAATCCGATATATCAGTATATCACCATAGTCAATGGCATAAGTCCGGGAGGCTATAGCTGGCCGTCGTGTCATGCCGCCAATACATTCGCGCTTGCCACGCTTCTTTCTTTGGTTTTCCGTATACGTGTGTTTACACTCGGCATCTTTGCATGGGCTGTAATGGTAAGCGTGTCACGACTTTATCTTGGTGTTCACTATCCCACGGACATACTTTGCGGAGCCGCGTTCGGAAGTGTTTTCGGGTATCTGTCGCTTCAGATTGTGACACGACTCTATATTGCAATACCAAGGCTGTATATGATGATACGCCGCAGACCGGATGTGCTTTCATGAAAACAACGGACTTGAAAATTGCAATTGTGTTGACAGCGCTGTTTTCATGTCTGTCAGGGACTCTTCAGGCTCAGAAACCGGACTTTTACTGGAGTGTGGACATGTCGGCAGTGTTCGACAACCGGGAAGGGGATACTAAATATGCAGCCGCCAAGACCTTTTTTCAGACACAGCTCGCTCCGGAGGTAGGACTTAGTCTTGAAGACGGCAAACATCTTGTTGCGGCAGGTGCTGTATGGACCCAGCCGATTGGCTGTGAATGGGACGGCTATCGTATCTCCCCTACTGTTTACTACCGTTATCAGTCCCAAGGCCTTCGTTTTGCCATAGGAATGTTTGGCAGAGATCTGCTATATTCAGATATGCCCAACTACATTTGGAATGATTCCGTGAAATATAGTCAGCGAAACGTGAGGGGTGCGATGATCGGCTACCGCAATGAGAAGGGGTATTTTCAGACGATAGTAGACTGGCGCGGCATGCAGACTAAAGACAGGCGCGAGGCTTTCAATGTCATAGCCAATGGAGAAAGGCGCTATCGAGGAGGTAAATACCTTTGGGGAGGACTTGCGATGATGAACCATCTTGCATTTGACAAATCGGGCAATCCGGATCAGCATGTAGTGGACAACTTCATGTATAATCCTTACGTAGGAATAGACCTTTCGAAGTTTACGGGAGTGCCACTTGACTCATGCTCGCTGAGGTTTGGAGCGCTTGGCGGACTGACTCGCGACAGAGGTGACAACAAATGGAAGACACCGGTCGGAGTGTGGGTAGACATTGATGTGGCGTGGCGGTTTCTGGAATTGAAAAACACCTTTTATTCAGGAGGCAAACTATTTCCCTATTACGGCAAATATAATTATATACTTGATCAGGGGGAGCCTTATTATGCCGCTTCGCTTTATAACCGCACAACGGTTTCGGCAATCTTCCTTCGGAAATCTTTTGTAGAGATTAAAGCTTCGCTTGATTTTAACTTGGCGCCATCTTTTTTCAATTTCTATCAGCGGGTAATGGTTAGCTTCTCGATATGAAGCCGGATAGGAGCAGAGCCGAAGGCTCTGACACCAAGACAAACAGGGCTTCGGGAAGGATTTTCAATTCTAAACCGGATAGGAGCAGAGCCGGAGGCTCTGACACCGAAACAAACATGGGCTTTGGGAGGATTTGAGGAAGGCTTTAGGCTTTTGCTTTAGGGGGCTTGGCTTGTGAGGGCTAATGAAATTTAATTTAAAGGAATGAAGATATGATATATAGGATAATTGGAGCATCTAAGGAAGATGCTGATGTGATAGCTGAAGGTATAATGACGGCTATCGGGGAGGAAATATGTACTGATCTTGCGGGAGGGAAAGAGAATCTGCCCATGGTCAGGCGTCTCTTCCGGGAACTTGCGGAGAAAGAGACGAGTCAGTATAGTTATCTCAATACCTTGAAGGCTGTGGATGAGAACGGAGCTATTGCCGGAGTTATAGTGGCATACGACGGAGCCGACCTGCATACTTTGCGTCAGAACTTTGTGGATAAATACAATGAGCTGTTTAATGCGACGTTAAGCGAATCGGATTTCGATGACGAGACAAGTCCTGATGAGATCTATATCGACACGCTTATGGTTGGAAGCGCCTACAGGCGGCAGGGGATTGCGTCTATGCTCATAGACGAATTAGGAAAGAAATATGCGGGATGTGGCAAAGCACTGGGGCTCTTGGTGGACTATACCAACCCCAATGCAAGAAAACTATATGCGAAATCAGGGTTTGAGAGCAAGGGGATGCGAAAATTCTGTGGCGTAGAGATGGAGCACATGCAGAAGGCCTTGCGAAACGAGTAGGAATAATGCATGTCAGATCTGAGCGAAACGAGTAAGAATAATGCATATTAAATCTGAAATATTCAGAATTTATTTGCATAAGTGGAATTTTTTATTTAGTTTTGCATATCACAAACTGTGATACAATCGAACGACCGAATAAAGAAGCCAACATTAGCAGTTAGCCGCTGAATCAATAAACAACACATGAAAATAATAATTTCATAAAGAGTATGAAAGTTTTAAACAAACTGACCGCCCCGAAAGCGACGGCACCCGAGAGAATCATCCAGTTTGGGGAAGGAAACTTCCTGAGAGCGTTTGTAGACTGGATTGTTAAAAACATGAATGAGGCAACAGACTTCAACTCATCGGTAGTGCTGATGCAAGGCACCCCCGATGACTTTGCCATGAAACTGCTGTCTTCACAAGACTATCTGTATCATGTGAATCTTCAGGGACGTCTTAATGGCGAGATTGTCAACTCATTCAAGCGAGTAGACGTAATCAGCCGCGGCCTTTCGCCGTGGGGTCAGCATGATGCAGTTCTCGGACTTGCCGTACAGCCGGAAATCAGGTTTGTAATCTCCAACACCACAGAAGCCGGTATAGCGTTCGACGCATCCTGCCAACTAAACGACACTCCCCCCTCAACATATCCTGCAAAGCTCACACAGATACTCTACACTCGGTATAAGGCATTCTCCGGCGATCCGAGCAAGGGTCTGATCATCATGCCATGTGAGCTGATTTTCGAAAACGGCCATCATCTGAAGAAGTTTATCAATGACTACATCGACCTCTGGAAAGATCAACTCGGTGAAGACTACGAAGGATTCAAGAAATGGTTCAATACCTACAACTATGTATGCGCCACTCTCGTAGACCGCATAGTACCGGGCTTCCCGCGCAAGGACATAGCCAATATCCAGGAGAAACTTGGATACAAGGACAATGTAGTGGTTCAGGGCGAAGCTTTCCATGTTTGGGTAATCGAACGTCCTGAAAACATGAGCATTGAAGAACTTAAGGCTGAATTCCCGGCAGAGAAAGCAGGACTCAACGTCATCATCACCGACTCCGAGGCTCCATATCATGAGCGCAAGGTGACACTTCTCAACGGTCCCCACACAGTGCTGTCTCCGGTAAGTTATCTTAGCGGTGTCGACATCGTTAGAGACGCTTGCAACCATCCGGTGATTGGCAAGTATATCCACAAGGTTCAGTTTGACGAACTTATGCAGACCCTGAATCTTCCCATGGACGAATTGAAGGCATACGGAGAGAGCGTTCTCGAGAGATTCAACAATCCGTTTGTGGATCATCAGGTGACATCAATCATGCTCAACTCGTTCCCGAAATACCAGACGAGAGACCTCCCCGGAGTCAAGACATATCTTGAGCGCAAGGGAGAGCTTCCGAAAGGACTTGTGTTGGGACTTGCCGCCATCATCACCTACTACAAGGGAGGCACACGTGCCGACGGCGCGCCCATCCAGCCGAAGGATGACAAGAAGATCATGGATCTCCTGACAGAGCTCTGGGCTACCGGAGACACAAGGAAAGTAGCCGAAGGCGTTCTTGCCGCCGATGAGCTCATCTGGAAAGAGCATGGCGACCTGAACAAGATTCCGGGACTCACCGATCTTGTGGTTGAGTATCTCGACAGCATCAGAGACAAGGGAATGCTCGCTACGGTTGAGAGCATACTCTAATATTATTCATAGATAAGTGTGGGACGAAAATATATTTTTGTCTCACACTTATACTACCCTGCCTGCATTTCGGAAACACCAAAGGAATTCGGAAGAGAATTAGGAGGGAGACATCAATAAAAGGATATATAACCCGATGAAAGACTATATAAAGATAAATCCTGACGACAATGTGGCGGTTGCAATCAACGCGCTTCAGAAAGGACGTCAGGTAGAAGTGGACGGTGTGTCTTTCACACTGGTGTCAGACATCCCCGCCGGCCATAAGTTTGCACTTAGAGATCTGAAGGAAGGCGAGAATGTGGTCAAATACGGTTTCCCCATCGGACATACAAAGCATCCGGTGGCTTGCGGATCGTTTCTCGACGACCATGACATAAAGACGAACCTCGCGGGCCAGCTTGACTATAGCGGCATACAGCGGAAACCGGTATCGAAATGCGAATGCGATGGAGGGGAACGTACATTTGAAGGCTATCTTCGCAAAGACGGTCAGGCTGGCGTTCGCAACGAGATCTGGGTTATTCCGACGGTTGGCTGCGTCAATGGCATCGTAAAGCAGATTGTAGACAGACTAAACGCAGAGACCGGAGCAGAAGGAGTGGACGGAATATTCGGATTCCCACACAACTACGGCTGCTCTCAGCTCGGCGACGATCATGAGAATACCAAGAAGATACTACGCGACATGGTGCATCATCCGAATGCCGGCGGTATACTTGTAGTGGGTCTCGGTTGCGAAAACAACCAGCCTGCAGTATTCGAGCAATTCTGCGGCGACTATGATCACGACAGGGTGAAATTCATGGTATGTCAGGAGATAGAGGGCGATGAGGTGTCATACGGAGTTGAGTTGCTTCGCGGACTCTACGAGAATGCGAGAAAAGACAGACGTCAGACCTTGCCCGCCTCGAAGCTTCGTATCGGACTGAAATGCGGAGGAAGTGACGGTTTCTCGGGTATAACAGCCAATCCCCTACTCGGAGAATTCTCCGATTTCCTGTGTGAATGTCAGGGCGGCACGACAGTGCTGACTGAAGTTCCGGAGATGTTTGGAGCAGAGACCATCCTCATGCAGAGATGTGCCGACGATGCGCTGTTGGACAAGACCATTCATCTGATCAACGATTTCAAGGAATATTTTCTCAGCCACGGCGAACCGGTCGGTGAGAACCCCTCACCCGGCAATAAGGCGGGAGGCATCTCGACACTTGAGGAGAAAGCACTGGGCTGCACCCAGAAGAGCGGCAAGAGCGAGGTTAAGGGAGTACTCTCTTATGGCGAGCGCATACAGAATGCGGGACTCAACCTACTCTCAGCCCCAGGCAACGACCTTGTAGCCGCCACCGCGCTTGCAGCCTCCGGATGCCAGATAGTCCTTTTCACCACAGGGCGCGGCACACCGTTTGGCACCTTCGTTCCCACCGCCAAGATATCCACCAACAGCAGACTTGCCCAGCGCAAGCCCGAATGGATAGACTTCAACGCGGGAGTATTAGTGGAGGATGCCGACATGAAGGAAGTGGCAGCCAGGTTTGCGGACTTTGTTCTTGAAGTAGCCAGCGGCCGAAAGGTCAACTCCGAGAAGGCGGGTATCCACGAAATAGCGATATTCAAAAACGGCGTCACCCTCTGACGCGCGAATATCCGCTACGATAAAGAGAAAAGTATCTAAATACAAGAAAACTAACAAAATACAAGCATATGAAACCATTTATGGATGAAAACTTTCTGTTGCAGACAGAAACAGCTCAGAAACTCTATCATGAGCATGCGGCAAAGATGCCGATAATAGACTACCACTGCCATCTGATTCCGAAGATGGTGGCTGATGACCATAGGTTCTCTTCGATAACCGAAATATGGCTCGGCGGCGACCATTACAAATGGCGTGCCATGCGCAGCAACGGAGTAGACGAGAAATATTGCACCGGAAAGGATACATCCGACTGGGAAAAATTCCAGAAATGGGCAGAGACTGTGCCCTATACCTTCAGGAATCCCCTCTATCACTGGACTCATCTGGAACTGAAGACTGCATTCGGTATCGACAAACTTCTGAATCCCGAGACAGCCAAAGAAATCTTCGATGAATGCAACGACAAGCTTCGCAACGACCCGAATATGACAGCTCGTGGCCTTATGCGCCGCTACAATGTGGAGACGGTGTGCACCACCGACGATCCCGCCGACACTCTTGAGTATCACAAGCAGGTCAAGGAGTCAGGCTTTGAGATCAAGATGCTTCCGACATGGCGTCCCGACAAAGCCATGGCAGTCGACAAGCCGGAGGAATACCGCGAGTATATCGCAAAATTAGGAGCAGCCGCCGACGTAGAGATACGCTCATTCAGCGATCTTGTTGACGCGCTTCAGAAGCGTCATGACTTCTTCGAGGAGATGGGCTGCCGTCTATCCGACCATGGAATCGAGGAATTCTACGCGGAAGACTACACCCAGCCGGAGATTGATGCCATATTCGCAAAAATCATCGACGGCGGCACATTGAGCCCCGAAGAGGTAGATAAATTCAAGAGTGCGATGTTGGTAGTGTTCGGCGAGATGGACTACGAGAGCGGCTGGACCCAGCAGTTCCATTATGGCGCCATTCGCGACAACAACTCGAAGATGTTCAAACTTCTCGGTCCTGACACCGGATTCGACTCAATCGGCGAATTCAACACCGCCAAGAAATGTGCGAAATATCTCGACAAGCTCAACAGCCGCGGCAAACTTGCCAAGACCATACTCTACAATTTGAATCCGTGTGCCAACGAAGTGATGGCGACAATGCTCGGCAACTTCCAGGACGGTAGCGTAGCCGGCAAGATACAGCTTGGTTCCGGCTGGTGGTTCCTCGATCAGAAAGACGGAATGCAGAAGCAGATGAACGCACTGTCACTGCTCGGACTTCTGAGCCGTTTTGTGGGCATGCTCACCGACAGCCGCTCTTTCCTGTCATATCCGCGTCACGAATATTTCCGCCGCACACTCTGCAACCTCGTAGGCACAGACATCGAGAACGGCGAAATACCCTACACCGGATATGAAGAGAAGAGAGTCAACCAGATGATAGAAGACATCTGCTACAACAACGCCAAGAACTACTTCAAATTCTGATTATGGCCACAACAACAAAACTTGCGGAAGCAAATCAGAAGATGACCAGTTTCAGGTGGATCATCTGTATGCTTCTCTTTTTCGCGACCACGGTCAACTATATGGACCGTCAGGTGCTGTCGCTGACATGGAAGGAGTTCATCTCTCCTGAGTTTCACTGGACCGACGCCAACTACGGTCTCATCACGGGAGTCTTCTCCATAGTGTATGCCGTAGCCAATCTGCTTGCAGGTCGATTCGTGGACTGGATGGGCACCAAGAAAGGCTATCTCTGGGCAATCGGCGTATGGTCAGCCGGCGCGTGTCTCCACGCAGCGTGCGGCTGGGCGACAGAGCACACCCTCGGTCTCCACACCTCAGCGGATCTACTTGACGCCGCAGGTACAACGGCTGCGACTATCGCCACCGTATCAGTGTATTATTTCTTGGCAGCCCGTACGATACTGGCACTTGGTGAGGCAGGCAACTTCCCTGCCGCCATCAAGGTAACAGCAGAGTATTTCCCGAAACGCGACCGCGCGTATGCCACATCCATCTTCAACGCAGGCTCTGCGATAGGCGCGCTTATTGCGCCCTTCACCATCGGCCCGCTCGCGAAGTTCTTCCAGAGCATAGGCTGGGGCAACGGCTGGGAAATGGCATTCATCGTAATCGGCGGACTCGGCTTCGTATGGATGGGCTTCTGGATTTTCCTTTATAAGGAACCTGCTTCCAATCCTCGCGTGAACAAAGCAGAGCTTGCCTATATCGAGCAGGACAACACAACACCCGACGAGACTGCAACGGAAAAGGCAGAGATAGAGGACAGCGAAACCGCTACCATCCCCTTCTTCAAATGTTTCAAATACCCGCAGACCTGGGCGGTATTCTTCGGCAAGTTCCTCACCGACGGCGTGTGGTGGTTCTTCCTGTTCTGGACTCCCGCCTATATCACTGATGTATTCAAGCTCTCCACATCGGAGGGTGAAGGCATGCTGATGATCTTCGTATTGTATCTGATAACGATGCTCTCGATCTATGGCGGCAAACTGCCGGCGATATTCATTGACAACGCAGCGAAGCGCGGACTCAGGGTAGACCCCTACTCCGCACGCATGAAAGCAATGTTCATCTTCGCGCTGTTCCCTATCCTGGCACTGCTTGCGCAGCCTCTCAGCGGTGTATCTCCCTGGCTTCCGATTATCATCATCGGTATAGCAGGCGCGGCACACCAGTCATGGAGCGCCAACATCTATTCTGTAGTAGGTGACATGTTCCCGAAGAGCACCATAGCCACCATCATCGGTATAGGCGGCATGGCAGGCGGCATCGGATCGAGCCTTATCAACTATGGCTCGGGTATCCTGTTTGACTATGCCGATCAGGTGCAGATGTCGTTCATGAGCTTTACCGGCAAGCCTGCAGGTTACTTTATAGTGTTCTGCATTTGCGGACTTGCCTATCTGGTGGGCTGGTGCATCATGAAACTTCTTGTGCCGCGTTACAAGAAGATTGATGTTGCATAACTCCATATACCCCGAAATATACATGAAAAGACTAACTATATTCATACTCACGCTGGCAGCAATGCTGCCGGCGTGTGTCGTAGCCGAGGAACGCCCCGACTCAGTGACCATCTGGATGGCGGGCGACTCGACTATGGCAGACAAGAAGATTGATGACGAGAAGCAAGAACGAGGCTGGGGACAGATGCTTCCCATGCTTGTGGAAGGAGCTGTAAAGGTTTCCAACCATGCCGTAAACGGGCAGAGCAGCAAGAGTTTCATCGAAAGCGGCAGATGGGACAAGATGATGGCAGGCGTGAAGAAAGGCGACTTTGTCATCATTCAGTTCGGTCACAATGACGAGAAACCGAAAAGCCCCGACCGGTACTCAATCCCCGGAAGCACTTTCGATGCCAACCTTACAAAGATGGTAAAGGACGTGAAGAAGAAAGGAGCCACCCCGATATTGATGAACTCAATAGCAAGAAGGAACTTCCCTTCGGATAAAGCCGACAACACCAAGGACGTCAGCGACGGAGAATCCGGACAGAGGGTCGGACCACCCTCCAACACCGATCCCGCCAATGAAGGCCTTACACTCGTCGACACTCACGGAGCATATCTGCAGAGTCCAAAGAATGTCGCCAGGAAAGAGAAGGTGACATTCATCGACATGAACGCCTCCACAAGAAGCCTCATACAGTATCTCGGGCGCGACAAGTCTCGCTCCCTCTTCATGTGGATACCCGAGGGCAAATATAAATTCTGCCCTAAAGGAAAGATCGACAACACACACCTCAATATATACGGCGCGACGGTTCTCGCCAGAATAGCAGCGGACTCCCTCGCAGCGAGAGTTCCAGACCTTGGCAAGTACATTATACCGAAAGACCGTGCCCGCGACATGAAATACCGTGTAACCGACATGGCCGTTTATGCCAACGACAGCACGAAACTTCAGACGGAAGCCATCCAGAAGATAATAGACATCGCCGAAGCGAATGGCGGAGGCGAGATCGTCTTCCCGGCGGGCACATATCTCACCGGTGCATTGTTTTTCAAACCCGGGACGAGACTTCATCTGGAGAAAGGCGCCAAGATCAAGGGCTCGGACGATATAGCGGATTTCCCGCTGATTCCGTCGCGCATGGAGGGCAAAAGCATCTACTATTATGCAGCGCTGATCAACGCCTACTTTGTGAAAGGTTTCGCTATCACAGGTGAAGGAACAATCGACGGCAACGGACTTAAATACTGGCTTGACTTCTGGGCAAACCGTGACCGTGCCGTGGAGAACGGCAGAGAATGGACCAACCTTGAGGTCCGCAGACCGAGACTTGTGTTCCTCTGGGGATGCAACGATCTTCTGATATCCGGAGTTAATCTTCAGAACTCACCATTCTGGACCACCCATCTCTATATGTGTGACGACGTGTTGATAGAAAACTGCCGCATCACTGCGCCTCGCGGCGAAGTGCGTGCTCCGAGCAGTGACGCGCTCGACCTTGACGCCTGCAGAAGAGTGACAGTGCGCAACTGCTATCTCAACTGCGATGACGACGGCGTATGCCTGAAAGGCGGTAAGGGAGTCTACGCCAACCGCACTATGGACAACGGCATCTGCGAGGACATTCTTGTGGAGAACTGTGAATTCGGACGGAACCTGCATGGAGTGCTGACATTGGGCAGCGAATGCGTTCATGCCCGCAATGTGACGGTAAGGAACTGCAAGGTAGACATCAACGCCGCGATACTGCGACTGAAAATGCGCCCGGACACCTATCAGGTGTATGAAAACGTAAGGATAGAGAACATCACCGGCACCTGCGGCACGGTCATGGACATGAAGCCATGGAAACAGTTCTTCACTCTCGAGGGCAGCAACGAGCGTCCGTATGGAGTGGTTCGCGACATCACTATCGAGAATGTAGATGTCAACTGCAACACACTCTGCCACATTCAGGGCAATCCCGACGATCTCGTCAACGATATAGAATTCAAGAACGTCAACGTGCAGGCTAAAGATCCGTCGCTTACAGTTGTCGCTTATCCCGACGTAAAGTTCGAGAATGTTAGAATGAACGGCAAGGCATTCACTCCCAAAGTTGAGAGGTCGAATGCACCCGAAGAAAATGAATATGACAAACTATAACATCATGAAGAAAAAACTGATTACACTCGCTACCGCCGCGGCATGCGTGATAGCAGCACAGGCGGAGGGGATAGCCGAAAGGTCAAAGAAAGCCTGGACCGAAGTGTATCCTCAGGTAGAGGCACGCATCAAGGCGCCCGAATTTCCCGACAAGGACTTCAATATCCTAAAGTTCGGCAAAAAAAGCAAGAAGGAAGGTTATCTTTACACAAAGATGATCAACAAGGCAATACAGAAATGTCATGACGAGGGAGGCGGCCGTGTGGTAGTACCTGCCGGCACATGGCTCACCGGTCCTATAACACTTCTGAGCAACGTCAACCTTCATCTTGAGGAAGGAGCGACCCTCCTCTTCACCACAGATGTCAAGGAGTATCCGATAGTACTCACCCGCTGGGAGGGTATGGACTGCTACAACTATTCCCCGATGATCTACGCCTACAAGCAGGAGAACATCGCCATCACAGGCAAAGGCACAATCGACGGCGGCGCGAGCCGCGACAACTGGTGGGGCATGGTAGGCAACGCTCGCTGGGGCTGGAAAGAAGGCCAGCAGTCACAGCGTATCGGACGTCCGCAGCTCCAGGAATGGAATGAAAACGGTGTGCCGGTAGAAGAGCGCAAGATGGGTGACGGCTACGGTATGCGAGTCCAGCTTGTGAATCCCGTAGACTGCAAGAATGTACTTATAGAAGATGTCACCATGCTCAGGGCTGCGTTTTGGGTTATGCACCCCCTTCGCTGCCAGAATGTGACTGTTCGTGGCGTACATGTTCAGAACGACGGCCCCAACGGCGACGGCTGCGATCCGGAATCGTGCAAGGACGTATTGATAGAAAACTGCTTCTTCGACACCGGTGACGACTGCATAGCAATCAAGAGCGGCCGCAACAGGGACGGACTTCGTTGGGCACTTCCGAGCGAGAACATCATTGTTCGCAACTGCTATATGAAGAACGGACATGGCGGCGTGGTTATCGGCAGCGAGATCTCCGGAGGCTACAAGACCCTGTTTGTGGAAAACTGCAAGATGGACAGCCCGGAGCTTGACCGCGTGATACGCATCAAGACCAATCCTTGCCGAGGCGGTCTTATCGAAGACATCTATGTTCGCAACGTAGAGGTTGGACAGTGTAAGGAAGCCGTACTGAAGATCAACCTTGACTATGAGGCAAACGAGAAATGCCGCCGTGACTTTCCTCCGACGGTAAGAAACGTATATCTTGAGAACGTAAACTGCAATAAGAGCAAATACGGTGTAATGATAGTGGGTCTGAAAGACCGTTGCAACGTGTATGGCGTAGAGGTCAAGGACTGCAACTTCAACGGTGTAGCCGACGGCAACAACATCACAGGTCAAGTCAAGGACATAGTATTCGACAACCTTAAGATCAACGGTGTAGAGTGCCTCTACGGCAAGCCTCTTGCCTACAAGATGGCTAAATCTGAAATGACCAGGATTCCGAACAGCGAGAAAATCGACGTGACAGGCGTCAAGTGGAGTTACGCCGCCGCAGTCGAGCTTGAAGGCATCCTCGCGGCCGCGCTTGCCTATGACGACCAGGCAATGCTTGACTATGTGAAGAACTACGCGGACTTCTTCGTGAATCCCGACGGCTCCATCAAGGCATTCAAGAAGGAAGCCTACAACATCGACAACGTCAAGGGAGGCACCTTGCTGCTCAAGATACTCGACATCACAGGCGAGCCCCGCTACAGAATGGCAGCCGACACAATCTACTCGCAACTTCTCGAGCAGCCCCGTACCAAGTCCAAGAACTTCTGGCACAAGAAGATCTATCCGTGGCAGGCATGGCTCGACGGACTGTATATGGGCCAGCCTTTCTATGCGGAGTATGTTAACCGTTATCTCAACGGTGACCCTAAACTCTGGGACGACATCGCAAACCAGTTTATCACCGTAGGCAAGAAGACCTATGACCCGAAGACCGGTCTCTATCGCCATGCATGGGACGAAAAGCGCCAGCAATTCTGGGCAGACAAAAAGACAGGACAATCGAAGCACGCCTGGGGACGCGCCATGGGCTGGTATATATGGGCATTGACCGATGTCCTCGAAAAGATGCCGATGGACAATCCCAACCGCCCGGCACTTCTCGAACTCCTCAAGAGCATAGCCGACGGCGTGGTGAAATATCAGGATCCCAAGACCGGAGTATGGTATCAGGTGATGGACAGCCCGGAAAGAGAAGGCAACTATCTCGAGGCGACCGCCACGGCGATGTTTGTCTACAATCTCCTGAGAAGCGTAAGACTCGGCTTCCTCGACGAATCATATCTCGAGCCTGCCAAGAAAGGCTACGAAGGAATGGTAAAGACCTTCATAAAGGAGAATCCTGACGGCACCATATCGCTGACCAACTGTTGCGCGGTTGCCGGACTTGGCGGCGGCAAGAGCCAGCGTCGCGACGGCACGTTTGAATACTATCTCAGCGAGCCAATCCGCGACAATGACGCCAAAGGCGTTGGCCCGTTCATACTTTCAAGCCTTGAATATGACAACCTGAAAAAGTAAAAATCATGAAAATACTTGGCAGATCCATCTGCAAAGGACTCACATATACTACCGTCGCGACAAGTCTCTTTGTCGCGACGGCAGTTGTGCCCGGGTGTGGCAGTCAGAAAGATGGAATAGACCGTCATGCGCTTGTAAACCGCAATAATCCCCATATCACCGAAGCCGACACAATGGCATCCTTTACAGTAGGCAACGGCGGTTTTGCGTTTACCGCAGACATAACAGGACTCCAGACATTCCCGGAAGTCTATACAAACGGAGTGCCTCTCGGCACCATGAGCGACTGGGGCTGGCACTCCTATCCCAACACCGAAAACTTCCGTCATGAGGAGACACTCAAGGAGTATGACTTCGGCAGGGGGCGCAAGGAACTGTATTCAGTGCAGTTCAAGGAAGACGGCAGACTGAAGGACGCAAGCAACTATTTCCGCGTCAATCCACATAGACTTCATTTAGGAGCTTTGGGATTCTCAGACATCGACTTCAGTTCGATATCCGGTGTTGACCAGACTCTGGACATGTGGAACGGAGTTCTCGACTCAAAATTTACCGTTGATGGCAAACAGGTGAAAGTCAAGACGGCAGCAGACCCCAACCTCGATCTTGTCGCGGCTGAGATTTCAGACCCCGGAAGACATTCTGTGTCGCTTCGACTGCCCTACCCCACCGGCAAGCACAGCGATGACGCTTGCGACTGGAACGCCGACTCGCTGCACACGTCAGAGATTGTATTTTCAGAACCAGGCAAAGCTGTGGTGAAGCATACACTCGATTCTACTACCTACTACATAACCCTGAACTGGAAAGGGAGCAGCGAAGCGTCCAAAAACGGAGCAAACAGCGTGCTCATCACTCCCGACTCCGATGAATGGAGAATAACTGCCCAGTTTACCGAAAACCGGACCGACGGCACTAATCCCGATGCCTCCAAGGCAATCAAGGACTCTTCGGAATGGTGGCAGAAGTTCTGGGGGGAAGGCGGAGTTGTGGATTTCAGCCACTGCACAGACCCGAGGGCAAAGGAACTCGAGCGCAGAGTCGTGCTGTCGCAGTATCTACTTGCCGCCAACTGCGCGGGAACGACACCTCCTCAGGAAACCGGCCTTACCTACAACTCGTGGTTTGGCAAGTTTCATCTCGAGATGATATGGTGGCATCAGGCACAGTTCGCGCTCTACGGCCACGAAGACCTGCTCGCTCGTACTCTGCCCTGGTATGAGAAGGCACTCTCAAATGCGGAGAATATCGCGAAACGACAGGGATTCGAAGGTGCGAGATGGATGAAGATGACCGACCCGTCATCGATAGAGGCACCGTCGGGAGTAGGCTCCTTCCTTATCTGGCAGCAGCCTCACCTCATCTATCTGGCGGAACTCCTTCATCGCGCCAATCCTGAGGACAGCGCCCTTGTGAAAAAGTATTATCCGCTCGTGGAAAAGACCGCTGAGTTCATGGCGTCGTTCGCTGACTATGACAAGGACAACGACCGATATATCCTCAAAGGAATAATTCCGGCGCAGGAAACGCTTCGCGCGTCGGAGACAGTGAATCCCCCGTTTGAACTGTCTTACTGGCATTTCGGGCTTAATACCGCCAACAAATGGAGAGAACGCATGGGTATCGCGAGAAATGCGGAGTGGGACAAGATAACGGCAAAACTTTCTCATCTTGCCGCCAAGGACTCGCTTTATTTAGCAGCTGAAACAGCGCCCCAGACCTATGAGGACATACGTTTCACCTCCGACCACATGGCAGTGCTCGGATCTCTCGGCATTCTCCCCGCCTCTCCTCTTGCCGATCCGAAGATACTCAACAACACGTTTGACTGGGTCTATGACAACTGGAACTGGGACAAGACATGGGGCTGGGACTATCCCACCACGGCAATGTGCGCGGTAAGGGTCGGAGAGCCTGAAAAGGCAATCAACGCCCTTCTGATGGACAAACGCACCAACACTTACCTTCCGAACGGACACAATTTTCAGGACAACCGTCTTCGCTGCTATCTGCCCGGCAACGGCGGACTTCTCACCGCAGTTGCGTTGATGACGGCAGGCTGGGACGGCTGCGGGACGAAAAATCCCGGTTTCCCGAAAGACGGAACCTGGGACGTTAGATGGGAAGGTATAAAACCTCTGCCATGACATCATGAACGGAACAATTAGAATCTTATCAGTAGTGGCGGCGGCACTCAGCGTAACAGCTGGGGCTGCCGCTCCCGGCATTCACTATACACCTTCCGGAAATTCTGTGACCGCGACCAACGGGACGGTGAAATACAATCGGGCGCTTTATGGCGCCCACACCGGATTTCGAGTAGACTGTTCAGACTATCCGGAATTTGGAATCTATCTTCCCAATATGGGAGGCAATATGCGGATATGGCTTCCGGAGGGAGACTGCACGGCAGTCTATACTCCCGGACGCATGGATTACAGCCAGGGAGGAGTAAATCTCGAAGTGCTTGCCGGCAAGACGGAAGACATCATAATCTGGAAACTTACCAACACGTCGACTCGGACACATGAGATTGCGTTCCGTTACGGCGGCGCTACGGGCAAGCGTTTTTCCCGCGAGGGAGACCTCGGTGTCGACCGACCCGACTGTTTCGATTTCCGTGAGGAGAACTGCAAGGGAAATACATATACAGTCTCCAAGCCGGGGGAAGTGACAGTAGACTTTGACGGCAAGACTCACTATAAGCTGCATATCCTTACGGGGGACGCCAAGACCAAGATAACTGACCTGCCATCGCTTGAGGGTACTATTGACCTCAAGCCCGGTGAATCCGAATACCTGGCATTGGTTCCGGGCAAGGATGTGCCGGACTACAGCAGCCTTCCGGAGCTTGTCGCCCGAGCGGAGCGCGACCGCAGCGCACTTGCGTCGACCGTGGTGTTCAAAGCCCCCGATGCATGGCTGCAGCCGGCAGGAGGCGCACTTGCCATATCAGCAGACGCCATCTGGAGCGGAGAGGCATGGCTTCACGGCTCCATAGGCTGGCGCACTCCGCATCTCGGATGGCGCGGGGCGTATGCCGGCGACGCCATCGGCAGACACGACAGAGCTCTTACTCATTTTCTCAACTATGCAGGGAACCAGATAGACAGCATACCCGCTGTCTATCCTCATCCACAGCAGGACACCGCACTCAATCTCGCAAGAGCAAGAAAGGTGTGGGGAACCCCCATGTATAGTGACGGCTACATCTGCCGCCGACCGGGACACAAGAATGAAATGTCGCACTATGACATGAATCTCGTGTATATTGACGCGATGCTCCGACATTTCCGGCACACCGGCGACACCGCCACGATGAGAAGGCTGTTTCCGGTGCTCAAACGTCATCTTGAGTGGGAAAAGAAGAACTTCGATCCCGACAACGACGGACTTTATGACGCATATTGCTGTATCTGGGCGAGCGACGCCCTTTATTACAACGGCGGCAAGGTGACTCACTCTTCTGCCTACAACGCGTTTGCCAACAGACTAGCCGCCATCGTAGCCAAGCGAATCGGTGAAGATCCGGCTCAATTCGAGGCAGAGGCTCTCAAGACCACCAACGCCATAGACTCGGCATTGTGGATAGACGGCAAAGGACATTGGGCGGAGTTTCAGGATATGATGGGATATGCCCGGCTGCATGAGAAACCGGCTGTGTGGACCATATATCATGCCATAGACTCCGAAATAGCCGACAGACTGAAGGCATACGCCGCAACAGTATATATCGACAGGGAAATACCCCATATCCCCGTGACAGTGGTCGAAGGAGACACACTCTATACTATCTCCACCACCAACTGGAAGCCATATTCTTGGAGCATCAACAATGTGGCGATAGCGGAAGTTATGCACACGGCACTCGCCTACTGGCAGGCGGGAAGACCTGATGATGCCTACGCGCTTATGAAAGGCACTGCATACGACAACATGCTCATGGGAGCGTCTCCGCTCAACTTCGGCCAGATCAGCCGGCTCGATGCGGCACGCGGTGAATGCTACCGCGACTTCGCAGACCCGATAGGTGTATGGAGCCGGGCCCTGACTGAAGGGCTTTACGGCATTCGTCCGGACCTCCTTGACGAGCATCCGCATATCGACCTTGTGCCGGGTTACCCAAGCGACTGGAACGAGGCATCGGTGAATCTGCCGGATTTCTCTTATTCCTTCACAAGAAAAGATGGTAAAACCACCTACGACATCGCCAACCGCTATCCGGGCAATCCGGAAATCTTACTGACCGCCAACGGCAGAGGAGTTTCGTCTGTCTCAGTAAACGGCAAACCGGCAGAATGGAGCATTGACAGCGAATCTGTGGGATATCCCCGCATCATCATCTCTGTTCCCTCTGCGGAAAGAAGTGAGGTGGTGATAGAATATGGAAGAATACTTCCGGAGCTTCCCACCGGGAAAGTGCGCCGCGAAGGTCCGGTGACATTTGTGGAAAAGACCGACGGCTTGATGACATGGTATGAAGCGAAGGTAGACGGAAAGGAAAAAGCTTTGAATAAATTCGGAGATTTCTCAGAGGTCAAGTCAAAGGCTTGTGTTCCGGCAGACCTAAGCGGAGTCTACAATGCCAAAGTTGACGACATATTCAAAAACAGATATCTTTCGCCGCGTCCGGCAGTGACCACCCTTGAGATACCCGCACAGGGAATCGGCGACTGGTGTCATCCCACCATGACGGCAGAGATCGACGATGCCGGTTTTCGAAAGATCGTTGCATCGAGCAACGGTGTATGGAAAACCGACAGCGGTGTTCCGTTCAAGATGGCATCAGAAGGCAACAACATCGCTTACACCTCGCTGTGGGATAATTATCCCGACTCGATAACCGTACCTCTCAAAGGAAAATCGAGCCACATATATCTTGCTATGGCGGGAAGCACGAACCACATGCAGTGGGGACTCCCCAACGGCATAGTGACAGTGGAATATGCCGACGGATATAAAGTGGACTATCCTCTTGAGAATCCGGTGTCATGGGCTCCGATAGAGCAGGATTTCTATACCGATGAATATGCCTTCTCGCAGCCCGACGGAGCCGATCTTCCTCTACGGTTCAGTCTCATGGACGGAAGACAGAGCCGTAGAATCGGTGATGAGTTGGGAATTGAGGGCGTTGAGCCCCGCAGGATACCGGGAGGTGCCGGCATCCTTCTCGACCTTCCGACTGACAGACGTAAGGAACTGAAACAACTTACCTTGAAGACTGTTTCCAACGATGTGGTGATAGGACTTATGTCATTGACACAGCAAAAATAGAACTTGTCGGCAGGAAGCAACTTGATAAACAGATAGAACAGATAAATATTTATAAATATGAATATCAGAAAAATAGCCTTAGGATGCATGTTCGGAAGCATGGCGGTAGCCATGTATGGCGGAGGCAGTCCGACCGACTGGTATGAAGAGGCAACAGTCAACAGGCCGTTTGTGAGATGGTGGTGGCATGGCAGCGCAGTAGATCCGGCAGGCCTGACCTACAATCTTGAGGAATTTGCCCGTCAGGGACTCGGAGGAGTGGAGATAACCCCAATCTTCGGAGTGCAGGGCAACGAGGCGAACGACATTCCCTACCTCTCCGAGAAATGGATGAGTATGCTTCGCCATGTGAGCGAGGAAAACAAGCGTCTCGGACTTCAGACAGAGATGAACAACGGAACCGGGTGGCCTTTCGGAGGACCTCAGGTGACTGAAGCTGAAAGTGCGAGAAAACTTGTGATTCGCAAATGGGATGTCGCTGCCGGCAAGAAAGTGGACGGCAAGATCGTGCCGGAGGATGCGCGCCAGCGTCGGGTGGCGACAGTAGAGAAGATAATGGCAGTCAACGGCGACCGCCGGATAGACATCACCGACCGTCTGAAAAAAGACACCACCCTAAACTGGAAAGCTCCCAAAGGCGGCAACTGGGAGGTATATGCCCTTTTCGCAGGCAGGACATTCCAGAAAGTGAAGAGAGCGGCACCCGGCGGCGAAGGATATGTGGTGAACCATTACGACAGCACTGCAGTCAAGAAATATCTCGACAGATTCGACAAGGCGTTTTCCGGCAATCAGGACATCTTCCCCAAGGTTCTCTTCAATGACTCATACGAGGTCTATGGGTCTGACTGGACAGAAGGTCTTTTCGACAAGTTTGCAGAAGACCACGGCTACCGTCTGGAGCAGTATCTTCCGGAATTTGCCGACACGAAGAACCAGACAGAACTTCGCGGAAGGATAGTGAGAGACTATCGCTACACTCTCGGAAAGATATTGAAGGAAAACTTCACGGACGTCTGGACGAGATGGGCACACAGCCACGGAGCGCAGATAAGGAACCAGAGCCACGGCAGTGCGGCCAACATCATCGACCTCTATGCAGTGGTCGACATACCGGAGTGCGAGTCTTTCGGGCGTTCGGAACTCGATATACCGGGTCTTCATCCTACGGGTCCGTTCCGCCACAGCGATGCGGATCCGGCAGTTCTGAAGTTCGCGTCGAGCGGAGCGCACTTGGCAGGGAAACCGCTTGTGTCGGCAGAGACCCTGACATGGCTTACGGAGCATTTTCACACCTCTCTTTCTCTTGCCAAGCCTGAAATCGACCAGATGATGGCGGCAGGCGTGAACCATATGTTTTTCCATGGCGCGCCCTACTCCCCCAAGGGAGCGGCATTCCCAGGCTGGCTTTTCTACGCGTCGGTGAATATGTCTCCGACCAACACTATCTGGAAAGACGCCGACGGACTGTTTAAATACATTACCCGCTGTCAGGCGTTCCTTACCGCAGGCAATCCTGACTCCGACGTGCTCCTCTACTTCCCGATCGATGACCTGTGGCACCGTCAGGACGGCATCTACATGATGTTTGACATACACAGCATGGACAAGAAGATGCCTGAAGTGAAGCAGATGGTAAGGGAACTCGTGAACGCCGGTCTTGACCCCGACTATCTGTCGGATGCGCTTGCACAAGATCTGGAGGTCGGATCCAACGGCAGCATCGTGTCGAAGGGTGGAAATGTGTATAAGGCACTCATAGTGCCACCTGTCAACTTCATGCCGGTGGAGACACTTGAGACATTGAAGCGACTGAAAGAGCAGGGCGGCAACGTGATATTCACAGGGCATCTCCCAAAAGACGTGCCGGGACTTGGCAATCTTGAGGAAAGAAGAAACCGTCTGAAGGCGCTTGAGTCTGAAATGGCGACTCCGGCAAAAGACCTTCAGGCAGCCATAAGGATGACAGGTGCCCGTCCCGAGCCATTGAGGGAGCGCGGCGTGTCGCTTCTGCGTCGCACCAATGAGGTCGACGGACACAACTATTTCCTCGCGCTACTCTCAGGAAACGCAATAGACGGATGGGAAACACTCGCCACACCGGCAGAAAGCGTGATGATCTTCGATCCATTGACCGGAAAGAAAGGGATGGCACGTACCCGCAAGGGAATCAACGGCAATACCGAGATATATCTTCAGGTTGAGCCGGGTCAGTCGCTCCTTCTTAAGACATTCCCCGGAAAAGTGGATGCGGAAGACTGGGCTTATTATAAGAAAGCAGGTGATCCTTACGTTATAAATAAGGGGTGGAGCATTGAGTTTGTTGAAAGCGAACCGTCGATTGAAGGCGTTTTCAAAACCGATACTCTGACCGCATGGACAAATCTTCCTGTGGATGCCGCCAAGGTCAATACCGGGACGGCAAGATATTCAGTTGACTTCACACTGCCGGACGGTGTATCGGCAGATGAATGGCTTCTGGATCTCGGAGACCTCAGGGAGAGTGCCCGAGTATATGTCAACGGTGCTGAAGCCGGCACAGTGTGGAGCGTTCCGTTTGCGATAGAAATAGGGAAGCTTCTGAAACCGGGTGTCAACCACCTTGACATAGACGTGACAAATCTGCCTGCCAACAGAATCGCAGACTATGACCGAAAGGGAAAGAAATGGAAGATTTTCAAGGATGCGAATGTGGCGAGTGTCACGAACTCGAAAGTGGTGGACTTCTCCGAATGGGAGACTGTTCCGGCGGGACTTAACTCAAAGGTGTCTCTGACTCCTTTGATAATTGATAATTGAGAATTGAAAATTTAATATTATAATATAATGAAGAAAGTAATTTTAGGATTGCTGACACTGCTAATGGTGGTGCCGGCGTTCGGAGCGGAGTCGCTGCCTCCCCGCGAGGAGACCCTGAAGACTCTGATTAAAGTAAACGACCTCTATATGCGCAAACATCCGGATCCCCTCCTGGGTATCCCTTACTATTCGCGCAAAAAGGTATATGAGGCAAATATATGGACAAGAGCCATATATTACGAGGGACTGATGGCGCTGCATTCGATTTATCCCAATAAGAAATACTGGCAGTATGCCACAGACTGGGCTGAAGGTTTCAAATGGGGTATGCGCCGCGATGACACCACTACACGCAATGCCGACAACTACGCATGCGGCCAGACCTATATCGACCTCTACAAACTGACCCCAAAGCCTGAGATGCTGACTCAGACAATCTCACTTTGCAACATGCTTGTGAACACACCACAGGTTGATGACTGGACATGGATTGACGCTATCCAGATGGGTATGCCGGTGCTGACAAAGCTCAGCGCGGTGACAGGCGACAAGCGTTACAGCGAGAAGGCATGGGATATGTATGAGTGGAGCCGCAATACTCTTGCCGGAGGACTGTACAACGAGAAGGACGGCCTCTGGTGGCGTGACGCCGACTTTGTGCCCCCCTATAAGGAGCCAAACGGAGAGGACTGCTATTGGTCGAGAGGCAACGGCTGGGTTGTAGCCGCTCTTGTGAGGGTGCTTGAGGATACCCCGGCAGATGATCCGCATCGTCAGGTGTATGTCAAGGACCTGCAGACGATGTGTGCCGCACTTGTAAAGTGCCAGCGTCCGGACGGCTTCTGGAATGTATCGCTCCACGACCCCAACAACTTTGGCGGTAAAGAGTTGACCGGCACAGCACTCTTTGTCTACGGCATGGCATGGGGCGTACGCAACGGCATCATTGACAAGAAAACATATATGCCTGTCATCACCAAGGCGTGGAACGCTATGGTGAAGGACGCGGTACACGAAAACGGTTATCTCGGGTATGTACAGGGAACCGGCAAGGAACCGAAAGACGGTCAGCCGGTAGCTTACGACTCGGTGCCCGACTTTGACGATTACGGCACAGGCTGCTTCCTGCTTGCGGGAGTGGAAGTCTATAAGCTGTAAAAGCATTAAAAAAAACAGAAACGGCTGCAACTTTTTTTTGAGTTGCAGCCGCTTATGTTTTTATTCTTATGTTACCGCCGGCGATGCCGACATTCTAGAACTTACTCGTCGATGCTCAGCATGTCGGGATGGGCAGACATGAATTTGTTGTAATATTCATCAGTTTTAAATCTTTCAATAGATGCGGCGTATTGAGCCAAGTCGCCACTGCCATAAACGATGGGGCGATGGTTGAGCCTGTTCGTCACTTTTTCTCCTTCTTTCAGTAATGCCCGGGACTCGGCGGAGAGATAACGGTCCTGGAATTTCTGCCAAATATATTCCACCGCCTCGGGGGATGGATGGACCAGGTCGGCGTTATAGAAACGGTAGTCGCGCAGGTCATCGTTGACAATCTCAAAAGCGGGGAAATAGTCAACGAGATCAGAGCATTGACAAATCTCTTCGCACGCAAGCTGAAGGATAGCTTTTGAACGACTATTGCCCTCGAAGCCGTCTTTCAGATGACGCACGGGGCTTACTGTAAAGACGATTCTAAGGTCGGGGTATGTTTGTGAGAGCAAACTTATGAGGTCTTTCCAATCAGAGACAATTTCAGATATGGAAAGGCGACGACGTCGGAAAGTGTCAGCCGGGAACTTATGGCAGTTTGATACGACGTATCCAGGACGCTCGCTCAACTCATAAATCCATGCAGTTCCGAAGGTCACTATCAATGCTTTAGCCTCCGCCAAATGCATTCTCAGCGACTTGAGATGTTTGTTTACGCTCTCTTCAGTGTCTTGTCGGCTATAAGTAGTGCAAGTAGAGTCAGTTAGCCATGACACCCATAGTTGGTCTCTTTGGGCGATTGAATCCTCGATGGTTTTGAATGCACTACCCCGGTCGCAGGCAATTCTGAGTATATTTGCGATTGACTTCGGATTGTATAGAGTACCGCAGATATTCGGGAAAGCCCTCCAGCGGCACTTTCTCATTCTCTCTCCGATATAGTCGGTGAAACAAGACCCGATGAGCACTATCGGAAGCTCAGGATTGAGAAGATTGGCACAAGGACGCGCCTCATATTCGGTTCTAAATTTCATATAATCACTTACGTAGTGACTTTACTTTCTTGTAAAGCTTGAGGAGAAGAACTTGGTTGTGGATTGCGAGCCAGGTAAGGAATTTGAATTTCGGAGAGATGTCGAGTTGCCTGAAATGGCTGTTTGATTCCGGGAAGGTTTCCTGCCATCTCCGGATGTTGTCTTTAGTCGGGTCAAGAATCAGTCCTTTCTTCGCGCTCCACTGGAGACGATACAGGTCAATGGGATTGACAATGTCGATTAAATTATGTTTCCTCATGTTCTTTATGAGGGAATTGACGGCATTGACGGAAGAAACGACATTCTTTGCATAATCGATATGACTCACCGAGCCTGAATTTGCCATATTATAATGGTAAAGAGGTCTGTCGACTTTTGCAATACGGTTTGCAGAGAGCAAAATGAGCGGCATAACAGACAGATCTTCCCATAAATTTATGCCGGTTTCGATTGGAAAGCGTTTGGCAAGATCCGATCGAACCATCTTATTCCATAGGGCTGCATGAAGTGTCTCGGAAGATAATTGATGGAACAATGCTTTTTTATCAGATTCAGCATTCTGCAAGACTACCGTTTCCCCGGCACTATTATCCACATAATAGTCGCATATACACACGTCGGCATCATTCAGTTTAGCCTTTTCGTAAAGGGTCTGATACATGTCAGAATCCACCCGGTCGTCGGGATCACAGTGAATGATATACTCACCGGATGCGACATCAATTCCATGCCGGCGGGTCTGCCCCACTCCTCGATTGAATTCATTACGAATTATTCGAACCTGCGACCGTCTATGTGGAAACTCATCAATTATTATATCAATGATATTAAAACTGTTGTCATTCCCACAATCATCAATGAATATATATTCCAACTCGTCGAGAGTCTGAGAGAAAAGAGATCTCGCACACTTCTCAATATATTCCTCGACCTTGTATACAGGAATTATTATGCTGACTTTGGGAATTGACATAAGTATGGTGTCAAGAGTTCGAAATCAAATTCTGCCATTGAGCCGCAATGATATCCAACGCAAAGCGTCTTGAATTCTTAACAGCATTCAGGGCTACTATAGACCTTCGCTGAGGATTATTTGCCATGTCAATCAATTTTGATTCGTATGATGAAAAATCATTAGGCTCTATTATATAACCATTGACGTCATTTATAAGAATATCCTCCAATGAAGCATAAGTATTAAAAGCGAACGGCACTACGCCATATTGGCTCGCTTCGATTATAGTCATTCCGAAACCTTCATAATCAGAAGTCATCATGAAGAGAGAACTTCTCATATAAAATGGTTCAGGATTCCGACGCCCATGAAAATGGATTCTTTCAATCTTGTGTTTCTTTACGATTTTCTCATAAAGCGTTCTGTCTTCGCCATCCCCTACTATGTCGAGATGCCAGTCTTTCATATGCTCCTTTTGAGAAATCTCTTTCCATATACGCAACGCTTTCGACAGTTTCTTTTGACGTTCGTCAAAACGAGACACTATAAGGATGCGGTGTTCTTTTGCCTCAATTTCAGCTTCCGAGGCAAAGTGGTCAAAAGTCAGCGCGTTGGGAATGACTTCAAAATTGACCGCCGATATGCCGTTATCGCCCGGGTGAGCATAATCCATCCATACAGATTTGAATGAATCTGACAGCAATACAATACGGTCTGCCATTTTCTCAACATTCCGGTAATGCTGTCTGAAGCGGCGGGTGGCAAATCTATAATAGAGTGGATAAAGTATTACCTTTATTGCCTCGGAAGAGAACTTATTGCGTTTCCAAAGCTTGAAAGTCTCCTTGAAACTGATAAGAGCCTCCTCCCCCGATCCGGGCGAGAAATGAAAGACAAAGAACTGTCTGCAACTCAGATCCCTTTGCGAAACAACATTGTGGAAGAACTCACAGAAATAGAAATCCCCCTGATTGATTACCAACGAAATGTCGTTGTCTGTTATGAACTCCGCAAGTTTCCCGGCAGAAGGCTCATCCAGACCTATACAGATTGACTTCTCAAATTCAAACCTCTTGACAGAACTTTCAACAGGTTTATTGAAAATGGAAAAGATGCGATGTCCGTAGAAATCTCTCAATGCGCCTGCCACCAATGAAGTGGTGCGCTCTGTGCCTCCGATGGTCGGGCAACACTCTCTTTCCGTGAAAAAGGCGATATTCATAAACTATTCCCTTCTGATATGTATTCGGATAACATCGGGGCTATCAGGAATTTCGTCAAAAACCAAAGCAAGGTGTCCGCCACCACCGGCGCCGAGCATCTTCCATGCGAGAGCGGAATCTTTCCATCTGTCGATATGCTCCTGAACACCAGGCTGCATCATAGCGGGAAACATCGACACCTGAGCGTTGAAAGAATCCCTGTATGCCGAAGCAAATGCATTCAGATCCTTCTCCATAATGGCGTCCCAGCATCGAGATGCGGCTTCGGTGAGATTCCTGACTTTTCCCGGCGTTATATCCTTACCTTCCACAACCGAGCATCCTTTTCTGCGTGGAAACATCGGGACAATTGCAATGTGGCTTTCAAGCCATTTAAGAATATCTTCGTCATGGCAGCTTTCAATCTTTGCCGGCCAGTAGTGTCCGTCGTACCAATGTCGTGTCACACCGGACATGCAGATCCCAATGGCATCCTGAGCGCCTGACACATGCCCTTTGTTTTCCGGATCGTTCTCGAAACAGAAGACGAGACGAGCAAGCATCTCCTCATTGTAGTTGGGCAGTTCATAAGGCCAAATCTTTTTAGCGGCATTCCGAGTAGATGTCGACATGCCGCCCCTTTCCATAAACTCCACAGTCGGCTCAATGGAAGCGGTTATCGCCCATCCTGCGCCGTGCATCGACACATAAGGCTGGTCAATCCATGTTCCGGCGATGTCAATGCGATAAGGGAGGTGAGACTTGACGTTTTGCCTAAGGGATGTAGTGGACCTTGCCTCAAGTCCGTCGTCTGGAATTCTGTCAAGTACGATATATTCGATGCCACGGCTCGCGCATAGCTCGCGCTTCATATCGGAACCTCCGTCGGAATTGACCACAAACACGTCCGGCTTGACAATGTCGAGTATATCAAGGAAGTCGAGCATCCCCGAGCCGGGGTTGATAAACGCGTCCTTGACATACCGGATTGACTTAACCATGTAAAGGCGTTCCTTTTCGGAATATACTGTTTTTCTATGCTTCAGTTCCTCGATAGTCCTGTCAGAACCGATGCCGACATAAAGATCACCGTAGGATGCGGCCTGACGGAAGAACGCCACGTGGCCGGAATGAAGCATATCGTAGCAGCCGGAAACAAATACTTTTTTCATTTTTTAGAATTCTTTATGACTCTTAGCTTCCTTCATCGTTTGGAACGAATAAGCCATAACAATCAGAAAGCATATCAGAGGGACAACGAACGATTCGGAAATTCCTAATCTATCGGACATGAGAGCCTGCAGAGGCGTTATAAGCGCACCGCCCAAAATTGCCATGATAAGGCCTGACGCCCCGATTTTAGCCTCCTCACCCGTAATGCCTTCGAGAGCGAGACCGTAGATGGTGGGAAACATCAGCGACATCCATGCCGAGATAGATATCAGGAATACCACGGAAGCAATGCCGTGTGATAAGATTACTCCGAGAGTAGACACTATTGCCGCAATGGACGCAATCATCATAAGGCGCTCCGGGCGGAAATATTTCATCATCCAAGTGAAAAAGAAACGGAAAAGGGTGAATGCTATGATAGAGTAAAGAAAGACGAGAGAGGCATCGCTCTCCATCACTCCGAGTTCTTTCATTGCGAGGCGTATTGTAAACGACCAGACGCCGGTCTGCACACCTACATAGAAGAACTGCGCCACAACACCGTTTCTCCATCTTCTGTTTTTCCACAGCATAGCGAAGGTCTTTCCGATTTTCAAATTGTGAGCCTCTCCCCTGTCGCCCGGCATTTTCACCAAAGCAATAATGACGAGAAGGATAACAAGCACAATACCAATTCCGATATACGTTTCTGAAACGGAATTTAGCTCACTGTGCATCAAGGCGTCGAGGTCGGCAGGCGACATGTTGCTTCTCTCCGCCGTATCAGCAGCCGAGAGTTGCGAGAGAATGAAAGTCCTGCTGACCAGTATTCCGCATATTGCTCCGATTGGATTGAGTGTCTGGGCAATATTGAGCCGTCTGGTCGCGGTCTCGGGACTTCCGAGAGAAAGGATGTAGGGATTTGCCGTGGTCTCGAGTACCGAGCATCCGGCTGCCATCACATAAATGGCAAACAGGAAGAAAGGATAGCTCGACGCGATACCGGCAGGATAGAACAGCATCGTGCCACACGCATATAGTGTGAGCCCGAGTAGAATGCCGGTCTTGTAGCTGAACCGGCTGATGAAAAGAGCTGCGGGAATCGCACAGCAGAAGTATGCGCTGTAGAAAGCGAACTGCACGAGAGAAGACTGGAGGTCAGACATCGACATGATGCGTCTGAAAGCCGCCAGCAACGTGTCGTTCATGTTGTTTGCCACGCCCCAAAGAAGGAAGAGCGACGAAACGAGGGCGAAGGCGAGAAATGGTGTCTTTGACTGTTTAGTGTTGAAGCTCATGGAAGTAAGATTATTCCGGGATACGGTGTCTATGCCCGAATCGGTATGAGTATAATTCAAGCAGCTTTATAGGATATCTCACGAAGTCGAGACAATATCCGATTGTGAGATTATGTTTTCTGTAAGACTTTCGATGGTCTCTGATAATCCTATTGTGGCTTCTGAGACCGCTTGTGGAGGCGCCTCCGGCACGCATTGTCACGAAGTCGAAACCGATGTATTCGGTATTTATTCTGTTTATGTATATAAGTCTGAGAAGATTGTCGAAATCCGCCGCCACCTTGAAGTCAAGATCGAAGCATCCGTATTTGTCGTAAACCTTCTTTCTGCAGTAGAATGACGGATGCGCAGGCTGGTATCCGAAGAGCATCATCCAGGGGCGGAAGAAACGGGAACTGTAGTAGCGGGTACACTTAGAGAGGTTTGAATCCTTAACGAAATGGATGTCGCCATAAACGGCGTCGACCTCAGGCATTGACTCCATTGCATCGGCTACTTTCCTCAAGGTGTTATCCGAGGAATAAAAATCATCGGAATTGAGAATGCCGATTACATCACCTTGTGCCATCGCGATACCTTTGTTCATCGCGTCATAAATACCTTTGTCGGGTTCGCTTATCCATTTGAGCCGACCATTATATCTTGGCTCGGCATCATGAATAATGTCGAGTGTGGTATCTGTAGAGCCTCCGTCGACAATGATATGCTCCCAGTCGTCGAAACTCTGTCTCAAGACACTTTCCATAGTGTCTTTCAGGGTAGCTCCACTATTGTATGCTGCTGTGATAATCGAAATCTTCATGATTGGGGTCTCAGTAGATTTATGTAAAGGCTATAATACTCATCAGCCATTCTCTTCCATGAGAAACGTTTGGCATTGTCAAGCCCCGTCTCGACCACAGAATGGCGTCTTTGAGGATTTTTGATTTCGCTTAGTCTTGCCAAGAATTCATCCTTATCAGGGCTGCTTATCAGAAGAGCGTCCTCTCCTATAATTTCGGGGATTGATGAAATGTTCATCGCAATCACCGGGCAGCCTGCTCTCTGGGCCTCAAGGACCGGAATACCGAATCCTTCGTAGGATGAAGGATAAGCAAGAGCAAAGACTGAGTTATATATTCTGTTGAGTTCGGATCCCACAGGAAAAAGGATGTGTCGGTATCTGCCTCTCAAATTAGATTCAAGCATTTCGGTTTCTGCTTTAGACAGCGGCGAGCCACATATCAGAAGGCTGAAATCAGTATCTTTGAGTGACTTGACTACAAAAGAGAAATTCTTGTAAGACTGCCGTCCTCCTAAAAAGAGCACATGATTCCCATATTCGGGATAAGGGATTTCCGGAAGTCTGACGAAGTCTTCGGAAACGCCGTTGTGTATCACTCGAATTTTTGACTCGTCAATATCCGGAAGAAATTTCAGGAGATCGAGTTTTGTATTCTCGCTGACGCAAACGATGGCATCGCTCTTTCGGATAGCCCGATAGTCGAGTCCGGTCCGAATCTTCTGCTTGAGAGTCATCTTGCCCTGCTCATAAATGAAATCATGCACGGTGTTGACATTGATTGCATTAGGATTCGGACAAGTCCTGAAATATGATGAATGGAATATGAAGGGAGAATCGCAGACCACACGTGGAGACATGAATTCACGTAATATGCCGCCGGTGGCAGGTTTTCGGATTATTAAATCCGGCTGCAGGTTAAGATTCTGTCTGAAGAAATTGCCATAAGCGTCCTCATATTCAATCATTCTCAGGTCCTGAGTGCGACTGATAAGATTCTCGATAAGGTTTGCCCAGACAGCCGATATTCCGCCGGCTTTCTGGAGAGAGAATATGATGTTGTCGAGATATATCATCTACGTACTTAAAAATTGAAACTTAAGCCACCCATTGTGCTGTAAGGGATGGTGATAGTGGCTCCCGAATAGACAAAAAGGTAAAACCAATACGCCATTCCTAATGACAGAAACGCCAATTTATATATCTTCCTCTCTTTCCGAATCTTCGGGGATTTCACAATCATCGCAAAATAGAGGCAGGCGAAAGCCATCATGTAGTAAGCCATTCGGGAAAGCCATTGGTTGTAGTAACCTGTCATAAAAAACATGAGGCAGGTCACTGAAGATAGATAAAAGAACTCCGGTGAAATGACACTGACAGTGTGCCTTTTCATGGAAGTGTAAGATACATATATGAAGATCAGGCTATACATCAAGTCGGTGGCGCTTATCATTGAATTGCCTTCGTCTGACGTATAGGCGTAACTGTTTCCGAAATTTACAGAGGCAAGATATCTTATAACTATGTCCACGAGGAAGAACCCCAGAAACATGGAGAGAAAATATAGTCTAAACGCTTTCCTGCGCTTCTTGTCTGGAAGGGAGGAAATGAGGTAAATGAGATATATCGCTCCGGCGGCTATTATAGCCGTGAGATGGAAAAGCACCGATAAGGCGGCAAGCACAAAGAACTTTTTCTTATGTCCGTCGAGAAGGAAAGTAGTGCAGTAAAGAATATATGCCACGGCAAGGATCTGCCTCATTATATTAAGGGATGCCTGATAGAAGAAAAAGAGGAAGAGTGCATAGCCCAACCATACGCAGACATAACGCCGGTATTTATAAAGAGCTAAGAATGAGAACAGGAGCGTAAGAAAAGAATAACTGAAGAATACGAGCCTGTAGCCACCGATAATTTTCGCGACAAAACACCCCGCAATAAAGAAGAACTCGGTGTCGAGGACTGCAATCATCGCCTTTAATCCATCGGCGCTTATAAACTGATGATAACGGTCGTAGTAGTTCTGGGTGTCGGCACCGACGGAAAACCCTCTATAAGTAGCGACAAGGGCGGGGATGAGAAGAGCCAACAGGATAATTATATTTCTCTGTGCGCCTCGACTTCTTGTGCCGACATAGACAAGCAGGGTAGACAGGAAGAATATGCACAGGTAGAAAAACATCCGTGGAGTTATTTCATTATGAAATTTGCGAAACGAATCAAAGCATATACCGATCGAGTCATTCCGGCATCGGAGAGTCTAAGTATGAGCCGCTGTCCGGATTTAAGACGCATTCGGTGCCAGTCGATGTCCATATAGAGAGACCGTATTTTTTTATACGATGAGAATGGCGCGCAATAAAAGCATGTGATTTTATTGTATATGCAGGACTCGTCGAGGGTATCTTTGAAATTTTCGGCATCCGGAATGTTTCTGAAAAAATCCACAAGCAGATTCTGCACCTTTATTATGCAGTCAATGGCATGGTCGCTGACATTTGCGGTGTATGAATTGACATTCAGTCTATTGTAGTTGTAGAGAGGCTTGTCGACTTTTGCAATGCGGCGAGAGAAGTATGCTATCTTAGGAGTCATGAGATAGTCTTCACCCTGATTGAGACCTTCCACAGCCCGGAGTCCATTGTCGGTAAGGATGCTTTTTCTAATGAGTTTTCCGATGATGTGAGTAAGCGATTTTCTTCTTAAAAGTGATTTTGCATACATTAATGGATCAGGGATGCAGTTATTAACTATAATTGAAGATCCCTTTTTTCTGATTTCGTTGAAATCGCATGCCACGACATCGGCATCCTCTGCTATCGCTGTAGAATACAATAATTCCACAGTGTCTTTTTCCAACCAGTCGTCGCTGTCTACATGGAGAATGAACTCCCCTTTCGCCTTTTCAACAGCAATGTTTCGCACTGCTGCGAGGCCTTTGTTTTCGTTATTGCGAATTATTCGGACGCGCTCCCCTACTGCCGGATAATCTTTGACTACTTCTTGTAGAATGGAGATACTGTCATCGGGCGAGCAATCGTCAACAAACACGAACTCAATGTCGGAGAATGTCTGCTCAAAAAGCGACCGGGCGCATCTTTCTATGTAAGGAGCGACATTATATATTGGAACAAGAACGCTTACCATGATTTTATCTTCCTCCGGAAATAAGACGGGTGATTGACGGGAAACATCTTTTCATCAGCCGGTAGATTGCCACTGACAGTAGTGCCACAAAGAAGACTGTAAGGAAATAGATGGCAATCATCATTGCTTCCGATCTCGGGGCAATAGAGGCGAATATAAATTTCTTCAGTATTGTCAAAAGCCAGGGCTCATGAATCGCAAACACAAAGAACGAGGCTGCAGACAGAAACGGGAGCATCCGGAAGTTATATCTTCTTATCAAAACAGCGGAGAGAAGAAAACAAAACATAACACCGGAGAGAATACCCAAATTATGTATATATAGATTGTAGGTCTCTCCCTTTGTGACAAGATCTGCGAGTGCGATCAATGGATATATCCATGCGAAGAAACGCAAATCCTCAAAAACTGCAATCAGTTCTTTCTTTTGGAAGCAGAACCAGCCTCCACAAGAGAAAAAGAACATGGACACAAGACTGAATCCTTTTGTTCCTATATATGGAATTGAATAGCCGAGAAACCATCCTACTCCGAGCAGTATCAATCCGATGTGCCGTGTCTTTCTTATTATAAGATACAGAACAGGCGATATGAACACGCAAACTATCAGGTCTCTAATAAACCAGAACTGATATGCTGCAGGGAAATAGTTGGTGCCGTCAGCGCCAATTCTTCCAACTAATATGTCCTGAACGCCCGGAGAATAACCGTTTACAAACGCGGAAAGCGCAGGAATCCTACCGATAAGCAGATAAAAGCCGACAACTGCGAGATTCCAGAAAAGATACGGTATGACGAGAGATTTGAATCTTTTCCTGATCTTATCAAGATATGCTGAATGGTCGAAGACATCAATGTTGCGAAAAAACAGATACCCGGATATGAAAAAGAATATGGGGACAGCCACAGTTGCCAGGACATCGGAAAACAGAGTCGCGATATAGTAGAACGGACCTCGCCCGGAAAGGTCGTTTGATTCGTAAAACTGACCGCATAAACTGTAGCTATGAATGAATATGACTCCGATAATAAGCGGGAACCGTAGAAAATCAATAGTTTCAGATGTCAGTTTCCTATAGTCCATAAGCTCAATATGAATACCTCAGAATCTTAAACCTTCTCCTTTCGGAAAGATTGATAAGAGTCGCTGCCAACAGAGTGCATAAGGTAATTACACATATAAATGTCAGCGGTTTATCCATCTCAAATTGGAGATTTTTTTCCATTGCCAGAAGAACGGTGAATATCGGAATATGAGAACAATAATATATTGTGCTTGCTTTCCTAAAGAATCCGGTGTCAAATCCAATGAATTGAGGGAGCGACAGCACAAATATGTATATCGCCGGCGCCAAGAGAATAAGGCTCAAATAGCAGTCGTCCTGAACGCGGCAATCGAGTCGACACACGAGGGAATTTTCAAAATATAGCATGACAGAACCGACGACGATTCCTGTCAATCCTACTTTCATGTTCCTTATGTTATTGTCGGCTATGTATTTGCCAATCCATATAAAATACAGGCCTGCCAAGAAAGTCATATACGAGTTTCTTACATAGTGAGACAATATATATGGAAGATGATTTATGTCTACAATGGCAAAGGCAAATGATCCGTAATTGGTCACCCCACAGCATATAAGATAACCGACAATGCCAAAAACAAGTGACAGAACCGGAAAATTTCTGAGATGATATACTATATGTATTCCAATTATGTATGCCGCGAAATACCAGGAAGCGGGAAAGACGCCGTCAAGAATGAGGTTAAGAGGGAAATATATCAAGTATTGTCTCAGGTCTCCTATATGGATATGGAGAGCGAGAGTAATTGGCAGTAATACAATGAACCAGAACAGGTATAGTTTTATGGCCCTCGCAGTGAGTTTTCTGAGCGCGACTTTAGAATCGGCGGCAGAGGAGTTTTTTATTTTATTGAAAAAGAGAAAAGAAGAGATGATGAAGAATACAGGAACAGCACATCTAAGCACAGGAGAATCGAGAAACCACTCCAGATGGAGAATCACGATCATGATGCTCATTATATATTTAAGTATATCTATATTCTTGTTAATCATCAGACTATCTTAATTTTTGACTGATTGACTTTGCGACAAGCTTTATCAATGCTGACAGATACTTACCGCGATAATCACCAAAGAACTGTTTAAAATGAGGGAATAAATTTGAATGGTACTTTATCAAATCAACGTAAGTCACGCAAGCCTGATATTCACATATCAAATTATCAAAAATATTCCTGTCTACAGTCGGGAAATATCTTTTCATAGCCTCATAGTGCTTAATCCACGATAACTGAAGCTTATAGTATCTTTCTTTATCGAGATGTGTAGTCTGCGCAGTCCAACCGGATTCAACCCTACGATATACCCCCATGGATTTTTCGAACCCCCTCGCTTTCCCCATGGACCTGCATGTAGCCCATAATACATTGTCGCCAACGATGAAATCATTGTCTTGCGGCATGTTCAGAAGACATTCAGTTCTCAATACAGTAGAACATGTTGGAATACTTAACTTACCCTGAATGTCGCAGTGGTCATAGTCCCTGTCGGAGATTTCCGTGCATCCGGTATCAATGTTGCCGGTGTTTTCATTGAGAACATCTACCCTATGGCAGCACATTGAATAATCCGGGTGGGATTCCAAAAAGTCCACCTGCATCTGAAGTTTGTCTGGATCAGTCCAGTAATCATCGCCCTCGCACATCGCCACATATTTGGCACCGGTTGCTTTTATAGCTGATATCATTACTTTCGTGACCCCTCCTCCCGGTTTTGAGTATAGGTTTTCAATCTCAAGAATCGGAATTATGATATCGGGATATTTTTCGGCATAACTTCTTATAATATCGGCAGTGTGATCCGAAGATGCATCATCATGTACAATCGCTATATACGGTAATTTTGTTTTCTGTTTCACAAAACCTTCAAGAGCATCTTTGATATATGGTCCATGATTGTAAGCGGTTGAATATATAGCAACAAGAGGCCTTATCGAATCGCATTGCCTCTTGATCTCCTCAATCCTTTTCCTTATGTTGTCAGGGATAGCTCTCATATCTGATATTATGTCTTTTAGGCTTAAATTTCAATGAATTTTTTTGAGTAAAAATCCTCTATGAGTTTGATGGTCTGGGACGAAATATTATTTGAAATACGGGCATTTTTAATTTTAGACTCGATCTGCTCTACAAATGAAAGAATCTCATATCGAATTCCTTCTCCGTCTAATTGATAGAAAAACCGTCTGTTTTGAGTACTATTCTCATATCTCACCTCGAAATAATCAGTTTTCCACCATGGCGCAGGAACATATACATAACCATTAGTGCCTGAAATAATCAAGTCTCCTTCAGACTTAACACCCTGCCCAATCTTGACAGACGCAACAGCGTGCGGATAAATCAATAGGATTTTAGTGAATAAGTCGAAGTCTGAAGAGGGTGCCAATAATTTAGTGATTATATGGCAATCTGTATAATTGGTACCAAGAATATCAAACACTGGCAATAAAGCGGTAGGTCCCCACTCCGTTATTGAATTCCATAAATATTTAAACTCCTGTTCTCCATATAAAGCAAATTTTTCCATAGAAGTACAGGTGCTGTCAATAGAAATCACATCGCCGATAATTCCACCCTTAACTAATAGAACCAATCTTTCAAATGCTGTTGAATAGGCTGTTTTGACACCGTCCATTAAGACGAGTCCCTTTTCGTCAGCAATTGCCTTTAGAGTATAATAATCTGAAATTTTAAGTGTTACCGGGGATTCACATAACACATGTTTACCAAAATCAAAAGCTTCTTTGATAATACCAAAATGTTTCTCCGGTCTTGATATCACATATATGGCATCACTGCAAGGAAGCAATTTATCGATTCTGTTTGTAATCAATGGTAAGGGAAGAGCATTTAAATCAAGTTTAGATGTGTCTTCCGAACAAATTCCGGCAATGGACACGCCATTTACATAGCCGCATTCTTTTATGAATTTGTTGATAATTGGAGATTCTCCTATAACACCAATTCTTATGTTTCTAAATTCAGAACGAATATCACTGCTTGAAATGCCTTGAGTTCTGTCCAAATATACAACTTTGCAGAATTCATTAAGATAATCAAATTTTCCTACCCAGTCAGATCCGACAGTGAATATATCCACATCATATTTTTTGATGTCATCAATCTTTTGACCTTCGTATTCCTCAACGATAATCTGATCAGCAAGTCCGGTTGCCCTTATAGCCTCAATTCTTTCCATGAGAGACTGTTGGACATTGATTTTACCACGAGAACGGTCAAAACAATCAGCAGTTACCCCGACAATCAGGAAATCGCCCAATTGCTTAGCCCTTTCCAATAGCCTGATATGCCCTTTGTGGAGAAGGTCATAAGTGCCATATGTTATGACTTTTGTCATTTACCCTTGATTGAATATGATTTTTGTCAAATAAATCCATTTTTCCGGAGATCGTTAAAAGCCGAAATTAGGGTGTCATTGTCTTTTGAAGTGATAGCTCCGAAATGACCGACCCGGAATACAGTATCCTTCATATCACCTCCATTCGGACATATCCAAATCCCATACTCATCCTTAAGTTTTAGGAATATATCGTACGCCGAAGCGGTTGTAGGATGTAAAGGAGTGAGAGCGTTTGACATAGATTCAGAAACGATTTCGAATGGAAGTCCAATAATCTTATTTCTGAAATCCTCTGCCTGAGCCTTTACCCTATCAATTTCTGACTGGACACCGCCATTAGATTTTATCTGACGTAATCTTGCGTTAATTTGACGTAGTATACCTACCGCAGGAGTAAAGGGGGTCTGCCCTCTTTCAGCGTTATTCAATGCATCTTTAAGATCAAGATACATCGTCTTTGTATTATTCCGATATATTCTTTCTATTGCATTTTCTCCTAAAATTATGATAGAAATACCGGGAGCGCAAGCCAAAACCTTTTGAGATCCGGTTATGATTACATCTATTCCACTTGCCGTCATATCGATAGAATCGGCAAGAAATGAGCTGATAGCATCTACGACGTAGAGAAGTCCTTCCTTTTTGCAGAATTCTCCCAACAATTCAGGGTCATAATGCACTCCTGTGGATGTTTCATGAATATTAACTAATAATCCGGTATATCCAAATCCACTATATTTTTCAAGAATTTCCCTGGTAACAACATGTCCACTATCCAATTTTATAGCAGTGTGGGGGATGTTATGAATTTCACATAGTTTTACGAATCTATGTCCAAAGGAGCCACCATCAACTACCAACAGTTTGTCGGAATCATTGAATACGTTCATAACGACAGCTTCCATTGACGCGGTACCGGAGCCGGTAATGAAAACTGTTTTAGCGCTCTTTGGGGCGTTAACGAAATCTTTCATCAACCTTTCATTCTCAAACATCATATCTGAGAATTCTTCTGTTCTGAAATACGGAACCTGTTCCGCTCCAATTGCAAGAATTTCCTCGCTTGACATGACAGGTCCGACAGTGAAATTCAGCATATTATCGATTTTAATTTTTTTCATAAATGATTTACTCCACCATTGACAATAAAAAACGACTTACCAATCACTGATTTTGGTAATGTGAATATGGAAGATTGGGGTCAAAAATAGCATTTGCATGCACTATGCCTCGTTCTTCGGCCGGTGGCATCTTCTTCCAGTCACCGTAACTTACTTCCAAGATTTTTTTCCATCCTTCGGGAATGTTTATCTCAAACTCCTCAAATTTCATTGGGAAACTGTTGGAATGATTGGCTTTTGACCAAATCAGACGTTCGGGAGGATCAAAAGAAATTGTCCTGAAGGCAATTTTATCATATCCTTTACCATTGTCTTTTTGAGCAAGGTTTTCTATTTTATGAAAAGTTTCCAATATATCGGCTCGAATCATATCCTTGTCAACACCTTCATTCTTGAGCATTTTCATATTGTTGGAATTCCTAATCAGCAACTCTTTGATAATGGACTGATCAGAATAATATGTGGCTTCGTTGACCTCATCATAAGGGAAAATATCAAGGAATATTCCCTGGTCGATATCAAGATGCGTAAAGGCATACGACATAGCCGTTGTTTCCGAATTACGCAATTTAATAAAAGAATAACCGTTTTCAGACTCAACATCCGGCCATGTCATGTGATATGGGAACTTGAACTCATTTTTAAGACTTTTCAGACGCTCATAATCAGTTCTTGGCATAGCCACATCAAGATCATCATCCCATGGAATAATTCCCTTATGCCTGATTGCACCTAAGAGTGTTCCAAACATTGCATAATAGGTCAGATTATGCTTTTTACAGACTCTTTGGAATTCTATTAATAAATCCAAAAGAATCGCCCATAACATTTTTCGTTGTTCGGACACATAAAAATCACATTTTTCTTCCGGAAGGAAAAAAGATGGCGATAGCAATCCACTGTTTTTAATTCTTTCAAGCTCACTCATTTTTTTCATCTTTATTAGATAAAGGCAATCGAAGTAGAAATTTTGACTGTCTGTCTTCCAAAATTGAAAAGCCCAGTGAAGAATATAAGCATCTTGCCTCTTTATTGGACTTTAGGACTTCCAAGTCTATGTTTTTGAATTTGTTGGAATCACCATACTGCAGCAGAGACATAAACATATTTTTTGCAATTCTCTGACCTCTCCAGTCATTATCAACCCATACAAGCGGAATATATATAATTGAAGTCGAAGAATTGGGATAAAACACGATAGCCCCTACAACTAAATCACTTGATTTACACAATAGAAAGGTGGCGTTTGTCGCCAATTTCTCTGCATAAGAATCCAAATCCATATTGCAAGATAGCGAAGGACTAAACTGAGGTGACATTCTGTCAAGCAAGTCCTTTACTGTCTTATAATCAAGGTGATAAAAGATGTATTCCAACGATTCGTGCATCTATAAAAGATTTTAGTATGTGGTCAGCCGGATATAATTGTCCATATTTTCAAGCATTGCAAACATTTGCTCCGGATTCTCAAACTTTAGAATCATTTCTCCCAGAGCATCTTGCGCATCCCTGAATTCATGAACTTCATCACCCGGCTTCAGTTCAGTGACAAATTCAACCAGGTGATTCTCCTTGAATCCCGGAGCAAATATGATGTCTTTGAATTTACCTGTGGACTTGGAATGCACCATATAGTTTGCCCAGCAACCGTTGGAAGGCGCCATTTTCAAATCAGAGCAGTCTTCGCCAACGGCCGCTTTAATTACATACGGAACCATATCAACACCGGTAGCATATTTTGTAATCTGAGGAATCAAGCTTCCGCCACTTCTCGCCCCAAGTTCAAGAATATATACTTTACCGGACTTATCAACAATAGCCTCAACATTATAAGCAGTACTCTTCATTTCAAGGGAAGTGATTAGTCTCTGCAAGTCATCAGTGAGAATGTCGATATATTTAGAGTCCATCATAAAAGGCCATGATTCACCAATCGGGGCAAAATCCTTCTTACCTTTTGCATTGTAATATTCGTTGCCAAAGCAATGAAATACGAGTTTCCCGTCAACACTGAAAGCATCTCCGGAAATCTGCCACCCTTGTTTGTCGATAAACTCCTCAATAATGAATCTTTTGGATCTTGAGTAACTGAGTGCGTCAGCCACATACTCTTCAAGATAATCCCATGAAACGAGTTTGTTAATGCCTTTACTTCCCGACGAGTCCACCGGTTTGATCATGACAGGAAGTTTAAACAAATGCTTACTTGCCTTCGCATCTTCTAAAGAAGAGAAGCCCATAGCTTTGGGAGTGTTGAACCCGTGTTCCGACAGGTACTTTCTGAATAAATCCTTATTTGAAAGGATTTCAACAGACTTATACGGAGATGTTGGAAGCCCGAGTTTTTCACTGACATAGGCTGCTACTGGAGCTGCGGGATCAGAGGCGTATGCCACCACCCCATCAACATTCAATTTGTTCGCCAATTCGAGAACTGCTTCCTTGTCAGTCGTACTTACATTATGGTATTCGTGAGCGAATTTATGACCGGGATTATCCGGAAGATAATCGCAAGTAATCACGTAATAACCCATACTTACAGCCTCTTTTATTGCAAAAGTCTGATACAACGAGCCACCGAGCATTAAAATACGTTTCATTATTTTGCTGTCTTTGTAAACATTGCAATTCGTCTTGCTCCCTCAATTATCTTCGATTCTTCAAGAGTAAATGCAATGCGTATAAAATCCTTACAAATATCACCATACGAAATTCCGGGCACGACCGCTACCCTTGCTTTTTCCAACAGGTCATATGCAAAACTGACTGATGAATCGTAACCCATTCCGGAGATATCAATCATCGCATAAAAAGTCGCCTCCGGTTTTATCATTCTGATACCTTCTGCCTGTTTCAGTTCGTCGAACAGGACATCTCTTCTTTTTGTGAAGGTGTCTATCATCTGTTCAGAATAATCAATTCTTGACCCAAGAGCCTCAATCGCAGCGTATTGAGAAGGAAGCGGTGCACATGCGGCAACGTTTTCCTGCAACTTTACCACAGCAGCCACAATGTCTTCAGGTCCGAGAATGTAGCCAAGCCGGTATCCTGTCATACAGAATTCTTTTGAAAGACTGTTGATTACAACAACATAATCTTTCATCCCCAGTAAAGAAGCGATGCTTAGATAAGGCTTTGAGTCATATATAAGTTTTCGGTAAACTTCATCTGATATGACAGTCAGGTCATGTTCAATTGCAAGTTTAGCGATAGTGTTTATAGTTTCGTCGGTTAAAATCCTTCCACTTGGATTTGCCGGCGAATTGAGAAGTATAGCCTTTGTTCGCTCTGTAATTGCTCTGGAGATATCCTCGCCATTAACAAGCAGTGTCTCTTTGTCGGAAGGATTTACAATTATCGGGATTCCTCCACACATCTCTACCATCTGCTTGTAGTTGACGTAATAAGGAGCAGGAATTATAACCTCGTCTCCATCGTCTATCAATGACAGAAGAGTTAAATAAAGTCCTTCCATAGCGCCAACAGTAACAGCAATCTCTGTCAACGGTGAATAATACAAAGAATCCTTTTCTTTAACGCGACGACTGATAGTTTCGCGCAGTTCAAGGAGACCGGCATTCTGGGAATATCTGGTTTTCCCTGACATTATCGCATCACAAGCCGCTTTCTTTATATTTTCATGAGGCTGGACGTCAGGGTCGCCAAGTGTAAAGTCAACTACATCGTCAATGGACTTCGCCATGTTGAACAATTTGCGAATCATAGATGGTGCAATTCCATCGGCGACTTTAGAAATTCTCGATTTATTTCTGGTGTGCATTGTTCAGTTCTTTTTAAAGAAATAAAGAACGCGGTCAATATCCTGGTCGGAGAGGTCGTGATGCATCGGCAGGCACAGGACTGAGTCTGACAGCTTGTAGGCGTTTGGCAGGTTCTCTCTCGTAGCGGATGGGAGTCCGCGATAGGTCGAGAATTCGCTTATCAAGGGGTAGAAATAACGTCTGCCGTATACATTAGCCTCACGCATGGCGAAATACAGTTCGTCTCTTGTAATGCCGAATTTCTCTGCGTCAACAAAAATTGGGAAATAACTGTAGTTGTGCCTTACACCGGGCATATCTTCGAAGAATGAAATGCCGGGGACATCCCTTAAAGCCTCCCGATATCGAATGGCCACCTTTTGACGTGCCGCTATGGCGGAATCAACCTGCCTGAGATTCAGAATACCGTAAGCGGAGCGGATCTCATCCATTTTTGAGTTGATGCCCGGGGCTACGACGGTAGTTTCTCCGGCAAACCCGAAATTCTTAAGATAGTCTATTCGCTGTTTTGTCTTTTCGTCATGCATCACCATGGCTCCACCCTCGATGGTGTTATAGACCTTGGTGGCATGAAATGAAAGTGTAGACATGTCGCCGGCGTTGAGAACAGACTCTCCGTCTACTTCTACTCCAAATGCATGGGCGGCATCGTAGATTACCTTGAGGCCATATTTGTCTGCTATCTCCTGAATGGCTTTGGTGTCGCATGGCTTGCCATAGCAGTGCACAGGCATTATCGCCGTGGTCTTGGGGGTGATCGCCGCTTCAATTTTCGCAGGATCCAAACCGCAGTTGGAGGGATCAACGTCAACGAATACCGGTTTTATTCCATTCCACCATAAGGAATGTGTCGTCGCCACAAAACTATATGGAGTCGTGATGACCTCCCCGGTTATTCGCAGTGCCTGCAGGGCTGTGATAAGCGGAAGCGTTCCGTTGGTGAAAAGACTTATAAAAGGCACTTTCAGATAACTTGCGAGTTCCCTTTCAAGTTGCTGATGGAAAGAACCGTTGTTTGTTATCCATTTTTTGTTCCAAATCTCGGTGAGCATTTCATGAAACTCATCAAGGTCGGGAAGTAATGGCGAAGTTACTGTTATTTGTTCTTTGCTTGTCATTTCCGTATATAAATTATCGCTAAGGCAACACCTCAAGATTCACGGGGAACTGGTATCCTCATCTTGCCTTGATGAGAGAGAGAAGTTCCTTAAGATCTGAGGAATGTGTGAGTTTTGTGACTAAAAGATAGTATGCTATTCCAATCACGGTGCCACATGTCAACCTTAAAATATCGTTAGGCAACAAAGTTACTGTAAGATATACAATCAAACCCATTGAAAGAGAATAAAGCATAGTGGGAATAAGATCCCTCATCTGCCGCAGGAAACCAACATGAATCAGTATGCCGGTGTAGTGGGTGTTGATAACCAATGCAATAAGGGAACTGACAACCGATCCCCAGCACATCGCAACGAGTCCCATTGGTATGGTGACACACAGTATGCAGACTCCGACTATTTTCTTTATTATCTCAAGACGAAGAAAGAGATCACTTCTGCCTTTTACCTGAAGGAGATTAAGGTTGATGGCATGAACGGGATACCACATCATCGACAGACAAATGATCTGAAGAAGCACGGCGGTAAAGCTCCATTCCTTCGTAAGAATCACATTAATAAGCGGATGAGCCACCGCGGCCAGTCCTATCATCAAAGGGAATACCACAAAAGCCGAAACCCTAAGGAATCGGCGGTAGACATCCCGTAATCTTTCGTCATCATTCTGAATAGTGCATAACACAGGGTATGTAACCCTTTGTATAATGCCGGAAACATTGGAAGAGGGGAACTCGGCAAATTGCTGCGCTCTCGTGTAGTATCCTAAATCGGAAGAGTTGAATATCTTGCCTATTACTATAAGATAAATGTTGTTGTAAACAGTATCGATGATGCCTGAGAACGCCAGTTTGGACCCGAACCCGAACAATTCCCGGAATGATTCCCAGGAGTATGTCGCTTTCGGGCGCCATTTAGAAAAAAGCCAAAGCAATGCCGCGTTGATTGATAGACTTGTAAGCTGGTACCATACGATGGACCATACTCCGAATCCGGCGTATGCCATGGAAATACCAACAGCACCGGAGATGACGGCGGCTATTAGTGATGCTTTTGCCTGGGTCTTGAAATCTATGTTGATTGTGAGAATGGCGCGCTGAACAACTACCAAAGAATTTACAACAATATTCAAAGACAGGAGCCTTGTGATGGGAGTCAGAATTGGCTGTCCGTAAAAGTCAGCAATAAGTGGAGCGCAGAAATATAGCAGGAGATATAGCCCTGCTCCAACGACGAGATTGAAATAGAAGACCGTAGAGTTGTCGGTTTCCGATCTGTCAAGTTTCCTGATGAGCGCCTGAGAGAAACCGCTGTCGACAAGCGATTGGGAAACCGCTATGAACACCATCAGCATTCCTATCAGTCCATAGTCGTGTGGAGTCAGCAGTCTTGCCATCACCACCATTACAAGGAAAGAAATGCCCTGAAGGGAAAAGCGCTCTATTCCACTCCAGATTGTGCCACGGAGAGTCTTATGTTTCAGGGATTCGGGCATTTAGTCGCTGAGCTTTGTGAGGTGGGAGGCGGGGAGGGTGATTTCCTTCCAGCGGATGAAGGCTGTGTCGGAGAGGCGGAGGGAGTAGGTGATGGTGCCGTCTACGCTGCGTATCTTCTGGATGGTTGCCTGCTGGCCGGTCAGCATTCCGCCGTCTTCTATCATTACTTCGTCGCCGATGTTTAGCTGGGGCATCGAACTAACGAGTTCTATCTCGATGTCGGAAGTGAACGAGCCGATGCAGCGCTGAAACGCTTTCATCTCCTTTTGCGAAATCGCGGAGTAGGGACTGGCGGGATTGGCAGAGGTGCGGTAACACCACGCGAGGTCGCCGATGCCGCTCATGAGACTCGCTACCTTGTCGGCGGCGAGGCGGAAAAAGAGGATTCCGGGAAGATACGGCGTCTGGACGGTGATTACCTTTTTCTTTTCGATTTTCTTCGTTTCCCGAAGGGGGTAGAAGAATTTTATCGTGGAGAGGTGCGGGTTTTTCTGCTCGACGAGTTTTTCCTTTATGTCGTCGGGCTCTACACCTGAGCGCAGTCTCATGACAAACCAACGGAGCGACTTGCTGTTGACATGGTCGGCGACGCGGCATATAAGGTCTGCCTCTTCATCTTCCGTCAGCTGCGCGGGGGGGAACACGGAGAGAAAGCGGAAGTCATCGGGGAGCTGATTGACCATCGCGAGTATTTCAGGAACCGGAATGTCAAGCTGAAGGGCTGAATGGATCCACAGTGACTTAATGGAATCGCGTGAGAAATTTGTGCCGAAATCCATGCCGCAGCTTCTTGCCTCTGTATGGATTGCCTTCACAAGGTCTCGGATTATGGCGGCCTCGCGACGCTTGCCCTGCTGGAACGGGAAGACATATTTTGCCTGCGGCATCTTTCTCATCGACGCCACTATGTCTTTGAGATGATGAGAGTCTGCCACCGGGTCGGTGAACTTCAGATTCACGAGTTCCGACATCGAAATCCGGGGATTGTAGAAGAGGAACTGAAATACATTGTTGGCAATGAACCTCTCCCCTTTCAGACGAGATGTAAACTTTGCGAGTGAGGCAACCTTGTTGTAGTTGTCGGCTATTCGCTTTAGATTATTGCTGTTGTCGTCAGGCGCTATTGCGGACGATATTTCCTTGAAAGCGGCGGAGAGGTCGTCGGCTTCGGGATGCTTCTCCCTCCACTCTTTGTACAGATTATGCAGCGATCCTATATATCGTTTTGAAGTCGAGCCTTTTATGCCCGCAGAAGCCATGTCGACATACCAATATTTGAGGGCGGAGTCGGTAAATGAAGAAATTTCATGCCGGTGAACCGCCTGAAGAAACGAAGGGATGATTCTTGTAGCAAGCATGTCAGACATGTCGGAAGTGTCAAGACTTTCGACAAAATTCACAAAATCGTTTACGTCAGACATTTGAATTTCAGTCAATAATGATATATAACGATACTGCACGAGGCGATTAAAAACACATATACTATTATCTCCTTGAAAAGGATAGTCTTAAGGTGAGAGTTGCCTAAAGACGATAATTTATGCAAATTTAACACATATTTCTGAAACTGCAAAATTTATTTATTTGAGTGAATCTTCTGTGGATGTTTTCGCCATTGAGCGAAATGCGGGCGTGATTTAAGGTAATCGAGGTCGGCGCCATGTGCATAAGCCTCTCGTTCAAAAGAAATCATGTAATATGCCTTTTGAGAATTCCCACGACACTGAACGAGCCGGCATATCCATTCCAGCACATATATTATATAGAAGGGAACATACAGCAGCTCCCGCATCTGGGCTGTGTGTATCCTCTCATGATTGATCAGTTCGGGAGTCAGACGCATGTCGGGTTTGACAAACAGGATGCCGAAGAGGTTGATGGCTCCGAACCCCTTCCCTATCGGAATTATCGAATTTCTGACTATTGGCGGCACTTTATTTACCAAACAAATTTCTGAAGAAGTTACTAATAGATTTATTCCCACCAGTATCGAAAACCGAACAGCTCGTTTTCACTAAGCGGCGTCAGAGTCTGTTTCAAGGTGTTGCCATTGTCTGACCGGGCGATTAAGTTCCAGAATCGCTCTTCGGTCATTAGTTTAGATGCATCCTTTTTCATACGCTCATTTTTTTGCAAAGTTAATAAAAGAAGTTGTTTCTACTTATTTCCAAACATTAAAAACTACTAAGAATTGTGAAACAATCATTTTCTTTGTCAATCTTCCGCCATCTTTTCGGCGTATTCTTCCCCACTCATCGGTCACGATGCTCGCATTCCTTTCAGGTACTCCCACACGCTCGGCATAAGCCATGCAAGCATGTCTTCTGCTCTCGCTTAATGGAGTTTTCTCCCTCTTCGCGTGAAAGAATCCGCTCGAAAACCTGACGAAATCTTAACAAAGAAATAAGTAGAAACAACTTCAAAAAATAATTTTAAACAACTTCGATTTGTCGGAAAAGTTTTTTTTTAGTAAATTTGCCGATTATTTGGTAATTGATTGTTAATAGAGGTGCTTTCCAGAAGAAAGTCTATCAGGAGGAGCGCCGGAAATATCATATTTGGAATATGACTGAAGTAACTGAAGAAGTCAAAGAAAACGAGTCAGGACTTAACTTTGTGGAGCAATACATAAAGGAAGATCTGGAAGCAGGCAAGAATGGCGGACGTCTCAACACCCGATTCCCGCCGGAGCCTAACGGATACCTGCACATCGGCCACGCCAAGGCCATAATCATGGATTTCGGAGCCGCCGAGAAATTCGGAGGCACATGCAATCTCCGTTTTGACGATACCAATCCACAGAAGGAGGATACGGAATATGTTGAATCCATTATGCGCGATATCCACTGGCTCGGATTTGACTGGGGCGACAGGCTTTACTATGCCTCCGACTACTTCCCCCAGCTGTGGGATCTTGCAGTGCGCATGATAAAGGAAGGAAAAGCTTACGTAGACGAGCAGACAAGCGAAGAGATAGCGCGTCAGAAAGGCACTCCGACCGTTCCCGGTCAGAACTCCCCCTACAGGGACAGGCCGATAGAGGAAAACCTTCGACTGTTTGAGGCGATGAACCGCGGCGAGTTTGAAGAGGGCTCGATGGTGCTCCGCGCCAAGATCGACATGGCAAGCGACAATATGCATTTCCGCGACCCGATCATGTACCGCATCATCAAGACACCCCACTGGCGCACGGGCGACACATGGAAGGTGTATCCGATGTATGACTTCGCCCATGGACAGAGCGATTATTTCGAGGGCGTAACCCACTCCATTTGCACCCTTGAGTTTGTGCCCCACCGCCCTCTGTATGAATATTTCGTGAAGGAACTTGCCGACGAGAGCTATTGTCCGCGACAGATCGAGTTCAACCGGCTGAATCTTACATACACAGTGATGAGCAAGCGTAAGCTTCTTCAGTTGGTGAAGGAGGGACTTGTCAACGGATGGGACGATCCCCGTATGCCGACCCTGTGCGGTCTGCGTCGTCGCGGATATACACCGTCGGCAATCAAGAACTTCGTGAACCGTATCGGATATACCAAATACGAGGCTCTGAACCATATCGAGCTTCTGGAGCATTCGGTGCGCGAGGACCTGAACAATACGGCAATCCGCGTGTGTGCGGTTCAGAATCCAGTGAAACTTATCCTTGACAACTACCCTGCCGACAAGACAGAGACGATGCTGCTTGACTCGAATCCCGAAGATCCGAGCGCAGGACAGCATGAAATGCCCTTCAGCCGGGAGCTATGGATAGAAAGGGAAGACTTCATGGAGAATCCTCCCAAGAAGTTCTTCCGCATGAGTCCGGGTAAGGAGGTAAGGCTCAAGTCTGCATATATCGTTAATTGCACAGGTGTCGACAAGGATGCAGACGGCAATATCTCCGCAATACATGCTGATGTCGATTTCGACACGAGAAACGGTCTGCCGGGAGCTGACCGTAAGGTCAAGGGTACCCTCCACTGGGTAAGTGTGCCCACCGCCGTCAAGGTAGAGGTAAGGGACTATGACCGTCTCTTCTCGGTAGAGAATCCTTCAGCGGAGGAAGGAGACTTCCGCGAGCTTCTGAACCCCGAGTCTCTGATCGTGAGAGAGAACGTGATGGTTGAGCCGTGGCTTGCAGAGATTGCCAAGGTCGGCGACCATTTCCAGTTCCAGAGGCTTGGATACTACACGGTGGACCCTGACTCCAAGGACGGAGAGCTTGTATTCAACAAGACCATAGGACTTCGCGACACCTGGGCGAAGGAACAGAAAAAAATGTAATTCGCATGTGGATAATAGTTCCGGAATTATGGAATTAAGAGTTTTTAACACATGATTAAATTTGTGATTGACAATTAATTCCAAATTCAAAATTAAAAATTAAAAATTAAAATGTATAACGCCAAAACAACTTCCGCTGTTTTGGCGTTATACATTTTACCGGGGGTGACTGGCTTTGACAGCGTGTAGAACCGGTAAGCAAGCATGCAGAGCCTTGATGCGTAAGCTCTATAATAACGACGTATCGACCTATAATTGGCGAAAATAACAATTACGCTCTCGCTGCGTGATCTGAAGCACAGTAGGATCCCTTTATTCTGCTCAAAGTGAGTAGAACGAGACATCGCTCCATTGCCCCGTTCCGAGACGTTTGGACAAAGCGGTGCTAAGAAAATCGGAAATAGGAGAGAAACCGCCTCGCCTTCTCTCCGAGATTTAGAGGCTAAGGTGCCGGTTGGCGGTCGCGAGCCTGCCGACACTCGAAAACCAATTCGATGACTAAGCATGTAGAAAACTTATTGTTTCCACGTTTGGACGAGGGTTCAAACCCCTCCACCTCCACTATGTACTTCCGGACACCTTCCGGACGACACAAGACAAAATTAAGACAAACCGCGCAATATCAGCATATTGCGCGGTTTTTTAATGTCCTTACCCTATCGACTCAGGACCGATTCCGGACCGAAAAAAGACCGAACGAGACCACTATTGGTGGCAAATTAGTGGCACAGATTTCCGTCACACCGAATTGCCACCGTTGTGCCACCGAAAGCCTTGTAACTATATTATGTGCAGTATGTTACAAAAGGCTATCTCGGACATAACCGGTCAAAATGCGGTCAAAATCGGACATGAAAGCATGACACGATTCCCGTGGTATGGTGGCAGTGTGCATCGAACTCTTTGGCGAGTGCGACAATCTCGCGGTTGACCTTGACCATCTCAATGGTAATCTGCTCCAGTTTATAGAGAGCTTTCATAGCCTTTTTCTCGTTAAAATTCTCACGGAGAGACTTTACAACGAGGTCATAGTCTATGGCGAAAGTCCTGTAACGGGCATTGAGTGATGACAGCCTGTCGATGAACTCGCGGGTGTGTTCATCTATGACGAACACCTTGAACGGCTTGCCCAGAAGCACACTTAAAAAAAGCCACGAACTCGGCGCTGAGTCGTGTACCTTCCTTGTTTGGTAGTTCGAGAGTATAGCTGAAGATCTCGTTGGTTGACTTGTCCCACCATTTGTTCTTGCGCATGTGCAGGTACACAGGTCTTCCGCGCATCGGATAGTCCTGGACCGTAACGTAATCCGTGTATCCACGTGCCACTATGTTC
>JAGAJP010000058.1 GCA_017626045.1 Muribaculaceae bacterium | reverse complement strand
ATCTCGTTCTGCCGTGACAGCTCGTCAACCTGATACTTCATCTTCCCCTTGCTCTTGTTAAGGCAATAGAGAAGCCCGTCGGCGATACAGTCCTGCATACGGCAGATCTCGTCCTTGTAGATTGAATAGACGACATCGACAGCCCGGTCAGCCTCGCGTGCCAGTTCCTCCTTATAGAGAGATTCGACGTATGCACGCTCCTTCTCCACTTTAGAGAGTTTCTGCCGCTGGGTCTCTTCCGCCGTGACACGCACGGGCATGATGCGTTTGACATTTGATTTCTCCTCCTTGAAGCGGACGCGGTAGCCGGATTTGAAGCCGGCCCACTTCCAGTACATTTCCGCGCCGGAATAATTCTTGTGCAGGAAATAATAGTACCAGTCGGGAGCGAAGTCCCACGGCCCGTTCTCCATCGAGAGCCATTGCTTCTCCTTCTGGTCGTCATGGATTGTGGGTGTCTTGGCCGACACTGCCGCTGGGAGTGCCGCGATGAGCAGGGCAAGCGATAATGCGGTGATAGTTCTGAATTTCATGATCGGTATATGTTTATTGGTTCCACTTGTTGATTACCGCTCCCACGATCTCGTCCTTGACATCGGAGGTGAGTATTTCCCAGATGTAGTCAGGCTTCCAGCCGCAGTTTGTCATGAGGTAGCACCACAGGTTGGCGTTGTCTATAATGCGCCGGGCGTTCTCTATGGTGTCCTTCAGCGACATGACAAGATTCATCTTCTCGTCCATCGAGGCTTTCATGAGATTTATGCCGGAGGCGGCCACGGTAGCGTATAGTTTCTGTGCGTGCTTTATCTCGCGTGCTATGGCAAGGTTGGCGTCGGCATAGTACCAAGCGACAAAAGGCTTCTTGGTCACATACTTGTAGGTGTTTACCGTAAAGTCTTTGTATTCCTTTGTCAGCAGATAGAGTGAGCTGGCGGTCGAGGATATGGCAGCAGCAAGCACAACGTATGAGTATGCGTTGTTAAGCTTGGTGTCGAGCGTTGAGCGTACATCATTGAACTTCTCCGCCCCTTTGGTGACAAGCGATTGCTCCCCGAAGCTCGTGGCTATGCGTGCCAACGCCTGGTCTTCATCTTTCTTTACGGCCTTGTGCAGAGCCATAAGAGCCTCGAATGTCGGCAGGTCTTTCGGAAAGTCGAAGGCTAATGACTTTAAGGGAAGAAGCAGGGCCACAAGAGCGAGAGTTGTAAGTTTCCGTATCATCATGGCTCCGTCATTTTATAATCCGCAGACCGTTCCAGTTGAGTATCAGCATACCTACCTGATTCTGCATGACTTTCATGTTGGCCCAGCCCTCCGGGTCTATGGCAAATAGCAGGTCATCTTTTGTGGCGTACTGAGCCATAGCCATCATAGCCTGAACCTTGTAGCGGATTTCGAGAAGGTCGGTGTATATCCTGTTGGCTACCGTCAGGCGGTCGTAGCGGTCAAGGAAATTGTATCCGTCGTTCTTGGTCGCGGCGGTAGCCTGACCTTTGAGGGGATTCTGAACCTTGCCGTTGTTGACTATGTTGATGAAGTCGGCCACAAGCTGCTGCGTCTGGGCTGTGAGGTTGCCGAGTTCGTTAAGGCATAGTGCCTTGTTTGTGAACTTGGCCTTGCTCACCGTCTTTACCAGCTCCGGCACGCTCTTGACTATGTCGAAGGCACACAGTCCTATCTCCACATAATATTTGCTCTCGGTGCCGAAGCCTGAGATATTCTCCATAGTCACCTTGTAGAGTTCGGTGATGGTAGCCATGCTCACGGTGTATTGCTCCAGCTTGTTCTGCTTTGCCGATATGGAGTCAAGTCTCTTGTTGTGCTGATCCTCGATGGCTTTCTGCGATGCGAGATTGGTTGTCACCGCTTTCAGGCAGTACGGGTCAATCACCACTTTCCATGCCGAGGCAGTGCCGAAAAAGCACGTCACGCAGATAATCAGCATGATATTACGCATGGTGTATTGTAAATTATGTTTTGGATTTACCATAGCGACATTACTTTCTGTTGTTGGTTGACCTTACGGGCAAAATCAAGATATTTGGATATTCCGGCTCTCTTGCGGTCGGCCTCGATGTTGGTTATCGCCTCCTGCATGGAGCCGTAATGACGGAGATATATTTTCAGAGCCTCTTTCTCGGCCCGCTCGGTGGTGTAGGCCCAGTAACATTCAGGCGGTTCCTCGACACCATAGACATCGGAGTTCTGGCCGCGGCATATCCACACCTCTTTGAAGTAGTTGCGTCCCTCCTTGTTATTGAGGGCATTGACTGTGAATATCTGCTGCTTCTGAATAGGTGTCAGTCCGAGTATGGCCGCTATGTCGCTGTATCTGTCCTTGAACTTCGACTGGTCGAGCAATATCTTCACATCGGAGTTGTTGATTATCGCCTCCTTTACGATGGGAGAGTCTATCACATCGTTAAGCTCCTGCGTCACCACACCGGCTATGCCGTGGAACTTGCGGACGGTCTTATACAGGAACTTTATGTACTCCGCCATAGTGGGCGAGGCTATCGCTTTCCATGCCTCCTCGATTATCAGGGCCTTGCGACCTTTCTTGATACGCATTTTCTGAAGAAACACGTCCATGATTATCAGCACGATGATCGGGAAAAGCACGGGGTCATCCTTTATCTTGTCAATCTCAAAGACAATGAACCGCTCGTCGAAAAGATTGGTGTCAAGGTCGGAGTTTAGCGTCACTTCCAGCTCACCGCCACGGTAGAACTGTTTGAGGATAGCGGCAAAGTCTCGTATGTCGAAATGTATCTTCTCCAGCGATGTGATCTGCGGTATCCGTTCAAGGGCGAACTCGTAGTAGGTGTTGAAGGAGAGCGACGGCACTTTGAGGCGGCGTTTCTGCTCCTCCATGTGGTCTATCTGCTTGTCAATCTTCATCAGCATCGAGGTCTCGTGCAGCTCTTTCTTATACACCTCAATCTTTGAGGCCGCTTTCTCTTTCTCCGCCTCGGTAGTGGCGCGGTCAACAATCATGGCCCTCAGTGCCCGGCACTGGCGGATAATCTTGTTGCGCCGTTCCTCGGAAGGGAGTATGAGAGCGCGGACGGTTGTCTTTGTCTCCGGTTCAGGGGCGTTTATCTGTTCCTCGATGTCGCGCATATCGGTGGCGAACTTCTCGTAGTCATCCTCCATCTTGGCCGCCACGAGCAATTTCTGGCGCAGACCCTCACGCTCCGTTTCGGAAAATGAGGTGAACGGATTGAAAAATGCCTCGTAATATTCCACGATGGTCTGGTTGACAAGCATATCCTCAATTTTTGAGGGAGCCTCGTTGCCTTTGAAAATCAGGAATATCAGCGATTTGAGAAAATTCTTCTTCTCTCCGAAGTTCTGCTCGTATTCCTCGCGTGTAACCTTAAACGGGTTCATGGAGATAGGCTTCTCCTTTGAGTATGAGAT
>JAGAJP010000057.1 GCA_017626045.1 Muribaculaceae bacterium | reverse complement strand
TGATGATAGTACCACGACAGACGGAAATTTGCAATGAGTATGGCTGATCATCCGTTTAGCCATGCCCATTCTTATCGCGCACTTGGGATAATTATTTTCGGAAGGGAACGCTGTAGACCACTCTTACCGGCACATTCCTGCCATTCAGTTTTCCGGGAATCCAAGCCGGCATCTCTGCAAGGAGCCTCATCGCCTCAAGGTTTAGCGACTTATGGCTTCCCTTGATGACACGGAGGTTGGAGATATCACCGTCGGCATTCACCACAAAACTGCAAACGACACGCCCGGTCAGACCCTTCTCGTAAGCCTCGTGTGGATACCTGCGGTTTTTGTTGATATAACCGAGGAGCGCTTCCGCGCCTCCGGGAAACACAGGCTTCTCATCCACGAAATCATATTCGAACACCTCTCTGAAGGTCTGGCAACCATCGGCAGACGTTCCGGAGCTGACTCTGCAAGTCTGCGCGGACGCGAATGCCGGAACAAGCATGCACACAAGTGCAATAAAGAGAGAGAGGTTGATGCAGTCGAATTGAGACGGTCGATATTTAAGAGACATTGTTGTTGACTGTAAAAGCAATTTTAATAAAAGCGGCGTGAAACCCTGCTGTTAGGCTGACTTTCCCACCGAGGGAACATAAGAGTTTATAACTTTTCCGCAAATTTAAATTGAATAATTCAAACTTGCAATAACAAGACGGGCATATTAAACTTATTTAACGTTTTATAATAATTAGTAATTAGTATTTTTTTTGCGGGGAGGGGTTGAGCAGTCCGAGCACGGACTGCGAACTGAACATTCGGACTACTGACACGACACTCGCATAGCGAACTGAACATTCGGACTACTGACACGGGATTCGGAATGCGGGATGAACGCTCGGGATGCTGACTGTACTTATGGGAGAGGACGGGAGAGGAGGGGAGATTAAAGAAATTTAAAATATTTTAACATCAATAAGTTGGCTGATTGCCACTTTTAATATAATTTTGCAAACGAAGTTGTTTCTACTAAGTAGAAACAACTGTCTACAACAGGTCTAACAGACCACTTCACCATAACATATAAGTCGAATTGAATTGCCACTTCAGACATGATGCGCCACTTCAGAAACATGAGATTGTTACCGCCATATCCCGCAACAACATGCCTTGCATGTGCCATATTATCCTTGACCTCATGTGCCGATGACCCCATGGGCCATGGATCAGGGAATCTTTCAGAAAGCCCGGTATTCGATGTCAAGGTTCAGTCGCTCTGGACCGCAGGCTCCCCGGTCACAAGAAGCGGAGACACCGACATCAACATAGAAGCAGCAGACTGCAGACTCGGCGACTCGCGCTTATGGCTTGTCACCGAGAAATATGATTTAGACAGCATGAATTGTCCGGGTATCGGAACTGTCGCTACAGACCGGTTCACACGGGGCACTACGGTCACCGAAGCCACTTTCCCGGAGTCATTCGGTCTTTCAGCCATCAGTTATGACGGCCCCGAGAATACCGACCTCTCCGGACGGGAAGCAGATTTCGCATCAAACGAGATGGTGAAAAAAGACGGTGAATTCTGGAGCTGCACCACCCGCGAACTTGAATGGAAGAAAACAGACAGGCTGCGTTTTTTTGCATACGCTCCCTACGAGAGTGAAGACATGGAAAGCTCACCGCTGGCACTCACACTGAGAGTCAACAGCGAAGACATCAAGAAGCAAACCGACCTACTGATAGCCACAGCCGACTGCAGCGCCTCCGGCACCGGAGCCGTCAATCTATCATTCAGCCACGCGCTTGCAGCCGTCACTGTGAAAAGCGGCGAGAGGATGCCCGCCGGCAAAGTGACAAAAGTAAAGGTGTCGGGAGTCAGCGACTCGGGCACCTACGACATGGTGTCGGGCATCTGGACTGCAGGCAATGAAAAGACTTATTTCGAAACCGGCTCCGATTTTTCCATGGCTCTTTCCAGCCAGGGAGAGGATTCTCCTTACTATTCCACTCCGGGAGCCTTGACAGGCGACCACAACGAACTGACACTCTTCATGATTCCGCAGGATCTTGACGAAAGCGCGACTCTAACCATCGAGGTAACGGACCAACTCACCAACACCTCATCCACATTGACCGCAAGCATAGGCGGCAACGGCAAGAGGTGGGAAAAGGGAAAACTCTACAACTATACATTCTCAACAAGCGGAATGGTGATAACACCCGTGGTGGAAATGAACAACACCGTCACAGGAAAACCCATCGGCGTCACCGACTCCGTCTCTTATTCGGGAGTCATAAAGGACGTATCGCTCAAGACATATGTCAAGATAGACAAATGCGACAAGAGCACCGCATTTTTAGAGGTGCCATTCAAAATCCAGTCGAAGACCAAGGAAGAGACTGAATGGACCGACGGTGTATGGGAAGAAGAGAGCGGACGGCTCGTGCTCAAGCCACAGGACGTGTTCGCTACAATGCGCGGAGCACAAATGGCGAATGCGGAGCCGGTTGGCAGCGCCGACAGTCCACAAGACATATCCGAGGGTGGAGAGACCGCCAACTGCTATATCATAAACCGTCCGGGCTATTACAAGATTCCGCTCTACTACGGCAACCAGTCTGCGCTGATTCCGTTTCCAGCCAACCGGGAACCTGGAATCGACTATTTCGTAGACCACAACAACAACCAGATACTATCCAACAAGATATCCGAGCAGCTTGGGAATCATGGGCTGGAATTAAAAGACGCCATGCTCCTTTGGCAGGACTCTCCGGGACTTGTGGACAACGTCAGGCTCGATGGCGAATGGATAGTTTTTCACGTGAGTCCATACACATTCTCACAAGGCAACGCTGTAATCGCCTTGCGCGACGACAAGAACGACATCGCATGGAGCTGGCATATATGGGCGACCTACCGGGACTGGAAAACAACATCGGAAACCAAATTCAACGGACTCGACGGCAACATCCACACCTATCGCTTCCCGGAGACAGTGCTCGGATATTGCGACGCGCATGACGAAGCCCCCGAGAGAAAACTTAACATCAGGCTTCTGTTCGACCTGAAAGACATCGACGGATCGGAAGTGGTCTTCATGGCAAAGGACAGTGAAGGCAAACCGATGGACTTCCCGCAATGCAAAGTGCTAAAATCGCTTGCCGGCGACGCGCCATACTACCAGTGGGGACGCAAGGACCCGTTCCCGGGAGGCATCTACGACCAGGGAGAGAAGACATATTATCAACCGGCGAGCGGATTCCCAGACCGGAATGAATTCACGATGCTCAACAAGCCAATATTCGACGAGCCTGCCGACAGCGAAAAAGACGCAATGGGCCACACATTCAAATTCAAGCGTCCCGCCGACAGGACGAGCGGCATAAATATCGGAGAGGGAATAAAACATCCCAACTGGTTTCCGCGAGGAGAGGGCGGCGAAGGTGACAACAACCGCCGGCACTGGCACACCAGGGATATAAGCGAGCTTCCATACATATCGACCAAAGACGCGGAAGGGAACCCGGTGTCCCCGTCGTTCTATAACGCATGGAATATCGACGCCACAAAATGCGCGAATTCCAGCGCGGTCGATGACTCACACATGCAGAAAACAAAAAAGACAATCTACGATCCCTCGCCTGCGGGCTTCTGTGTGCCACCGGCTCTTGCATACAGCGGATTTGTCAAATCATCAATCAGCTATATAGCCAACCAACATCCGGACAATGAAATAATATGGGACGGGACCGCCCGGAAATGGACTTTTCATTGCAACGCCGACGGCACAGGAGACCTGATGAGCCTATACGCAATCGGGCTGAGGGACATGACACCCAAGGAAGCCAATTTATCCAAAATGCCCAAAGAACTCGGAGCCGAATCCACCTGGGCAAGCTACAGCATGCTGACCTTCATAGCCTCCTCCACCATGACAGACAACCGTTCCGCCAACGGCAACCAGGTAGAGATAATGTATATAGACAACCGCATGGGGACCTCCAAGACAACACTCAAATGCGGCACCTGCGCGTCATCGCAGAATTCATACGGTATGTCGGTGTGGCCGTCAAAAATAGAATAGATTACAATAAGGGAGAGATAAAAGCCGTTATAAAAGACGTATGAACAGGACTCTTCGAAAAGCGGCAGCCGGAATCACGGCACTCTCCGGACTTGTGGCAAGCGCCCAGTCCGGCACAAACGCCTATTCATTTCTCGAGGTATCGAGCTCGACTCACGCACTCGGACTTGGAGGCTACGGCATAGCCGTCACCGGTCCCGACGTGATGCTCAGCGACCAGAATCCCGGGCTGCTGGGGCCGGAGATAGAAAGCGCTGTCGGGGTAGGCTACATGCGTTACTTCGGAAGTTCCAACTTTGCCGCGGCCCGCTTCGCCCACTCAGCCGGAGAGCGCGGGGCATGGGGCATCGGAGTTCGCTATCTCGACTACGGCAGCATCGAAGGCTACCTTCCCGACGGCACCCACACCGGGAGTTTCAAACCGAAAGACCTGTCGGTTGAGGCTACTTACTCACATGATTTCACCGACAGACTGCGCGGCGGCATCAACGTAAAGATGATCTACAGCAACTACGAGCAATTCACCGCCGTAGCACTCGCCGCCGACTTGGGCATCAACTATTATAATCCCGACAATGACCTGTCGCTCTCAGCTGTAATCAAGAACGCCGGAGGCCAGGTGAAACGGTTCAACGAGTCTTACGACCACCTGCCCTTCGACATCCAGCTCGGCTATATGCAGGGATTGGGCAGTGGCCCCTTCTCACTTGCGATTACCGCGCATCACCTCACCCACTGGAAACTCCCCTACTACAGCCATAACTCTGAAGACCAGGAGACCACCGTGAAGGAAGCCGACGGCAAATTCATACCCACCCTATTCCGACACCTGACCTTCGGACTTCAGTATTCGCCATCCGACACCTTCTACATAGCCGTAGGCTACAACTACAAGACCCGCAGTGACATGTCGTCATATCACAGGAGTTTTCTATCGGGAATATCTCTCGGGCTTGGGCTTAACGTAAGCGACTTCGCGATTGGAGTCAGTTATTCCCAACCCCACAAGTCAGCCTCTACGCTTGGCCTGAACGTGGCATATTTTCTTTAGCCACTACCCACGTCCCATTCCCGAAAAGATCCATTCCCATAAAAAAGCGGCTTCCACATCGCGATTGGATGTGGAAGCCTTAACGTTATGAAGTTATCGAAACTTCTACTGATTATCCTTTCATTCCTCAGCCACAGTCTTGTTGAGGTCATTACCGTTTGACCATTCGGTCCCTTCATCCCACGTGGAGACAGTCACCTTAAACTGAATAGGCTCGTCGAGCACATATTCACCGACATTCTTTCCGGCGGGAATAGTAGTGATGATATTAGCCTTGGAAGGCTCCGGTTTGGAAGTCGCGTTTATCACATAGTCGCCGGGAATGAACGATTTGAGATACTTTTCAAGTTCAGTCGGGTCGGTGGGTACATTCGGCGGATATTTGCCTGCACCACTGTTTTCGCCGCAGATGTCAAGATTATAGGTATACTTCTTGTTCATCTCCCAGTCGACGGGCACAGGGATAGCCGTCAGTCCATAAGCATCCTCGTCATAATAAGACGAAACGGGGAACTGCTGATGGTAGTGAACACCATTGATGGTAGGAGACACAGCCGAACCGGGAGTCACCTCTCCCTTGTGGCCCATGTCTATCCTGCATAGCAGCAACAGGTAGGCACCTGTGGTCGAAGCGCTTGTGCCATCCCAGGACTTTTTAGACTGCGGAATCAGCATGAGGTTACCGTGTCCCTCGTTGCCGAGAATATTAAGCGGGCCAGGCTTGCCGTTTACCACAATAGGCACCGTGCGGTCGTTTCCGGAATATACAGTTCCATAACTGCTGACATTTCCACCGGTAGTCCAGACCGGATTGTCTTGAGCAGTCTGAGTGGACTGGTCGTATGAGAACTGTGCACTAAGAGAACCGGAAGATATCACGTTTACAAGCCACGCTCCCTTAATTTTCACAATACGAGACTCCTCATCTTGCTTGGAATGCTTGCTGACCGCATTGATTTCAATCTGAGAAAGCAGGTGATGGAAACTGAGGCTAACGTGAGGATTCTTAGTCTGCTGTGTAAAAGCGCTCACGAGGTCTCTCTGATAATCACCGTCGAACCAACCTGTATAGTCACCGATAGGCTTCGACAAATCTGCCTTAAGAGGGCTGTAATTTAGAATCTGAGGGCCGTAAGTCTCATAAAAATCCACAGTTCCGGAAGATATGCAAAGGCCATTAGCGGTTTTTGGGTCGCTTGCCTTGCGATCAGTAAACGCCCAGAAGAGCGCGGTGTTGATGTCGGAAGGCCAGTAGACATTGTTTTCGAGCTGCCAGGTACCACTTTCCTCCGACAGCGACATTCTACTCGCCACAGAAGGAGTGTATCTGTCAGTTCCGATCAGAAACGGCTTGTAGAGTGTACCTAAGTCCGAACGGATACCTTTGGCAAAAACGTTAAAGTCTCCGAGATTAGATAAAGTTGCAGATACAGCCCGAGTGGGAGAATTGACTGTGGGCGTGAAATCAATCGGGTCACCTGCCAGAGTGCCGTTTGTCTCCACGACTTCTTCCATCGCGCAAGAAGTGGCGAGCATGGCTGCCAGCATCGCCATAGAGAAAGATTTGATTTTCATAAATGCATTATTTTATTTCTATGTTCTATTTACATTTCGATATTGATATTTTCAGTCTGTCCCCACTCGTCGACCGACACGTCCATGCCGTTATTTTCAGGAAGCACAATTCCTGAGAGGAAAATGTCAACGTTATGAGGGTCGGCAGCGGAATGGATCTGATCCGTGACATCGAAGTCATAGTAGTATTTCTGCGATGTGTATAGTCTGAACTTATGCCTGATGTCGTGAGGAGCATTGTCGCCGAAAACCTCCATGTTTCCATAGAGGGAATCTCCGTCGGGGGTAAGCATTAACGGCACCAACACCTCTTCTCCTCCGGGCATACCGGAAGACGGATACCATGACTCGGCAAGCCCCGAAATCACGGCGCAGAACTCCACACCCGCCTGCATATTCTTTATATTGAGGATAGAGACGCGAACAGTGGCGCTCTTTTTCTGAGGCTTCAAGATCACAGTCTCCATCGCCGTCTCCTTAAGAGACACAGGCTCGGGAACCGTATACGAATATAATGCGCTTGCCTGAGACCTCACCGGCTGGCTCTCGGTATCGTCGGGCTTCGGAGCGTCCATCGACCGGTTGAGCGGGGCAAGAAGTCCAGTGTCGAATGTAGTAAGATGGAAGTTAGGGAACGCATCTCCCACTTCCGAGTTGTTTTCAGTCTCGCCGTTGAAGCAGACCACATTATATGTTCCCACTGGAACATTGACAGTTGCGCTGAACCCGTTGCGTGATTCTGAACCGTCCGCCTTGAATTCAAACCTTTTATACATAGAATTGTCGGTCGGGAAGAAATAGACCACCATTGTTGCCGGGTCGGCTTCGGGAGCATCCGACCAGTCAAATTCAATACTGACGGAAGCCCTGTGCGCGGAATGGTCATAGCAGAGTTCCCTCTGTTCGCACCCCGAAAGAAGAGTCACGAGGATTGCCAACATGCCCAAAAGCCTTTTCATTTGTCACCTCCTTTCCTTGAATTGGCGACACCGTCGCCAATCAGCCATACCAGTGACACACCGGCTCTCGTAGGGCCAAACCAGCATAGCCTATTGGTTGACAGCCATACATCGCAGTCATCTACAGGAATATGCTTTTTATACTTTCCCCAAAGAACTCCCACACCTAAACTAAAATCAATATTCAGACGCTTAGCTACGGGTAGAGAATAAGTATACGACACGCCTGCCGCGTAGTTATATTTGTCGGAGAGCACACCTTGATGTGAGCGTCCCGTCTGAAAGTCGTAGCATGCCAGCGAGGCATAAACTCCGATATGATGTCCGGCAAGCGGAGAGTCAGGATTAAATTTGCCAATATGATACCTTGCCTCGATGTCACCTCCGTATATCCGCCAATAGCGACGTTTCTCATCATTGCTCCAACGCGCGAACATCCAGTCGGCAAGAACGGTTATTCTATCGGTCACTGATATTCCTATACCGACATTTGGGATAAGCGCGGCATCATACAGGATATTTGTATAGGCAAACACGCCGACGCGGGATTCATTGCCTGAGTGGGACAAGACACCGGCACCGGAAGAAGGCTGAATATAATCGACAGCATTCCATGAGGATGTATCGGAGCCGACATTTTCATCAACTCCGGTATTCGGTATTTCCGCAACCCAGGATTCATTATCCCTGCTGTCTTTTTCCATGACATCGCGATGCTTTCGGTATTCAATCCGTAGTTCAGCAGAACGCATATTCTTATAATCGACTTGAATCCCGCCCATTGAATGCCGTGACATCACGAGAGGAACAATCTCCGGATTGATATCCTTAAGAACTGAAGCAAGAGCATTCGCGCGCCTTTTGGCAAGCCTCGCATTGTAATTGAACTCCCCCTCAGGCGAATAGGATCCGATTATCGTGACACTAGAAATGTCTTGCGGAGACAATTGCGATAGAAAGGCCCTTATTGAATCCACCGCGGCTTGGTTGCCATATCTGAGGGAATGGGAACCCTTTGGGAACAGTATTTTAGTTGAAAACGTGGAGCAGGCGCTGCCGCACTCTGAATCCGCCACACAATTCCCGTAAGAGGCGAAAACCAGCAAGAACGGCAACACTATCAGGACAAGCAGTAACGCCTTTCTGATAAATCTGCCTAATGGTCTGTATGATAATACCCTTAACTTCATGCTATGAGTAAAACATATAATCATTTCATCTATGGAAAAATGGATATGCAAAATTATAAAAAATTTGAATAAATTGGTAAAACGAACATAGCACTTAACATTTTTTAACCAAATTTTAACACACATGAGGCTGTTAGCAATCAACTTTATTGTTTTCGTCTAACTGATAACGCATTGCAAAGCCCGCACCCATCAGCAACTTCAACTTTATCAGAAAGCAATCACAAAAAACGGGAGTGAAAACCAGATCAGGACGGAAAAGGGAGGAAAAATTTTGCGGGATGAAAAAATAATTGTAACTTTGCAGAGCAAAAGCACCCATAGTTCAATGGATAGAATAATGGATTCCGGTTCCATCGATTGGGGTTCGACTCCCCATGGGTGTACCAAGCAATGCATGATTCATAATGCATAATTCATAATTATCTCGGGCTGGAATCAATATTTAGACAGCTCAAACTTATTCATATCTACCATGAGACGATTTGTCACCGCCGGCGTAGCCGCTTTGATGTTTCTTGCTTCATCAGAATCCCAAGCGAAAGATTACAGAGACTCGAGCCTGCCCTCCATGGAACGGGCGGAATTGCTGCTCCGACAACTGACCATCGATGAAAAGATATCACTGATGATGGACAACTCGCCGGAAATAGCCCGGCTCGGGATTCCCAAATACTCATGGTGGAACGAAGCGCTGCACGGTGTAGGTCGCGCCGGATATGCCACGGTTTTTCCGCAGGCTATCGGAATGGCGGCTACATTTGACGACACCCTTCTATTTAATGTCTTCACAGCCATCAGCGACGAGGCGCGTGCAAAATTCAACACTCTGAGCGACCCGTCGGAACGCAACCGCTACCGGGGGCTCACCTTCTGGACACCTAACGTGAATATCTTCCGCGACCCGCGCTGGGGACGAGGCCAGGAGACATACGGCGAGGATCCGTATCTCTCGTCGATGCTCGGGAAGGCGGCAGTGGAAGGACTTCAGGGACCTGCAGACTCGAAATATATCAAGACAATAGCCTGCGCAAAGCATTATGCTGTGCACAGCGGTCCGGAATGGAACCGTCACAGTTTCGACGCCCGTGACATCGACCCGCGCGACCTCTGGGACACATATCTGCCGGCATTCAAGACACTTGTCGACGCCGGAGTGGGACAGGTGATGTGCGCCTACAACAGAGTGGAGGGCGAGCCATGCTGCAGCAACAAGAGACTACTCGCCGACATCCTGCGCAACAAATGGGGATATGACAAAATCATAGTATCAGACTGCTGGGCGATACGCGACTTCTATCGCGAAGACTGCCACGCCACCCATCCCTCCGCAGTGGAGGCGAGCGCGGACGCGGTCTTTTCCGGCACCGACCTCGAATGCGGATCAAGCTACAAAAGCCTCCGCGAGGCATACAACAAAGGACTGATCAGCGAAGAGACCATCGACAGAAGTCTGCTGCGCCTTCTCGACGCCCGATTCCGCCTTGGAGAACTCGGAGGGGACAGCGACTGCGAATGGAACAGCATCGGCGACACGGCGGTGTGCAGTTCCACCCACAAGGCGCTCGCACTCGAGACCGCGAGAAAATCGATGGTTCTTCTGAAAAACAACGGCATTCTTCCTCTTCCTAAAGACGCCAAGGTGGCAGTAGTGGGACCGAACGCCGCCGACACAGTAATGCTATGGGGCAACTACAACGGAACACCTAAAAAATCCGTCAGCATCCTTGATGGAATCCGCAGCGTGACAGGCAGAGACATCAGACACTTAAAGGGTTGCGACTATGTGGCAAACAAAAACATACGATCGACATACGGCAAACTGAGAAACGGCGACAAGCCGGGACTGTCGGCGCGCTACTGGAACAACACCGACTATTCCGGCACCCCGGTGGCAGAGGAAACCATCACCACACCGCTGAGCAAGAGCAACGGTGGCGCCACGGTGTTCGCACCGGGCGTCAATGTGGAGAACTTCTCCGCGAAATACACCGCAGACTTCATCCCCGAGGAATCCGGGCGTTATGTAATCAACATGACGGCTGACAGAGGACTTAAAAAAGTCTTGATCAACGGAGAGCAGGCGATGAAGGGCTATGGAGAATATGCAGTGAAGGACTACTCGCATTCCTTCGACGCTGAAAAAGGGAAAACCTACACCATCAACATCGAATACTCCCACGCCACAGGTCCGGCGATGCTCACATTCGACATAGGCCTCACCACCGCCTACGACACCGACTGCGGCGACGCCGACATAGTGATATTCGCCGGAGGCATCTCCCCCGCCCTCGAAGGAGAGGAAATGCCGGTAAGGGTTGAGGGATTCAAGGGTGGCGACCGCACGAGCATCGAGCTCCCGAAAGTGCAGCGCGACCTTATACGCAGGCTTCACGACGAGGGCAAGAAGGTGATATTCGTCAACTGCTCGGGAGGAGCCGTTGCGCTGATGCCTGAAGACTCCATCTGCGACGCTATAGTGCAGGCATGGTATCCCGGCGAATCCGGAGGCATCGCGGTGGCAGAGACCATCTACGGACTAAACAATCCCGGAGGACGTCTTCCGGTCACCTTCTACAAGGGCGACAGCCAGCTTCCCGACTTCGAAGACTACAGCATGAGCGGACGCACATACCGCTATATGACCGAAAAACCGCTCTACGCTTTCGGTCACGGCCTCAGCTACACCACTTTTGAGTATGGCGACATACGTCTCAACGCACCTGCCGCCAACGCCGGCGACAAAGTGACCCTGAGTCTTGACGTTGCCAATACCGGGGACATGGACGGTGACGAAGTGGTGCAGGTATATGTGCGCAACACCGCCGACATGGAGCTTAACAAAGCACTTCGCGCGTTCCGCCGTATAAATATAGGTAAAGGAGAGCGCCGTCATCTCGAATTCGAACTCGACGGAGACGCCTTCGCCTTCTACAATCCAGAAAGCGGAAAGACAGAAACCCTTCCCGGCAAATATGAAGTGCATGTGGGAGGAGCGTCCGACCGCACGGTTGCCGTTCCCCTGACACTGAAATGAGCATGAAGCAAACCGGGACACTTCGAAAAGGAACCGCTGCAATCGCCGTATCGTCGCTATGGCTGATACTGTCATTGGTTCTATCATCCCCGTCAGCATGGGGAGAGCGACTACGCACGCTGAAGGTGGGCAAGGAAGGGGACTTCATGGCGGCACCCTGCATACGTCTCGGCAGCGACGAGAGAATCTCAATCAACTTCGACGAATGGAGTGATGACTATTCCGACCTGCAGTACAGGCTCATCCACTGCAACTCCGACTGGAAGCCGTCGCGCCTTCTGGAATCCGAGTATCTTGACGGATTCAATATAGCTGACCTCGACGACTATGCCTACTCATCCAACACTTTCGTGCACTATGTGAACTATCAGCTCTTTCTGCCGTCGGGCAACATGAATCCTCTTGTCTCGGGCAACTACATAGTGGAGATTTTCGAGCGTGACGATCCGGACACCATAATAGGAGAGGCTCGCTTCTCCATCGCAGAGCAGACGGCGGAAGTGAGAGGTGGCTCGAGCGCGCAGACCGACAGAGGCTTCAAGACAGAATGGCAACAGCTGGATCTTGAGGTGATACCGACCGACATATCCATCAGCGACCCATACACTGACCTGACAGTGGTCATTACCCAAAACGGGGCTCCGGAAAGCGAACGTCGCATCCATAGTCCATCACGGGTGGATGGAAAGAAAGTCATATACAGCCATCTGCCGGAACTGATTTTCAAGGCAGGAAACGAGTTCAGGAGATTTGAGAGCATCCGCACCAACTACAACGACATGAACGTGGACTCGGTGAGATACATCGGCAAGAACTATCACGTATGGCTAACGCCCGACAGGGAACGGGCGACGTCGGAATACAGTTACGACGAGACGCAGCATGGCCGCTTCCTCGTAAGGGAATACAGCTCTACCGACTCTAACCTCGGGGCGGACTATGTCACGGTGCATTTCCGACTCGAGGAGCCGGAGGTGTTGGGAGCGGACGTTTATGTGGAGGGAGAGTTTACCGGCTACAACCTGAACGAGTCAACGCGCATGCGCTACGACTATGGGTCGGGAGCATACTTACTCGAAATGCCGCTCAAGCAGGGAAGCTACAACTATCGCTATGTGGCAGTGCCACGCAACGGCGGGAAGCCGGAATCGGACGTAATAGAGGGCAACAAATACGAGACACGCAACGAATATCGCGTGCAGGTGTGGTATAAGCCACCGGGGGCAAGGGCAGAGCGTCTTATTTCCGATGTGCTTCTGAGATAATACCGCTGCGCGAATTAGAGTCCATCAATAATTCAACTACCGAGGATGATACAGATCAACGATACACTGATATCGCTCGACGTGGTCGAGCAGTTTTTCGAATGCGACCTTGACAAATGTCTGGGCGAATGCTGCATAGAGGGAGATGCCGGGGCTCCGCTTCTCCGGGAGGAGAGCGAGCGTCTGAGTCAGCTTCTGCCGAAAGCCCTACCCTACATGACGCCCGCCGCGCAGGAAGTGGCGAAGGAGCAGGGAGTGTCGTATGTCGATGAAGAGGGCGACCTGGTGACGAGCATCGTCAACGGCAAGGACTGCATCTTCACGTGCTATGCCCCCGGAGGCAAATGCCTGTGTGTACTTGAGAAGCTGCGCAGAGAGGGGCATGAAGAATTCTTCAAGCCGATCAGCTGCAGCCTGTATCCGGTTCGCCTAAAGGACTACGGCGGATTCACCACCGTCAACTATCATCGCTGGAAAATATGCAAATGCGCGGAGATACTCGGACGCAAAAACGGCATACGGGTGTATGAATTTCTCAAGGAGCCGCTTATTCGGCGATTTGGGGAGAAATGGTATGAGGAGCTGTGCCTGACGGCCGGAGAATGGCTGAAACAGAAGAATTGAGAATTGAGCTTTGCGCCGGGATTGCCTAATCGATAAAGATTCTTGAGAGCTGTTTTTCGAGATCAGTGCTGGTGATTTTCGTGGTCAGCACGCCGTCTTTCGCCACCGAGATATTTCCGGTCTCCTCGCTGACTACCACGCAGAGCGCGTCTGTTGCCTGGCTCATGCCGAGGGCGGCGCGGTGTCTGAGCCCCAGATGCTTGGGAAGATTCATGTCGTGGCTTACCGGAAGGATACACCCCACCGACACTATTCGCCGCCTTGCTATAATCATAGCGCCGTCGTGGAGCGGGGAGTTCTTGAAGAATATGTTTTCTATCAGGCGGGTGTTGATGTCGGCGTCGATTACGTCTCCTGTATTCTCATAGTCGTCAAGGGGCACCTTTCGCTGGAAACATATAAGTGCGCCGGTCTTGGATTTCGACATCGACATGCAGGCATATACCACAGCCATCACCAGAGAGTGATAGGTATTTTCATCGTCCTCACTGTGGTGGAACAGGCGCTTGAGGTGTCTGACCCTACCCCTGGAGCCGATGTCGATGAGAAACCGTTTGATCTGGTCTTGAAAGAGTATCACGAGCACAATAAGGCCGATGCTCATGAATTTGTCGAGGATAGTGCCCGTGAGACGCATGTCCATTATTTCGGCAGCCACCACCCATATCAGGATAAACAGCAAGACACCATAAAAGAGGCTGAGGGTTCCGGAGCTTTTCATCATCTTGTAAAGATAGAAAAGCATGGCTCCCACAATCAGTATGTCGAGTAAATCCTTAATTCCGAAGTCTATCATTTGCGTAGAGATTGTGTTGTTCAGGTACAGGAAGGTTGCGGCAACAGGCAGAGAGTGTCTCTGAGCTGCACGGCGTCCGCCACATCGTGAACCCTTATAATGTTTGCGCCGGCGAGGATTGCGGCGGCGTTCAGTGCCATAGTGCCCGGGAGAGCGTCTTCGGGCGATATGCCGAGAGGTCGCCAGATCATTGACTTGCGTGACACTCCCACTAAAAGAGGCAGACCGGTTTTCACAAACTCTCCGAGGTTGGCAAGGAGTTCGTAGTTCTGCTCCACTGTTTTTGCGAAACCGAATCCGGGATCCAGAATTATGTCGCAGACCCCTCTCTCTCGAAGGTCGCGAATACGGAACGCGAGCTCGGTAAGCACATCGGCTGTGACATTCTTGTATTCGGTGAGACCGGACATGGTAGCGGGAGTGCCGCGCATGTGTGTAAGTACATAAGGCACACGCAGACGCGCCACAGTGTCGAACATGTCAGTATCGAGTAAACCGCCGGAAATGTCGTTGATGATGTCGGCGCCGGCATCCACACATCTTTCGGCAATGTCTGCGCGGAATGTATCCACCGACACCACAGCGTCGCGCCATTCGCTCCTCACTGCAGAAAGGGCGGACGAAAGCCTGCGCCATTCTGTATCGGCATCCACGGGGCGAGATCCGGGACGGGTGCTGCAAGCACCTATATCAATGCAATCGGCACCCTCGTCGCGAATGGCACGAATTCTCCGGGTCACCTCGTCGACGTTGCCGGCACGGCAACCGCCATAGAAAGAGTCATCGGTGACATTGAGAATACCCATGACAAGAGGGCGATGGAAATCGAGCAAACGACCGCGGATATTGACCGACAGATTCAAATTCTGTTTCATACTGCAAATTTAGCATTTTTTTGGTAGTTACGGAAATTTTTTTTAATTTTGCAGTCGGATTTGCAATCGCTGGCAAGAAAGGCGCGTGATCAGCGTCTGGGAAAAGGATACTTGTTATGTTGCAGACGTAATTTAAACTCAACAACACCAATGGATTTAATCAAGATTGCGGAGGAAGCTTTCGCTACTCCAAAGAAAGAATTCGAGCAGTTCGGTCCCGGCGACACCATCACAGTCGCATACCGAATCAAAGAGGGAAACAAGGAGCGTATCCAGCAGTATCGCGGAGTTGTCATCCGCATCTCCGGACACGAAGACAAGAAGCGCTTCACAGTGCGTAAGATTTCAGACGGAATCGGCGTAGAGCGTATTTTCCCCATCGAATCACCGTTTATCGAATCTATCACGGTCAACAAACACGGAAAGGTGCGTCGCGCAAAACTCTACTATCTGCGCAACCTCACCGGCAAGAAAGCTCGCATCAAAGAGCGCTTCGTCAAGAAAGACAAATAAAACGAATCTTGCAGTTTAAAGAATCGGACGGAAATTCCGCCCGATTCTTTGTTATATATATTGAAGTTGTCTAAACCGGCAGAGAAAGAAATAAGAATATACAACTTCAATGAAGTTGTCTGAAATGGCTAAGAAAAAGATTATACAGAAAGTAGCGCTGACGAGCGACAGCGAGCAAGGGCTTGTGGTGAGAAACACCGGAAGCGCGTATGACGTGCGTCTCGACAGCGGCGAGACGGTAAGCAGCCGTATCAAGGGCAATTTCCGCATCAAGGGGATCCGCACCACCAACCCAGTGGCTGTGGGCGACCGGGTGACGGCGGTGAAAGCCACCGACGACGCCTGGTATATCACCGAGATTCACCCCCGCAGCAACTACATCATCAGGCGTGCCTCAAATCTCTCGAAAGAGTCGCACGTGCTTGCCGCCAATGTCGACAAGGCACTTTTAGTGATGACGCTCCGCGATCCGGAGGTTCCCCTGACTTTCGTAGACCGTTTTCTTGCCACAGCGGAAGCATACCGAATACCTGCGGGGCTGATACTCAACAAGTGTGACACATGGGATGCCGAAGACCGCGAGATAGGCGAGGCAGTGAAATATCTCTATGACTCGCTCGGCTATCCGACCATCACTGTATCAGCGCTGACGGGCGAAGGGCTCGACAGCCTACGGGAAGCGACATCCGGAAAGACGACGCTCCTTGCCGGCAACAGCGGAGTAGGAAAGTCGTCGCTCATCAACGCGCTCATTCCCGGCGCGTGCCTGCGGACCGGCGAGATTTCCGAACTTTACCACACAGGCACCCACACCACCACATTCTCGGAAATGCTGACGCTGCCATACGGCGGAGAAATCATCGACATTCCGGGAGTGAGAAGTTTCGGCACCATCGACTTCACGGCAGAAGACGCGGGCCATTTCTTTCCGGAGATATTCAGGGAAGGCCGCAATTGCCGCTACAGCGACTGCCGGCATACGGGGGAACCGGGTTGCGCCGTCAGAGAGGCTCTGGAGGAGCACCGGATAGCGGAATCCCGATATGCCTCTTATCTAAGCATTCTCGAGGAGGTGAACGACGGACGGAGTGACAAATACCGAAAACCGTTCTGACATAGCCCCTCCCGCACATAAAAACAGTTAACCACTCATACCAATACCAGACATGAATAAGACTATGGCAGTAGCAACAGCTGCGATACTCACAGCCTGGGCCGCGACCGGAAGCATTTCCACAAGCGCCGCGAGCAACTACGACAGGCAATTTGAAGACTATCCCACCTACAGCGGCGATGACCTCGAGCTTAAGGTGGACAATAACGGGACTCATTTCCGACTCTGGAGCCCCAAGGCTCAGGAAGTGACGCTCAATCTTTATGACACCGGTCTCAACGGCAAGGCTTACAAGACACTTCCCATGACCTTCCATGCCGAAAATGGCACATGGACGGCGAGCGTACCCGAGAAACTGTATGGAAAGTTCTACACATTCAGCGTGAAGCAGGGTTGCAAATGGCTCGGCGAGACACCGGGAGTATGGGCGAAAGCCGTTGGTGCCAACGGAAAGAGAGCCGCGATCATAGACTTCGCCGGCACCGACCCGAAAGGATGGGCTCAGGACAAGGGGCCTAAGGTGGACAACTTCAGCGATGTGATAGTATATGAGATGCACCACCGCGACATGTCGATGTCTCCGACATCGGGGATCGCCAACAAGGGCAAGTTTCTCGCCCTCACCGAAGAAGGCAGCCGTTCGCCCGAAGGTGAGAAGACCGGCATCGACCACCTCAAGGAACTTGGAGTGACACACATCCACATCCTGCCGAGCTACGACTACAACTCGGTAGACGAGACCAACCTTCAGCAGAACACGTATAACTGGGGCTATGACCCGCAGAACTACAACGCACCCGAGGGAAGCTATTCCACGAATCCTTCCGATCCGGCGACCCGGGTACGGGAGATGAAGGAGATGATAAAGGCACTCCATGACGCGGGCATTGGCGTGATCATGGATGTCGTCTATAACCACACGGCGGAAAACGACGGTTCCAACTTCGAGCTGACGGCTCCGGGCTATTATCACCGGCACTGGGACAACGGGGCATATTCCGATGCCTCGGGCTGCGGCAACGAGACGGCGTCTGACCGCAAGCAGATGCGCGACTATATACTGAACTCGGTAAAATACTGGGCTAAGGAATACCATGTTGACGGTTTCAGGTTTGACCTCATGGCAATCCACGACACCGAGACGATGAACGAGGTGGCGGCAGAATTGAAAAAAATCAATCCCTCCATCTTCGTGTATGGTGAAGGATGGACAGCCGGCGACTCCCCGCTTCCGGTGGAAAGACGAGCACTGAAAGAGAACGTGTCGAAGATGAATGACATAGCGGTATTTTCCGACGATCTCCGCGATGCCGTGAAAGGGCACTACTCGAATGCCGAAGACCGGGGCTTCGCCACCGGCAAACCGGGCAACGAAGAGACAGTTAAGATAGGTATCGTGGCGGCTACGGCGCATCCACAGGTGGACTATTCCAAAGGCAACAACTCAAAGTTTCCTTATGCGAAGTCGCCTGAAATGATAGTAAACTACGTGAGCTGTCACGACGACCTCATGCTCACCGACAAGTTGCGCAAATCGATGCCGGAAGCGAGTGAGGATGAACGAAAGGCAGCTGCCCGTCTGGCGCAGACCATCGTGTTTACTTCGCAAGGAACTCCTTTCATGTTCTGCGGAGAAGAAATCTTCCGTGACAAGAAAGGAGAGCACAATTCCTATAAGAGTCCTGACTCCATCAATGCCATCGACTGGAGTCTGAAAGCTAAAAACCATGACCAGTTCGAATATTACAAGGGTCTCATCGCTCTGCGCAAGGCGCATCCGGCGTTTAGAATGACTACTGCCGAGCAGATAGCGAAGCATCTTGTATTTGATAAAATCGACTCTAAAAAGACTCCCAATCTGATTTCGTATACGCTTAAAGACAATGCCAACGGCGATAGCTGGAAAGACATCAAGGTTATCTTCAACGGCAGCGAAGAGGAGCGACCGATAAAACTTCCGAAAGGGGAATGGAATGCGGTGATCAAAGACGGCAAGATTGACCTTGACGCCGGTCTGGGCACTTTCAAGGGAAGCGTAACGGTAGCGCCCCGCACCGCGATGATACTGAAACGATGACTTAAAGTCTCAATACAACTTTACCAAAAGCCGGTCTCGCGTTGTCGCGAGACCGGCTTTTATAATAAAAACTTACCGTTAGCGCGCTGTTCTTAATATTTTTATTGCACAATAAAAAATTTTTTCATAAATTTGCGCATTAGCAACTGACTTGCTAAAAATCACATTATGAAAAAGATTCTCTTACTTCTTGCGCTGAGCGCAGCAATATCGTCACCTTTGGGAGCCGAGAACCCTGAAGATTCCGAACCTTCGGTGAAAAAGAAGGACTACTTCTTCAAGTCGTCAAAACCGGTCAGGCAGATCGAGTCGCTGTATGTGTCGGTGATTGGAGCCACTCCCACCGACGTGCAGAACGCCTCGGGGGTCACGCTCGTGACATCGAAAGACAGCATAAAGCGAATCGCCCTAAATCCGACGGGTCTGAACGTAGCCATCATAAAAAAGGACAAGAAGGGGAGATATTCTCTCGAGACAATGACAACCGACGGCGAGAGCAAGAAACAGATGTCGTTTGACGCCAAACATCTCGGCACGCCATACGCAGCGGCGTTCAGCCCCGATGCCCGTCAGCTTGCAGTCGCCACCGACAAGGGGACATGGCTGTTCGAGACAAAGAAATTCAAGCAGAGCGGAGAACTGCCTGCATTCACATGCCATCCAGACATGCTCGTGTTCAGCCCCAACGCATATTTCCTTGTCGCCGCCGGCGATAAGAAGGTGGAGGTGATGAACTTCGAGCAGAAGACCATGAGGCGGGTCATCAACCCGGGCGAGACCGTGACGGATGTTGTATTCTCAAAGTCGAGCGAAGACATGGCGGTAATGACCGACGACGGCATGGTGGAGATATACGACACGAGGTCATTCAACGTGAAGCAGATGATAGAAGACCTTGACAAGGGAACGGCATGCGACTTCAACTTCGACGGCAAATATCTGGCGGCTGCGGCCAACGACGACAAGGTGACCATCATCAACCTTCTGAAGCCGGAAGACCGGATAATCATGGAAATCCCCGACTCTACGCTCAACGACGCGATATTTATCAAAGACTCCAACGAAAACACAATCCTGTCGGCATCGACCGACCGAGGTATACGGGCGCGCCGCCTGCAGTTAGAGCCATATTATGCCAAACTTGTGAGCGACGAGGTAGACATGAAGATGACAGAATGGCTCAAGAAGATGCCTGACGAATCGCTGGAGGACTACCGTCTTCGTGTCAACGAAGAGACCCGCGCCAAGCAGCGTCGCCTGTTTGAGGACGAGATATCCACGCGCCTCGCCGGCAACCTGACGGCGATGTCGACCATAAGCCTTGGACAGTATGACGCCGACAACGAGGTTCTGGCAGTTAACTTCGACAATATGCCCACGATCTTCCTGCCAATGCCCCGCGCCGACCTGGGAGGCATCAATTCGGCATCCGACCTTATAATCAGCGAGCAGCAGTACGGACTGCTCGGCGACGACACCTTCGAACTTATCTATGCGAAATTCACCAACCGCAACACGGGAGCCGAATATATCTACGACAACGTAGACCGCAAGCCGATGGACTATATGCACAACGACAATGTGGTGTCGCTCGAACTGGTGCAGCAGCAGATGATGGAAGAAATCAAACTTGAGGAAATCAAGGAGCAGATAATGAGCGAGGCGAAAAAAGACAACATCATCTCCGACCACACCAACATATCGGTCAACTCCGAGGTGATACCGGACTATGACGCCGACGGGAAGAAGATTCTCAACTATAATGTGAACATCTCATACGAGGTTGACCCGGAATTTTCGGCCCAGGAAGATTTCGCGCCGGGCAAATACCGCGCGGAGCAGTCGGGAGCGGCGTCGTCGATGCTCAACATAGTGAAGAACGCCTTCGAGGGAGATTTCTCCAACTATGTAAAGGCAGGCAAACGGCTGAACGTGAAGATTTCGGGAACAGCCGACGCAAGCCAGATCCGCAATACGATTCCGTATGACGGGGCATACGGCGACATCGAGGACGAACCTGTGTATAAGGGCAACCAGATGAGCGCCATCACAGTGACTCAAAAGGGGGGCATCGACAGCAACGAGCAGCTGGCGTTTCTCCGCGCCTTCGGAGTAAAAGAGTATCTCGACGCGAACGTAGCAGGCCTCAAAGACATGGACACCCGATATTCATATCATATCGGCGTGAGCGAGGGCACCGGTTCCGAATTCCGCCGCATATCGGTGCAGTTCACATTCGTAGACGCCTTCTGACACATAACCGACCTCAATATTCCGGAGCAGTCTGAACCCTACTCCGGGAGCAAACAAACCGACGAAGTAACAACTTCGATAAAAACATCACATAAAATCATAGATGAAGACATCACATAGACTAAAAACGCCACTGTCGATAATGGCACTGATAGCCTCGGGCATCATCTTCGGGGCAATCGGGACTCCCGGCGGCACTCCCGAAGCGGTGTCACCCCAATCGGGCATCAGCTCCGAAAAGGATGGAGACACCGCTCCGACAGATTCCCTGACGCCCGGTCAGATCGCAGTAAACGCCATGACCGAGGAATACAAGGCGCTCAAGGAACACCAGTATGAAGGGGAGGAGGAAAGTGTGTTCTATCCGAGAGTAATGGAAATGTATCTGACCGCGACCAAGGCTATAGATATTGCAGAAGACGACGCCCAGAGGATGCAGATAAAAAACGTGATCCGCGACATCAACAGCCAGTTGCTGTCGGGCGCATTCTATTATTCCAAATCGGGCGACCAGCGTCAGCTTGCGAAATTCGCGAGAGCCTATATCGACTCTCAGCGGCTGCCGATTTTCAGCGACGTTGATTTCAACCGCGATCCACGCTACTACCCCACCCTTGTGTATGTTGCCGCCTCCGATGCCTACAACTCCGGCAACCTTGACCTTGCGAAGGAATATTTCGAACTGTATCTCGCCACCGGCGACGAGAAGATGCGGCATCAGGTGAGCACTTTCATGGGTCAGGCATGCATCAACACCCGCGACTGGCTCAAGGGCATCAACACGCTAAGCCAGGCATCCGTCCTGTATCCCGACGACTACCAGCTTGTGGCGATGGGCATACAGTGCTGCATCGACGGAGGGTATGCCGACCGCATCCAGCCGCTCCTCGACCGGGCGCTGCTGATGAAACCGGGCGACGAACAGCTCCTCAATGTCCAGGCGCAGGTGTATGAGTCGGCACATGACTACAACAAGGCACTCAACATCTACAACCAGATAGCCGAGCGGCACCCCAACAGCCTGGAGAACACGCAGCGCATCGCCACGTGCTACTTCAATCTCGGCGTTGACTACTACAACAAGTCGATAATGGAGGAAGACGAGAAGACGGCGAAGAAAAACCGCCGTCAGAGCCGCGCATACTTCGAGTCGGCGGCGCAGGACCTGGAGCAGATTGTGGCAACAAAGCCCAACGACCATCAATATCTGAGAGCCCTCGGCATAGCCTACGGATATATCGACAACAAGGAGAAGTTTGACGAAATCAACATACGTCTGGGCGCCCTCGGCGAGAAACAGATGACGATGGGAGAGATACCTGAGATAATGGGCGCGCCGATAGCCACAAGCGGGTCGGCGGAAGGCACCGCGTCGGCAATCGCCGCCCCGTCGTATAAGGAATTCGCCCAAGCATATATAGAGGAAAGTCTCGGCAAATGGGCTCAGCGTGACGAGTTCGAGAAGATTGAAGACTACCGCAACCGAGTGACGGAAGGGGGACTGCAGGCGGAATACGAGAAACTGTCGGCTCAGGCAGAGAAGGAATATCTCGACAAATACGGGTTCTCGTTCGTGCTGCGCGACCTTGAGCTTCAGCCATACGACGTTACCAACGAGACATATATGATCAAGACGCCATACGGAGACGCCACAATCAAGGTACCTCTGAAAAACAAAGAGGCGGAAATCTTTAAAAACGACTGGAACAGCAATAAGGTGGATATCCGTGCGCCCAGATATATGATCGACAACGACCGACTTGCGATAGCCTCTGTAGCGTTCAAGACTGCCACGGGAAAGACATATTCCTACGACTCAAGCAAGGCAGCCGCCTACACCCGCCCCATAGTGAAGGTAGACCTCAATAAATATATAAAGGACACACCGGAACAGACGGGCACACCGGGAAGCCCAAACGGCGGGTCTGTGCTCATAGCGAAGACCTCCGATGTAGACAAGGACATACCTGAGACCGGGAAGAAAAACAGCGATACGTTCGCCTTCATCATAGCCAACGAGAACTACAAGAATGTGGCAAACGTAGCGTCTGCCCTTCATGACGGCATGACTTTCGCCAAATATTGCGAGAGCACGCTGGGAGTGCCCAAGTCGCAGATTGTTCTTCTTACCGACGCCACCTCCGGCGACTTCTGGAGCGAATATGAGAATATGTGCGGCAGAATCGCAAACCGTACGCAGCCCACCGACGTTATACTCTACTATTCCGGCCACGGGCTGCCCGATGACGACACCAAAGAGGCGTATCTGCTGCCGGTAGACGCACGTCCGCAGTCGGCGCGCACCATGATAAAGCTTCAGGAAGTGTATGACGGACTTGGGAAACTCCCCAACGCGTCGGTATACGCATTCATGGACGCATGCTTCTCGGGATCGGCGAGGGAGTCAGGACAGAAAGACACCCCTATCATCGCGGCTCGCGGTGTAGCCTTGCGCCATAAGGACACTGAGCCGGAGGGGAATGTGTTCGTATTGTCGGCTGCTTCCGCACAGCAGACCGCATTCCCGTATGAGGAGAAGGATCACGGAATGTTTACATACTGGCTTCTGAAGAAACTCCAGGACTCGAAGGGAGGAGCCACACTCGGGGAACTGGCTGACTATGTCACCGACAACGTGTCGAGGACATCGCAGGAAATCAACCGCAGGCCCCAGAATCCGACACATAAGGCAACAGGAAAACTAAGCACGACATGGAAATCAAAGAAACTGAAACCGTAAGGCGCGTGGCGCTACGCATCATCGCTCTGATAGGAATGATGCTCATGACCGCTCCTCGCGCCTACGCCGCCGACGACAAGGCGGTGAAGGGTACATACACCTACTACGGCCATCCCGGCATGAGCATGGTGGAGGCGCGCGAGAAAGCCCTTGAGGGTGCCCAGAGCGAGGCGCTGCGCGAGGCATTCGGCACTCTCGTGAGCCAGGACGTGGTGCAGACCAACGAGATTGTAAACGACAAGGAGAAGATGGCGTTTCTGTCGAGCACGCGGAGCACTGTGAGAGGCGAATGGATCGCGTCTACAGGCGCGCCGGAATATGACGAACGGATGGAAGACGGCGCTCCGGTGGTGACCTGCCGGGTGTCGGGCCGCGGACGCCGCCTGTCAAACAAGGCGCCGGACCTTATTGCCAACGCGCTGTCGGCTCCCGACAAAAGGGCGGTCAGCTCCGACTTCGGGGACTCGCAAGACATTTTCGTGTATCTGAAAAGTCCGGAAAGGGATGTGTTCGTGATGATATGTCTTGAAGACGAGGAGGGGATGGTCTACAAGATGTTTCCCTTCGAGAACACACCGGCACAGGCGACCTTCAAGAAAGGATATGACTACATTCTCTTCGACAAGGACAGAAAGACTCCCGGACTCGGAGACATGCCGGGCGACGGTCTGTATATCACCACCGACAAACTGGCGCTCAACCGCCTGTATGTGGTATATTCGCCCAACTATTTCAGGAAGGGCAACTGGATATTCAACGAGGACGCCAATCTCGACATAATGACGAGCAACGAATTCAACAAACTTATGATCGAGCTGCGTCGCGCCGACGAGGAGATGGGCATGAAGGTGATAAACCTTAGCGTGAAGCCCGGAGGCGACAAAAATTTCGAGTATGAATAAACATCGCGACGAATTTAAGGTCTAATTAGCAAAACGGATGACCAAGAGAATTACAAATAATTAAATAACAACTAAAAACTGAACAGCAATGAAGAAACTGATCATGATTCTGATGGCGTTCTGCCTCATCGCACCCATGGCGAATGCCGAACTGACAAAGAAACAGGAAAAGGCTATCAGCAAGATGGCAAAGGACCGCGCCAAGAAGATGGAGAAAGACGGCTACGTGATGATGGGAAGCCTTCCGCTCCAGGCAGCACTCGAGAAACACTATACCGCTCTTGAGAACGGTGCCGTAGAGCAGGTGGGCAACGGCCGCTCGAAATCGAAAAACAACGGCCGCCAGATGTGTCTGACATACGCAATGTCGGAATACGCTTCCAAAGAGGTGTCACAGCTGAAGGGACGCAGCGTCACCGACAGCTACGGCAACGAGATCGACACAGAAAACGACCCCGAGTTCGCACGCTTCTATGCCGCCTATGAGCGTCTTACACAGAAAGAGATAAAGGGAGAGCTCCAGGAATCGTTCACCGTATGCAAGCAGCAGCCCGACGGCACATACGAATTCGTGATGTATCTCACCATCGATGAATCAAAGGCAAACGACCGCCGTCAGAAGGCAGTGCGTGACGCCGCAGCAGAGTCCAAACTTGCGCAGGACTACGCTAAGCAGGTCTCTGACTTCGTCAATCAGAAGTAAGAATGCATCGGACTATGCATAAAAACATAGCGATTCTATCCGCGGCGGTAATTCTCGGCACGGGGGCGGCGGCAGCGCCGCAGTCCCCGTCGGAAGAATTCAACAAGTTCCGTCAGCAGATCCTTGCAGACTACGCGGGGTTCAAGTCGCGCATTCTGGAGCATTATGCGGATTTCCTCAACGGCGAGTGGCACGAGTTCGAGCCCCTTTGGGAGGAGGAGAGCCCGTATACTGAGCCGAAACCGACAGTGCTTCCCGAGCTTCCTCCTCCGTCGGAGCGTGAACCCGAGCCTGAGCCGGAGGTTGCCAAACTGCCGGACCCGGCATTCAATGCCTCGGCTCTTCCGGGACTGAGCGCCGCCCTTCCCGACAAACGTCTTGCAGAGGGCAGCATCAAGGATTATGACCATCCCTCGATGAAGATCGACATTCCGAATATGGGAGGATCACACAATCCGAAGACATCCGCTCCGATGCCCCAGCCGTCGCTGCTCGGTGAATCCGACGACATGAAGCGGCAGCGCAGCAACTACGAGCGCGCGGCGCTTAGGCTTCCGGACCCTGACTTCGCGTTCGGCTCCTTCCCGGGGCAGACGGCAGCCGCCGACCCCAAGGACTCCGGCATAGTCAACATCGACATGAAGAGCAGCGTCAAGATCGCCGACAACTACTTCTTCGACTTCTACGGCATGGAGGCGTTCATCCCGGAGGTGGAGTTCAACATCACCTCTAATCTCGCCGGGCCGGAGGAGACGGGAAGGCACTGGGACATGATGGCGGCTCAGGAGGGAGGCAAGGAGACCGCCCGCCAGCTCTTCGGTCTTGCCGAGAATCTCGGACTCAACGGCTACCTCACGT
>JAGAJP010000056.1 GCA_017626045.1 Muribaculaceae bacterium | reverse complement strand
TAATACTTGGCCATTCAAATGTTGCCACAACACTCAATCTGTATGTACATCCAAATCTTGATCAGAAAAAACGCTGTATATCCCGGATGAACAAATTTCTTCGGCTCGAATCTGATTAGCAACGTGGGGATTTGGGAAAATTGAGGCAATTAAAAATCATCAACGACCGTTAAATATCAATAAAATGATTGCGTCTATTTTCCTCCAATTATCCATACAGTACCAATTTAGTACAATTGACATTGAGCCAATAATTGATTTACAGAGAGTTAGAGCAAATGATAGAAATTCTCGCAAAATTTCCGTCTATGTCAAGGATTGAGCAACGACAGACGCCTTGCGGATATGTAATTATTCTGCATCCGGCGTAGTTCCCGCGAGGGATATAGCCGGAGGCATTGGTTGCATATACAAGCGTAGGGCTTCTTCGTTGCCGTCCGACATAGACAAGGCAATGCGAGAAGCCTCCAATGGTAGGACGGTAACAGATACAGATTCCTACGCTTTTTCTTTTTACAACCTAACGCCAACGAGGGGATGACCGCGGCAAGATAATCCATTATGAAAAAAGCTTTATTGGCAAGTGTCGCTTGCGCAGCATTGATACTCACAAGCTGTAGCGTTTCCCGTCAGGCGACTGACAACAGGAACGTTACTCAGACTGAAGTAGTTCTTGCAAAGAAGAACTACAAGGTTATCGGAATGGTAGAAGGTCAATCCGCCCAGAACTATTGGTTTGGCATTGGCGGACTTTCCAAGAAATCTCTTGGTGAGTCAGCAATGTCTGACATGTACAAGAACGCTAACCTCAAAGGTTCTCAGGCTATCATTAACGTAAATGTAAGCTATAAGAACAAGTTCATCCTGATTCACAATCAGACAAAGGCTATTGCCACCGGTACTATAATCGAATTCGTTGACTAATTAAGTCCGTACGTGCTTATACGCAGAATAGAGGGAAAGATGCTTTTTCCTTGTCATGGAGAAGCATCTTTCCTTCATAATTATTAATTGTTATCTCAAAAGGAATGAGAAATCGGATATTTAGATTATTAGTGGTAACACTAGGGCTCGTTGCCATTACTTCGTGTGATCTGTTCAAAAAAGATGAGGAAGACATATATTATGTAGATTTTGATTTTGAATCAGATGGCATTGCTTATAATTTTGGGAAGAAGGAGTTGAAGTGGTAGCTAAGACATATCCATCAAATTACTCTAACGAAATAAAAATTCCATCTGAGGTCGTTTACGAGGGTGTTTCATGTGAAGTAGTTGGTGTTGGTCAGGGTGCATTTGCAAACTGTAAGGTGACATCTATAACATTACCTGAGACTATCAGAAACTTAGACACTCAATGTTTTTACGGATGCAAAAATTTGAAGTCATTACTACTTCCGAATGGACTAAAATATATAGGAGATTGTGCATTTAGTGATAGTGGGTTAGAATCGATTACTATTCCAGAGTCTGTAATTGCTGTGGATATGATGGAGCCATTCCCTCCTCAACTTAAATCATTAACAATAGATTCGTCAAAATCTTCACTTTTAACGGGGGATTCTAGTTGGTTTGTAACTTATGGTGCTTGTGAAAAACTTGAATCCATATTCATAGGTCGGAATCTCGACGGCAATCGTGAATGGGCTGGTATTTATGATAATCATGGAATGGATTTTATGGCATGCAGTAATTTAAAAAAAGTTGAGATTGGAGAGTTCGTAACAAAATTTGGTGCGTCTTTTGACTCAACTCTAGAAATATTTTGTGAACCGACTTCACCTCCAGAATCATCTGGGGAATGTTCTCCGAAATGCTTGCAGACATCTATTGTTTATGTTCCCAAAAGTGCTATAGAACTTTACCGGAAGGATGCCTACTGGGGTCGTTTTAAGAATATAAAGGCCCTGGAGGAATATTGATGATAAGAAGCGTTCATAGAGAGTCAATAAGACTGCGAAAGATTGTTTAGGTTGCGATTGTGACGTTTCGCTTCCTGTTAATGCGCGTAAGGAGATCCTCACTCAAAGGGAATGAAGATTGTTTTTTTTGAATATCTTCCTGTTGACATTTCTCACACTGTTTTTTTTTTCTCACGCAGGGTCCCCAGCGCTCTGCGTGATAGATAAAATGCCCAAATACTTTGTGCACCAACCATAGAGAAACGTTCCTTACGCACTAGTCATTCCCGCTTGATAATCTTTTCCGAGATTTCATAGTCGCGGAACGACGGGTGCCGAGAAGCCGAGCCGGGGTGCCGGAGGAAGATACTTTTGCCTATGCCGGTGTAGTCGGCGTCCATAAAGCGATAGCTGACGCCCATGATGTCAATGATCGTCGGAAAGACATCCGCCTGTGTCGCTTCGGTGGCATAATCACTGCTTACAGGGCTATTGAGAATGAGCAGTGGGACAGCGTCATCATGCAGGGCTTCCGACACCATCGAACTGCGGATCTCATGGTCGCCTGCTATCACTACTGTAGTCATGTCATATATGCCCTGACGTTTCAGTTCTCCGATAAACCGTCCCAACGCCGCGTCGAAATGGTGTAGCCGCTGCATATATTCCATATCCCTTGCATCCTTGCAATCAATGCTATCTTTCGGCAACCGGTGGGTCACGGCAGGACTCGTGTAAGGATCATGCATCGAGACCGAGGCAATAAACATAAAGCATGGCTTTGCTAATCTTTCAATCTCCCTTGCCGCTGTACGGAAGATCACGCTGTCAAGATCAAACTGCCGCAATTCGCCCGATGCACCCGCCTTGTCTATCAGCCGCGAGAATCCGAAACTTTTGGAGGTCTGGGCATGCGACCACATCCTCTTGTCCTCCCCTATTATTTCCATCGACTCAATACCCAAAGCCTTGGCGATCGACGGATAGTCGTTGGAGGCATAGTTGGTGACAAGAATGTCGTCCCTCAGCGGAAGAAGCCCGGTGTTATACATAAACTGTGCGTCCGACGAACGTCCAAGATCCGCAAGTACCTTGCACCTCTTCACGTATATGGTCGCGGTATCGCTTGTCAGTCCCGACATCACCGGAGCGACACTGGCTGAGAAGTCGCTTTCAAGCGCCACAGACGGCAACGACTCCACCACGATAAACACCAGATTCCTGCCAACGGCGGAATCTCGTCTCGCAAAACGACAACCGGACTTTTCCTGAAGATAATATCTGATCTGCCTTATCTCTTCCTCTGACAGTCTCTTGCGCTCGATATAACTGCGTGACACTACACGTGCGGCATAGCCAGTGAAGTTCATGCTGTTATAGTAACTTATCCAGTCGGTATCGGCATCCGGGAAAAGCATCTCGCTAATCCCCGTCTGATTTGACGGATTCCCAATCCGTCCTCTGCGGATACTTCCCAATAAAGTGACACCCCACCCAAATGCCATTGCAATCAGAAGGACATACAGCGCGTGTTTCCTGTCATTCCTCCCGGTCAGCCATTTCCTGTCGAATATCATCCACACCAACGGCAGCATACTGAACACAGCCACTATAAGGTCACTGAATCGCAACGACTGCATCGCGCTGTTGACCACAAGGGAATTCCCCGCCTGGTTGTGCCGGTACAGACTCGCCGGAATAAGGTCGTTGAAATTCCGGAAATATAGAATATTCGCAAATATCAGCGTCCCCACAGCGACCGAAACGACTCCCGCGACATACCGCCACTTTCCTCGGAGAAAGAGAAGCGGCAGCGCTATCAGCGACGCGTCCGCCAACGCTCCGGAAATACGGAATATCATGGAGGGATGCGGCTCAAATGTCTCTATCTCCAGATAAAGGAATAAAATAAAAAGAGAAATGAACAGCACGGCAAACCCTGCGCACGCCCGGTATCGATTCAGCGTATTCATAGTCTTAGGCTGAACTGCTGATAGGCGACACCTCTACCCCCGAGGCCGAATTTCTGATGAATGAGCCCAGAATTGAGTATGCGCCCGGCATCTTCGTTGCTCGTTCCGAAATCGAAATAGCGGTGTCCGGCAAAAGTGTCCGCAATCAACCGCTGCATGAGAAAGGTCAGAGAGCCGTTGGCGCGTCCCGCCTCTGTGGTTGCTATATACTGGCAGTGCGCCACGCCGGTGCAGTCATATATGCAGACCTCTGCCTCTATGTCGCTCCCCGTGCCGGAAACAAACAGTCGTATCGCCTCAGGGAATCGCTGCTTGAGCATTCGGAGTTCCTCCGCCGAGTGTACCGGAGCTGCGTCATGCCTTACCCTCAGACATTCTTCCAGCACATCCATAAAAGCCTCCACATCGTCGGTTTCCCTGACCCACGGATTCATCGAAAGCGATTTCTTGAAATGCCGTTTCTGCTGTGTGTTGAAAGAAGGTATGCAGCGCATGTCGATTACCGAAGAGAGATTGACAGTCTTGAATTCGTATCCGTTGCGGAAAAGCGCATATATGTCCTCCTCTGCCGGAAGACGGTGGTAGATGTGTGGGACAGGCTTGTAAACCACTCCTCCGACCGCATTTTCCCTGCACCAGTCATGAAAGGCATCGAAAAGGTCAAGCATGTCGCTGCCGTCGAAATGGGCGAATGGAGTAAGCCATCCGCCATAAGTTAGCCCCTGATGCGAATGAAGAATCCCGTCCGAATCGATATTGGCGGGAAGCAACGCCATAAGAGTCTCTTTACGAAACGCCATAAGCGAGCAATCGGCAAACCGGTCGGAATGATAGTCCATATAGCCGCGCATATGGAGCAACGTGCCTTGACGCGACTCGGCGGCAAAGCGATCCCATACTGCGGATTCTTCCGAATTATATCTTTTTATAGTCCAATCGGATTTCATTTCTACAAAATTAACGAAATATTCCTGAGTTCGCAAATTTTTTATTAACTTTGCCATAGCAACGGGAACACTCCCATATTATACAAAAATATACAATCACGTGATATAGCATGAAACTACTCACAACTCTCGCAGCCGGAGCCGCAGTCGCCGCCTGCTCATTCACCGCTTATTCAGCGGAAAAAGCCACTGTAAAACTAAATCTCGACAAGGTAAACCCGGAAGTGACTATTCCTGCCGAAATCTACGGACAGTTTGCAGAGCACCTCGGCACCTGCATCTATGGCGGACTATGGGTCGGAGAGGACTCTGCCATTCCAAACACCAACGGATACCGCAACGACGTGCTTCAGGCTCTCAAAGACCTCAAGGTGCCGGTTATGCGCTGGCCCGGAGGTTGCTTCGCCGACGAATACCATTGGGTTGACGGCATTGGACCGAAAGAAAACCGTCCGGTGATGATCAACAACAACTGGGGAGGCACTGTAGAAGACAACTCCTTCGGCACCCATGAATTCTTCAACCTCTGCGAGCTGATCGGATGCGAGCCATATCTCAGCGGAAACGTTGGAAGCGGCACTGTGGAGGAACTCGCGAAATGGGTGGAATACATAACGGCGGAAAACGGACCCATGGCGGAGAAGCGCAAGGCAAACGGCCGTGAGAAGCCCTGGAAACTGAAATATCTCGGTGTAGGCAACGAAAGCTGGGGTTGCGGCGGCAACTTCACGCCCGAAGACTATGCGTCGGAATACCGCCGCTATCAGACCTATTGCCGAAACATAGGCGACAACAAGCTGTATAAGATAGCGTCGGGGGCAAGCGACTACGACTATGCATGGACCAACACACTCATGAAAAAAGCCGGCAGAATGATGAACGGTCTTTCATTGCACTACTACACAGTGAAAGGTTGGACGGGAAGCAAAGGTTCCGCCCTCAACTTCGACAACGACGACTACTACTGGACCCTTGCCAAGTGTCTGGAGATAGAGCCGGTGATCATGAAGCACGACTCTATAATGAACGTCTACGACCCGAAAAAGAAAGTGGCTCTCCTTGTAGACGAATGGGGAACATGGTGGGACGAGGAACCCGGTACAATACCCGGACACCTCTATCAGCAGAACACTATGCGCGACGCCATGGTCGCAGCCCTCAGCCTTGATGTTTTCAACCGCCACACCGACCGCGTGAAGATGGCAAACATCGCCCAGATCGCCAACGTGCTGCAGTCCATGGTGCTCACTAAAGACGACAAGATGGTGCTTACACCCACCTACTACGTATTCAAGATGTACGCACCCCACCAGAACGCCACATTCGTACCCCTTGAGATAGAGACGACTGTTCGCGAACTCCCCGGCAAGCAGTTAGGCAACAGACCGCTCCCCACTGTAAGCGCGACAGCTTCAGAGAAAGACGGATTCCTCAACATCACCCTGACAAACGTTGACCTCAAGGAAAAGGCAGAAATCACAATCCCGCTTGAAAAAATCGGCAAGAATGCAGTGACAGGCGAGATACTGACGTCAGCCAAGCCCAATGACCACAATGACTTCGACACCCCCGACAAGGTGAAGACTGTTCCTTTCAAAGACTTCAAAGTGACAAAAGAAGGTCTGAAAGTCACCCTCCCCCCGATGTCTATCGCCGCTCTCAACGTAAAGATTTAAGTAGATGGCACGAATATCCATACTTGCCCTGGCATTCATAGCGGGGCTGACAGTATATGCCGAGGCCCCGGGCAGCATTAGCCCGGAGATGCTTGAAGGATTCAAGGCTTCATATCAGGACGATGCCGCCAACAGGGCGCGCCACAACGCGCTCAACGCGGCGAGCATCGACAAACTTGCCTTCAACGAGAAGGTCCGCAACGGTTTCGACGACCATTTCTCCCACAAAGTCGAGACCAAAGGTATCACCGACCAGAAATCATCGGGAAGATGCTGGCTCTTCACAGGGCTCAACGCGCTCCGCTCGCAGGCTATGGCAAGACATTCCCTGCCGCAACTGACGTTCTCGCAAAACTACAACTTCTTCTTCGACCAGCTTGAGAAGGCAAACCTTTTCCTGCAGGCGGTTATCGACACTTCCGACAAGCCGATGGAAGACCGTCAGGTGGAATGGCTGTTTCAGAATCCCATCTCCGACGGAGGCACTTTCTGCGGAGTGGTAGACCTTGTATCGAAATACGGTCTTGTGCCGACCGAAGCTATGGCTGAGACTGAAATCGCAAACAACACCGGAGCCTTTCGCAGCAAGATTCTCGCCATGAAACTTCGCGAGGACGGCCTTCGCCTACGTCAGGCTAAGGCAGCGGGCACGGATGCCGCAGGGCTGGAAAAGATGAAGACGGAACAGCTCGGTGAAATCTACAGGCTTCTTGCACTTGCACTCGGAGAGCCCCCGACAGAATTCACCTGGACGAGAAAGGACCAGAAAGGGAATCCCGTAGAGACAAAGAAATACACTCCTCTGTCATTCTATCAGGAACTTCTCGGCAACGACCTGAGAAACGACTACGTCCTCCTCATGAACGATCCCTCGCGCGAATACTGGAAGATGTATCGCATCGACTATGACCGCCACACTTATGACGGCAACGACTGGACTTATCTGAACGTGCCGATGAAAGACCTGAAGGAGGCTGCGATAAAGTCGATCAAAGACAGCACCGCAATGTATTTTTCATGCGATGTAGGTAAATTCATCGATAGGGAAAGAGGCACTCTCGATGTGGACAACTATGACTATGAGTCACTTTTCGGCACCACGTTCGGCATGGACAAGGGTGAACGAATCAGCACATGGGCAAGCGCATCATCACATGCCATGACTCTCTCGGGGGTTGACCTTGACGATAAAGGGAATGCGAAGAAATGGCTGATAGAAAACAGTTGGGGCAAGACCGGTCATAACGGCTACCTGATAGCCACCGACAGATGGATGGATGAGTATCTATTCCGTCTTGTGGTAGAGAAGAAATACGTATCGCCAAAGATTCTCAAGGCCCTCAATCAAGAACCCATAGCGCTCCCCTCCTGGGACCACCTGTTCTGATACCGGGTCTATAGCCACCTTCCGGCTATGGAGAATGCGCCCCTCAGCCCGGACTTGGTCCAGTGATATGAGAACCGGCATATCCTCCGGCACCTCGGGGAAACGGAATCCACAGTGTCGCGGTAAAGGGGCAAGGCAAGGTCTTCTCGACCCTCCTTGGCATAGGAAGCTGCGAGAATCACCCTTCTATAATCGACAATGTTGAGCAGACGCTCCATATCGGGGCGTCCGCTTTCTTTTATAGACTTCTCTATTGCATCAAGCGACAGTTCCCACTTACCCGTCTTCTGCGAATATGAAGTGCCGGTGATGCTTTCCTCCTGGGGATAAACGTCGACAAGCGGCCGGCTTATTGCCTTCACTTTCGGATTACCAAGAAGCAGTCTCGCTCCCGTCTCAAAATCATCCCATACCTGAAACTCGCCTCTCCAGCCACCTGCCTTTTTCATGAAATCCGTCTTGACTGCGTATCCTACAGTGCGAAGCACCGCATGAACGAGGTGACGCTCCATTAGGTTGCCGGTGATGGGATGAGTCACCGATACGCCTGATTTATAATGTATAGCAGCAGGCCACGCCACAATATCAGCCGAAGGAGCCTCATGCCATGCCTCCATCGCTGCCGACACACACTCCGGTCGCATATAGTCGTCAGAGTCAAAAAACATCACCTTGTCGCTGACGGTATTGTCAAGACCGGTCTGGCGGGCATAGGCGGCTCCCCTTCTCCCCTCATGAAGAAGAGATACGGAAAAGTCGTCGGAAATGTGGGAGTCGGCCCATTTTCTCACCACATCCGGAGTGGAGTCGGAAGATGCGTTGTCAACCACGACGACATTCAGCGGACGGTATGTCTGCGCAAATATGCTGTCGAGACATCTCACAATGAGTCCGGCCCGGTTATACACCGGAACCACTATCGTCATGCATTCTCTGCCGGAGATCAATTCGCTCATCATCCCTTTAACGTAAAAGTCTTTTCAAAAATTGAAAACATTTGCAAGAAATCCTTAATTTTGTTAATTTTGTATTGAAGTTGTTTAAGAGTCCATCTAAACCAATGAATCGTCATCAATGAAAAAAATATCGCTGCTCATACCGGTATACAATGAAGAGGCATCACTCGATGCGCTCTACACCGCGCTTGTTCCGCTGCTTGACAACACACATCCCGCACTCAAGGACCGTTATGAATGGGAAGTGATGATGATCGACGACGGAAGCAGAGACAACACCCATGCCATTCTCCTCAGGCTGCACCTTCGCGACCCGAGGATTCGATATGCCCGCCTCTCGAGAAACTTCGGTAAAGAGAACGCGATGCTTGCCGGTTTCGACCGCGTGACAGGAGACTGCATGGTAATCATGGACGCAGATCTCCAGCATCCGGTCGACACAATACCGGAAATGATCGCCCAATGGGAAGACGGGTGGGAAGACGTATATGGCAGGCGTCTCAGCCGTGGGAAAGAATCAATCCTAAGGAAGGGACTGACTAAAGTCTATTACTCCCTTCTCAACAGGTCAACACGTGTAGACGTCCTTCCGGATGTGGGCGACTTCCGGCTTCTCGACAGAAAAGCCATAGACGCCATCCGCGGCATGAGGGAATCGCAAAGATACACTAAGGGACTATACTGCTGGGTGGGTTTCAAAAAGAAAGGTGTAGACTTCGTCACTGCCGACAGAATCGCAGGAGAGACCAAGATGAAACCGGGACGCCTCCTGAACCTTGCCCTCGAGGGAATCACGAGCTATACCACTGCCCCGCTTCGCTTCGCATCCGTGGCAGGATTCATAATTTCTCTCGCTTCCATCGCCTACATGATATATGTGGTATGCAAGACGCTGATATTCGGCGAACCGATCCAGGGCTTCCCCACCCTTATATGCACCATTCTTTTCCTCGGAGGCTGTCAGCTTATAGCGCTCGGCATCATCGGGGAATACATAGGCAAGATCTACAACGAGACCAAACAGCGACCTGCCTACATTGTGGCGGAAGAAAGCGGCGACAGCTGTCCGGATACGTCAGACACCGACAATAAAACCACTACGCCATGAGAATACTGATGATCGGAGACTACTCCAACCTACACGCCTGCCTTGCCAAGGAACTGAGGAAACGCGGGCATGACATAACCCTTGTGTCTGACAAGGGTGGTCACATGCAGACCGACGCTGACATAACGCTCATACGCAAATCCGGTCTTTTCGGCAGCATGCAGTATCTATACCGGATAATGGCGCTTCTGCCTTCCTGGACCGGCTTCGACGTGGTGCAGCTGATCAATCCCGTCTTCTTCACGCTGAGGCCCCGGAAACTGAGGATGATATTCGACATACTAAAGAAAAACAACAGGAGCGTGCACCTCACATTATGCGGCGACGACCATTATTTTGTGAAAGACTGCGTGGAGGGGGACCTCTTCAGGTTTTCCGAATTCAGAGTCGGCAGCGAAAAGACACCGATGGCAATCGCAGACCCGGTAAAGGAAAACGGATGGCTGATGGAGGAGCATGCCGCCTACCACAGGCACTTATATGACAACATCGACGGAGCGATGGCGGTATTGCCTGAATATCACATGTCTGCGCTCCGGCACATGGATTCCTCGAAACTGATTTTCACCAATCTGCCTATCGAGCTGGAAAGCCTCCGCTATCATCCTCTTGAGGTTGACGGCCCTGTAAGGATACTTGTGGGGATGAGGGGTAACATGGAGATACAGAAAGGGACCGCCAAACTTCTTGACATTTGCCGGAGTCTCGAGGAAGAGATGCCCGGGAAATGCGAGGTGAGGGCGGTGAAGGACCTGACCCTCGCAGACTATCTTGAAGAACTCAGGAATAACCATATAGTGATAGACCAGCTATACTCTTACTCTCCCGCCACCAACGCGCTTCAGACTATGGCGATGGGAAGGATAACAGCCTCCGGAGGGCAGCCGGAATACTACAGCTACATAAATGAGGACTCGCGCCCGATATTCTGTCTGTCGCCTCTTGAAGACGACAGTTCCATCAAGGAACGGTTGCGGACGTTAATCAGCGACCGACAAGCCCTTACAGGAATGTCGGAGGAAGGGCGCAGACTTGTGGAACGCCACAACGATGTCCGGGACATAGCCACTCTCTTCGAGACGCACTGGCAAAACATGATGAAGCCATGACCGTTAAACTGCAGGTATTGATATGCACCTATGGAGCCGACGGGATAGCGCGTCTGGCGCAATCCCGACATCCCAAAGTGTCCGGAGTCGAATATCTCGTCAGCTGGCAGACCGACGGGAGCACGACCGTTCCCGAAAGTCTCGTGCGCTACGATATGAAGATATATCCGGTTTCCGGCAAAGGGCTTTCAGCCAACCGCAACCATGCACTCGTACGGGCGACCGCCCCGTTGCTCCTGATAAGCGACGACGATGTGGTCTACACCGAGGAGAACCTTCTGAATGTGATTTCTGCGTTTGACGATAATGCCGACGCCGACATCCTGACCTTCAGATATGACACCCTCAACTGCCACAAGACATATCCGGAACGCCAGGTGTCGCTTGCATGTCCTCCCAAGGGATATTTCATATCTTCCATTGAGATAGCCTTCAGAAGAGACTCCATCCAGGGAAGGATATGGTTTAACGAGAATTTCGGCATAGGAGCTATCTTCCCGTCGGGAGAGGAAGACGTATTCATACACGACTGTCTGTCGGCGGGACTAACCGGCAGATTCATTCCCGCCACAGTGGCACGCCACGACGGCGACACCACCACACAGCGCACGGCAATGCTTCCAAGCATCCCCCTGACAAAAGGAGCGGTGTTCATCCACACTCATCCTGCCGACTGGCTGCCGAGAATGGCGATACATGCCTTGCGTGAAAGCCGTGGATGGTTTCGAGGACGCGCTCTATCTCCCTTCAGTTACGTGAGAAACTGGCTCAGGGGAGTCCGGCTTGCAAGGAGACTGAGGGTATTCCCCACTCCCGACTATTCAGCAAAATACCTGCGACATGGATAACGAAAGAGGAAGGGAAGAAAACAGTTTCCGCAGCATACTGAAAGGCACCTCCATCTTCGGCGGTGTCCAGGTATTCAATATCCTCGTTGCGGCGATAAGGCTTAAATTCGTTGCAGTCATACTCGGGCCTGCGGGAATGGGTATGGCAGCGCTTTTCAACAGCGCGTCTCTTGCCATCCAGCAGTTCGCGTCGCTCGGACTGAACATATCGGTGGTGAAGGAAACAGGAGCGGCGAAAGAAGACTCCTCCCGGCTGCGCGATGTGCTCGCGGCGATTCGTCCGCTAATAGTCGTCACGGCGCTTGCCGGAGCGCTCGTGTGCTTAGCTCTGTCGGGCACGCTCTCTACTCTGACATTCGGGTCGGAACAGTACGCGGGTGCTTTCCGCCTTATGTCCGCAGCTGTGTTCTTTTCCATAGTGGGAGCGGGGTTAATGTCCGTGCTCCAGGGACTCCACGAAGTGAGGCGGCTGTCGAAGGCGAGCGTCATCGGCTCCCTTACCGGACTTTTCATAGGCGTGCCTCTCTACTGGCTGCTTGGCACATCCGGCATTGTGCCCGCCATGGCGGCACTCGCCTTCACCACGTTTCTATGGTATTTCATCTCCCTCAGGAAGTCGCTTTCCACATCTCCCGCCGTATGGAACAGACAGGTTCACCTTCCTATATTGAAAGGCGTGCTTATGTCGGGAATAGTGCTTATGAGCAACGACCTCTTCCGGAGTCTATGCGACTATATGACGAGCGTATTCGTGAGGATTCACGGAGGGGAGGCGGAAGTCGGGTTCTTTCAGTCATGCAACACCATGACCTCGCAATATTCCGCAATCGTCTTCACCGCCATGGCGATGGACTATCTTCCGAGACTCGCGGCGACGGCGAAAGACAACGTAAAGATGTGTGAGGTGGTCAACCGTCAGATGGAGGTGGTGGGACTGCTCATAGGCCCGGTGGCGTGCGCCGTCATATTCCTCGCGCCATGGGTAATCGAGTTGCTGCAGACAAAGGAATTCCTCGTGGCGACCCCTCTGCTGAGATGGCTCGCGCTTGCCGTGGTGATTCGCGCCCTGATGTATCCTCTCGGCTATATCGTGTTTGCAAAAGACAACCGGAGGCTGTTCTTCTGGATGGAGTCTGTGGGAGCGAATCTATTCACGCTGATTATCACCTGCTTCGGCTATTACAGTTTCGGTCTTCAGGGGCTCGGGTATGCCGCGATAGCAGACTGCCTTGTATGTCTTGCGGTCTATATAGCTGTAAACCATCGGTTGTATGGCTACCGCCTCGGCAGGTCGGCAATGCGCATAAGCATCGCCGCGCTGTCTTCTGCCTCAGTAATGACGGCGATATGCCTTATGCTCCATGGCGCCGCCATGATATGCGCCGCCACCGCAGCCCTTGCCGCCATTTCCTTTATAAACGGTAAAAAATTATTGAGCAAGTTCAGGTCTGACAGATAAAAGACTATAGAAAAAGGCGACCTGCATGGGGTCGCCTTTCGCTGTATCATAGTTTTTTATATCATTATCTCTTACGTCTTCTGACGGATTTCTGCGCGTTGGAATTGGCGTTTGAACCCGACGACTTTGGCTGCTGTACCTTCGGTTTGGACTTTTTCTTCTTGGAAGAGGAAGACTTTTTCCTTCCCGAGCGCTTGGTAGTGGTGGTCTTCACCTCGTCGTCGCCGTCGGCGGTGACCACTGTTCTCTCCGGTATTGAGTCTCCGGCGGCAAGAGCCTTCCCGCGGGCTGCCTCCGCCTCTGCCTCCGCTTCCTTAGCCGCGAGATATTCCTCCCGGCTGGGAACCCAGAGGTTCTTGCCAAACTCGCGCAGACGATGGTCGATGCTGTCCTGCGCCCTCTTCAGCTGGTCCTCGTCGGGATACATCTGCACCATCGAGAGATTGCGAAGGTTCTTGGTCTTGTAAATCTCGCCCTTATACATGCCGAGATTGAAGTAGTCGTCAAGACTGTATTGCGGCAGATTGTTGTCGTCGGTCAGGAATACGTACTGCTGCGCTATATATGGACGCAACTGGTCGAATTTCACCCAGAACATGGGGTAGTTTGCCTCGCCGCCGAAATCACCGCTCCTGCTGAGCACAGGGCATATCGCCTCTACGGTGGTCTTCATTCGATTGGAACGGCGGTCGAACTGCCATTTCTCGATGATATAGTATTTCAGCACCTGGGAAGTGGGCACGTCTGCCTCCTCTATGGTGTATCTTGCCCTGTCGCCCTCGCCTTGTGTCTGATAATATACGTCGAAACGGTCGAGCATGTCGCCTATCTTCACCTTATACTGGTCCGTGAAGACTTCCCTGCCGTCGAGATACTCGTAAGCGGGAATCTTTCCGTCCACCACAAGTCCGAGAATGATTCTGAATAGGTTCTGCTGCCCGTCGACGACATCTTCGGGGAAATACAGAGGAGTGTTCTCAGCCACATTCTTCAGGTCGAGCGAACGGTATATCTCGCGCATATATGCAAGATCGGCGTCGTGTGGCTCGTTGCTGTCGAAAAACCCCTGCATCCGGTCGGTGATCTTCGGACCGGCGCTTTCCTCCGCCTTCTGACCTTTGCGAGAGCCGGGATTGCGACGCACCACTCCGGTATTGTCCTGTGCCAGAGTCGAGAGTCCTACAGCCGCCACTGCAGCGATCGGCAATATTTTTCTAAAAATATTCATATCCTTAGTATATTTCTTAATTAAGCGCGACCTCCATGGGAGATATATCGCGAGTTATGCCATCCGGACCTTTCGCCTTCACATTGGAGATGAAGAAACTCTTCCCGCTCTTGAGGCGACGGAACTGCTCCTTCTGTCGGCTCGAGAACCTCGAGCCGTCGCTGACCTCCGGAATGGCGTTGCCCATCGAGTCGAAGAAGACAGTGGAAAACGACACCACGGTATATGCCACGTCAAGAATACCGTCGTCTACAGACGCCTGCAGACCTTCCGCCGCCATAAGGGCAGCCTTGCTGATTCTCTTCGGCGAGCCCTTGTAGCTCACCGGATTGCCGGAGGCATCCTTCATCGCTATGTATGCCGTCGGGTCGGGGAGCTTTCTGATTCGGAACGTCATGCTGCCTACAGTCTGGCTGTGGCCGTCGACATTGGCGGATACGCTTATCTGCGCGTTGTCTCCTACCTTTGTGGGACGCGCCACCCAGTGGTCGCCGCTTCGAGTCAGCGAGCCGTTGGTCATGGTGGCGTTGAGCGCCGTCATCGGGACTCCCGGCACCGAGATGGATATCGGGTTGTCGATTCCGGCATACAGCACATTCATCATGGTGGGCGAAATGGTAGCCATCGGTTCTATCACATTGTATTGTGAGCTGAACTCATGGCGGTCAACCGTGCCGTCCCCTTTCTTCACCTCCAGATATCCGGAATAATCGTGGGCTCCGACCTGAGAGGCGATAAACTCATATCTTCCGTCGGGATTCGTCAGTTTCTGTCCGTTGATGAAGATCTCCGGACGCATGGTGGTGTCGATGGCAGCGAGCACAATCTGAGCCGAATACTTTCCGCCGCGCATCACCATGTTGGAGTTGGGAAGCACATAAGCGTTAAGCTCGTTGACCCTGACGTCGCCTATATCCACATTCGTTATGAGGTTGGTGAGCGCCTCGCTCTCAGCCTGGCTGATGTCGTTCTGGAGCTTGGTGAGCATCGTGACGGCTGCGATAGCGGGCATGTTGTCGAAAAGTTTCTCTTCCCACTTGGTGGGACCTACGGTGCCCGGCGTATTGCGTACCTTTGTGGAGAGCATTTCGTTGATTACATTCCGCTTGACGGAATCCGGTATCAGCGACGCCACATACGAGCGGTAGCCGTCGATAGCCTCGCGGAGTTCCCTGCCGCGGTTGGTGGTGGGGTCGAGCAAGACAGCCGGAGCAGCGTCGAGGTTGTCGAGGTTGTCGAGGTGGTTGTAGTCCGCCCCCTTGCCGTCTGCCTCGACGGCTATGTCGTTCTTGATCTGCTCTATCAGCGAGTATAGACTGCCGGTGCGCTTGTGCAGGTCGGTACCCTTCTCATACCAGGGACCGGCCTTTGCCGGGTTCTTATCATACAATTGAGCGAGATACTGAAACTGTATGTCGTTTTTCGTAGAGAGATTGCCGTTAGTCCGGTCCAGGGAGTCCTGGACCTGGCTGAAGCCGTTGAGCACGTCGCTCGACACGTTGAGGGCCAGCATCGCCGTGAGGACGATATACATCAGGTTTATCATCCTCTGGCGGGGCGACATTCTCGCTACGTTGTTACCTCCTCCTGCCATTTATATCAGTCAGTTTAATTGTATTATTGTTCGGCGCCGCCTTCAAAGGGGTTCTGACGCGCGCCGGCCAATGGATTTGCCATATTCACGGTCATCGCCGTAATCATGTTTTCATAAATCTTGTTGAGCTGCCTCATATACCTGCCCATGCGCTCGGTCTCCTCGCAGTATCTGCTCGATTCGCCGGCAGACTTCTCATACATGTCGCGGATATCCTTGAGGCCTCGGTTGACGCGGTCGATGCTTTCAAGCTGCGAGCTGATGCTCTTGAGCTGTATCTCATAGATGGTGTTGAGACCGCCGATATTTCTGTTGAGGTCTTCGAGACGCTCCACATATCCGGCGGAAGATGCCGACACGGACTCGGAATTGTCGGTGATGGCGCGATACGACTCGAGAAGGACACCGCTCACGCGGTTGAGGGCGTCGGTGGTGTCGCGCAGCTGTGAAATCTGCTCGGTGACCATCCGCATCTGCTCCGCCATATTTTTCATGGACTCGGCAAGGTCGTCGGAATCAATCTTCTTCACGTCGATATCGGGCACCGCCAAGGGTGCTGCGCCACCGGGCTCCGCTTGCCGCGCCGCGCCGTTGAAACTTACCACCGGACCTGAGTCTGCAGCCGATGCCGCCTGTGCGGCGAGAGCTGGAAGGTCGGGGCGGTCTTCCGGACTGTGGGAGTCAAGCACAGGGAATACGTCTTCCCAGTGATAGTCTTTCGGCGGACGGTCGAAAGCCGTGAGAAGGAACATCGCGATTTCGGTGCCCATGCCGATGCAGAGCAGCGTGCTGCCGCCGGGGAGATGCAGTATCTTGAAGAGCGCGCCCCATATTACTACGGCGGCGCCTATGGAATAGGCGAAGTTGAAGAAACGCTGTCCTTTCTCTCCATGGAGGAAGCGTTCTATGAAGTTGGCGTATTTTCGAATTCTGACCATGGAATTGTGATTGATATTTGAATTTATGAAGTGGTGGGCTTATTTTTTCTTCTGGGTGCCTTTTGCAAACCCTATCTGCGAGCGCACGCACCGGAAACCGATATATGACCTCTGCTCGTTCTGATATTCCCACTGGCGCAGGTCGCTTCTCAGATTATGCATCACGTCTTTCCAGCTGCCGCCGCGCACTATCTTCCGTTTCATCTTGTAAGGGTCTTCCAGTGCAGCGTTGTAACGGTATTCGGGATTGATGTCGCTCGTAAGTCGGTCGATGCTCTCGGTGAAAGCCGTCGATGTCCACTCGCTGACATTTCCCGCCATGTCGAAAAGCCCGAAATCATTGGGGGTGTATGTGCCTACGGGAGATGTGATCAGATGGCCGTCTCTCACATAGTCTCCGTCCATAGGCTTGAAGTTGGCGTAGAAACAGCCACGCTCGTCCATCGGGAGTGTCTCGCTCCAGGGATAGGGAGTCTCGGAATTCCCGGCACGCGCGGCATATTCCCACTCCGCCTCGGTAGGCAGTCGGTAAGGCTCTATATATATGCCTTCCCTGCCGAGACTTCGCTTCAGATAGTCGGTGCGCCAGTTGGCGAAGGCATTCGCCTGCTCCCAGCTCACACCCACCACCGGATAGTTGTTGTAGCCGGCGTTGGAGAAATAGAGGCGTGTGTACTGCTCGTTGTAGGCATTGTCGAAATCGTTGATCCAGGCAGTGGTGTCGGGATATACGTTTACGATATAAGTGTTCAGGAAATCGAAGTCTCCGGTGAGGGGACGCGTGATGGTTTCCCGGCGTATCTCTCCCTCGTCGGTGAAATAGGCGGTGTCTTTGGAGATGATCGGGAGGGTGTTGTCCACCGGATTGTCGGTGTTGTAGTCGCGTCTCGAGGCATCGAGACGGTTCTTGCGTTTTGCCGCCTCGGTGTGGTTGAAGATCTCATACCTGTAGTTGAGCTGCGTCGGGTCGAGTTCGCGGTGTCCGGTGATGGGGTTGGTGCGGTAGACACTCTCGATCGCCCTCTGCTCGTCTTCATTGGGGTTTCTCCAGGGTATGGGGCGGTTCCAGTCGAGATATGGAGTGACAGGGTTTCCCTCCTTGTCTTCCTCTATCTTGAATGCCTCGTTGCCGCCATACGCGGGGTCGGCGAGACGCTCGCGGATGATGGAGTCGCGCACCCAGAACACGAACTGCTTATACTTGGAATTAGTCACTTCCGTCTCGTCCATCCAGAACGCGTCTACCGAGACGCCGCGCGGATTGGCCTTCACGCCCCACACGGAGTCATCCTTTGCGGGACCCATGGCGTATGCGCCCCTGTCGACGAGCACCATGCCATACGGCACCGGCTCGGCGAAAGTGACACCGCCGACACCGGTCACCTCTCCTCCGGCCCCGCCTCTGCTCAACGACGAGCACCCGGTGAGGCATACTGAAAAGGCAACCATTGCCGCCATGCATGCCGCATAGGCGGTTCGGCGCGAGACTTTGATATTTTTAACTTCTGAAATTCTCATTATATTGAAGTTGAAATGTATGCGTTGAAGTTGTCTAAACTGCATTGTTATTTGTGTGTCACATCAGCCTTATGCTCCTGTGTCTGTTTCGGTTCTTGCCCTTGAAGTCAAGTTTGAGCCGATAGCCTATCACCACCTCGTGGCTTCCGCTTGAGGCCTTCAGTATCTTCGTGACGGGGATGTCGTATGAATACCCGAGGATGAAGTTCTTGAATTCGGCTCCGAGATTGACCGACACAGCGTCGTTCCATCTGTAGGCGAGGCCTGCGAAAAAGAGTTTGTTATACCATCCCTTTACCGACAGAACGCCTGAAAAGGTCTTGGCGCTGTATCCGAGCAAGAGGTCGGGCTGCAATTCTATCAACGTGTTTTTTATCGGAATATTGCTTCCGGCGGTCAAATAGAACGAGCTCTTAACATAAGTTTCAAATTCATGATTGTCGGAAGTGGCAGACGATGAAGTGGAGCCCTGGGTATTGAGTTTCACTTTAGGCGACGCCGGATGGAGCGCGGAGATGCCGACATGGAATTTGGGATGGGTATACATGATTCCGACACCGAAGTCGATGGAGCCGCCACCCACGTCCTGCTTCGGAATCGCAGGGTCGTTGGAATCATGATAGTCGTCATCGTCGGGGATATACACCTCTGAGCCCTTGAAGGAGGATCCGAAATATCCCACCTGCAGTCCGATCGACATTTCGCCGCCGAAAGCCTTCAGTCTTCCGGATATCTGCCCGTTGACGTACGTGTTTGAGAAAAGTCCTATACCCTCCTGAGTGATGTTGACCCCTCCACCCCAGCGACGGTTGAAAAGTTTGAAGGGGATATCGGCGGCGGCGGTGAAGCTTTTCGGGGCATTCTCGATACCCACCCACTGCAGCCTCCCGGCTCCGCGGATTCGGAGGAAGTCGGTCGACCCTGCGGCGGCAGGGTTGTAGAGAGTGGGAAGTGCCCATGACTGCGAATATATGGGATCGGTCTGCGCGTAAGTGTCGGGAACTGCGATACACACGGCAAGCAGCGCCGCAGGAAGTGCCGGCAGCCCGATAGAGGAGAATAATGCCTTAATCCATGATTTTATGCTTGCCATACAGATACAGTTCAAAATATAGATGCTATTCAAAATAGAAAGATACGACCACCATATTGCTCTTCACCTTGGACAGGGAGCGTGTGATGTCGTAGATCTGGGGATTCTCGTCAAGGTCCGGACGGTCGTGCTTCAATATGTCGGTAAGTCCGAAGCAGAACTTTATCTCCGGGCAGAACTTGAAGAAGGGGAGATAGAAATCGCATCCGAGCCCCACGGTGAGCATAGTGTCGAATCCTTTTGTCACTATAGGGTCGGACCTTTTCTTCGAGATGTCGAGCACTCCCATTGCCCCTACCGTAACGTAGGGGCGCGTGTTGTGGAGCCGGTCGCCTGAAATCTTCAGGTCGAGGGGAATCACCACGAGAGCGCTCTTTATATCTTGCACCTCCTTGTCGCCCGACACATAGTCGAGCATCTGCACTGTCTTTGACCCGAAATACATACCGGGAGAGAGTCTGAGGTTAAGGTGTTTGTGCAGCCGGAGGTCGCCGAGCACGGTGGCGTTGAAACCGGGAGAGAAGGAAGGGACCTCCACCTGCCACTGCCGGCCGTCGTCGGTGACATATCCGGAGTGGGTGAAGTTCATGTCCTGCACATGCGTACCCACCGAAAAGCCCCAGTGCCAACGCTTGAGGTCGGCATACTGACGGTTTGGCACCTTTTCACCCCAACGGGCATACGCCGGCACCAACCCGCTGACTATCAACAGCAGGAAAGCAACAACACGGGTCTTGTCGGGATAAAAACTCTGATTCATAATATAAATGCCGCTGAAAACGGACGCTATAGAAGAAACGGAATTTTAAATTTTTTCTTATGTAATAATTTGATGTTTGCAAATATTTGCTTAAATTTGCGTTATGAAACGAATAATAACCTTAGGAGAGATCATGCTCCGTCTTTCGCCGGCAGGAAACCGACGATTTGTACAGTGCGACGACTTCGAAGTCATCTTTGGTGGTGGCGAGGCCAATGTCGCAGTTAGTTGCGCCAACTACGGTATGGACGCAAAGTTTGTAACCAAACTGCCTACTCATGAAATCGGACAGGCTGCAGTCAACGCGCTGCGCCGCTATGGAGTGGACACGCAGTATATCGCCAGAGGCGGTGACCGCGTGGGTATCTACTACTGCGAGACAGGGGCCTCGATGCGCCCCTCGAAAGTAATCTACGACCGCGCCGGCTCGTCGATTGCAGAGGCAGATCCGTCGGACTTCGACTTCGACGCAATCATGGAGGGAGCCGACTGGTTCCACTGGAGCGGCATCACCCCCGCCATCAGCGACAAGGCTGCCGAACTGACCAGACTTGCCTGCGAGGCAGCCAAGCGCCACGGCGTTACTGTTTCGGTAGACCTTAACTTCCGCAAGAAACTGTGGACAAAGGAGAAGGCTCAGTCTATCATGCGCCCCCTCATGCAGTATGTGGACGTTTGCATCGGCAACGAGGAAGACGCTGAGCTCTGCCTCGGCTTCAAGCCCGACGCCGACGTTGAGGCAGGCGAGACTTCTGCCGAAGGCTACAAGGGAATATTCCAGGCTATGGCGAAGGAGTTCGGCTTCAAGTATGTGGTGTCTACCCTCCGCGAGTCATTCTCTGCCACCCACAACGGCTGGAAGGCTATGATCTATGACGGCAAGGAGTTCTACGAGTCAAAGCGTTACGACATCAATCCTATCGTAGACCGCGTAGGCGGCGGCGACTCCTTCTCGGGAGGACTTATCTACGGACTTCTCAACAAGCCGACCCAGGGCGAGGCTCTTGAGTTTGCTGTTGCGGCTTCCGCTCTTAAGCACACCATCAACGGCGACTTCAATCTCGTGAGCGTCGCAGAGGTAGAGGCTCTCGCCGGCGGCAGCGCCAACGGCAGGGTGCAGCGTTAAATTTAAATTTCTGATTGAAATGGCAAGATTTGATAAGCAACAGGTAATGGCGAAAATCGCCGAGGCGCCGATGGTGCCGGTGTTCTACCACAAGGACGCCGAGGTTGCCAAGGCTGTGGTAAAGGCATGCTACGACGGCGGTGTTCGCGCCTTCGAGTTCACCAACCGCGGCGACTATGCGCATGAGATTTTCGAAGAAGTGGTGAAGTTTGCCGCAAAGGAATGCCCCGACATGGCGGTGGGCGTGGGTTCGGTCGTAGAACCTGGCACCGCGTCGCTCTACATGCAGTTGGGAGCATGCTTCGTGGTTGGTCCGCTCTTCAACCCGGAGATCGCCAAGGTGTGCAACCGTCGTCAGGTGCCCTACACACCCGGCTGTGGCAGCATCTCGGAGGTCGGCAACGCTCAGGAAGTGGGCTGCGAGCTCTGCAAGGTTTTCCCCGGCGACGTGCTCGGGCCTAAGTTCGTGAAGGGACTTCTCGCGCCGATGCCCTGGTCCAAACTGATGGTGACCGGCGGTGTAGAGCCGACGGAAGAGAACCTCAAGGGCTGGTTCGCAGCCGGCGTATATTGCGTAGGCATGGGCTCCAAGCTCTTCCCGAAAGACAAGGTAGCAGCCAAAGACTGGCAGTATGTCACCGACAAATGCCGCGAGGCACTCGCCGTGATAGCCAAACTCCGCTAATCACCCCTACCCCATACCCAAGGAGGGACAGCCCCAGGCCGTCCCTCCTTTTCATATTCCCTCACTCTCCCACCACATTCCATGCTATAAAGATCCGACATGACTAATCGGGAAAGACAATGGCGCAAGAAAAAATTCTTCCCTAAATACCCAAAGTTTAGAAAATTTGTTATACCTTTGTGGGATAGACACTACTCATAAATAAAAACATGATATTTATGGTTAAAGATAATGAAGCATACCGCAAAATTCATTTCGCTGTAATGGCGATTGAAAGCGGTGCGCGCAAACTGGGCATCTCCGGATCACTCCGGAGCGGGCTCTCGATTTATATTATACCACACAGATATATAAACAAATGTCTGAACCAAAATATGGCTTACAACTAATGAGCGACGACTATATAATAGAGGAGCTCATAAAGGAGTTGAGGGAGACCTCAGACCACCATGCCTAAAGGCAGAAGGTCATATAGGCCGGGATGTAGAGGGTGTCGGCGTCTTTTTTATAGTACGCACCTTTCAAAAGGTCAAATTTACCTATAGTACGCACTTTTCAGAATATTGATTTTGCCTATAGTACGCACCTATAGGGCTTCGGGATTTACCTGCAGTGCGCAGGTTTCGGGGCGACATCAGCGCTCTTCTATGATGCGGACGGGGGAGCGGCCGAGGCGCGCCTCGAGGTAGCCGGCGAGGCGTGTGCGGTCGGACCTCGTCATGCCGCCGGAGAGACGGATTATTGCCACGGTGGCGGTGTCAGCCGCGCCTGTCTCCGGGTTGGAGAAGACGGTGGTGCTGATGCCGATGTTTCTTACTCTTGGGAACAATGCCTTTATCTCGGGCGACACCTCCTTGGCGGCGTCTGACGCCATTTTATCCATGGCTATCACGTTCTGGAGGGAATCGATAGTGGATTGCTGGCGCGAGATGGTGCTCTGCGTGGTGTGGTAAATGTCTTCAAGATCCGTATTGACCGAAGTGTTGGCGGCGGCACGCTCATACACACCTCCCTGGATGAACGACAGGTGTGTGCCCGCAAGTCCATAATAACGGAGTTTCGGCGACAGCGCCGTCTTAAGCGAGTCAAGGGGCATCGGACGACCGATGAGGGTGATGTTGAGATACTTCTGACGGTCCTTGTAGTATGCCTTCCGGCTCAATACCTGTGTGTCCGGGAAATCGCACTCGTGAGTGATGAAACGGTCGGCATCGGTGGTAAAACGGTTATAGCGAAGCATATTGTATGTGAGATATATGCTTGGCAGCATGGTGAAGATAGCCAAAGCGTATACAATCCGCATCACCTTTTTCGACCGCGCCGGGTCAACTGCGTCTACACTCTTGTATTTCATCAGTTTAACACCGATGAAAGTAGCAAACGCGATATAGATGGAATTGATGAGGAAGAGATAGAAGGCACCGAAGAAATATGAGAGTTGCCACGTGGCGAGTCCGTAGCCGGCGGTACATAGCGGCGGCATCAGCGCCGTGGCGATCGCCACGCCCGGGATGACGTTTCCCTTGCTGGTGCTTCCCAAAGCCACAATCCCGGCACCACCGCCCACAAAGCCGATAAGCACATCGTAGATGGTAGGAGAAGTGCGGGCGAGAAGTTCGCTGTGTTGCTCGTTGACCGGAGAGATGAGAAAAAACAGAGTGGACGCGAGCACCGAAAAACCGGCTGCCATAATAAGGTTGCGAAGGCTTCGGCGGATAAGCTCGAAGTCATGGATGCCGACACCGAGCCCCACACCGATGATAGGCCCCATGAGGGGTGAGATGAGCATGGCGCCGATGATCACCGCCGTAGAGTTGGTGTTAAGACCAAGAGATGCAATGAGGATGGCGAGTACCAGAATCACGATGTTGGTGCCTCGGAAAGACACTCCGTCGCGAATTGCCGCCTCCGCATCTTGCTGGCTTACAAGCTGACCCGAAAAAGAGAAATAATTGATTAAGAAGGTTGAAAGCCTGTTTATGAAATTCTTACCCATCGTCTATAATGAAATTATACGACACACATGCGCCTATCATAATTTCAACGCCAATCCCTTTGAAAAAGTTGAGGTTATAGGGAAGAAAAACTTGATAAAAAAGCAGCACCTGACTTGTTTTAGCCGATGCTGCTTTTATTTTTTAGGGTTTATGCTAAAGTGCTAAATTGCGAGGATTTGTAAATCCTCGCCCCCAGTGAAATCCTCGTCCGGGCTAATTATGCATTATGAATTATGCATTATGAATTATGCATTTATTTAAGTTTTTTCAACAGGTGATTGACAGACTCCTCGAGCTGGCGGTCTCTGCCCTGCACAACCTCCGCCGGAGCGTTGAAAACCACTACATCCGGATTCAGCTGCTTGTTTTCAAGCGGCTCGCCGTTCACATCAAGGTTTGTTACCTGCGGAATACCGAAGACGAGCGACGGATCAATCTGGGTCTCCCACCATACTGCGGTCATAGTGCCGGGAATAGGCGCTCCCACCACATCGCCGATTCCGAGAGTCTTGTAAACGTATGGAGTACCGGAAGCATCGCTGTAGTTACACTCGTTCACGAGCATAACCGACGGTTTGTTCCACTGTGCGAAAGGCTCGCTGCCGATATAACGGCCACGAGGCGCATAGCGCGCATATTCCTTGCCGCCAAGAAGGATGGCAAGGTCGTTGTGGAGCCAGCCGCCGCCGTTATACCGGGTGTCCACCACCACTGCATCGCAGTTGCGGTATTTTCCGAGCAGTCGGTCGTAGGCGTTCTGATAACTTTCGGTATTCATCCCCTCGACATGAATATAGCCGATTCTGCCACCCGACAGGCTGTCGACCAAAGCCTCGTTGCGTTCCACCCAGCGGTCATAGCTGAGAGAGGAAAGCGCACCAAGCGACACAGGTCTTACTGTAACCTCGCGGGTCTTGCCATCGGAAGCCTTGACCTTCAACAGCACTTTCTTCCCCGACTTGCCTTCAAGCATGGGATTGACGTCTTGTCCGGGTGCGATCGACTCTCCGTCAATGGCGAGGATCACATCACCCGCCTTCACGGCAGCCTGCCGTGTGGAGAGGGGACCGCGCGCGATTACTTCCTCCACCTTAAGGCCCTCGCCGTCGTATGATTCATCGAAATACGCACCGAGCGAAGCGGTGGAAAGGCTTGGACCGCTGCCATAACATCTTCCGCCGGTATGAGAGGCGTTGAGCTCGCCGAGAATCTCGCTCAGGAGTTCGGCGAAGTCACGGTTGTTGGATACATAAGGAAGGAACTTACGGTAGTGGTCGCCATAATATGCCCAGTCCACACCGTGGAGCTTCTCGTCGTAGAACTTGTCGTTGACCTGACGCAGCATGTGGTCGTATATATACTCACGCTCCTTCGACGGTTTCCTGTCGTATAGCGCCTCGTATTCCACCGGCTCCGACTTCTCGGAATCCAGCGACATCTTGCTGATGCCGCCACTGCCCCAGAGAAAGAGGTTCTCACCCTTTGCGTCTGGATCAAAACCATATACTCCCGACGACACCACACTCACCTCGTCTTTCTTTAGATTGCGGCAATAGAGATTTCTCTTTCCCTCGGTGCTTGACGCCGTGTAATACAGTTTGTCGCCCTTTGGCGAAAGGAAGAAATCTCCGATGAGCGCTGAGTTGCGGGTAAGCCGTTTGGTGCGATACCGGCGGTTGGCGAGATCCGGAACAAATTTTTTCTCCTTCTCCTTGTCGGCATCCTTCTTATCCTTCTTCTTATCCTTCTTGTCTTTCTTCTTATCCTTGCTGTCGGAGTCTGATTCGGAGCCATCCTTATCGTCTTTCTCCGCATTCTCCTTAAGTGCAGCCTCCTCCTCGGTCATGTTGAAGTCGTCCCAGGCCTCGCCGTCGAGAGCCATCAGCACGATATCGCTCTGGTTGCCCCAGCTTCCGGTATTCTTCATACCATATTTCGCCGTTTCGTAGGCAATCGCCTTGCCGTCGAGCACCCACTGCGGATTACCGTCGCTGAAACCGCTCTCCGTCAGGTCGATTACCTCAGAGCCGTCCGCCTTTACAAGCGCAATGTCGGTATTGTTCCAGCCACCCTCGCCGATATAGTTCATCAGCAGCCAGCGGCTGTCGGGACTCCATGAAAACGACTGGTCGCCGTCGGCATAAGAATAGTTATACTTGCCGTCGAGGGCGGTTGTAACCTTCTTGGTATCAAGGTCTATCACTTTAAGTTCCGAGCGATTCTCAAGGAAAGCCACTTTCTTGCCATCGGGACTGAAGAGGGGCTGCATGGCGCTTGTCTCGCATTTATAAAGAGGCTCCTCCACTATCTCCGTGGCGTATGCGAACTGTTTTTCACCGTCATTCTTAATCTTCGCCGTGAAAAGCTGCCAGTAGCCGTCACGGTCTGAATCATACACCATCGTGCGCCCGTCGGGCGAAATGCTGACAGTGCGCTCCTGATCGGGAGTGTCGGTAATACGCTTGGTAGTCTTGTACTTGACATCCGTCACGTAAATATCACCGCGAATCACTATCGCGAGTTCATTGCCTTTCGGAGCGGCGAAGAAGCTTGATGCGCCGCTGCGGTCATAACGTTTCACCAGGTCTCTGTCGTAATCGTCGGCAATAATCTCCACATTCAGTTTTGCAGGCTGTCCACCCTCGGTGAGAGTGTATATCTCCCCGTCCCAGCTGAACGCCATGAGACCGCCGTCGGAGACCGACAGGTTTCTCACGGGATGTTTCTCAAAAGATGTCAGTTTTCTTTTTGCGCCGTCGAGAGTCGCCGCATACACGTTTAGCGTGCCGTCCTCTTCCGAGAGGTAATAGAAACTGTCTTTTCCGGGCGCCCACACCGCATTGCGGTCATGACCGTTGAAATTCGTGAGCTGACGGAAATCGCCGTTGTCATACAGCCATATATCGTTGGTGCCGCTGCTGCGCTCATGTTTTCTGAACGGATCCTCATAACCCTTCTTGTCGGTGAAGATGATTCTGCCGTCGCGGCCGGCGGAAGAGAAAAGCATCGGCATCGACAGGAACATCTTCGGGCGGGTGCCGGGTCTGTTGATGTTCAGTCGGTATGTCTGGGCAAGAATCGGAGCCTGCGCCGATGTCATGGCAGGCATCACGTTTGCCGAAAAGAGAAGTGTCGAGTCATTCAGGAATGCAAGGGGCTGCTCGGAAACGCTCGAGGTAGTGAGCCTCACCACGCCGCCGCCGTTGGCGTTCATGATGAAGATGTCGTCGCTACCCTCGCGGTCGCTTCTGAATACAATCCTCCGGCTGTCGGGAGTCCAGACAGGTTTCGAGTCAAAAGCCTTGTCGGAGGTGAGCTGCCGCGCCTCTCCGCCGGAGGGCGACACTGAATAGATATCCCCCTTATAAGTGAATGCGATGGATTTGCCGTCGGGCGAGACAGCCACATCACGAAGCCACAACGGGGCGTCGGCAAAGGCATGGGCAGACGCGAGGCATGCCAGTCCTGCTAATAATATGCGTTTCATATTGTCTAAATTGTTTGGTCTGATGCAAAATTAAGAAAAAAAGCCCGTATTAAGAAAAATTATAACTAAAATATTTGGCAGAACAAAAAAATCTTATTAACTTTGCACCGCAAATGAGGGATACCTCGTCAAGGTGAGGTGGGTGAGTGGCTGAAACCACCAGTTTGCTAAACTGACGTAGGAGCAATCCTACCACGAGTTCGAATCTCGTCCTCACCGCAAGTAGCGTGGATTTATTGACATCAATAAATCCACGCTACTTTTTTATATTTTCCTTACCGCGCTCATCTCTTGGCGACGACACCGGGACTGAAAAGATCCCGACGCGGCAACCGATTGGAATACGCCGAGCGCATACGGGCAACAAGCGACGACATCGTGCGCGAGAAATGATGTCCTGTCCATACTCCGGAGTTAGTGATCAGCACCCAGCACTCCCCGTCGGGGAAACGCTCCACAAGCGTATGCGTCGAAGAGAGAGTACCGGTACGCCTCCACTTCCCCTCGCCTAAGATCTCGCCCCAGCCTCTCGCGCGGTTCACCTTCTCAGACCACACGGTCAGGGAATCCACCGAAGCATCGGAAAGAATATTCGTCACGCGGGGATACTTGTCGATAGCCGCCACCAGGCGCGCCATGTCGGAAGCCGACGCACACCATCCGCCGGCGCCCATAAGACCGTTGACATTGCTTCCTCCATATACACGGTTGACCAGACGGCCGCTGCCGTTGAACTCCTCCACCGGCTCGTTGTCGGGACCATAATACCGCACTTCATCGGCATTTCTCTCCGCATAATAATTTGTCGCAGGCCTGAAACGCCAGCAACCCGCCGGCTCGAGCACATTCTCCCTGACGAAATCCCAGTATTTCATTCCCGACACGCGCTCGATCACGAGCGAGAGCAGCATATATCCGAAATTGGAATACCTGTGGCCGCAGCCCGGCGTGAAGGCAATCTTCCTGCCGAGCACGATAGCCGCCAGCTGCCTGTTGTCGGGAGGGCCCTGCAGCTTACGGGCGGCAATGATGTCCTTGGTATTGAACATAGGGTCGCCGGCGCCGAGACCGAATCCTGCCTGATGACTCAGGAGATGGTCTACCGTCACGTCGAAAAGACGCCGGTCGTTGATAGCATTGGTAAAGAGGGTGTCGTTAAGAATCCCGTCCGGGCCGAACACCTTTGACTGCAGACTCAGTTTCCCCTCCTCCGCCAGTCTCATCACTGCAACCGCCGTCACCAACTTTGAGGCAGAGGCAAGCCGGAGAATGTTTTTCGGCGACATCCTCTCTCCCGCCTCCATGTCGGCCCAACCATAGCCTTTCGTATAAAGCAACGAATCATTGCGAGTCACCGCCAGCTGCATACCCTTGATGCTCCACTTGTCGATAAAACGCTGCATCTCGGCGTCGAGTCCCTTGAGCTCCGGGGAATCCGACAACCGGTTGGTAAGGCTGTCGGACCAATGGGTCGACGCCATTTTGTCACCGTCTGCCGCAGGCGTGCCATCATGCCGTGCCTGCTTCACAAACGCCATAGTGAATATAAGCACCGTGCAGGTCACTGCAAAAATCAGAACCAGTCCGGTGCCTCTCCTTATATCCTTTCTTGTCATTTCACGATACCTTTCTCAAGATATTCGGCAAGATTGGTGCGCACATGTTCGCCGGCTCTCTCCACAGCCACCTTCGCCATGTCGGAATCCACCATTATTTCGACCAATCTCTCGAAACTCGTCTTTCCGGGATTCCAGCCGAGGCGGGCACGCGCCTTGGTGGGATCGCCCCAGAGGTTCACCACATCCGTAGGCCGGTAGAAATCCGGAGACACCTCCACCACTACCCTTCCGGTGGCAACGTCGATACCCTTCTCGTCGACTCCCGAGCCCTCCCAGTGCAGTTCCATTCCCGCGCGCCTGAAGGCAAGAGTCGCGAACTCCCTCACCGAATGCTGCACTCCGGTGGCGATAACGAAATCTTCGGGCGTCTTATTCTGAAGAATCAGCCACATACACTCCACATAGTCTTTCGCATACCCCCAGTCGCGGAGGGAGTCGAGATTGCCGAGATACAGTTTGTCTTGCTTTCCCTGGGCGATACGCGCAGCTCCGAGAGTTATCTTGCGGGTCACGAAAGTCTCGCCGCGCCGCTCCGACTCATGATTGAAGAGTATACCCGAGCAGGCAAACATTCCGTATGCCTCACGATATTCCTTCACAATCCAGAAACCGTAAAGCTTCGCCACGGCATAGGGAGAATACGGATGAAAGGGAGTGTTCTCATTCTGCGGCACCTCCTCCACCTTTCCGTATAGTTCGGAAGTGGACGCCTGATAAAACCGGCATGTCTCGGCAAGACCACACTGCCTGATACCCTCGAGCAGACGGAGGACCCCGGTGGCGTCCACATCGGCAGTATATTCCGGAGAATCAAAGCTTACCTGCACATGACTCTGCGCCGCTAAATTATACACCTCGTCGGGACGCACCTTACCAAGCACCTGAATCACCGACATAGAGTCGGAAAGATCCGCGTAATGAAGATGAAAGCGGGTATTTCCCTCAAGATGGGCGATACGCTCTCGGAAGTCTACCGACGAACGACGTATGGTGCCGTGCACGTCATATCCCTTCTCAATAAGGAATTCCGCGAGGTAGGAACCGTCCTGCCCGGTCACTCCGGTTATAAGCGCTTTTTTCATTTCAATCTTACAAATATGTTAAAATAATTAACAAATACACCTTAAATTTTACCCAATTCTTAAACAATGTTAAAATTATTCATTTTTTTTATGTTATACAACATTGTTTGAGAAAAAAGAATTAATTTTGCATCGAGTTTTTCATGGTATTAGATTTTAAGGTTAACAGAAGATTGGTTGTCGCGATGACAATCAATTTTTTTTATTGTCATAACCAAGGCAACTGTCAACGACAGACACCACGAAAGGATGCCCGCCGGGCATCCTTTCTTAGTGTATTGACATTCATCGTTTTTCACTGTTGTAAACCTTGAGCGCCTCGGCGAGCACCTTCAGCGCGGTGCCGAGCTCCTCCCTGTTGAGGATATACGCGATACGCACCTCGTCGCGGCCGCTGCCGGGTGTGGTATAGAAACCGGACGCCGGAGCCATGAACACAGTCGCGCCCTCATAACTGAAATCACGCAGACACCACTCACAGAACTTGTCGGCATCATCCACCGGGAGACGCGCCACCGTATAGAACGCACCCATAGGAATAGGAGAATAGCATCCCGGAATCTTATTGATACCGTCGACAAGGAAATTGCGGCGCGCCACATACTCGTTATATACATCGAGCATATACTCCTTGCTTGCGTCGACCGAAGCCTCTGCGATGATCTGACCGATCAGCGGGGGACTCAGCCTCGCCTGGCAGAATTTCATCACGTTGGCGCGAAGTTCCTTGTTTTTGGTGATAAGTGCCCCGATGCGTATGCCACACTCATTGTAACGCTTCGACACCGAGTCGATGAGCACGACATTCTCCTCGATGCCGGGAAGATGGAACGCGGAGACGTATGGAGCGCCCGTGTAGCAGAACTCCCTGTAAACCTCGTCGGAAAAGAGGAACAGATCGTATTTCTTCACCAGATCCCTGATCTGCATCATCTCCTTGATGGTGTAAAGATAGCCGGTGGGATTATTGGGATTGCATATAAGGATACCCTTGGTGCGCGGAGTAATCAGTTTTTCAAACTCCTCGATAGGTGGGAGCGCGAAGCCGGAATCTATGGAAGATGGAATCGACACGATTTTCGCGCCGGCCGAGATGGCAAACGCCATATAGTTGGCATAGGCGGGCTCCGGCACGATGATTTCGTCGCCAGGATCAAGACACGCCATAAACGCGAACAGCACCGCCTCGGAACCGCCGCAGGTCACTATGATATCGTCGACGCTGACATCGATATTGAACCGGTGGTAATATTCCTTAAGTTTCACACGGAGGGAAAGGAGACCGTCGGAAGGGCTGTATTCAAGCACCTCACGGTCGATATTTCGAAGCGCCTCGAAAGCCTGGGGAGGGGTCGGCAGGTCGGGCTGACCGATATTCAGGCGAAACACCTTGACGCCACGCTGCATCGCCTCGATGGCGAGAGGGGCAAGGCGTCGGATTGGAGATGCGGGCATTTCAAAGCCACGCTGAGACATTTTAGCCATAATCGAAAAAAATTGGGAACTGACACCGGAAGGTGTCTCCGATTAAAAATCAACGTCGTCAAACGACTTCAGTATTCGAGAGGCACTTCGGGACTGTCGAGAACTTTCAAGTAATCGAGTGCCGCCATCCGCGCCTCGGGAAGGTTCATGAGGAGATAGTTGCCACAGTCTTTGGGAGAAGCTCCGGGCACCGCGCCGTCGAATCCGGCGACAAACCGGAAAGCCTCTCGCAGCAAGGGGAGAATGTCGCGACTTTCAAGGTCGCCGTTTATTAGAAGATAATTTCCCGTGCAGCAGCCCATAGGCCCCCAGTAAACGATTCTTTCGCCCCATACAGGATGGTTGCGGAGGAAGGTCGCCACAAGATGCTCCATGGCGTGAAGTGCGGAAATGGACAGCGCGGGCTGACGGTTTGGAGCCGTCATGCGCACATCAAATGTAGTCACCACATCACCCTTGGGTGTGGTGTCCTTACGGCTCACATATACACCGGGAAGCAGCGTCAGATGGTCTATGGTAAAGCTTTCTATCTTTTTCATACTGCAAATTTAATAATTTAAATTGAAAATTAAAAATCGAAAATCGAAATTGAGAATTGAAAATTGAGAATTGAAAATTGAAAATTGAGAATTGAAAATTGGCTTCACGACCTTGAAGTCTTTAGGGACCTTAGGGACCTTAGGGACTTTAAGGACCTTAGGGACCTTAGGGACTTTAAGGACCTTAGGGACTTTAAGGACCTTAGGGACTTTAAGGACCTTAGGGACTTTAAGGACCTTAGGGACTTTAAGGACCTTAGGGACTTTAAGGACCTTAGGGACTCTAAGGACCTTAGGGACCTTGAATATCTGCCGGGGAAATAATTCTAAATTCTAAATTCTAAATTAATTTTGAAAGTCGGGGATTTTTTTATAATTTTGGAGTTGGATAGTCTTGTCTGTCCTCACAAAGATGATTAAAGACGATATGAAATATTCGGAGGCGGTGGCGGAACTAGAGGCCATAACCGCCAAGATGCAAAGTCCTGAATGCGACATCGATTCGCTTGCAGGGATGACATCCCGCGCACTTGAGCTCCTGAAATTCTGCAAGGAGAAACTGTTCAAGACAGACGAAGAGGTGAAGAAATGCCTCGAGACACTTCAGGATTCTCTCTGACAAGGCCGGGACAGCACCGAACAACGGCAATTCCTACCGATGCCACATGCAATAAAGGGCACTGGAAATGCGTTTTATTGCTATGAGAATGAGCAGGAATCTTTTTGTCATACTGATTGGCACCATAAGCATACTGATGCTTGCGGGAGTCTCGTCGTGCAAGTCTGTGAAACTGACCGATGCCGACGACACCCTGGCGCGTGGAGAATACTTCGACGCGTCCAAAATGTATAAGAAGATCTACAACAAACTTACGCGCCGCGAAGAGCGTCCGCTACGCGGAGAAATCGCCTTCAAACTCGGCACATGCTATCAGAAGCTCAACCGTCCAGCAAACGCCGCCGCGGCGTACCAGAACGCCATACGATACGAATACCCGGACTCGACAGTATATCTGAATCTCGGACGCATGCTGCAGGCAAGCGGGAAATACCCCCAGGCGATAAAATCCTACGAGACCTATCTGGAATGGAAGCCCGACGACAGAATAGCCGGACAAGGGATACGCGGTTGCAACATCGCCATCGCACAGAAAGAGTTGCCAAAGACCAGATATGTCGTAAAGCAGGCAAAACTTTTCAACACCCGGCGCGCCGACTTTGCCCCGATGTATTACGGCAAGGACTTCGAAGCGCTATACTTCACCACCACCAATGAAAAGGTAACCGGCGAAAACAAATCTGAAATCACCGGCATGAAGAAGGGCGATGTCTGGGTGAGCACGAAAAATGAAAAGGGTGAATGGCAGCGTCCGCAGCCCGTGGAGGGAGAGCTCAACACCGACGCCGACGAGGGGATAGTGTCATTCTCGCCCGACGGCCAGACAATGTATTATACCGTAGCGCGTCGTTCGGAGACATCCAGCACATCCGTAGAGATATACACCGCCAAGCGCAGCGAGCAGGGATGGGGCGCGGGACAGAAACTGGAAATTCTCAACGACACCATAACGGCAGTGGGACACCCGGCAGTGAGTCCCGACGGCACTTATCTATACTTCTCCTCCGACATGCCGGGAGGCTACGGCGGTCTCGACATCTGGCGCATCAACCTGAAGGAGTCGACCGGCTCCCTCGAGAACTTAGGACCGGAGATCAACGGTCCCGGCAATGAATCGTTTCCATACGTCAGGACAGACTCGCTGATATATTTCTCAAGCGACGGCCACGCCGGATTCGGGGGCCTCGACATCTTCAGGGCACGACTCAACAGCACGGGCGACCGCTGGAGCATCGACAATATGGGAGTTCCGGTAAATTCGCAGGGGGATGATTTCGGCATCACCTTCGGTCCCGGAGAGTCCGGCTATTTCAGCAGCAACAGGGGCGACGGCAGAGGATATGACCACATATATTCCTTCCTTCTGCCGGACCTGAAGATCACCATATCAGGCTGGGTAGTAGACAAGGACGACGAACCGGTTCCCAACGCAATAATAAGGATAGTGGGCAACGACGGCAGCAACCAGAAGGAAGTGGCACGCGACGACGGCAGCTTCCGATTCCGCCTGCAGCGTGGCGTGAAGTATGTGATGCTGGCGGGAGCCAACGGATACCTGAACCAGAAAGTGGAGTTTGAGAGCGACAGCGCGGAAGAAGACGCCGACTACGGCATCGACTTCACATTGGCGTCGATCAACAAGCCGAGTGTGGTGGAAAACATATTCTATGACTTCGACAAAGCCACCCTGCGTCCCGAATCCATGACCGCGCTCGACGAGATCGCCGTGATGCTCGAAGACAATCCCAACGTATCGATAGAGATGGGCGCGCACACCGACCGCAAGGGAAGCGAGGAATACAACATGAATCTTTCGGAAAGACGCGCCAAGAGTGTGGTAGACTATCTTGTGGGGAAAGGAATCAGTCCGGAGCGCCTCACATGGGTTGGCTACGGCAAGAGCCGGCCAAAGACTGTCACCAAGAGGATAGCGAAGGAGTATCCGCAGTTTGCCGAGGGAGTGACGCTGACACCCGAATATGTTGACACGTTGGAAGAGGCAGACCGCGAGGCAGCCGACCAGATCAACCGGCGCACCGAATTTCAGGTCACGTCAATAGGCATCTACTGAAGCATCGAAACAATTGAAGCGCGGGACGGAAATTTTCAAATCCCGCGTTTTGTCATGTCGCGATTTTTTTGTAAATTTGCACAAACTATTGTCGTATGCAAACAGATAATCAAGTTATAGTAGACGGATTGACATTCGAGCCGTATCTGACACGTGATGAAATCGCCTCACAGGTAAAAAGGGTGGCAGGGGAGATAGCCCGGGACTACGCCGGCAAGAAGCCCCATTTCCTGTGTGTGCTGACGGGAGCGTTTGTGTTTGCCTCAGACCTGATACGGGAAACAGGACTCAATGACTCCAACATCTCGTTTATCCGATACAAATCGTATGAAGGGACATCGACCACAGGATCCGTGAAACAGATCATCGGTCTCACCGACGACATACGCGGTAAGGACGTGGTGATAATAGAAGATATCGTGGACACTGGCCTTACGGCATGTCGCATGATCGAAGACCTCAAAGAGCAGGGACCGGCGTCGGTGAGATTCGCCACCCTGCTATACAAGCCGGACAGCAGCCAGACGGGATTCATCCCTGACTACACGGCATTCGAGATTCCGCCAAAATTCATTATCGGATATGGGCTTGACCTTGACGGCAAGGCAAGGAACCTTCCGGACATATATGTCATAAAGGAAAACTAAACATGTTAAATCTTGTATTGTTCGGTGCTCCCGGGAGCGGGAAAGGCACTCAGAGTGAGAAACTAATAGCCGAATACGGACTTCATCACATTTCTACAGGAGAGGTTCTCCGCAAACACATCAAAGACGGGACAGAACTCGGCAAAATAGCCGACTCCTACATCAGCAAGGGGCAACTGATTCCGGACACTCTTATGATCGACATCCTCCGCCATGAGCTTGAGGGAATAATCGGGGATTCGAAAGGCGTCATATTCGACGGATTTCCGCGCACTGTTCCCCAGGCGCATGCTCTTGACTCCATGCTCGCCGAGATGGGTCACGAACTGCACGGAGTAGTGGGGCTGGAGGTTCCGGAGGATGAACTCAAGCGCCGCATGATAGAACGCGGAAAGCAGACAGGACGCGCCGACGACAACGAAGAGACAATCACAAACCGACTGAAAGTGTATCACGCCCAGACAGAGCCTCTGAGAGCACACTACATCGGCAAAAAGAAATACATGCAGATCAACGGCCAGGGATCGGTAGACGACATCTTCGCCAACATAGCGAAGGAAATCGAGAAGAAGACCGGAACCGGCCGCGAAAAACAGCAATAGAGAATCATGGACAACGAGACAATAAACGAAGAAATACAAAACAAGGAATACGCGGCAGACAACATCCAGGTGCTTGAAGGCCTGGAGGCTGTGCGCAAGCGTCCGGCGATGTATATCGGAGACATTTCGGGAAGGGGTCTCCACCACCTCGTGTATGAGGTAGTGGACAACTCCATCGACGAGGCGCTCGCGGGATATGCGTCACACATCGAGGTCACCATTCTGGAAGACAACTCGATAAAAGTCGTTGACAACGGTCGCGGCATACCCGTGGACATGCACGAGAAGATGCACAAGCCTGCCCTTGAGGTCGTGCTTACGGTGCTTCACGCCGGCGGCAAGTTCGACAAGGGTTCCTACAAAGTGTCGGGAGGTCTTCACGGTGTGGGGGTCAGCTGCGTCAACGCCCTGTCAGACTATCTGAGGGCGGAGATACACCGCGACGGCAAGATCCACATGCAGGAGTATGCGTTCGGCAAGCCCACATGCGGACTTCAGGTGATTGGAGAGACCGACCACACGGGCACCACCATCATATTCCATCCTGACGCGTCGATCTTCACCGAGACAATATATGACTACGAGACACTCGCCAACCGTCTCCGTGACCTTGCGTATCTAAACGCCGGCATCTCTCTGACGCTCACCGACGAGCGCAACCGCGACGAGAACGGCAATCCCCGCAGCGACCGCTTCCTGAGCAAGGAGGGGCTGAAGGAATTCGTGAGGTATATAGACCAGGGCAAGGAGCCGCTGATCGAGGACATCATCGACCTCAAGACCGAGCGCAACGGCGTTCCGGTGGAAGTGGCGATGACATACAACACATCGTTTAATGAAAACATCTATTCCTACGTCAACAACATCAACACCATAGAGGGCGGCACACATCTCACCGGTTTCCGGCGCGGACTCACCTCGACCCTCAAGAAGTATGCCGACGACAACCATCTGCTCGACAAACTTAAGATAGAGCTGTCGAAGGAAGATTTCCGCGACGGTCTGACCGCCGTGGTGTCGGTAAAGGTCGCCGAGCCGCAGTTTGAGGGTCAGACGAAGACAAAGCTGGGCAACAACGATGTGATGGGCGTGGTACAGACTGCCGTCAGCGAGGCGCTCCGCAACTATCTGGAAGAGCACCCGAAGCAGGCGCGCGCGATAGTCGACAAGGTGATGCTCGCAGCCCAGGCGCGCCACGCGGCATACAACGCGAGGATGAAAGTGCAACGCAAGTCGCCGCTCTCTGGAGCGGGACTTCCCGGCAAACTCGCCGACTGCAAGAGCCGCGACGCCGCCGCATGTGAGCTTTTCCTCGTGGAGGGTGACTCCGCGGGAGGAAGCGCGAAGCAGGGCCGCAATCCCAACTATCAGGCGATACTGCCGCTTCGCGGTAAGATTCTGAATGTGGAGAAGGCTATGGAGCACAAGGTGTTTGAGTCGGAGGAAATCGTCAATATGTTTAAGGCGCTTGGCGTGACCATCGGCACTGAGGAAGACTCCAAGGAGCCGAACGTGTCGAAGCTGAGATACCACAAGATCATCATCATGACCGATGCGGATGTCGACGGCGCACACATCGCTACACTTTTGATGACATTCTTCTTCAGAAGGATACGCCCCATCATCGACAACGGCTATCTATATATCGCCACTCCCCCGCTCTACAAATGCACCCTGAAGGGAAAGAAGGGTGTGTTTGAATACGCGTGGACCGACCAGCAGGTGCAGTCATTTGTAGACCGCTACTGCGGAGGCGACCGCAATAAGTTTGTGCTTCAGCGCTACAAGGGTCTCGGCGAGATGAACCCGGAGCAGCTGTGGGAGACCACAATGGATCCGGAAAACCGAATGCTTAAGAAAGTGACCCTGACCGACGCAGCGAGCGCCGACCACACCTTTGCGGTGCTGATGGGCGAAGAGGTTGGCCCGCGGCGCGAATTCATCGAGGAGCACGCCACCTATGCCAACATCGACACCTAAAATCAATGCATAATTCATAATGCATAATGCATAATTGAATTTAGAATTGAGAATATAGGAGTTCGAGACGCAGCAAGCATACTACATCAAGCCCCCTTCCTGTTATTTTGCAGTAAGGGGGCTTGAGATTTCTCAATTATTGGTCGGAGCCTTCCAGAACCATTCGTTGTCTGTTGTGATTATATGCGCGTTGGTATATCACAGTTGCCCATTCAATTAGATATGAAGCCGTCTAAACTTCTATAAATAAAAAAAACAAACCGAATATGCCACATTGCGAAATGCCAAGACATATTCAGACGCAAAGATAACTAAAATTTCTCAATACCAAACTATTTAAAGCAATTTTTTAGAACTCACAAAAAAATTATCAGGATTATTGTTGAAGTTGATTAAACTTATTTACAAGTAATTCCTCGCCCCCAGTGATTCCTCTCCCCGGTTAAATTTAGGACGCTCGAGCAAATGAGGTTAATGTGGAGTTAATGTGGAGATTCGTAATAAAATGTAAAAAGCGGATAAAATTTTTAATTGTCAACTTTTTTTCGTAACTTTGCATTATAATTAATTGAAGGGTCCTTTTAGAGGCTGAGAATAGTCGGCCGATAAAGGGGGCTTATCTTTTTTTAACTCGTAAACAAAAATATTCAATCAAAGACCCACGGGTCAAATACTAACAGAAATGGCAACGTATCTCACTAAAGAAGGATATGACAAGAAGATGGCAGAGCTTTCAGAACTGGAGGCGCAGCGTCCCGCCATCAAGAATGCAATAGCCGAGGCTCGCGACAAAGGAGACCTCTCGGAAAACGCCGAATATGACGCGGCTAAAGAAGCTCAGGGCATGCTGGAAATGAAGATTGCCAAAATCAAGGAACTGATAGCCAACTCACGAATCATCGACGACAGCAAACTCACCACCGACGAAGTGGGCCTGCTCAACAAGGTGACCATCAAGAACGTGAAAAACGGAATGCAGATGACCTACACCATAGTGACTGAAAACGAGGCAAACCTGCGCGAATTCAAAATCGCGTCGTCGACACCTATCGCCAAGGCACTGATGGGACACAAGGTGGGCGAAATAGTGAAAGTCAACGCACCTGCAGGTGTCATGGATTTTGAAATCATCAAAATAGAACTCTGACAATGACAATCTTCTCAAGAATAATCGCAGGAGAGATTCCCTCCTACAAGGTGGCGGAAGATGACCGTTTCTATGCATTCCTTGATATCAATCCCCTCCAGTGGGGACATACGCTCGTGGTGCCAAAGCAGGAGACAGACTATATCTTCGACCTTGACGACGACACTATAGCCGCAATGCAGGTGTTTGCCAAAAAAGTGGCAAAAGCCATCAAGGCTGCAATTCCATGCCGCAAGGTCGGCGAGGCAGTGCTCGGGCTCGAGGTCCCGCACGCCCACATCCATCTTGTGCCCCTCACCACTGAGGGAGACATGGATTTCCATAAGAAAATCGAAAACCCGGATCCGGAGAAAATGAAAGCCACCGCCGACGCCATCGCGGCGAATTTCAAATAATCACACCGTTTTTTTCGATAGAATTTATATAACCGGCCTAACCATTGGGCCGGTTTTTTCGTTATTACTTTAGGGGGAATTTTTATCTGAACATTAAGACCCCATATCACAAAAACGAGCTCATGAATATACTCAACTTCATCAAGATATATGAGACCAGTTTCAAGAAAAACTGGAACTTGCCGGCACTTACCGACTACACATCCGGAGTAACCCATACCTACGGTGAACTTGCCACCGCGATAGCTTTCGCGCACACGTTCTATAAATCAATCGGCATAAATCCGGGCGACAAGATAGCGCTTTGCGGGAAAGACTCGTCCGAATGGATCAAGACATACATGAGCATCGTGACCTACGGAGCAATTGTGGTTCCGATACTTGCAGAATTCAATCCCATAGACATAGCCCATGTGGTGAACCATTCGGGTGCCACTGTATTAGTGGTCCAGGACTCCATCTGGGAGCACATAGATCCGGATACGCTTGTAAACGTCAAGGCTGTGTTCTCCCTGACCCGTCGGGAAGTGCTTCACGAGTCGGCGGAACTTGAGATAAAACGCGACCTGAAACTTGCCAAAAGGAGATTCAACAAACTATATCCCAACGGCTACGGACCGTCGGATGTTAAATTCGCCGATAAAGACAACGATGAGATAGCCGAGATCAACTACACATCCGGCACCACGGGATTCTCGAAGGGAGTGATGCTGACAGGCAGGAATCTCGCCGGCAACGTATGCTTCGGCATCGACACGCGCCTCCACTACAAAGGGAGCCGCGCCCTCGCGTTCCTGCCTCTGGCACACGCCTATGCCTGTGCCTTCGACATGCTGACACCTCTGGCGGTGGGCAGCCACATCACTGTGCTCGACAAGACGCCGTCACCACGTGTGCTTCTGAAAGCCCTCTCTGAAGTAAGGCCAAATCTGATTATTTGCGTCCCCCTGATTCTCGAAAAAATCTACAAAAACCAGATTCTTCCGATGATCACCAAGGGCACCATCAGGTGGACACTTGCCGTACCTCTCTTAGACAGTTTCATATACAGCAAGATACGTAAGAAACTGATAGCCGCATTCGGCGGAGAGTTTGAGGAAGTGATAGTGGGTGGAGCCCCCCTCAACCATGATGTGGAGGAGTTTCTCCACAAGATAAAGTTCCCGTTTACCGTAGGTTACGGAATGACGGAATGCGGACCGCTGATCTCCTATACCCCATGGAAGGAATTCAAGCCCGGAAGCGTAGGCAGAACGCTTCCGACCATGGAGACAATCGTCATGAGCCAAGATCCCGAAAACATTCCGGGAGAAGTATGCGTAAGAGGCACCAACGTGATGAAGGGCTATTACCGCTATCCGTACGCCACTAAAATGGTGCTTGACAGAGACGGATGGCTTAAGACCGGCGATATGGGGACACGCTCACCCGACGGCACTCTGTATCTTCGCGGACGCAACAAGACGATGCTCCTGTCGGCAAACGGACAGAACATCTATCCTGAAGAAATAGAGGCAAAGCTCAACAATATGCCGTATATCGCGGAATCCCTGGTGGTCGAGCGCGACGGCAAGCTCGTAGGTCTGGTATATCCCGACTACCCCACTCTCGACAAAATGGGGCTTACGAGCAATGACCTCGGCGAGATGATTGAAAAGACACGCAAGGAACTCAACCAGATTGTGGCTCCCTACGAACGGCTGTCGAAAATCCAGCTTGTGCCGAACGAATTCGAGAAGACCCCGAAACGCTCGATCAAGCGGTTCCTGTATTCATGAAATCATACCCCATTCCTCAAAAAGACGGAATGGGGTAAATATCAGTCCATGACCGGTTAAATATCAGTCTATGACCGGTTAAGTATCAGTCTCGGCGGAAGATGTCTCTTGTATATACCTTTTCCGCCACATCGTCAAGGACACTGTCGTAGCGGTTTGCCACTATGGCATCTGATTTCTCCTTGAAAAGGGGGAGGTCGTTGACAACCGCACTTCCGAAGAAAGAGGAACCGTCTTCAAGCGTGGGTTCGAAGATTATCACATTGGCTCCCTTTGCCTTTATGCGCTTCATAACGCCCTGAATGCTCGACTGACGGAAATTGTCGGAATTAGATTTCATAGTCAGACGGTAAACGCCGACTGTGGGCGGTACGCCATTGTCGGCTTTTTTCGCATCAGAGGCGTAATCGTTACAAGAATAGTAATCATACCATCCTGCAAGACGCAGGATGCGGTCGGCTATGAAATCCTTCCTTGTGCGGTTTGACTCAACTATCGCCGACATCATGTTTTGAGGAACTTCGGCATAATTGGCAAGGAGCTGTTTTGTATCCTTCGGCAGGCAATAGCCGCCGTAGCCGAAAGAGGGATTATTGTAGTGCGAACCGATTCGCGGGTCGAGTCCCACGCCTTCGATGATAGCCCTGGAGTCCAGGCCCTTCACCTCGGCATAGGTGTCGAGTTCGTTGAAATAGCTTACTCGGAGAGCGAGATAGGTATTGGCGAAGAGTTTTACCGCCTCTGCCTCTTTCATCCCCATATACAGCACTGGGATATCTTCCTTGACGGCACCCTGCATAAGCAGTTCGACGAATATCCCGGCGGCGCGCTCCATCATCTTGAGGTCTGTGACCTTAAGGATGGCATCGTTTTCGCGGGCATAGCGTTTCTCCTCTATAATCTTGGGCACTCCCGCGATGATACGGGAAGGGAACAGATTGTCGTATAAAGCCTTCGACTCCCGAAGGAACTCCGGAAAGAACATAAGGTTGAACTGAGAGGCGCCGGCATCGGCGTATTTCACATACAGCGATCTGCAGTATCCCACAGGGATTGTGGACTTAATCACCATTACAGCCTTGGGATTGACGGAAAGCACAAGATCGATGACATCCTCTATGCAATGGGTGTCGAAGAAGTTGGTCACCGGGTCATAATTGGTAGGAGCGGCGATAACCACGAAATCGGCGTTTCTATACGCCTCGGCGCCATCGAGTGTCGCAGAAAGATCGAGGTCTTTTTCCGCAAGGTATTTTTCAATATACTCATCCTGAATGGGCGAAATGCGCTTGTTGATCTTATCCACCTTTTCAGGAACAACGTCCACTGCCACCACATGATTGTGCTGGGACAGAAGTGTGGCAAGAGACAGACCCACATAGCCGGTACCGGCAACCGCGATATTGTATTTCTTCATACTAAATGCTTTTATCAATAAACGCCGACCTCATGACCCGGAGATTTCAACCTGCATTAGGTCAGCCATCATAAATTTAACGTTTCCACCGTTCAAAAATTGAATAATTCACTTGATTTTTGAAAAAAAGTCAATTTTTATTTGTACTTATAAAAATATTTATTAATTTTGCAAGTGTGTTTTTCATAGTATTAAATTAAGATTAAGGTTTCGGTCTAACTCTTTGTGAAAAGAGTTAGATCTTTTTATGTAGGATGGAGGCTTATTTACAAATGAAGTAGTATTCGCTCTAACCAGATGAAGGAAAAGATAACAGGCATCATTCTTGGCAGCATACGCCACAGCGACCGGTTTAATGTCACCGGTGTATATACGCTTGAAAAAGGAAGAATCGCAATGCTCACTCCGGCGGGAACGAGCCGGACTGCACGGCAGGCTGCATCACGTCTTCAGCCCCTTAGCGTAATAGAAGCCGAAGTCAACAGGAGTGCTTCGCGAGAACTTGGCATAGCCTCGGGAATCACCCTGCTGAGAGTGTGGAAAAGCGTCTATATGTCGCCCGGCAAAGCCACAGTAGCGATGTTTCTGTCAGAGTTTCTCAGCCGTCTTCTCCGCGATGCAACGCCTGAGGTCAATGTATGGAACTACATTTCCGACTCCATGGAATATTTCGATGCCGTTGTCGATAAGACAGCAATCGCTAACTTCCACATCACATTCATGGTGGGAATGACACGCCTGATGGGCATACAGCCCGACCTGAGCAACTATAGCGACGGGATGGAATTCGACATGCAGGCGGGAGTGATGGCGTATCCATTCAGCAACGCAAGACGAGGGAGCAACAGGATCAACAACGAGAAATCGGCTTTTCTTATGAAACTTGCACGCATCAATTATTCCAACTCACGCCGCTTCCGCTTTTCAGGAAAGGAAAGGTCCGAGATTCTTGACCTGATCCTGAAATACTTCGGATGCCATTTCCCCGGATGTGACAACATACGCTCACTCGAGATCCTCAAAGAGATATTCCTCTGACCCGGTAGGGACGCTCGTCCTTTAAAAATGGGCATAAAAAAAGGAATAATTGTCTCTCGACAACTAATCCTCTAACCTTAAATCTAATACCATGAAAAACACAATGCAAAATTAGTATTTTTTTTTGTGTTTGTCAAGTATATTGTTATAAAAATTTCATACTTTAAGTATTATTAACACGAAAAGCTCCGTTTGTTAAAATATATTTTCCGGGCTTCAGTGTCATTCCAAGAGCGTATTCCTTAATTTTCGGGCACTTTCAAGGCGCTGTCGGCCATTACCGAAGCACGAGCATGGCGTCACCGTATGCTCCAAACATATAGCCTTCCTTGATAGCGATATCGTATGCCTTCATCACGAGGTCGTAGCCTCCGAAAGCCGAAACCATCATGAGCATAGTGCTGTATGGCAGATGGAAATTGGAGACCATAGCATTGCACACAGCGAAATCGTAGGGCGGGAATACAAACTTGTTGGTCCACCCCTCGAAAGGCATGAGATGGCCGTTCATACACTCTGCGGTGACGAGAGCCCTCATGGTAGATGTTCCGACCGCACAGATACGCGAGCCGCGGTCCTTTGCATCGTTGACCATCTGCACCACATCCTCCTCCACAAACATTTCCTCGGAATCCATCCTATGCTTCGTCAGGTCCTCGACATCTATATCGCGGAAATTACCCCTGCCGCAGTGAAGAGTAACGAATCCTCTTTCTATACCTTTAATCTCCATACGCTTCATGAGTTCACGGCTGAAATGGAGTCCGGCGGCGGGCGCCATTACGGCACCTTCCTTGGTGGCGAAAATATTCTGATAGCGGTCAACGTCCTCCGGCTCGGCAGGACGGTTTATATAGTCGGGAAGCGGAGTGTCGCCCAAGGCATAAAGAGCCTCCTTGAACTCATCGTGCGGTCCATCGTAAAGAAACCGCAGAGTGCGGCCTCTGGAGGTGGTATTGTCTATGACCTCCGCCACCATTGAATCATCCTCACCGAAATAGAGTTTATTTCCAATACGAATCTTTCTTGCCGGCTCTACGAGCACGTCCCAGTATTTATTTGCTGCGTTGAGTTCCCGCAGAAGGAAAACCTCGATCTTGGCATTTGTCTTTTCCTTATTGCCAAAAAGACGTGCGGGAAACACACGGGTGTCGTTGAAGACGAAAACATCCTTGTCATCGAAGTAATTGATAATCTCCTTGAAGATGCAGTGCTTGATGCTGCCATCGCGAGAGTCTACCACCATCAGACGACATTCATCTCTGTTTTCCGACGGATGCATCGCAATACGGTCGTCGGCAAGTTTGAATTTGAATTGTGAGAGTTTCATTGTTTAGAGTCATTCAGTAGAAGCTGTTTCTAAAAATGAGTTGTCAATCGACTTCATAGAAACAACTTCATTAATTACGAAGATCCGGAAACTTGAAATCGTCCGGAAAGGAAAGATCACAATCAGCTATTTTAGCCACAGCCTGCTCCACGGTCAGGCAGTCTTGTATTCTGATATCGCCCACCCTCAGCCGTCTAAGGGCGGTGAGGTGAGCGCCGGTGCCGAGAGCCTCCCCCAGGTCTCGCGCTATTGCCCGGATATAGGTGCCCTTGGAACATACTATCCTTAGACGCAAGTCGGGAAGAGTGCAGGGAAGGAGTTCCATCTCCTCAATCTCGAGCTGCTTAGGCTTCAGCTCCACCTCCTTGCCTTTCCGGGCATACTTGTAGGCCCTTTTGCCGTCAACCTTCACTGCGCTGTAGACGGGGGGGACCTGAAGAATTGAGCCGGTAAACGAAGGCAGAACGCTACGCACCATATCCATAGTCACATGGTCGTAGGGGTAAGTGGCATCAATCTCCGTCTCGAGATCGAAACTGGGAGTAGTGGCGCCAAGACGTATGTCGGCAACATACTCCTTTGTTCCCGCCTGGAGAGTGTCGATGCAACGGGTACTCCTGCCGGAGCATACTATCAGCACACCGGTGGCGAGAGGATCAAGAGTTCCTGCATGGCCGACCTTGAACTTCTTCACGTTCAGTCTACGCTGAATGGCGCCTCGAATCCTCTTCACCACATCAAAGGAAGTCCATCCGAGCGGCTTGTCTATTCCGATTATTTCACCAGATATAAAATCCATAACTCAAAGGGGTCAGGGATATCACCAAAGAAGACAGATCACAGCCACTACGAGGCAATAGACGGCAAACCATATGAGTTTGCCTTTCTTCACAAGGCTCAGCATCCACTTGCAAGCCGCGCAGCCCACGATAAAGGCTGAGAAAAATCCGATGGCGAGACACGAAGCGGGCACTGCTGCCCCTCCGGCAGCCTCGCCGGCAATTATATCCTTAAGGCTGAGAAGCGCCTCTCCGAGAATCGGAATTATCACCATCAGGAAAGAGAACGACGCCACTTTTTCCTTGCTGTCGCCTATAAGGATACCGGTGGCGATGGTGGTGCCGCTACGGCTAAGCCCGGGCAGAACCGCCACAGCCTGCGCCACGCCGATAGTGATGGCGTCGGCGAAGGTTATGTCCCTGCCTTTTCCGGCTGCCGTGCCGTTTCTGCCGAGAAGGCGGTCGCTGAAATGCGCAAACGAAAGAAGACAGGCTGTTGCGAGCAGACAGATTCCCACTATCACAAGATTGCCTGTAAACATTCCCTCCACAAGGTCTTTAAAGAAAAAACCTACAATCGCCACAGGAATGCAGCTTACAAGAATCTTCATCACATACCAGAAATTATAATCCTTTTTGAAAGTGAAGAAACTCTTGCAAAGGCCATAAAACATAGGCCACAGCACTACGACGGTGCTGAGCACGGTGGCGGCATGAAGAATAATGTCAAACTGAAGGGCATCCTCGCCCTGAAGTTCAAGTCCGAGTATTTCGCGGAAAATCACAAGATGTCCGCTTGAAGAAATTGGAAGATATTCGGCAAGGCCCTGCACTATGCCGAGAATAAGGGCGTCTAACCAATCCATGGTCAATTTTATTATATTTTATTTCTTGGGTTTCAGAAGAATCGCGAAAACCATAAGGAAGAATCCGAGAAAAGCCACTGTCGGTCCCACCACGATACGGCGAGTCGAGAATATGTCGGGGTTGAAACCTCCTTCCACGGAACTTCCTGGGCCTGCCATCAGAAGAAATCCGATTACGATAAGAGCCAGACATGCAGCCATAGCGATATAGTTAAGTTTGCCAAACGGCCGTTGGTTTTCGGAGACTTTCTTGATGCCTCCGGGCTGCGGGGTCGGAAATTTTAATTTCATATAGTCAACTAAAAGAATAATTTGCAAACGAATTTATAAGTAGAAACATTAATGTATCACTTGAAAAGTTCCTCATAATCCTGTCCGAGATGGCGTGTGGTGGCGAGAGCCGCCGCAAGGGCGCAGATCAGCGAACCGACAACTACCAGCGCCCCCGCCATCGCCAGGAGCGAATACCATCCCACCATCCTCTGAAGGGAGTCAAGGCCAAGTCCGGGAGCCACGGCAAAAAAGGCCGCTATGATTCCGGAAGCCACGAGTCCCGACAAAGCACCCACAAGCGCGTTTGCCATCACAAACGGTCTGCGGATGAAGCCGTCGGTCGCGCCTACAAGCTGCATGGTATGAATAGTGAATCGACGGGAATAGATCGATAGCCGGACAGTATTGTTGATGAGCACGAAGGAAATCACCAGCATCACTGCGGCAAGGATAGTCAGACCGAGCGTAAGACGCCGGATATTGGCGTTCATTGCCTCGATTATTTCATTGTCGGGAGTACCGACCTCGGCAACGCCTTCAACCTTTGCCACGGCATCCTTGATCTTGGAGATAGCCTTGGAGGAAGTGTATTCGTTTTTGATTGTGAAGGCTACTTCCGGAGACAGGGGATTCACGCCGAAGGTGCGCTTAAGGTCCTCTCCTGTAGCCTGCTGCCAGTTGCGGAGCGCCTGTTCTTTTGAAATAAACACGGCATGAAGGGTGAAAGGCTGCTGCCGGATAGCCTCACATATCTCAAGGGCGCGATTATCGGAAACGGAGTCCGCCATAATCACGCTAATTTCAATTTTCTCCATTACGCGGCGGGACTCATTTGCCGCCGCTATCCATATCAATGCAATGATACCCAATGTGAGCAACGCCAGCGTCACGCTCACGCCCGTAGTCAAATGGGCAGCCCAGTTGGATATCCTGACCTCTTTCTGTGGCTTCATCATTCAGATTTTCAGAAACAGTCCGACTCGCGGACATTCGAGTTGCCGGGCAACTCCTAAGATTGTGCAAAGATAATAATTTTTTAGCCGAAAATCAAGTATTTCAACGATTTTTGTAGCAATTTCGCATAGTTCTTCCTTTCAATCTTAATGCATCTTCATATCAATCTTTAGCCTAAAAGTCCGGATAAGGCATCTCTCAACCCTATATATCAACAGATTACAGCAACACATCTCATGCTTCGACAGAAAAAAGAGACTCGTATCGCTACGAATCTCTTTTTTCCAGTACTTCTCGAAATCCTTCGCGAAGCACCGTGTGTCCTAATCCTAATTTAACTATTAATCCATAACTTTACTAATGCAACAATAATTGTCAATGAAACGATTAATTGGTCTTTGCAGTGTGAACTGTATTTTCTTTCACATCGCAAAGTTAATAAAAAAATATTACAATTGTTAAAAAGATTCCCTTTAATTGCAATCTTATTCCTTTTTGGACAACAATTGCCTTAGCCAATCAGGTCGGGACTCCGTCGTGGCGGTGCGGTCGAGACATTCCACCACCACAGAAGTCATGCCGTGGGCAAGAGCGTAGAGGTCTGTTTCCGCGCAGTCCGGCTCGTCGTTGACGAGATGTCCCGCAAGCATATAGAAAGTCCTTCCCATGGGATCCACAAAATTTTGGTATTCCTCACTCCAGTGTGCCTTGCACTCCCTACACAGCATCATGGGAGCATCCGCAACATCGTGAGGAACGTTCACGTTCACAAAAACGCCTTTCGGAAGACCATTGTCAAGGATAGCCGGCACAAGAGCGTCTACAGAGGGGCGAACAGCATTGAAATCGGCGTCGGGATTATGCGACGTAAGGGAAAAGCCAATCGCCGGGACGCCCCAGGAGCATCCCTCCTGCACCGCCCCCATCGTCCCGCTGTAGCACACATTGACAGCAGCGTTGCTGCCGTGATTGATGCCCGCCACCACAAGGTCGGGCATTCTGCCGTCGAGCACGGCATATCTGGAAATCTTGACGCAGTCAACGGGGGTTCCGTTGCAACTGAACAGTCCGGCGCCGGCTACCGGAGACTTCTCCTCGCGCACACGCAGCGGGGCGTCGAAAGTCAAAGCCATCGACTGGCCGCTGCGGCCGCTGTCGGGACATACAGCCACCACTTCACCATACGCCGACAGCATTGCCATAAGTTCCCTGACACCCTTGGCGAGGTAGCCGTCGTCATTGCTCACAAGTATAAGTTTGCTCATCTTCTCTTTATTAATGCAGGTTCTAAAATTTGTCTAAATTTCCGGCACCCTCATTTGCCGGGAGTATATGTCTTTATTCCTTTCAGATAGCGGTCGATAACTATGTTTCTGTCGGCACCGGGAAGGGAGCCGAGCACATCACGCTCCGGAAACTCACTGTAGGCGGAGCGCATACGTCGGAAATCCCTGTGAGCCTTGACAACAGAGCCCGCGTTGCGGAAATCGAGTTTCGCCAGAAACATAAGGAACGCCAAAGTATCCATCAGCCTGCGCTTCAGGAGGACGCTCCGCGCTTTTTTCGGGGGAAGGTTTTTCAGAAGCAACAGAAGATTGTTTCTGAAATTAAGATAAGTCTTCATCGGATTACCCTGGGCAAGGGAAGCTCCACCGAGATGAAACACTTCAGAATCCGGCACAAAGCATACACGCCATCCGGCATTGTGCATCCGGCAGCACAAATCAATTTCTTCCATGTGTGCGAAGAACCTTTCGTCAAGCCCTCCGACTTTCAGATATGCCTCCCGTCTGACCATAAGGGCCGCGCCGGACGCCCATGCTATATCGGCAGGGGCTCCGTCATATTGCCCCATGTCTTTTTCCAGATGGTCAAAAACGCGACCGCGACAGTAAGGGTAACCGAGAGAGTCAAGCAGTCCACCGGCGGCTCCGGCATACTCAAATGAAGACTTGTCACGCCACGATTTAATTTTAGGCTGGCATGCGCCCACCTTCGGATTCCCCTTCATGAAATCAAGCAATGGCCTCCACCATCCCGGCGGAGTCTCCACGTCGGAATTGAGCAGCACCACAAACTCTGAGTCAATCTCCGATATCGCCTTGTTGTAGCCGGCGGCATAACCATAATTCCTATCGAAACACAGCAATCTGACCGTCGGAAACTCCGAACGAATCACGGCAGGAGAAGAATCTGTGGATCCATTGTCCGCCACCACCACCTCAACATCGTCGCCTACAGTGTTTTCCACCACCGACGGCAAAAATTGGCGAAGAAGCCTCACGCCATTCCAATTCAATATAACTACCGACAGCATTTAGTAATTAGTAATTAGTAATCAGTAATTGGGGATTTTTGCTGAAAGGGTCTCGGGGTCGCCGAGATGGAAACCGGTCAGCAGCGCCGGGGATATAGTGTTGTAGAGGGAGGCGTCTGCCTTGGCACAGACATGCAGGTAGTTGTCGGTGTGGCCATGCATCACGCCATCCTCCGCCGAGTCGGGGTGCTCCCAGAGCACGTCTCTCGCGGTATTGAAATACTGTCTTGAAAAATCGCGCAGCTTTTTATCACTAAGAGCAGTCAGCATCGACACCCTGCGGTGCTTTTCTTCCTGCGGCACCTGTCCGTCTATATCAAGCGCCTTGGTGCCGGGACGCTCTGAATACGGGAACACGTGATATCGACTCACCGGCAATGAAGAGGCAAAGTCAAAACTCCTCTCCCACTCCTGCTGAGTCTCACCTCTCGCTCCGGCGATTATATCCACACCGATAAAGGCATCGGGAATCAAATCGCGTATCATACTTATACGGTCGGCGAAAAGCGACGTTCCGTAGCGACGGTTCATCAGACGAAGCACCTCGTCCGACCCCGACTGCAGCGGAATATGGAAACTCGGCATAAAGGCGCGGCTTTCCTCCGCCATCCACCTCACTATTTCCTCGGTGAGAAGGTTGGGCTCGATACTGGAGATGCGGTATCGGTCTATCCCCTCCACCTCGTCGAGACTTTTGAGAAGGTCGATGAAACTTTCTCCGGTATCCTTTCCGAAACATCCCACGTTGACACCGGTGAGCACAATCTCGCGGCCACCTTCCGCGGCAGCCTTCCGGGCTTCCTCCGTAAGGTCGGCGATATTGCCCGAACGGCTTCTGCCTCTTGCAAACGGAATTGTGCAATAGGTGCAGAAATAATCGCATCCGTCCTGCACCTTCAGCCAGTAGCGTGTGCGGTCGCCGCGCTCGCATGCGCCTCTGAACTCCTTTATGTCCAGAAAATCATGCACCGCGATCCGGGTGCGCCTGTCTCGCTCCCACTCCTCGAGAAATTCCGATATCCTGAGTTTCTCGTCGTTGCCCAGCACCATGTCCACACCCTCGATTGCCGCCACTTCCTGCGGTTTCAACTGCGCGTAGCACCCGGTGACCACTAGCGTGGCGTCAGGCCATTTATTGCGCAGCCTCCGGATGAGCGACCGTCCTTTCTTGTCGGCAACCTCTGTGACGGAGCAGGTGTTGACCACCACAATGTCGGGGATCTCGTCAGGGAGAGCCTTCACCACATTGCGGCGGGCAAGCTGCATTGCCACGGCAGAGGTCTCCGAGAAATTCAGCTTGCAGCCAAGTGTATGATAAGAAGCACGAAGCGTCTGAGAATCATCAGTCATATAATGAAGTTGCTTTAGAAGTTGTTTCTACTATTAAACATCAGTCCCTGAACACAAACCACCGAGTCATGCCGAAACGCGGCAGCACCGCCAGCTGCACATCCGCCTTGAGGTCTTCGAAAGTATCTGCGGCATTCCCTACCTTCAGTCCCCTCGCCTCCAGCGACTCGCGCACCACCCGCAATGCAATCTGCGGCGTGTTGTTGTCTTGCGACAGATGGCAGAGGAATACATGGCTCATCGCCGGATTCACGATTTCCGCAAGTATCGCGGCAGTCTGGCAGTTGTCGAGATGTCCGTGGCCGCTCATGATCCTTGCCTTAAGATATTCGGGATAGCGCCCCATACGGAGCATTTTATAGTCATAGTTCGCCTCGAGCATCAGATATGAGGCGCGGCTCATATAGTAGTGCGCCCTGTCGGTGACCTCTCCGAGGTCGGTGGCGACCACAAACCGGCGTCCCCGAAAATCGATAGAGAAACCCATGTTGTCGGTGCCGTCGTGAGGCACGTCGAAAGCAGTAATCTCGAAGTCAAGAATTTTGAACGGAATCTCCTTAAACACAGGCACATGATATTCCTTTATGCGACGGGAGATAGAATGCTTGCGGAGAAGTCCGTTGAGCACCCGGTTTGAACAGAACAGTTTGATATGCTTGTTGTTGCGAAGCATCGAATAGACATACTTCACATGGTCTGAATGGTCGTGGGTCAGCAGGATTGCCTTGACATGGCGCATGTTGACCCCATTGGATGCAAGACCTGCCTCAATCTCCTCTACCCTCACACCAACATCGACGATTATGCCTCCGGCTGCCGACCCTATGTAGCAACTGTTGCCGCTTGAGCCGCTTCCGAAAGAGCAAAAATACAGGGGCTCGGGCGGCTGCCCGGGAGACTCCGCATCTGTATTTGAGTCTGAATAAGGATTCTCCCATTCCTCGAAGGGGAGTCCAGGCTGGTCATCGAAAACAATCTTCCTGCTCATTTTCTTTCATATCTTCGGGCATCGCCACCCTTGGCTCCGGCGTAAATCAGGAAAATCGCCGGACGCTTGTCAAAATCGTATTTCCTCTTCATCCACTCCCTTGCCTGCGCAGACTCAATCCGCTCGTGCTCCGGATCGGATATGTCGCATGCCACGCATATCATCGTAGACGGCGACAGGGTACGCGCCAGCGTGTCGAGCATACGGTTGTTGCGGTAAGGAGTCTCGATAAATATCTGCGTCATAAGACGCGACGCCGACTCCGTCTCGAGTCGCCGTATCGTCTTGCGGCGATCCGCGTCGTCGATAGGCAGATAGCCGTGAAACGAGAATCCCTGGCCGTTGAAGCCGGATGCCATCAGCGCCATAAGCACGGAACTCGGACCTACCAATGGCACCACCGTCAGCCCCTCCCGCTGAGCGATCTCCACCGGATGACTACCGGGGTCTGCAACCGCCGGACACCCCGCCTCGCTCATCACACCCATCGGGAACCCGTCGCGTAAAGGCCTGAGCATATCGGCGACCTCCTCGGGGGGAGTATGGCGGTCGAGCACGGAGAAAGTGCAGTCGGCAATCGGGAAAGAGGGGTCAACATGCCGGAGGTATCTTCGGGCCGAACGCACATTTTCCACGATAAAATGGCGTAACTGCCTAAGTATCTCAATATTGCCGGATGGAATCACGTCAGACACGGGAGCCTCGCTGATCGGGATAGGCACAAGATATAAAGCGGTTTTAAATTTCATGACTACAAAATTAACAAAATCCAGCGATTTTTGCTAATTTTGCGTTGAAATGATTGCAGAGAAAATTTTACCGGCAGTATTCATTGCCGAAATGAAGTCAGAATTAGGTGCCGAGACAGCCGAGACACTTCTCGCCACGCTCAGCGGCAGCGAGCCGGAGACATCCATCCGGCTCAACCACCGCAAGAGCATGGATGCAGAGGCATTGTATCCCGGCATGACACCTGTGGAATGGTGCGGTTCAGGTTTCTACCTTGAGCATAGGCCAGCCTTCACGTTTGACCCGCTTTTCCACGCGGGAGTGTATTATGTGCAGGACGCATCCTCGATGATCTACGAGGGAATCGTCAGACAACTCACTGACGGAATGCCCGTGAAAGTCGCCGACCTGTGCGCGGCGCCCGGTGGCAAGACCACAGCGATGCTCAACGCGCTCCCCGACGGAAGCGTGATGCTCGCCAACGAGTATGTGGCGTCACGCGCCAAAATTCTTAAAGAGAATCTTACGAAATACGGGTATCCGGAAGTGGTGGTCACCGGATCAGACGTGACGAGGCTTTCGGCACTCAAAGGCTATTTCGACATTGTGGCGGTCGACGCACCCTGTTCGGGCGAAGGCATGATGCGCAAGGAAGAGGCGGCGAGGACGCAGTGGAGCGAGGGCCTCGTGGCGCAATGCTCCTCACTGCAGCGCGAGATAATCGAGTCCGCCGTGAAGATGACGGCGGCGGGAGGCTACCTCATCTACTCCACCTGCACCTTCAACACCGCCGAAGACGAAGACAACGCATCATGGATTGCCGACACATTCGGACTCGAGCCTGTTGACACCGGATATGCCGGTAAATACGGCATAAGGCATGAGGTGAAGGGGAATGTGCCATGTCTGCGTTTCATGCCCGGCTTCACCAAGGGAGAGGGGCTTTTCGTGGCGGTCTTCCGCAAACCTGCTGAAGAGGAATCCATCGGAGGTGCGAAAAAAACCAGGAAAACCCGTAAAACCGGAGGCAGAGAGAGCCGCCAGGCTACTGACAAGGCACTTCTGCAACTCGCAGGGAAATGGACCGGCGGTTTCGGCACCATGAGGGTTCACGACAACCGCATACTGGCGCTCGGAGACGGCTCGGCGGCACTTTTAGACATGCTGCCATCCGATGTCAGAATAATATCGGCAGGCGTAGAGGTCGGAGAGACAAAAGGACGCGACCTCATACCTTCGCATCATCTCGCCATGTCGGGGATTCTTGCGCCGGAAGCGTTTCCCGACATTCCTCTCACCCGCGAGGAAGCGCTCCTCTACCTCAGCCGGGAGGCGATAACTCTCCCCGACGGCACGCCGAAAGGGTATGTCACGGTAAGCTACGCCGGCCGCATTCTCGGCTACATGAAGCACCACGGCAACAGAAGCAACAACCTGTATCCCATGGACTACAGGATACGGACCCGAATACAGAACTAAAATTTCATATAGACATGCTTAAAATCAGCAATATATACAAATCATTCGGAAATCTTGAGGTATTGAAAGACATAAGCCTCACGATAGGGAAGGGAGAGATAGTGGCGATAATAGGCCCCTCGGGAGCAGGCAAGACGACCCTGCTCCAGATAGCGGGCACCCTCGAGGCGCCTGACAGGGGGAGCGTCAGTTTCAACGGCACCGAGCTCATAGGGATGAAAGACAAAAAACTGTCGGAGTTCCGCAACCGCAACATGGGGTTCGTGTTTCAGTTTCACCAACTGCTTCCGGAATTCACCGCCCAGGAAAACGTGGCGCTTCCTGCAATGATTGGAGGCATGTCGAAAGGGAAAGCCATGAAGAGGGCGGCAGAACTCCTTGAGCAACTCGGACTTGGAGAGCGTCTCCACCACAAGCCGGCGGAAATGAGCGGCGGCGAGCGTCAGCGCACGGCTATTGCGCGCGCCTTGGTCAACGACCCCGAAATCATATTCGCCGATGAGCCCACGGGGAGCCTCGACTCGTCAAACAGACGCGAGATAGAAGGTATCTTCCGCGACCTTCGCGACCGGCTCGGGCAGACCATAGTGATAGTGACCCACGACTCATCGCTCGCCGCGATAGCCGACAGGGTAATCGAAATGGCAGACGGAAGGATACTACTCCCTGTAGTAGACTCTCTTGACGCGGGGGGAGACGGAGGTGAGGATTTCGTAGGGGATAGTGTCGAGGAGGTCGGAGAGACGGTAGATTGACGCCGAAGATCCGAAAATCTCCACTGAATCACCCACCTTGCAGTCGATGCCTGTCACATCGATCATGCATGCATCCATGCAGATGTTGCCGGAAGTGGGAGCCTCGCAGCCGTTGACCCGGACAGAAATGTTTCCCCTGCCGAAATGTCTGTTCATGCCGTCGGCATAACCGATGGGGATGGTCGCTATCCTGGAGTCGCGCTCAAGCACTGTGCGCCTGCCGTAGCCGATGCTCTCCCCTTTCTTCCAGTCGCGTATGGCGACGATTACGGTTCTCAGCGTGCTCACCACAGAGAGAGGCTGCTCGATGTCGGGAGGAAGGGTATTCACGCCATACAGTCCGATTCCCAGACGAGCCATGTCATAGTGGTGCTCGGGAAAGCGGAGGATGCCGGCGGAGTTAAGCACATGCCGCAGGAAAGGACGCGACGACCTCGAGAGCATATAATTCGTGTATCGGTCGAAGCGTTCAAGCTGGAGGCAGGTGAAGTCATCCATGTCGAGACAGTCGGCAGTGGCGAGATGGCTGAACGCCGACTCTATCCTCACGGCGTCGGTGTCGTCAAGCACCTGCATGAGTTCGGGGAGTTCCTCTTCCACAAATCCTGTCCGGTGCATTCCGGTGTCAAGCTTGATGTGGATGGGATACTGTCGCTCGCCGTATTTCCGCGCCGCCTTCACCACATCGAGCAGCATTGGCAGTGAGAAGACTTCCGGCTCAAGACGGTATTCAAACATCTGTCGGTAATTGACAACCTTGGGGTTCATGACCATAATAGGCATCGTGATTCCCCTTTTCCGCAGGTCTATGCCTTCGTCGAGAACAGCCACGGCAAGATATGCCGCGCCACAGTCCTGAAGGGTGCGAGCCACCTCATAGCTGCCGGCGCCGTAACCCGACGCCTTCACCATAGCCACGATTCCGACTCCGGAGGGCAGTTTTTCCCTGAAATAATTGTAGTTCCGTACCAATGCGTCGAGATTGACCTCAAGCACAGTCTCGTGGGTCCGGGCCTCGAGAAGTTCCGACACTCTGTCGAATCCGAATCCGGGGGCTCCTTTTATAAGAATTGTCTCGTTGCAGAAGTCAGAGGTAGATAAATTGGCAAGCAGTTCGTCGGTGGAATCGAAAAATGAAGCCTCCTCCACCGCCTTTTCAAGCACAGCGGCGGCGGAACGCATCCCCTTGCCTACAGCCAGCAGCCGTTTCACACCTGCATTGCGCAGCGTCTGCGCCATTGTGGCGAAAGCCTCCTCCGGCGAATCCGCCTCGTGAAGCAGGTCGCTGACCACAAGCGTCTCGCGACTACCCGGTGCGAGCCTCCTCTTCATGAAGTCGAGAGCCGGCTCAAGCGATGACTGGTCGGAAGTATATGAGTCATAAATGACAAGACAGTTGTTGACGCCTTCGCTCACATTTAGCCGCGTGCCGATGCGGTGGAGCGACTTCATGGCGGCAGCTACGTCGGTGTCACTGAGACCGAGTGCGGAGGCAAGCGCCATGGCATGCCCCGCGTTCTCCATATCAGCCTCTGTCACCTCTGTTTTGCAGAACTCCGCGCCGAAAGGATTCTCCGGCAGGTCTGCCCTGTGCCACCCTATCAACTGCTTTCCCGCGCAGCGGAGCCTGACCTCGCGGTCTATATCTTTGTCATCGGCACAATAGATCACACGTCTTACGGAATCTCCCGCGGCGAGCGAGACCTTCTCGCGCACCTTGTCGGCAATCGACGGAAAGCCCTGGGCATGGGCGTCGCCGACATTGGTGATGACTACCGTGTCGGGCATGATACACCGGGAAAGAGGCTCCATCTCGCCCGTTGCCGAAATCCCTGCCTCTATAATAGCCACATCGCTGCCCGGACGGATGCCCCATAGGCTGAGTGGCACACCGATGCGGGAATTGAAACTTCTCGGCGAACGGCTTACGTTGCGAAAAGGCGACAGTATCTGGAAAAGCCACTCCTTCAGGGTAGTCTTGCCTCTTGAGCCAGTGATCGCCACAATCGACGAGGCATTGCGGCGCCCCATGGCTCCTGCTGCCTGAAGAGCCTCAAGAGTGTCGGAAACCACCAGCCATGAGGCTTCAGGCATTTTTCCGGCATCCTCCGGCAGACTGTCTGCTACAAACGCCCTCACACCCTTGGCATAGAGGTCAGATATGTAGCGGTGACCGTCGTTGCGGGGTCCGCGAATTGCAAAAAAAAGCGACTTCCCGGGGTTGGAAAGGCTCCGCGAGTCGGTGAGAAGAATTTCTATTTCGCGGTCGGCGCCGTAAAACGTCGCGCCGGTAAGCCGCGCAATATCCTTAAGACATGTAATCATAGACATACAAGCGGCAACGGGCCGCCCATTCATACCGATAGATTTGATATCGCCGCCGGAAAGCGAAAGCATTCCGGCGGCGGAAGATTCAGAATAAAGATGTCACCAGAATGACGGTGATCAGAATCGGAGTCACCCACTTGAGCAGGAAGATGACAGGGCGCGCGAAACGGTTTCGCAACGTGCCGCCATTGGTGAGCTGGTCCATCATCATGTGCTTGGGAGCGAACCATCCGATATAGACCGACATGATCAGCGCCCCGAGAGGCATGAGAAGATTGGCTGTGAACTGGTCGCAGGCATCGAAGAATGTATAACCGAAGATTTTCCAGTCAGAGAGGATGCCGTTGCTGAGCGACGAGACTGAGCTGAGTACCATGAGGGGCGCGAGCACCAGCCATGTGGCGGTGGTTCTCTTCATCTTGAAATGCCCGCAGAAATAAGCTATCGACACCTCGGAGATGGAGATGCTGCTGGTGAGCGCAGCCACAGCCAGAAGTATGAAGAAAAGCGTGGACCAGAGCCTCGGACACCACATCATGTTAAAGATTTCGGGGAACGTGACGAATACCAGCGACGATCCGCCGAAATTCTCGTCCTCGAGTCCGAACGACATGACGCCGGGGAATATTATGACGCCTACCAGAATCGCCACGAACATGTCGAGAAGCGACACAGTGACTGCGGTGTTGGTGAGGTTGGTGTCTTTCTTGAAATAACTTCCGTAGGTGATGAGAGTTCCCATGCCGAGCGAGAGGGAGAAAAACGACTGGCCGAGAGCGCTGACCCATACTTCGGGCGTAATCTTGGAGAAGTCGGGGGAAAAGAAATATTCAAGTCCCTCGGCTGCCTTCGGCAGGGTCATCGCCGTAATACAGAGTATGACGAGAATCACGAAGAGCAGAGGCATAAGGATGTTGCTCGCCCTCTCTATTCCCTTCTGCACTCCCATGCACAGCACGGCGCCGCAGATGATGATGGTGATCCATGTCCATATCATCGGGGGCCAGACGCTGCCGATATACTCCTGCATCCTGTCGGAAAACTGGAGGTTGCTGCCTTCGGCTACCCCCGCGATCGGAGCGTATAGCTCTCCGGTAAGCGACTGAAAGAGATACTCGAGAGTCCATCCCGACACCACCATATAGAAGGTGAGGATAAGGTATGCGCAGAGGATTCCGAGAAATCCGGAAATCCACCATCCGGTGCCGGGGCTCAGTTTTCTGTAACTCTCTATGGCGTCGCTACGTCCGGCTCTGCCGATAGCGAACTCGCCGAGCATCACCGGTATTCCGAACAGCAGCACGCACACCACATATACCAGGAGGAAAGCGGCGCCACCGTTGGCCTGCGTCTCGGCAGGGAAACGCCACACGTTTCCCAGCCCGACCGCACTGCCGACAGTGGCTGCTATTAGTCCTATCTTGCTTTTGAATTCTGAGTTTTCAGCCATAGGATTTCAGAAAAGACTTTATTTGGTGACTTTCTCGAGCCATCCCACCATAGCGAACATGACTCCCATCGAAACGACGCAGACAGAGAGGAAGACTGCCCATGCCACCCAGATCGGGCAGGAGTTATAGATGAGCGGGCCGATCCAGAGAAGGAGGTTACCGACAGCCGTAGCTCCGAGCCAGAGACCCTGGCAGAGGCCCTGGAGATGCTTGGGCGCCACTTTCGACACGAATGAGAGGCCGAGAGGCGAGATGAAGAGTTCCGCCACGGTCATAAAGAAATAGTAAAGGATAAGCACCCACGGACCTGACTTCACCACAGCCTCGCCGGCGGTGATAAGTGCGCGGAAATCAGTGCCGGAAGGATAGTTCATCACCAGCGAGTAGATGGTCATGAAGAGATAAGCCACTCCTGCGAGTCCCATGCCGTATGCGATCTTCTTGGGGGTGGAGATTTCCTTTCCCCTGCGGCTGAGTGATGAGAACAGCATCATGATGATGGGGGTGAGCACAATTACAAAGAAGGGGTTTACCGCCTGCCATATCTCAGGGGCGATGGAGGAGGTGTCCACGAAGTCACGGGCGAAGAGCGACATGGAGGTGCCGTTCTGGTGGAATGAGAACCAGAAGAATATCGCGATGCCGAGCACAGCGAAGAGGGCGGTGAGGCGCTGCTTGATTTCTTTTGCCATTGCCTTCTTCTCCTCGGGAGTATATTGCACTGACTCCACTTTTTCCTTGCGCGCGGGAGTAGGAAGCCCCTTCTTGGTAAGCAGGAAGATTATCAGCGAGATGAACATCGCTGCCACGGAGGCAATGAACGAGTAGTGGATACCGGTGTTGAAGACGTCGAGATAACTGGTGCAGAATGCCTGAAGGTCCTGCATCGAGCTGATGGCGCTCGCGCCTACTGTCGCAGCGTGTGCGCTCACCAGGGTGTAGAGGTTGTTTACATTCTCCATGTTCATGGAGTCGGTCACGCTCAGCACCTGATGTGCCATTTCAGGGAAAGAGGCGTCGTAAGACATGCCGTTGAATCCGAGCCACCATGAGCGGAGCATGGGGGCAACAAACGGAGCGATAAGGCCGCCGATGTTGATGAACACATAGAAAATCTGGAATCCGGAGTCTCGTTTCGAGGCATAGCGCGGATTGTCGTAAAGCTGACCGACGATAGCCTGCAGGTTGCCTTTGAAAAGACCGTTGCCGAAAGCTATCAGGAAGAGAGCCGCACATGTGAGGGTGAGGAGCCACACGGTGTTGTCTGCGGTGGCGAGGATTGGCACTGCCAACACCACATATCCGAGCGTCATCACAATCAGGCCCCAGATGATGGTGCCCTTGTAGTTCTGCGTCTTGTCGGCGATAAGGCCACCCACAAGGCTGAGCACATAGATGCCCGCATAGAAGCAGGAATAGATAATGGTACTGGTCTCTTCGGAGAGTCCGAACTTGGAGCAAAGGAACAGTACGAGCACGGCATTCATGATATAGTAGCCGAATCGCTCGCCCATGTTGCTCAACGCTGCGGGAATCAATCCCTTGGGTTGGTCCTTGAACATAACAGATGATGGAATTATTGTGGATATTAATTATGCATTAAGAATAGCCAAAGCAAAGATAATTATGCATTATGAATTATGCATTAACTTAAACGCCGTGGCATAGTTGTGAATCTGTCTGACCATTGCCACGAGGCCGTTGCTCCGCGTGGGCGACAGATGTTCACGCAGCCCTATTCTGTCGATGAAGTAAAGGTCGGCGGAAAGGATTTCGTCTGGTGTGCGGTCATTGAGCACCCTCATGAGGAGTGCCACAATTCCTTTCACGATAAGGGCGTCGGAATCGGCCTCGAAATGTATTCTGCCGTCGTCGCCGAGTTTTGCATCGATCCAAACGCGGCTCTGGCAACCCTCGATAAGGTTTGCCGGAGTCTTTAGGGGTTCGGGGATTGGCTGCAGTGTATTGCCCAGGTCGATGATATATGCATATCTGTCGAGCCAGTCGTCCATTCCCGACATCTCGTCGATTATCTCGTCTTGAACTTCATTTATAGTCATGTCAAATACAATTTTAGACTATCCCCCTCCTACAGTATCCGCCACAAGGCATCCCTGTAAGACGCAAATTTAGCAATAAAAATCCGACAAAGCAAACTAAAAAACGGATTTTTACTGATTTTTTTGGCTCAACATTATGTCAGGTCAAATTATCCACGAACATAAGTCTCCTTTTCGACAAATGATTATGCATACTGCGCTCCAAAGCCATGTGTGGTTTTGGAGCGCAGTACAGATTAAGTCACGTGTTATAAAAGTGTCCGGAAGGGCAGCGTGAAGTCTACTGTTTGTCGGAAACAGTGTTCATGAGCGTCATGCCCATCTTCATGAATCCCTGAAGATCCTTGATGTCGATCAAGTAGGCAAAAGCGGTCTTTTTAGAGTCAACGCTGCATACCGCTATGCCATAGTTGCTGTCGACCATATACATGTTGAAGTTTGCAGAGGAGTCCGCATCGTTTTCGGAAAATTTCTGAAAACCGGCGAGCGACTTGTCAAGATTGCTCACCATATCCATATATTTGTCGGAAGGCTCGGACTTATACACTATTGAGCCGGCGTTCTTTCCTGTCAGGATGTATAGGTCGGCAATCTTCACACCGCCGATGGCGATGCCGGGACTGGAGATTTTCGCCATCTGTCCAATCTCTCCCCAGTTTGACACCTCGCATTTCAGACCCTTCTTCTTGGCGATTGCCTCGACTGGCTTAGCGTCGTCCAGTCCTGTCACGTTGTCAATTCCAAGCGGATTAACGAAGAGCCGCGTCATCTCGTCATTGCCTTTGAAAGCCTCCGACAGACCCTGAGCCATCGATATTCCCGTAGCAGCAACCGCGCACAATGCGATTGCCATAAGTCTTCTGATCTTCATATTTAATTATTTTTAGAGGATAAAAATTTTAGATTTAGAAGTTATTTATACAAACTTTACGTTTACAAATTACAACCTTTGAAGTTAAAAATTGTTCACATTTCAACGAAACATTACTATTTGCAACAACAGCAGATTCAGCACGAGGATTTACCTTCGGTCAAGCTAAAGCAAGTGTAAATCCTCGCCCCCTGTAAATCCTCGCCCCCCAGCTTAGACGACATCACGACTTCGGAGGTGGACAGCCACAAGACCGACCGGCAACACCACAAGGGCGGAAACATACAGGATATTCTGTATGATATATGCCGCACATCCATGAATGATGAAGCTTGCTCCGATAAGCAATACCGAGACAATCGCAAAAACGCCTCCGACTACTCTGTCCTTGTTTGACCTGTCGGTCGAATAACTCAGGAATCCCTTGTTTTTCCCGACCAGGATTCCTCCATATATCAGTTCGAACGTCACCACACAGAGAAACGCCATATTCACATAATAGTCAGGATATTCCGTCTGTGTATAAAAACTTGATATAAAAAGCATAGCTGCACAGGCGGATATGACACACATCCGCCCGTACTGCCTATTGTATTTAATGTTAGTGGTTTCTTCCATCAATTGGGGTAGTTTAAAAATTTCATGCTTTTCTTGCACATATGAATAGGGGTTGTTCTCTTTTTTATGTGGTTACGATTTATTAAAGGCTTTGTATTTGAATTTTACGATATGTTAGACAAAAGACTGACGTGTCATTTTTTCTCAAAAAGAATGAAGCTTATGACATCGTTTTTCTCAGTTATAAACAAAACATAAACCTCCGAATGTAACAGCCACATCCAAAATGAAAGCAATGGCAAATATTCTTACCAACTCTTTTTCCTTAATCTGAATAGATCTGACAAGCAGATATGTGTTGATAAGAATCTGCGCTATTCCGACTATTATCTTGGCAACATAGGGAACGCTTTCTCTAAATATTATGTTGATGAAAATCATGGTGCATACTACCAACATGACGCTGAGTATGTATTGTCCTTTGAAGAGTTCTTCTTTTTTCATATACTTAGTCTATAGACTTCGAATGACAGTGCAAATTTAGTGAATCTTTCCCATAAATTCAATTTTTTAATGAAAATTAGAGCTGATGCTGTTGGTTACAGAGTCGTATGAGGCGACGATGCTGATTACGGGCACCCACATCTTCAGGGCTTACTTGGGGCGAGGATTTACTTGGGGCGAGGATTTACAAATCCTCGCCCCCAGTCAAGTCTAAAGTCTGAAGTCATAGCAGAGCGACAGCACGAAAGTGCGGGGAGCCGCGATGTCATATATAGTCTTGTTCAGTCCCAACTGATAGAGAGCGCGTAGCCTGACGCTCCTGAACCTGACATTGCCCCCGAATGCGAATCCGGCGTCGATACGGTCCGATCCGTCGATCGTCACCGGCTCCCTTCTGCCGGTAGATGTGTCGTAGTGGGTGAATTCGGATTT